>CAVHRK010000068.1:9454-118234 GCA_963638365.1 Anaerobutyricum sp. | reverse complement strand
ATCCATGCTTTTAAATCACATTCAAACAATTGAAAAGGCGGGAGGAAGGAAAGCAAATGTGCGTTTGTATGGCTGGGATGAATGTTCTATAAACGTTGAGTAGTCAATTTCTATCCTTCTGCAAAGGGAGGAAGAGATATGAGAGAAGTAAAAGTAAGCAAAACCACAACAGAAGGATCAACAAAAGTACAACGGAATTATAAGGACACGGTAAGCCGGATGCTGTTTAGGGAACCAGAGAATGCATTGTCTCTGTATAATGCTTTGAATGGGACAGACTATACCGATGCATCACAGATTACATTTAATATGTTAGACAATGCAATCTATATGGGGATGCAGAATGATATTTCTTTTTTAATTATGAACGAAGTGAACCTGTATGAGCATCAGTCTACTTATAACCTGAATATGCCGTTAAGAGATCTCTTTTACGTGGCGGAATTGTTGCAGGTTTATGTGAAAGACCAGTCATTATACAGTTCCAAATTAATTAAGTTACCAACACCGCATTTTGTGGTATTCTATAATGGAATAGAAAGTAAACCGGAAAGACGGATCCTGAGACTATCGGAAGCATTTGAAGTACCGACAGAGGATCCAGAACTGGAATTAAGGGTAACGATCCTAAACATTAATCCTAAGATGAATGAAGAATTGAAGGAAAAATGTCCGGTATTAAAGCAATATACACAGTATGTAGAGCGTGTCCGATATAATAGTGCAGATATGCCATTAGAACAGGCTGTGGAAGAAGCAATCGAATATTGTATCAGACATGATATATTGAAGGGATTTTTATCGAAGCAGAAGGCGGAGGTAATTAAAATGAGTATATTTGAGTATGATGAGGAACGTGAAATTGAACTGATCCGGAGAGATGAGAGGGAGATCGGAGAGCAGATCGGAAAAGAGATTGGAGCAAAGAAAGAACGCCAAAAAGCAGAGCGGGAATTGAATAAAGAACGCCAGAATACAATAGAGTCGATAGTTTCTCTTTGCAAAAAATTTGGAAGCACGAAGGAACAGGCCGTTCTTGAATTACAGGAGAAATGCGGTCTGACTAAAGAACAGGCGAAAGAGAAAGTAGAAGTTTATTGGAAAGTCGGTTGACATGCAGAATACAGCGTGTTAATCTATCCATTGTAGAACTTTATGAAGTCAGGGAGTTTTGTATGAATCAGAGTAAACTTACCAATCAGGCATACCTTTATTATTACGTGAGGCGTATTCGCTTGTAACAGCAGTTCCTGCACAGTTATAAGCAATAGGTCTTATATGTCTGTGCAGATTTCAAGGTGAGTTTCAGAGAAGAAAACGTGAAATTTTGGCATCAGACATAGAAGTGTCTGGTGCCTTTTTGTGTAGAGCACTTAGCGAAAGCAAGTCAGAGACGAAGCTTGAGGTTAGTGCGAACCATACCCGTGCACTTAATGAGTATGAGCGAAGTGAAGTACGAATTTAGTGCAGCGGGTAGTGTGGTAATTTCCTTGACAAATATTGGATACAAGGGTATACTTCAATAGGTAAAAGCGTTAAAGCATAAAAGAATAACATGGTGGAGTATACACAACAAAAAGATATATTGAACGACAAAGGAGCGGAAAAATGACAATTGTAGATGTGTTGGAGCAGAACAGCAGAAGTTATGGAGATGAGGTCTGTCTGGTGGAAATTAATCCGGAGGTCAAAGAGGTCCGGAGGGTTACCTGGAAGGAATATGAACTGATCGAGCCAAATCCGATGACACATTATCGCAGGGAGATTACCTGGAGGGTGTTTGATGAAAAGGCGAACCGGTTTGCCAATCTGCTGATTTCAAGAGGCATTAAGAAGGGGGACAAGGTGGCAATTCTGTTAATGAACTGTCTGGAATGGCTGCCGATTTATTTTGGAATTCTGAAAACGGGAGCACTTGCGGTTCCGCTGAACTTCCGTTATGCGCCGGATGAAATTCAGTATTGCGTAGAAAAGGCTGAGGCAGATGTGTTGGTATTCGGACCTGCATTTATCGGACGTGTGGAAGAGATTGCAGATGAAATCAGCCGCAACCGCTTATTGTTCTTCGTAGGAGATAATTGTCCGACCTTTGCCGAGGATTACAATTCACTGACTTCAAACTGTTCCAGTGTGGCACCGAAGGTACACCTTACGGAGCAGGATGATGCAGCAATTTATTTTTCATCCGGAACAACAGGATTCCCGAAGGCGATCTTACATAATCATGAAAGCCTGATTCATGCCTGCCGTGTCGAGCAGAATCATCATGGACAGACCAGGGATGATGTGTTCCTGTGCATTCCTCCGTTATATCATACGGGTGCGAAGATGCACTGGTTCGGTTCTCTTTTGTCCGGAAGTAAGGCAGTTCTGTTAAAGGGAACCAAGCCGGAATACATATTGGATGCCGTATCCAAAGAAAAATGTACGATTGTATGGCTTCTGGTTCCGTGGGCGCAGGATATTCTGGAGGCGTTGGACAGCGGAAGAGTGAAACTGGAGGATTATGATCTGTCTCACTGGAGGTTGATGCATATCGGCGCACAACCCGTACCGCCGAGTCTGATCAAGCACTGGAAGCGTTACTTCCCGAATCATCAGTACGATACCAACTATGGCTTAAGTGAATCCATCGGTCCCGGATGTGTTCATCTTGGAGTAGAAAATATCGATAAGGTTGGCGCGATCGGTAAGCCGGGCTTTGGCTGGAAGGTTAAGATTGTGGACGAAAAACGGAATGAGGTTCCGCAGGGAGAGGTTGGCGAACTTGCGGTTAAGGGGCCCGGTGTAATGACCTGCTATTACAATGATGAAGAAGCGACGAAGGAAGTCATGGATGATGAAGGCTGGCTTTATACCGGAGACATGGCACAGATGGATGAGGACGGTTTCATCTTCCTGGTAGACCGTAAGAAAGATGTCATTATCAGTGGCGGTGAGAACATTTATCCGGTACAGATCGAGGATTTCCTGCGCAACATTGATGCAGTCCATGATGTGGCAGTCATTGGTATTCCGGATAAGCGTCTGGGAGAGACAACCCTTGCCGTGATTGAGCTAAAGCCGGATAAAACCTGTACAGAGGAAGAAGTCAATGAGTTCTGTCAGAAGCTTCCCCGTTACAAACGGCCGCATAAAGTTGTATTTGCAGAAATTCCGAGAAATCCTACCGGTAAGATTGAGAAGCCGAAGCTTCGTGAACAGTACTGCGGAATGCGTCTGGTAGAAGCACAGAACCGTGGTTAATAAAGAGGAGAGAGAGTTATGATTATCAAAATATTAATGCTGGTGATATTTTTCGGAATAATGCTGGCAATTGGTTTTTACTGTAGAAAGCATGCAACAGATGTAAATGGATTTGTACTTGGCGGACGGAGTGTCGGTCCGTGGCTTACGGCGTTTGCTTATGGAACCTCGTACTTTTCGGCAGTTATTTTCGTAGGGTATGCCGGACAGTTCGGATGGAAATACGGAATTGCTTCGACCTGGATCGGAATCGGTAACGCATTGCTGGGCTCGATGCTTGCCTGGGTGGTTTTGGGAAGAAGGACCCGTGTCATGACACAGCATTTAGACAGTGCGACCATGCCGGAATTTTTTGGCACACGTTTCCAGTCTAAGAATTTAAAGATTGCGGCATCTGTGATTGTATTCGTATTTTTGATTCCTTATACGGCATCGCTTTATAATGGATTATCCAGATTGTTTGGAATGGCGTTTCATATTGATTATGCGGTCTGTATTCTTGTCATGGCAGTACTGACAGGTATTTATGTGGTAGCAGGCGGTTATATGGCAACGGCAATTAATGATTTCCTGCAGGGACTTATTATGCTGTTCGGTATTGTTGTGGTAATTGCAGCTGTATTAAAAAGTAACGGTGGTTTCTTAGAAGCCTTAAACGGACTTGCCAATGTAGAAGATGCGACAGCGTCCACACAGCCCGGTGTGTTTGCGTCCTTCTTTGGCCCGGATCCGTTTAATCTGCTAGGTGTGGTTGTATTGACATCACTTGGAACCTGGGGACTTCCGCAGATGGTGCAGAAGTTCTATGCGATTAAGAGTGAAGCTTCTATTAAAAAGGGAACCATCATTTCTACCTTATTTGCAGTTGTGGTATCCGGAGGATGCTATTTCCTTGGTGGATTCGGAAGACTGTACAGCAGTCAGATTGACATTGCGGCAGACGGTTATGATGCGGTGATTCCGGCAATGCTTTCGAATCTCCCGGATCTTCTCATAGGACTTGTGGTGATCCTGGTATTATCGGCTTCCATGTCAACGTTATCTTCTCTTGTTATGGCATCGAGTTCAACACTGACACTGGATGTATTAAAGGATCATGTAGTGAAAGACATGGATGAAAAGAAGCAGGTATTCATTATGCGGCTTTTGATCGTAGTATTTATTGCAATTTCCGTTGTTATTGCGATTGTACAGTATAAGAGTAACGTGACCTTTATTGCGCAGCTTATGGGAGTATCATGGGGCGCGCTCGCAGGAGCATTTCTTGCACCGTTCCTGTACGGTTTATATTGGAAAAAGACGACCAAGGCAGCCTGTTATGTAAGCTTTGTATTTGGTGTCGGGGTGATGACGCTGAATCTGTTCTTCCGGAGCTCCTTCCCGACGGTATTACAGTCTCCTATTAATGCCGGCGCCTTTGCCATGGTAGCAGGACTTATACTGGTTCCGCTTGTGAGCCTTGTGACAAAAAAACCAGACAAAAAATGGGTGGAGGATACTTTTGCATGCTATAACCGTAAGATCGAGGTTCCGGTGAAACAGTCGCTGAATGAGTAGAAAATGATGTCTCATTTTGCTGAAAATTTGCCCAAAATCTTTTAAAATTTACTTTCCTTTTGGAAATGAATGTTGTATAATCACTTTATTGTATGACAAATCATTTGCAATTCGTAAGAAAATTCCCTTTAGAAATGTAATAATGGTATACAGTTTTCATAGATATTTGGAGGAGAGTATGAGAGAAAAGTATGAGTCTTTAGCACTTGCTGATTTAAAAGCAGTAGCAAAAGCAAGAGGTCTGCGGGGCATTTCAACCATGAAAAAGGACGAGCTGGTAGAGGCAATGCTTGCAGCAGACGAAAAAGATAAGGCAGAAGGCAAGGGCATACAGAAACCCAAGGGCGTTGTGGCATCCAGAACCGCAGAACGCAGGGAAACAAAGAATAAAGAAGAAGTAAAAGGAAAAGAAGATACCAAAAAGGAAGAAACAAAGTCCAGAGAAGAAAAACAGTCCCAGACCGAAGAGGAAAAGACAATAGAGGAACTGGACAGTGGAGTCAGTGCACATGGTATTCTGGAGGTTATGCCGGATGGATTCGGATTTATCCGATGTGAGAACTATCTTCCGGGTGAGAATGATGTCTATGTGGCTCCGAGCCAGATCCGCCGTTTCGGACTGAAGACCGGTGATATTCTGGAAGGAAACACCAGAGTGCGTACACAGGGCGAGAAGTTTGCGGCATTGTTATACGTGAAAACGATCAACGGTTATACACCGGAGGAAAGTTCGAAACGTCACAATTTTGAAGACATGACTCCAATTTTCCCGAATGAGCGTCTTCATCTGGAGATGCCGGGAGCAAGTATAGCAATGCGGGTTATGGATCTGATCAGTCCGGTTGGTAAGGGACAGAGAGGTATGATCGTATCCCCTCCGAAAGCCGGTAAGACAACCCTGTTAAAGGATGTTGCGAAGTCCGTAAAACGTAATTCACCGGAAGTACATCTTATTATTCTGCTGATTGATGAACGTCCGGAAGAAGTAACCGATATTAAGGAAGCAATTGAAGGACCAAATGTGGAAGTAATTTATTCTACCTTTGATGAACTTCCGGAGCATCATAAACGTGTATCTGAAATGGTTATTGAGCGTGGTAAGCGTTTAGTAGAGCATGGAAAGGACGTTGTAATTCTGATCGACAGTATTACACGACTTGCAAGAGCCTACAACCTGATTGTTCCTCCGAGCGGAAGAACATTATCCGGTGGTCTGGATCCTGCGGCATTACATATGCCGAAGCGGTTCTTTGGTGCGGCGAGAAACATGCGTGAAGGTGGATCATTAACGATTCTGGCAACTGCACTGGTAGAAACCGGATCCAAGATGGATGATGTGGTTTACGAGGAATTTAAGGGAACCGGTAACATGGAATTAATGCTTGACCGGAAACTGTCAGAGAAGAGAATCTTCCCTGCAATCGATATTCCGAGATCCAGTACGCGTCGTGAAGACCTGTTGTTATCCCAGGACGAGCTTGATGCCATGAATATCATCCGTAAGGCTCTGAACGGATTAAAGCCGGAAGAGTCGCTGGACAGGATCCTTGATCTGTTTGCAAAAACAAGAAATAATCAGGAATTTGTCAATATGGTTAAGAAGATCAAATGGTTATAAAAAGTGCTTGCAAAGGCATGATACCTATGATATACTTAAAAAGCTGTTTCGTAGGAAACACAGTGGATGAGAACAGAAAATATGAGAAATGATAATAGAGAGGTGAAATTATGAGAGAAGGAATCCATCCTGATTATTATCAGGCAACTGTAACTTGCAACTGTGGCAACACTTTTGTAACAGGTTCAACAAAGGAAGATATTCACGTTGAAGTTTGTTCCAAATGTCATTCATTCTACACAGGTCAGCAGAAGGCTGCAAGAACTGATGGACGTATTGATAAGTTCAATAAGAAGTATGGCGTAGCAAGCAAATAATGAAACGATGAAGGTTGAGGTGTTACATCATCTCAACCTTTTTTGTAATGGAGATTTAAAATGGCGAAAAAGAAAAAATCCGCACACTACTCCGGAATCGGCGGTCAGGCCGTTCTGGAAGGTGTTATGATGAAGAATAAAGACGATTATGCGGTTGCAATCCGTAAGGCCGATGGCGAAATTGATGTCGAGGTGGATGTGTTCCGTGGACTTTTTCCGGAAAGCAAAATCACGAAGATTCCATTTTTACGCGGCATTTTCAATTTTATTGATTCTCTTCGCCTTGGCATGAAATGTATCAATCATTCTGCCCAGTTTTACGAGGACGGAGAAGCAGAAGAAACGAAGCTGGACAAGGCACTTGACAAGATTTCAGGAGGACGCGGTGAGAAGATCCTGATGGGATTTACCACAGTGCTTTCGGTCGTGCTGGCCGTGGCGATTTTTATTCTTCTGCCGTATTATCTGTCCACGTTACTGAATGGATTTATCCGGAATGATTCCCTGCTTGCGATCATCGAGGGTGTCATCCGTATTGCAATCTTTTTACTTTATATTGTAGCAATCAGTCTGATGAAGGACATTCACCGCCTGTACCAGTATCATGGCGCAGAGCATAAATGTATCAACTGTATTGAAAAGGGAAGACCGCTTACCGTATATAATGCGATGAAGAGTTCCCGTATTCATAAGCGGTGTGGAACAAGCTTCCTGTTTTTTGTGGTATTTGTAAGTATTATCCTGTTTTTCTTTATCCGGGTATCGAATCCGGTATATCGTGTACTGCTTAGGATCGCACTGATTCCGGTAATTGCGGGAATTTCCTATGAAATTATCCGTCTGGCAGGACGCAGTGACAATATTCTGATCCGGATCATTTCTGCTCCCGGTATGTGGCTGCAGAGACTGACGACGAAAGAGCCGGATGAAGAAATGATTGAAGTAGCGATCAAATCCGTTGAGGCGGTCTTTGACTGGAAGAATTATCTGTATGAAGAATTCGGATATGAAGTGGATGAGTCCTGGATGAAGGATGGCGCCTTATCCGATGACGATGAGGAAGGAACCGGGGAAGAATGAATTACACGGAAGCCTTTCTGATGGGAATGCAGAAACTGAAAGAAGCAGAGATTGGCGAGGCACAACTGGATGCAAGGCTTTTGCTGGAAGAGATATGTGGAACCGACCACAATACGCTGCTTTGTCACGGAGACCGGGAGGTGTCCGAAGAAGAAGAGGAGCAGTACCGGAGGGCGTTGGAGCAGCGAGCGGTCCATGTTCCGCTGCAACATCTTTTGGGCTATCAGGATTTCATGGGACTGCGCTTTCAGGTAAATGAGCATGTGCTGGTTCCGAGACAGGATACCGAGATTTTGGTGGAAGAGGCGATGCGGTATCTGCATGATGGCATGCGGATTCTGGATCTTTGTACCGGATCCGGATGTATCTTGTTAAGCCTTCTTCATTACTCGAATGACTGTGAAGGAACTGGTGTGGATATTTCGAAAGAAGCGTTGCAGGTAGCGGCGAAGAATGCGGAATCGCTTGGCATCAGAGCAGACTTTCTGGAAAGTAATCTGTATGAAAAGGTGACCGGGAAGTTTGATCTTCTGGTATCCAATCCGCCTTATATTGAGAGGGCGGTCATTCCGACACTGATGGAAGAGGTGCGGGAATATGATCCGTATATTGCACTGGATGGAGGAGAGGATGGACTCGACTTTTACCGGAGAATTATTGGTGGGGCGCAGGATTACCTGAACCGGGGTGGACAGATTTTTCTGGAAATCGGGAGTGAGCAGGCGCAGACCGTGAGTGAGCTTCTTCGTGAAGCAGGCTTTAAGGAGATCGACGTATGTAAGGATTTCGCAGGGCTTGATCGTGTTGTGAGTGCAAGACTGCCAATGATGTAACAACCAAATGGATGATAGATGGAACAAGGAGTGGAAAGATGTTTGACAAGCTGGAAGATTTATTGCATCACTTTGAAGAAATTATGAGTGAGCTGGCAGAGCCAAATGTAGCAAATAATCAGGAACGTTTCCGTATGCTGATGAAGGAGCAGAGTGATCTGACTCCGATCGTTGAAGCATATAAGGAATATAAGAAGTCGAAGCAGGATATTGAAGATTCCCTTGTACTTCTCGATGAAGAATCCGATGAGGATATGAAGGAGATGTTAAAGGAAGAGCTTGCTTCTGCCAAGAAACGTGTGGAGGAGCTGGAACAGAAACTGAAAATTCTGCTGCTTCCCAAGGATCCGAATGATGATAAGAACGTTATCGTGGAAATCCGTGCCGGTGCCGGCGGTGATGAGGCAGCGCTTTTTGCAGCGGAGATTTACCGTATGTATGTGCATTATGCGGAAAGCCAGCGCTGGAAGGTAGAGCTCCTTAGCGTGGATGAAATCGGAATCGGCGGAATGAAGGAAGTAAACTTCATGATTAACGGACAGGGCGCTTATTCCAAGATGAAATACGAAAGTGGTGTTCATCGTGTACAGCGTGTTCCTGAAACCGAAAGCGGCGGCCGTATTCATACCTCGACCATTTCCGTAGCGGTAATGCCAGAGGTGGAAGACGATATTGATATTGTGATTGAAGATAAGGATATCCGTATTGACGTTATGCGTGCATCCGGTAACGGTGGACAGTGTGTCAATACGACGGACTCCGCGGTTCGTCTGACCCATTACCCCACCGGTATTGTGGTTTACAGCCAGACCGAGAAATCCCAGATCCAGAACAAGGCAAAGGCTTTTGCCATCCTGAAAGCGAAGCTGTACGATATGGAACAGCAGCAGCGTCACGATGCTGAAGCAGAAATGCGAAGAAGCCAGATCGGTACAGGAGATCGTTCCGAGAAGATCCGCACCTACAACTTCCCGCAGGGACGCGTGACGGATCATCGTATCAACCTTACCTTATATAAGCTGGATAAAATTATGAATGGTGACATTCAGGAAATTATTGATGCTTGCATTGTTGCCGATCAGACAGCGAAACTCGAGAAAATGAATAATTAATGAAAAGCGGCGGGCTTTGATGTAATGTCATGGTCCGCTGTTTTTGGATTTTAGGTGGCGAAGGAAGGCAGGTAGCAGAATGGCATATACAATGGCACATATTCTGATAGCAGAAAAGGTTTTGGAAGATATTAAGATGCCTGTTGATTATTCAACTTATATTGTGGGAGCAATTGCTCCGGATGCAGTCCATGCAAGTCCGAACTATACACGTATCATGAAGGAAAAAAGTCATTTATTTGCAGAAGGAGCTATTTGGGGAAAAGTGACGAAAGAAAGCGAGCTTCATGATTGGCTTGAAAGTATCAGGATATTTTATATTAGTAATTGTGACAAGTATAATAGGGATTTCTTTTTAGGATATATCGTACATGTACTTACAGATGTCTGTTCGTGCAGACAAATATTTGCACCTTTTTATCATTCAATATCAAAAGAAAGCTTTGATCATAAAATGGAACAATTTAAGGCTGAAAGCTACTGCGTGAATTATTATCTGTATTGTGAGTATTCAAAAGAGAAAAATTTACTACATATTTTACAAAAAGGAAAATCCTGTTCATTGGTTGGCGTATTTGACAATAGTCTGTTGGTAAATCGAATAAAACAACTTTTTGAGTTTGAATTTACACCACGTAATATGAAAGATATTATTCGTAATGAGATTTGCACTATTGATAATACAAATGAATTAATAATGAGTGCTCCCCAAATTATCAAGCAATGGCTTGGGGAAAACAGTACGATCAAATAAGGTGAGATGAATAAAAGAAGTTGAAACGGGACATAATTATGGTATAATTATACCATGAACAAGGAGGTGTATATTATGCCACAAATAATTCCAATTAAAGATTTGAAGAATACATCGGAGATATCTGAGATGTGTCACAAGACAGATGAGCCAATTTATGTTACTAAAAATGGCTATGGTGATATGGTAATTATGAGCATGGAGATTTATGAGTCAACCATGAGACAGATTGCTATGTACAGAGATATAGAGATCTCCGAAAAGCAAGTAGAAACAGGGAAGGTAAAGGATGCCAGAATGGCACTTGGCGAAACGAGGGCAAAGTATGGTTTATAAATTAAATGTTACAGAGCATGCAGATGAATTGCTTGATAGGCTTGTGTATCATTTGATTTATCGCTTAAAGAATAAGCAGGCAGCTAAACATCTGCTGGATTGTATCAATGCTATTTATGATAGGCTGGAAGTTGAGCCCTTTCAGTTTCCTGAATGCAGAGATGTATATCTTGCTAAGAAAGGGTATCGCGAGGCAGTTGTACCACAGATGAATTATGTTGTCATTTTTGATGTGAGAGCAGATGCTGTAAATATAGTTGGTATTTTTCATCAGTTAGAGAATTACCAAAGTAAACTGTAATATCTTTGGTATGGATGCTCTGGGGGATTCATTTTTTCCTGTAACGGGGAGGGGAAAGGAAAATCCAAATGATAACATGGATATTTATGACAGGGCTGATTTTATCAGTCATATGGCTGTTTGCAGTGATTTTAATGGAAAAGAAAAAGCGGACGCCCTGGCTGGTGGCTGCCGGGATCGTTGCCATCGTACTGTTTTTATATACCCAGCAGTGGAAGCTGTTTTTATGGGGAATTGCGGCAGGAGTTGCCGGGGGCTGCGGTATGGCCGGAAAGCGACTGGATAAGCTTCGGGAATTTGAGGCAGAAAACGGAATTCTGCATACGATACTCATTTTTGTTATTTTCTGCGTATTGTTGTTTATGTTTATGGCTCTGTCCGCACCGGGGTTAATCGTAGAGTGAGAAGCTGGGAGACAAGGAGAAAGAATGGATGCAGAGTGTTGTACTTTTATATCCGACATGTTGTATTTATGAAATTGTGATATTGAATTACTTTTTGAAGGTTACCGGCAGGGATGTGGTATTTGTGTCGGTGGATGGAAATCCCGTAACTGCCACAGAAGGATATTCGATGAATGTGTCTGCCAGATTAGCGGATATGGATGCGGCGCAGACGGAACTTATGGTAATTCCGGGAGGCGATATTAAGGAAATTGATCAGGAAATCGTCTATGAATATCTGCGGAAGGTCAGGGACAAGAAAGGAATTCTGGCAGGGATTTGTGCCGGAGTCGATGTGCTTCAACATGCCGGAGTGTTGGAGGGGATTGTATCAACGCATTCTGAGGATCTTGATGTAGCTGTGGCAGATCAGGTGATTACAGCGCGAGCCAATGGCTATGTGGATTTTGCCATTGAAGTGGCGAAGAAACTGGATTTATTCGAGGATGAAGATGATTTAAAGGAAACGATTGCGTTCTGGAGAAATTTCCAGAGGGTTTCCTAAACTATCTGGAACGTTTCTTCAGATAAAGAGTAACAATGGTAAAAATAACTGCGCCAAGGAAACAGAGGACCCAAAGCAGATACAAAGGAAACCAGAAGGCAATCACCATCAAAATGGTATCGATGAACGCATCAATTCCATATAGCATTTCTCCATTGAAGCCATGTATCGTTCCTGACATGCTGCGAAAAGCATAGTATAGGACATATCCGCTGGGAATGATCGTAGCGATCCAGCAGAGAATAGAAAGGATGCGGAATAGGGTGATATGCCACTTTTTCTTTGCCATTTGTGATCTCCTTGTCTGGCTGTTTTGGGGGGAAACAATGAAGTTCTTTTGCTTTTTCTTCATTGAAACATTGAAATAACAGATTCATTATATCATTTTACCGAAAGAATAAAAAGAGCATTTCAGTTTTATGGAGGCTGATGATGAACATCTATGAAATTAAGGAAAGGGATCCGCTGCTCACAGAGCTTTTAAGGGTATGGGAGGATTCGGTCCGGGCTACCCACCTTTTTCTCTCGGATCAGGAAGTGAAGCAGATTAAAGAATATGTTCCGCAGGCATTAAAAGAAGTGGAACATCTGATCCTTGCAGAAAATGAGAGCAAAGAAATCGCAGGATTTATGGGAATCCAGGAGGAGCGGTTAGAGATGCTGTTTCTTTCTCCCAGGGAGCGGAGGAAGGGAATTGGCAGGCAGCTCATTCAATATGGAATTCAAAATTATGGAATCAGGGAGGTTACGGTAAACGAACAGAATCCACAGGCGGTAGGATTTTATGAGCATCTGGGATTCCGGACATACAAAAGAACCGATCTCGATGAAGAGGGAAATCCGTATCCTCTTCTCTATATGAAGCTTGAATGACGGGAAGACAGCGAAAGTTGTCTTCTCGTTTTTTACCATTTATCGTTATATATGAAAAAAATTCTCATGAAGCAGACTTCCGTTCCCTTGCATATCAAAAACTTCCGTGTTAAAATTCATTCAGTGAATAAAATTATAAAATATTCATTGAAAGAATAAGAAGGGAGCTGGAACATGAGCTTTGATGAAGAAATAAAGAGTTTTGGAAAGACACATCCTTTTCAACACAGAAGTGTGGATGGAATTTCTACGAGATACCTGTTATGTGGAAAACAGGATGCGAAGTACACGCTGGTCTATCTTGTGGGGGGAACCGGCATTTCGGAGGTGTGGTTTCACCATATTCTGAAAATGGAGAAGGATTACCGCATCCTGACGATGGATTACCCGATGGAGATCGAGAACCTGGAAGCATTGGCACAGCATATTCTTCATCTGGTAGAGGAGTTGAAACTGTCGAATGCCATTTATATTGGGGCATCGCTGGGAGGTTTTCTTGCACAGTTGATCGGCCGGATCGCACCGGAAAAGGTGGCGGGGCTTTGTTTGTATTCCACCTGCAGCCTGTCGGAGTCAAGCGTCTGTGATCTGAAAAAGCAGTATCGTTCTTATGGAATCATGCTGCCGCTCATGAAGATTGTTCCGTATTCCCTGGTCCGGAAAATCAGTATCAATGTTTCGAAGAAACAGGTCGGAGTGGAAAATGAGAAGGAGTCTGACCGGATTTACATGGAAGATTTCTTCACCTGGGTATATAATCAGTATACGAGAGAGTTTGATCTTCATATGACGACACTTCTTGTTGATATTGCCCGGTTGAATTGTCTTACCAAAGCGGACTATGCGCGTTTTGATGACCGCACCTTACTGGTACTGCCGAAGAAGGATAAAGCCTTTTCCGATGCGGCACAGAAGGATCTGATTGACAGTATGCCGCGGGCAAAGGTGCACCGGGTAGACGGCGGACATACGGCAACCTTATTCAAGGTGGACGATTACGTGGCAGCGACAAGAAGCTTTATCGAAGGACTGGAGGAAGTGCATGCCGGCTAATTTTACGCAGGAACAGAGGCAGATGATACAGGAAAAACTGATTGCCGTGGGATATGATCTGATCCGGGAGGAGGGACTTAAGAAAATGAAAGTGTCCATGATTGCCGAACGGGCCGATATTGCGACGGGAACCTTTTATCATTTTTTTGACTCCAAAGAGGCTTATGTAAAAGCACTGATGGAAGCACAGGACCGGAAAATGCAGGCAGAATTGCTGCCGATGCTGCAAAAGACCGGAAAGCTTACCATAGAGCAGGCCATCCGCTGGTTCCGGGATTCTTTCCGGACAGAGAATAATATTCTGATGGAACTGACTTTGGATGACTGGGTGTGGCTTAAGGCCCATCGAACCAGGGATGGACTTTTCAGTGCAGCGCACGATGAGCAGGAGGCAAAGCGTTATCTTGCTTTTGTAGATGGCTTGCGGCCTGATCTGGATATCCGGATTATTATAAATTTTTTTAAAACAATTTACAGTATGGCGCAGAACCGCGATACGTTCATTGCAGAGACATTTGAGACGAACATCGATATGATCTTCGAGTGCATTTATCGATATGCGGCGGCGTCGGATAAGAATTCATAAAGGAGAGAATGATTATGGTAACGAAACTGATTGTGGAAGCAATCATTTATGCTTTATTATATTCTGCATTTATGCTGATTTTATTTAAGATTCAGGGAGCGAAGTATCAGCTCTATAATTATCCGCCGGCAATCAAAGAACGTGCGGTGCAAAAGGGAATCACCACGCAGGAGGAGTTGGATGCCCATGCTAAAAAGAATAAACTGATCGGAATTGTCGTTATGGTCGTTTTATGTGTGGTCATTACCTGCGCAGTCAATAAACAGAGAACGTTTCTGGCAGGATTTTTGCAGTCTTATCTCTTTTTAAATGCGTTTTCGCTATTTGATGCGCTGGTGATTGATACCATCTGGTTCTGCCATTCGAAATGGTGGGTGATTCCGGGAACGGAGGATATGACAGAGGCATATCATGATTATGCATTTCATTGGAAATGGTTCTTCTTAGGTTTAGTGACGATTCTGCCATTGGCCGTGATCATTGGCGGTGTTGTAGCACTGATCGGCCTTGTGGGTTAAAGGCAGCATTTCTCCATACATGACAATCTTTGCAAAGAAGATTGTTTTTGAGTAGTGACAGTAAAGGCTGTGCTGTGCTATAATACATACGGTTTAATGATAAAACACACAAGGAAATGAGGTTAGTCATGGTACAGTCAAGAACACATAACTGTGGCCAGTTACGACTCCCGGATGTGGGAGAGAAGGTTACGCTGGTCGGATTTTATGATAATATGCGAAAGGTAAGTAAGAATCTCGGATTCCTGATTTTAAGAGATTTTTACGGAATCACCCAGGTGGTTGTGGAGACCGAAGAGATGATGGACAAGTTAAGCGGCGTCAATAATGAGTCCACGTTATCCATCACCGGAACAGTCCGGGAACGTTCCAGCAAGAACGGCAACCTTCCTACCGGTGAAATCGAAGTCGTACCGGAAGATATCCAGGTACTTGGCAAGTGTATTTACAATGAACTTCCGTTTGAAATCAACAGAAGTAAGGAAGCGGATGAAGCAACCCGTCTGAAATATCGTTATCTGGATCTGCGTAATCCTGCTGTCAAAGAAAAGATCGTTCTTCGAAGCAAGGTTGTTGCAGAGCTGCGTCAGAGAATGACCGAGCATGATTTCTTAGAGATCACTACTCCGATTCTGACCTGTTCTTCTCCGGAAGGAGCAAGAGATTACCTGGTTCCGTCCCGTAATCATCCGGGCAAGTTTTATGCATTGCCGCAGGCACCGCAGCAGTTTAAGCAGCTGCTGATGACCTCAGGTTTTGACCGTTACTTCCAGATCGCACCCTGCTTCCGTGATGAGGATGCCAGAGCAGACCGTTCTCCCGGTGAGTTCTATCAGCTTGATATGGAAATGGCATTTGCTTCCCAGGAAGATGTATTTGCGGTTATTGAAGATGTATTACCTCCCGTATTTGCAAAGTATGGTATTTATAAAGAAGCATCCAAAGCACCGTTTGCCAGAATCTCTTACCGCGATGCGTTAGAGAAGTATGGTTCCGACAAGCCGGATTTAAGAATTGATTTGGTATTACAGGATGCAACAGAGGTGCTTGCGGATTGTGGATTCGGACCTTTCGAAGGACAGTGTGTGGAAGCCATTGTGGTTGATCAGTTCACAGCAACCCGTAAGGTAATTGATAAGATCTATGCCGATGTTGAAGTACAGAGCGGCCAGAAGGCTTACTGGTTTAAGCTGGATGAAAACGGCGAACTGGTTGGAGGAATTGCGAAGTTCCTGCAGGAGCGTAAAGAAGCAGTCATCGAAAAGCTCGGCCTTAAGAAGGGTGATTTCGTAGGTCTTACCGCAGGTAAGAAGGGCGATGCTCTTAAGGGAGCTGGTGTATTACGGAAATACCTTGGAATGAACAGCGAAGCACATATGAAGCAGAACTGTTATGAATTCTGCTGGATCGTAGATTTCCCGATGTATGAAATCGGAGAAGAATCCGGAGAACTGGAATTCTGTCACAATCCGTTCTCTATGCCGCAGGGCGGTATGGATGCACTGTGCAATGCAGATCCGCTTTCCATTAATGCTTATCAGTATGACCTGGTATGTAACGGTGTCGAATTATCTTCCGGAGCAGTTCGTAACCATGATCCGGAAATTATGGTAAAAGCCTTTGAAATCGTAGGCTTGGGCGAAGATGCAGTGAAAGCAAAATTCCCGGCTATGTACAATGCATTCTGTTACGGAGCACCTCCGCATGCAGGAATTGCACCGGGTGTAGACCGTATGGTCATGCTGCTTGCCGGTGAGGAGAGTATCCGTGAGATCATTCCGTTCCCGATGAACAAGACGGCACAGGATGTCATGATGGGAGCACCTTCTACCGTAGATGAGAAGCAGCTTCGTGATGTGCATATTAAAATTGATCTTCCAAAGGAAGAGTAGATTTGTAAAATCAAATAAGATAAATCTTGGAAAGGGGCAGCTTGGATCTGCCCCTTTCTTATAAACGAAAGGTATACAATAACAACATTATGTTAACTGATGAAAAAGATCAATTTTATTTTGCGCCGATGGAGGGCATCACGGGCTACTTATTTCGGAATGAATTCCACAGGCAGTTTGATACGAACCACGAAATTACGAAATATTACGGTCCGTTTGTGGCAGCTACGAGAGAGGGAATGACGAAATCGAGAGATCAGAAGGATGTGGATCCCTGGAATAATCAAGGGATTACGCTGGTTCCGCAGCTGCTTGGTAATTCCGGAGAGTATGCGATTCCTTATCTGGAAAAATTTGAGGAGCTTGGATACGGGGAAGTGAACCTGAATATCGGATGTCCGTATGGCACGGTGGTTTCCAAGAAAAAGGGTGCAGGACTTCTGGCACAGACGGAACTTTTAGAGAATTATCTGGAGACGATCTTTGCGTGGAAAGACAGGACAGGAAGCACACTTTCTATTTCAGTGAAAACACGGAGTGGAATGAACCGTCACGAAGAATGGGAAGAGCTTCTGGAGATTTATAATGAGTATCCCTTATCGGAACTGATTCTGCATCCCCGGATCGGGACGGATCTGTATGCGAATCATCCGCAGACACAGGATTTTGCTTATGCGATTTTCCACAGTAAACATACGCTCTGCTACAATGGAGATCTTTTCACAAAAGAAGATTTTAAGAAAATGAAACAGCTTTTTCCGGAAAATACCCGGTGGATGTTCGGGCGGGGACTGCTGGTAAATCCGTCCCTGCTTCGGGAGATTCAGGGCGGTCCGGCAATTTCGAAAGAAGAATTTCTGACCTATCAAGATAACATAACTAATAATTATGTAAATCGAAGATGGGGAGATAAAACTGTTCTGTTTAAAATGAAAGAATTATGGAATTACTGGCAGTATCTGTTTGAGCCACAGAATCGTGGAAGCGGGAATTCTGTGGAAGAAAACAGAAGGGAGCCGGAATATTACCTGAAAAAGATCCGTAAGGCACAGCGGGTTTCCGAGTATGAGAGTGCGGTTCAGGAACTGGTTCGTTCCTGTGAACTTACAACAGGGAATGGATTTGGAAGAAGAGGAAGCAGGAGCAAATGAAAAATGCATTGATAAAATTAGGACTTATTTTAAAGAAGGAGATCGTATTTTCGGCAGCATTACTTCTGGCAGTGCTTTCTTCTTTCTTTGTACCGGTTTCCAAAGAATATCTGGGGTATCTTGATTATCGGGTATTGACATTACTGTTTTGCCTGATGTTTCTGGTGGCAGGATTCCGGAAACAGGGTGTTTTCCGTTATCTGGGCCGGATCCTGATTGGACATGCCGGAAATGAAATGCAGCTGGAAATGGTTCTTGTTTTCTTATGTTTCTTTTTCAGCATGATCATTACGAATGATGTGGCACTCCTTACCTTTGTTCCGTTTACGATTGAAATTCTGGGAAGTATCCGGAAAGAAAAGCATCTGATCGTGGTCATCGTATTACAGACGATTGCAGCAAATTTAGGAAGTATGCTGACACCCATTGGCAATCCGCAGAACCTTTATCTTTATTCGGTTTCTGCATTTTCATTTGGGACATTTATCCATTATATGCTGCCATTGGTGGCAGTATCCTTCTTCCTTTTACTGGCGATCCTGCTTTTCAGGGGATGGAAGGAGAGGGGAAGCAGACTTGATTCTACAAGTGCAGTGCTGGAGGAAGAGGACATTCCGATGGAGAAAATAAAGCTCCTTCTTCTGGGAATCCTGTTTCTGGTCTGCATGGGCACGGTTTTAAGAATCCTTCCGTATGGAGTCAGTTTTCTCGCGGTAGTGATCGTGGGACTGATCGCATTCCGGGATCTGTTTGCACAGGTGGATTATTTCCTGCTCGGAACATTTGCCGGATTCTTTATCTTTGTTGGCAATGTGCAGAGAATTCCATCGGTAAGCCGGTGGATTGGAAGTGTGATGGAGGGAAAAGAATTCTGGCTGTCCATTGGCTGTTCCCAGATCATCAGCAACGTTCCTGCTACCATGCTGCTTTCGGGATTTACGACCGAATATAAGGAGCTGTTGTGGGGCGTGAATATCGGTGGACTCGGTACATTGATTGCATCCCTGGCAAGTCTCATTTCCTATAAGTTTTATGCCTCTGTAAAGGGAGCACAGCGTGGAAAATATATGCTGGTTTTTACCATATATAATGTGGTATTTTTACTCCTGCTGTGCCTGTTTGCAACGATATCAGGCGCTGGCAGGTAGGTGGCCGGTGATGTTTACTTTTTCTTATCGATCAGAGAGGAACGGTTCAGGTAATGCGAAGTTCCTTCTGTAAAAGGAAGAGCGCCCCGACGCTTGGAATGACCATAAAAGCGTTCACGAGATCGGCACATTCCCAGACAAAACGAAGGGGTAGAATGGCACCGATAAAGATCATCACGAGGTAAGCAAGTTTATAGTAAAGGAACCCCTTATTGCCGGTCAGGTAACCGTAAGCCTGCTGACCCATGTAAGACCAGCCGATCAGTGTGGTCACGGCAAAGGCGGCAAGACACAGGGACAGGAAGGTATTCCCTCCAAACGGCAGATAAGAAAAGGCAACATCGACCAGACTTCCTTCGTTTGCGAGAGCAATGGAGTCCGGATGCAGAATCATATTGGTTACAATGACGAGGCCGCTTAACAGACACATGACAACGGTATCCCAGAAGACGGCGGTCATGGAAACATACGCCTGATGCATGGGATTCTGTTCAGAGGTTGCGGCAGCAGTAATGGCAGCTGTTCCGATACCGGCTTCGTTGGTAAAAAGCCCTCTGGCAATTCCGAAGCGGGCAGTCAGCATCAGGGAAGAACCAGCGGCACCGCCTAAAGCCGCTCTTGGTGCAAGGGCATGTTTTACGATAAGGACTATGGCAGGAAGCAGGGCAGAGCGGTTGATCCAAAGAAGCAGGACACAGCTTAAGGTATAAAGAATGCCAAGAACCGGAACAATTTTCATGCAGGCATTGGCAATGGAGTGGTTACCTTTAAGGATTACGGAAGCAATCAGCACAACCGTTACAAGGCCGGTGATCCAGGGAGAAATATGGAAGGTAAGCTCCGTCGTCTGGGTTACGGCATTGGCCTGTGTGAAGCAGCCGACAAACAGGGCGGCTAAAAAGGTCAGAAACGCATAAAACTTCCCGATAGATTTATTATGTAAACCGATTTCCCAGACATACATGGGGCCGCCGTGGTAAGTTCCGGTGGCGTCCTTATGCCGGAAACGTACACTTAAAAAGCATTCCGCATAGGAGGTTGCCATGCCGAGAACGCCGGTGAGCCAGCACCAGAAGATGGCACCGGGGCCGCCGAGGGCTACCGCAGTCGAAACGCCGACAATATTGCCGGTTCCAAGAGTGGAAGCAAGTGTGGTAGACAAGGTGGCAAAGACAGAGAAGTTTTTGCTTTCCCCGGAAGGTGCGCAGACGGACATACGGATTGCGGATAGGAGATGCTTTTGCGGAAACTTCAATAAAAGTGTAAAATAGATATGGGTTCCGGAAAGCAGAAGGAGCAGCGGACCGCTCCAAAGGAACTGATTGATGTCCTGTACAAAGGAAAACCAAGCATTCATACGAAACTGCCTTTACATAGGAAGTTATAGTGCAGTTTATGAGGAGATTACGGATTTATGCCTGAAAGAAAGATAAGAATTCCCATCTGGTTTATTTTGATATCAGTACTGCTCAATCTAATTGCCAGAGTCAGTCCACAATTTGCACAATATTATGTAAACCACATTTTCCCTCTATGGGTAGAAAGCTATGGAAGAGTTACCGGATTATTTCCCTTTTCGGTCGGAGAAATGATGCTTTATCTGGGAGTCGTTCTGGCAGCTGTGTGGATTTTATGGGGGATTCTGGAAGGCATTGTGTATGGAGTGTCTTATGGGGTAAGGCGTGTGCAAGGCACAAGGTGTGATCAGGCCGAACAAAAAGAAACAAAGCAGATACTGTTCCGGAAATATTCCCTGTTTTTATTGTGGGTAGTGGGCATTGTCTGTCTGATTATGACGCTCAACTGCTTTTTGCTGTACCAGGTGCCGACGATTACGGAACGGAATCTGTTTGTGACACAGGAAGCGCAGGAGCATACCTATGGTGTTGCAGAGCTTACGGAACTCCGTGATGAAGTGGTGGAAAAGGCGAATGCACTTGCACTAAAGATGGAGCGGGATGCAAATGGCTATATTGTTTCCGATCTGGATATCGAAGAGACGGCGCGTCAGGAAATGAAGCGTCTTGGAGAAATGTATCCGGAACTGTCCGGCTATTACCCGAAGCCCAAGAAGTTAAAGACTTCCGCTTTTTTCAGCCAGCAGTATATCATGGGGTATTATTTCCCATTTTCGATGGAAGCAAATTATAATACGATGATTTATATTACGAACCAGCCGTCAACGTTGTGCCACGAGTTATCCCATCTGAAAGGATTTATTCTGGAGGATGAGGCAAATTTCATCGGATATCTGGCCTGCGTGGGATCAGAGGAAGAACTGTTTCAGTATAGTGCCTATTTAAGTGTGATTGCCTATCTGGATGATGACTTTTACCGGGCAGTCGGAGAGGAAGAATATTGGAAGCATCCGGAAATTTCCGTGCAGGTCCGGAAGGACAGTGTATTTCTGACAAAGGAATCCTGGAATCAGGTGGAGGAAAAGGCAGTTTTAGAGACTACAAAGGTGCAGCAGGCTTCGTATAATTTCCTGGAAACAACGCTCACGTTAAATGGGGTTGAGGATGGACTTGACAGCTACAGCCGCGTTGTCCAGTTACTGTTATTGTGGAACGATACGAATACGTAGTATAATAAAATAAGGAGGCAGATTTAATGGACAATATCATTGAATATATCAGAACCTATGGACAGAATACTTTTGCACAGAAGCCGTTTAATGAAGTAGATTCGCTGGTGATCTGCCAGCTTTCCTATCTGAATTTCCAGCCGTTTGTACCTTCCCTTAAGGAAAATAAGGAGGCGGTTTCCATACGTAGCATCCTGGAGCAGGACCGTATGGAGGAGCTGCTTGCCGGGTACTGGTACAAGGAACAGAATGAGGAACTGTTTCGCGCAGCAGCTGCTTCAAAGCGGTTTGGCAATATGAAGTTCAATTACCATGAGAATGTGGTGGAGGAAGAAAAAGATACCCAGTTTTCGGCACTGACCTGTTTCCCGGATGAAGGAATCTGTTATGTGGCATACCGTGGAACGGATGCAACGATTGTTGGATGGAAGGAGGATCTCAATCTGGCGTTATCCGAGCCTACGCACAGCCAGGAGCTTGCGGTAGAGTATCTGAATAAGGTGTATTCGAGGGTGAAACAGGATCTTTTCGTGGGAGGACATTCGAAGGGAGGAAATCTGGCTTCTTACGCAGCTATGAACTGCTCGGCAAGGACGAAAAAGCATCTGATACGGATTTACAATCATGATGGTCCGGGATTCCGGCCGGAGATTTTTGATCAGTGTGATTACGATTCGGTAAAGGATCGGATGTTTAAGTTCATTCCGAAGTCTTCGATTGTCGGAGTGATTATGGAAACCTGTCAGAACTGTGAAATCATTGAAAGCCGCAGCGTGGGGGCAATGCAGCATAATTCCTTTAACTGGAGAATTGACGGAGATCATTTTGTACGGGTGGAAGACCGCACTACGGCAAAGAAGTTGCAGGATGAGGCGTTGAATGAGTGGATTCTGTCCCTGTCACAGGAGCAGGTGCATACCTTTGTGGACACTTTGTACGAGGTGATCAGTGCATCCGGTGCAGAGGATATGTTTGAAATCGGTGGAGATCTGAAGGGCAGTATCACGCGGAGCTATGAAGCAGCGAAGGATCTGGATGAGGACACCAAAAATGCGGTGCATACGATTCTTCATGCATTGTATGAAATTGCCGGTGAGAAATTCCGTGAGGAATTCAATGTTCGTTGGGAAGAATTGCAGAAGAAGATGGAAAAGAGTAAAAAGAAACTGTCCGCAGACGCTAAAACGTTAAAACGGGTGGCGCAGAAAAAGATTCAGGAAAATGCCAAAGAAAAACAGAGAAAAACTGTTGACAACAAGGGCAAAAATATGTAGAATAGTCTTTGTTCGCAGGAATGGCGGAATTGGCAGACGCGCACGGTTCAGGTCCGTGTGATAGCAATATCATGAGGGTTCAAGTCCCTTTTCCTGCATGACAGAATGGGATGGAAAGTTTAAGAATTTGAATTTCTTAAACTTTCCTCTTTTTTTATCACAATACAAGGTTATGTCAGGCAGGGAGTTCATATGAGTATCAGGTTAAACAGAAGACAATTTATTCTTTATGCCATTCAGCTGGCATTTCCCATTATGATACAGAATTTAATCAGTACACTGGTAAATTCGGCAGATACGATTATGCTGGGCTATGTCAGTCAGACAGCAATGGCTGCATCATCACTTGCAAACCAGTATACATTTGTTTTATTCTGCTTTTACTATGGACTGGCTATTGGTACGAGCGTCCTGTGTGCGCAGTACTGGGGAAAGGGAGATCATCAGACCGTAGAGAGAATCATCGGCCTGGCTTCCAGGATTGTCCTTTTGATTTCTGTGCTGTTTTTTGCGGTATCCTTTTTCTTTCCGAAATACATCATGCATTTATTTACCAACAGTCCGGAAACCATTGCAGAGGGAGTTACCTATTTGCGGGTACTGTCCTTTTCCTTTATTTTTATGGGATTTGCACAGATTTTTGTAAGTGCACTGCGAAGTATCGGTAAGGTGGTTTTTCCTTCGGTCATTTATGTAGTGTCCCTTCTTGTGAATGTCTGTCTGAATGCAACTTTCATTTTTGGGTTGTTTGGGATGCCGAAGCTGGGCGTTGTCGGCGTAGCGCTCGGAACCGTAACAGCAAGAGCGGTAGAAGCGCTTATGTGCCTCATTTATTCCGCAAGGAGCAAAGAGATCCGTTTCCGGGTGGAAACCATGTTCCAGAAGTCCGGAATTCTTTTTAAGGATTTCCTGAAAATCAGTGCCCCGTCTGTTGTTAATGATCTGGTATGGGGACTTGCTGCATCGACATTTACTGTGATCTTAGGTCATATCGGGGATGATATGGTAGCGGCGAATGCCGTAGCCGTGATGGTTGTGAATATTGGTGCGATTGTCTGTCGTGGGTTTGCCAATGCGACTACGATTATTGTCAGTCAGAGCCTTGGAAATAATAAGATCGAAGAGACGAAAGTATATGCAGGAAGAATGCTCCGGCTTACTTTTCTGGTGAGTCTGATAGGTAGTGGAGTTATTCTTGCGATCCGTCCTTTTATGCTGCGGTTTTACAGTGATAAGCTGACGGAAACGGCAATTTCCTATCTGGGAATGATTATGATTATGACAACCTGGCGTCTTGTCGGGGAAGCTGTCAATACCTGTATGATCTGCGGATGCTTCCGAGGGGGCGGGGATGCAAGGTTTGGAATGATTGTGGATACCGTGATGATGTGGTGTGTGGCCGTGCCGCTGATGGCAATTGCAGCCTATGTGTTAAAACTGCCACCCATCTGGGTTTATTTTGTAATGACATTGGATGAGTTTGAAAAGATGCCCGTTGTCTTTATCCATTATTTTAAATTCAAATGGATGAAAAACATTACAAGGGATCAGAAGGAACTGGGAGAGTCATAGAAAAGAAGATTGGTGAAAATATACAAAATTATAAAGGACAGTTTAGTGATGTTGGTTGATTGACACAAAAAACATCTTATGATATAAAATATATAAACACGAGTAAATATATAAAGAGAGGTAACGATGGTAACCAGAAATCAAGTTGCAGAACGGGCAGGAGTATCACCGGCAGTTGTGTCCTATGTACTGAATAATTCCAATTATGTAAGTGATGAGAAGCGTAAAGCTGTTTTGAAGGCGGTAGAAGAACTGCATTATCATCCTAATTATATTGGCAGGAGTCTGAAAACAAATAAGACGAATATTCTGGGACTTGTATGTGATGATATCCGAAGTGAATTGTTTGCTGAAATCACATATTTCAGTGAGAAGTATGCTTATGATAAGGGGTACAATCTTTTCCTTTGTACGAGTCATCAGGAGGATGCGTTTTTAAGTCAGCTTGTGGATCATAGGTTGGATGGAATTTTTCTGGCAACCAGTATTTACAGTACGGAGCAGATTAATAAGATTGCGAAAAGCGGTATTCCGGTAGCACTTTATGGGGCACGTCATTATGGAGAACTTGAAAAGCGCGTGAGATGCATTCGTGTGGATTATGTGAAGGCTGCGTATCTGTTAACAGAGAGATTGATTCAGAAGGGATTTGAGAGAATTGCTTTTTTCCCACCCTATAAGTCGAAAGTACATCAGTTTAGCAGAAAAGATTACCGTTATCGTGGATATGAGGATGCATTGCTGGCCTATGGATATAAGATGGATGAATCATTAATCAGCTATGAGAATGACCAGTATGATACCATTTTAAACAGGGCTGTGCAGATCTGCTCGGATAACCTTGAGAAATATGGAAAAGTTGGCATTGTAGCAGGTAATGATTATCTGGCTGTGTTAATTATGAACCATTTAAAGAAGATGGGCTTATATAATCCGGAATTGATTGCAATTACAGGAATGGATGATACGACTTCGTCAAAGCTTGTGGAACCGCAGCTTACCACCGTTGGATTTTCCAAAAAGGATATTGCAAGATATGTCGTAGATTTTCTTGTGGAAGAAGGAAGCAGTAATAAAGAACAAGTGAAAGATATTCCAGTATATTTGGTAGAAGGAAAAAGCGGATAAAAAATTTTACATAATATTTACACGAGTTTATATAGAAGGGAGAGATGAAAATTTGCAAATGGAAAAGAAAGATCTGATCAAAGATATTCCTGGTTTGTATGCAGTGGCCGATGTGACGCTGGATGGAAAAGAGTTCTACGCTGCAGCATCGGAGAACCGGGGAGGAAAGGTATTTCTGATTGATCCAAAGACCCGGGAAGCGGTCGAACTGCATGGCGGTAAGGGAGGTGTTATGGCAATTCTTGATGTGGAGGGAGAAAATGCAATCCTTTTCATTGAAGAATTTTATCCGGTATTTGATTCTGCAACAGCAAAGGTAATTAAAGCAGAACTTCAAAGTACAGACTGCGGTTATGTGGTAAGCAAAAGAACGGTACTGGCTGAAATCCCTTATGTTCACCGGATTGCGCTTCTCAAAGAAAAGGATGGCATATATCTGGCAGCCGGAAAGCTCTGCAAACATAAGGAAAATCGGGATGACTGGTCTACATCGGGAACCATGGAAGTTGGCAGATATGATCCGCTGAAAGAAAAAGTAGAAATGAAACAGATTTATGATGGCGTAACCAGACATCATGCGATGTTTGTCTGTGAAAATGCGGACGGCAGTGAAGATCTGTTTTTTGGAGGAACAGAGGGCGTTTTCCGGGCACAGGATGAGAATGGAGAATGGAAAGTGGAGCACCTGCTGGATGTTCCGACAAGCGATATTGTGTACATGGATCTGGATGGAGATGGAAAGAAAGAACTGGTCATCATCGAAGAGTTTCATGGCAATCAGGCGACACTTTTTAAAAGCGTGGAAGGAAAAATGGAGCGAATCCTTCAAATTCCGTTAGAATTCGGACATGTCTTATGGGGAGGTGAATTCTTAGGGAGTCCGGCATTGATCACAGGCAGCAGAGCGGGGGATAAGGCCCTGAAAAAATACACCTTTGTTTGTGGAGCAGATGGAAAGACAAAAATTGCCAGGGAAACGATCATTGATAAAGGACAGGCACCGGCACAGATTTTTGTAACGGGTACAAAGAAAAAAACAGTCGTTGTAGCGGCAAATCACGGTGCGGCGAAAATGACGGAGTATGTATTTGAGAAAACAGAAAAGTAAATCCGGTCTGGAGAAAACAGATCACAAAAATAAAACGAAAGAGAGGGTTAAGGTATGAAGAATATGTTTTACAAAAAATTAGCAGCAGGAATTATGACGGGAGTAATGCTTCTTGGGATGACAGCATGTGGTTCGACGGGAAGTGCGGATGCGGCATTCCCCAGTGATAATGTAAATATTATCTGTCATTCCAAAGAAGGTGGTGGAAGTGATGCTCTATCCAGAGAAGTAGCGCAGGTATTGCAGGATAAGCTTGGCTGGTCTGTAACGGTAGAAAATAAAACAGGTGGTTCCGGATCGGTAGGGATGCAGTATGTACAGAATTCCAAACCGGATGGTTATACCATTGGTACAGCACCCGTAGAGCTTTCTATGATCCAGGCACTTGGTTATGCGGACTTAAATCCGGACAGTGTCAGTCTTCTTGGCTGTGGAATGTCCTGGTCGGCTGCCTTATATGTTCCTAAGGATGCGCCTTATGAAAACATGGAGGATTTCATTAATTATTGTAAAGAGAATCCGGATTCCGTTAAGGTAGCCAATTCCGGTATCGGATCAATCTGGCACATCGCAGCCTGTGTACTTGCGGATAAAGCAGACATTTCCCTAAGCCATGTTCCTTATGATGGAGCAACGGGAGCACTTACGGCACTTCTTGGAAAGGAAGTGGATGCAGCGGTTGTTGGCACCTGTGAAGGCTATTCTTATGTGGATTCCGGTGATCTCAAATGTCTTGGTGTATTTGGAGAAGAAAGAAGTGATACCATGCCGGATGTTCCGACTGCAAAGGAGCAGAATTATGATATCAATGTAGTCTGCTGGGTTGGATTCCTTGCGCCTAAGGGAATTGATGAAACAACACTGACCACATTACAGGATGCACTGAAGACCGTATTTGAAACCGAGGAATATAAATCATTCTGCGAAGCAAGAGGATGTGACAGCACCTATTACAATGCAGAGGAATTTAAGAAAATGGCAGACAGTGATTACACTTATTATTCAGAACTGATCAGCAGTCTTGGAATTGTAGCACAGTAAAATGAAAAGAAACGAGGGTTGTTTATGTTGAAAAAACTATCAGGAAATACGTTGATTGGCTTTTTGTTCGTTGTTATTTCCGGAATTACACTTTATATGGCAAACACTACCCTGCCGGCAACAGCGCCGGCAGGAGACCCCGGATCACGGATTTTTCCATCCGCAATATGTGTCATTATTATGGTTCTGGGTGTGATTTTGATGGTGGAATCGATCCGGAAACCGGAGAAGAAATTTGAAGGAACCTTTTCTACGGAGGATGGAAAGCAGAGTGCGGTCCGGGCCATTCTGATCTTTGCAGATCTGGCTTTGTTTCTGGTTCTCTGGAAATTCATTCCATTTCTCATTGCGGGAATGATCTTTATGTTCCTGCAATGTATGATCTTTAGAGAGAAGATTTTGTTTTCCCTGATTTACGCAGCAGGTGTGACTGGAGTGCTTTATCTGATGTTTTCGGTACTTCTTAAGGTCAATCTGGTGATTCATTAATTAACGAACAGAGAGGTATGGATATGGACTATTTAGCAGCAATACAAAACGTCATGAGTCCAATGTGCTTATTATGTATATTGCTTGGCGTTGCAGTCGGAATGGTTGTAGGAACTCTCCCGGGACTGACTTCTGTTATGGCGATTTCCCTGATCACTCCGCTTACTTTTAAACTGGATCCGACATATGGCTTTGCAATGCTTCTTGGAGTATACAATTCCGCAATTTTTTCGGGAGGTATCTCGGCAATTGCAATTAATACCCCGGGAACTCCGGCTTCTATTGCAACTACCTTTGATGGATATAAAATTTCACAGCGGGGCAGAGCCGGTTTTGCACTTGGCGTAAATACCATTTATTCGGTAATCGGTGGACTGTTATCTACCGTGGCACTGATGGTTGCCTGTGCACCGCTTGCCAGACTGGCATTACACTTTGGGTCTCCGGAATATTTCTGGCTGGCATTATTTGGTCTCTCCATGATGATCAGTATTTCTCATGCATCCTTAGCAAAGGGACTGGTTACCGGATTTACCGGAATGCTCCTTGCCACAGTAGGACTGGATCCTCTTCTTGGAAGCAAGCGTTTTGTTGGAAATAATATTTCCCTGATGGATGGCATTGCTTTCATTCCTGTAATGATTGGATTATTTGGTGTAGGAGAAATGCTGTTCCAGATCTTTGAGCACAGGAAAGAAGATGATGAGAAGAAGGACATTGTGGATCTGAAGGATAAAGCAAGAGTCCTTCCTACCAAAGAAGAGCATAAGAGAATGACGATACCGGGAATCGTAGGATCCATTATTGGTATTATCGTTGGTATTGTACCCGGTACCGGTGGGGACATTTCCTCACTGATTTCCTGGGATGTCTGTAAGAGAATTTCGAAACATCCGGATGAATTTGGAGATGGATCCATTGAAGGTCTCGCAACCACCTGTGCATCGAATAACGCATCCATTGGCGGTGCGCTGACAACGGCACTTGCACTTGGTATTCCCGGGGATGGAAACACGGCAGTACTGCTTGGAGCGCTGACCATGTATGGTATGGTGACCGGCCCGACCCTTCTTTCAAACAGCGCACCGTTTGTATGCCGGCTGTACATTATTATGATCATTGCAAACGTGATTATCTTACCGGTCGGACTTTTAAGTGCCAAAGCATGTATTAAGCTTTTGTCGATTAAGAGTCAGTATATTCAGATGGCAGTTCTCCTCATCTGCTGTGTGGGTGCCTATTCCATGAATCGAAATTATACGGATGTAATTGTAATGTTTATTGCAGGCATCTGTGGATTTTTCTTCCGGAAATATGATTATCCGCTTGGCCCGATGATTCTCGGACTACTGCTTGGCAATATGTGTGAAACGAACCTCCGCCGTACGCTGATGCTTTCTAACGGAAGCTATTTACAATTGGTGAAGGGGCCGGTGTCCATTGTTTTGATTATACTGATTCTTCTGGCAATCGGGTGGCCTTTTATCAGTAATCTGCTTCATAAAAATAAGACAAAGAATGTGGAGGGATGAGTATGAAAAGACTGGAACCGTCATTACATATGCTTGAAATTTTTATGCCGGCAGTAACGGATGAGAACTTTTTTGTACAGAAGATCCTTCCTGATGTGGCAGAGATCCCCTTTTATACAGGAATTGAACTGCCGGTTATTTTTCAGAAAGAAAATCAGAAGCTGGTACGGAACATTGTGGAGGATCGCGATTATCAGCTTACGGTCTGGGCATCACCCAATATTAATGAAAAAGGAGATAATCTGTCCGCATTAGATCCGGATGAAAGAAAGCGTGCAGTAGCTTATACCAAAGAGCTTCTTGCCATAGCAGCACAGAGTGGTGCTTATCATGTTGGTTTACCCTCCGGACCGGATGTGATGCCGGAGAAAAGGGAAGATGCGAAGAAAGCTCTTTTTGAATCCTTCTGTGAGATTTCGCAGGAAGCTGCAAAGTATGAGCATATGCATCTGACGCTGGAACCCCTTGACCGGTACGTGCATAAGAAACAGCTTATGGGGCCGATCCATGAGGTCATTGACTGGTTTGAAGGACTCAAAAAAGTCTGTCCTAACTTTTACATTCACTGGGACAGTGCCCATGAAGCACTGGCAGGCATTGATCTGGAAGAGTCTATGAAGAGAGCACTTCCCTATATGGCACAGTTCCATATTTGTAATTGTGTGACGGATCCTTCCAATCCATGCTATGGCGACTGGCATATGGAGCTTGGCAATGCACCGGATTATAAGAACTGGGGGTATCTGGATCTTTACGGGGCAGCAAAGATGCTTGGCATAGCAGCAGAAGCAGAGACACCGGAAGGAATCAAAGAGGTGCATGTAGCAGTAGAAGTAAGAACCCATATGGGAGATGATTTATGGAAGAGAGAGGGAGAGATCCGTTCCTTCCTTCAGGCCGCTTTTGATGAAGCAGGCCTTACCTATAACAAGTAGAGGAGAAGATATATGATATTGGATTATTACAAGAACTATAAAACCTATGTAGATGCTGTTCCGGGGCTTGAGAAAGGCATGAAATTTGTAGAAACGTTGATGGATAAACCGGTTGGAACTTATCACACAGATGGTGAAATGTATGCGATGGTACAGGAAGGTGAGACTTCTGACATCAGTGGAGACAAGATGGAAACACATCAGAAATTTCTGGATGTTCAATTCGTGTTTTCCGGACAGGAGATCTTTGAGTGGGAAGAAGCTACCCAGCTTGAAGTAAGAGAAGAGTATGATGAGAAGACGGACTTTCAATTTTATTATGGCGGTGGCAAGAGATATCTGGCAACAGAAGGGATGTTCTATATCCTGTTTCCCCAGGATGCCCACCGTTGCAGGGGAAAGGTAAATGAAACCGGGGATGCCTACCGGAAAATCGTACTGAAGCTTCCAATCAAATAGGAAGAAACAAGAATCTGGATGCAGAAAGGAAGGGAAAAACATGTTTTTGTATGAAGGAATAGAAAAGGCAGACAAAAAGGTGCGTGCCGTTCTGATCGGATGTGGTGAGCAGGCCACCAATATGATTCACAATGCCATTTCCTATCTGGATGAGATTGAGGTTGTCGGAGTTTGTGATATGAACAAGGACCGTGCAGATTTTGCAGCAAGACGGTTTGGACTATCAAGATCATGGCAGGATATGGATGAAATGCTTGAGCATGTGGAAGCGGACTGTGCCTTTGTCATTACGATTGCCAGGCTGCAGGCCTCTCTTGCATGGAAGTGTGTGGAAGCCGGATTACATGTATTTACCGAAAAACCGCTTGGAACTGAAAAAGAGGATATTGAGAAGCTGATCGAAGCAGCTAAGAAGAATCATAAGAAGATCGGTGTGTCCTTTAACAAGCGCTTTAATCTGGCTTATCATGATATGAAAAGGGCAATTGATTCGGAAGGATTTGGTGCTCCTTCCGGATTTCAGGCAAAGTTCATCGGTGGTTACCGTACCAATGAAACGGATCTTCTCCGTGTAGGTTCCTGCCATTTCTTTGATCTGGCAAGATACCTGGTCGGTGAAGTGGAGGAAGTATTTGCCTATCGTTATGAGAAACAGCCTGGACAGCATACCTTTGCTGTGACGATGCAGTTTGAAAACGGATGTGTGGGAACCATGATGCTGGGATCTCTTGGGTCCTGGGTATGCGGCTATGGCATGGAAAGCGTGGAAGTACGCGGTGACAGAAATATGGTCAGTGCAGATAACGGAAGAGATTTCATGTGGCAGAAACCTTCTGTGATCTGTAAGTCTGACACAGGACTTGCCAATAAGGGAACCCAGGCGGTGACCGAACAGGCAGTTCCGGTAGAAATTTTAAGACCCAATTATTCCAACCTTGGAAAACTGGCATTGAAGGATTTTTATATTAATGGAAACTATCAATCCGTTAAATCCTTTGCGCAGGCAATCCTGAATGATACCGAGCCGGTTGTTGGCTGGAAAGATGGTCTGATGGCACTGAATCTGGCACTGGCCGTAGAGAAGAGCGTCGCAGAAAAACGTGCTGTTAAGATCTCAGAAGTGATGTGAAAAGGAAGGGACCGCATATGAAAAAATTGAGTGGAATTGTCGTTCCGGTGGTAACGCCGCTTACAGAGAACGATCAGATTGATGTTGCATCTTTGGAGAAGCTGGTTGAGCACTGTATAAAAAATGGATTGCAGGCGATTTATCCCTGTGGGACAACCGGCGAGATGATGTACCTTACGGTAGAAGAGCGCAAGACCGTAGCAGAGACCGTGATCAGAAAGACAGCCGGCAGAGTTCCCGTTTATGTCCACGTAGGCGGATGGAATCTGAAGGATACCGTAGAGCTTGCAAAGCATGCGGTAGAGGCAGGCGCTGATGGCATCGCTATAGTAACGCCTTCTTTTTTCAAAATTAGTGAAGATGGCCTGGTAGATTTCTTTGTCAGTGTGGCAAAGAGTGTACCCGAAGACTTCCCAGTGTATTTATATGCGATCCCGCAGTATGCCATGAATGATATTTCTGTAACAGTTGCAGAGAAGGCAGTGGCACAGTGTCTGAATATCATCGGTATCAAATACAGCTATCCGGATATGACAAGGATCCAGCAGATGATGCGGATCAATGATGGGACTTTCAGTGTACTGGCAGGACCGGATCAACTTCTGACAGCGGTGGTTTCCATGGGCGGCGACGGTGTTGTTTCCGGAAGCTCCCAGGTAATTCCAAAGTATTATGAAGCTGTATGGGAAGCATTGGAAAAGGAGGATTATGAGCTTGCAGCAGAGAGACAACAGTTCACCAACAGACTGAATGAGGTACTGTGCAGTGTAAATAATATTGCGGCTTATAAGGCCGTTCTACAATATCGGGGAATTATTCAGACCAGAAAAACCAGAAAGCCCCTGGAAGAGTATACCGAAGTTCAAACCCGGGAATTACTTGAAAAATTGGAGAAAGTGAAAAGAAGTTATACTCTGTAAAAGAATCATATTCTTTTGGAATATCATCAGAAACCATCTGTGTTAAAAAATATATTTGTTGTTGTAGTCATGAAACTTCTATGCTAGAATCATCGTAAAGCATAGAAGTTTTCTATTTACAGAATATTTATTGAAATGGATTCTGTAACTAAAGGAGTTCTGCTCCTGTCTCTGATATTCTCACAGATCAGAAAATCCATGCTTTGATTCCAACTTATTAAATTGAACAGGCAGAGGATTTTTATACTCATAGAAGAATTCTCTGTAAAAAGGAGGTTGTTTATGGGGAAATTTGATTATTGTATGAAAGAATATCTGCAGAACAAGGAGTATTTCGCAGATCTGTTTAATGGCTGCTGCTTTGATGGGCAGACTGTGATTCGGGCGGAAGATCTGACGGAAGCATCGGAAACTTATACCGTGGAACGGACAGAGGTAGAAGAAGACGGTGCAGATCAGATGCAGATTCCGATTCTGGATGGAACGCAGGGAAAGACCATCGAGGTAGAGAGTATAAGTCCTTGCCGAAGAGCAGGGAGAAATAAGAAGACACAACTCTTGCGGGATGTGAAAATGAAATTAAGGACTGGTGCAACTTTACAGGTATTAGCGGTAGAAAATCAGAGCTACATAGACTATAGTATGCCGGTTCGATGCATGGATTATGATGTGGCCGAGTACAATCGGCAGTTAAGGGAGAAGAAGCGGCAGTTTCAGGCATTGCGGAAGCAAATGAAAGAATCCGGCAAATACACTATGACGGTCATTACCTATGCGGAGAAATTATCTGGAATTTTTAAGACGGACCGCTTGCAGCCGGTATATACGATCTGCCTTTATACTGGAACAGAACCGTGGGATGGACCGAGACAATTATCGGATATGATGGAATTTGGAGAAAATGAGTTGCTTCAAAAATGCTTTTCGGATTATTCGATGTGTCTGTTTTGTGTGAATGAGCAAAGTGACTTTAAAGAATTCCATACAGAACTGCGAGAACTTTTTCAGGCAATGAGCTATAGGAAAGATAAAGTAAAATTCATGAATTTAGCGAAAGATGAACGATATGCTCATTTATCAGAAGAAACATGGGAGGCGATTACCATAATGACAGGACATGATATTTTTAGAGAAAACAAGGAAACATATAGGAAAGCAAATGAAAATGAGGAGGAATACGATATGTGTCAGGCATTACGAGAACTGAGAGAAGACTTTATTAACGAAGGAAAGAATGAGCAGCAGTGCTATACGATCAAAATGATGCTGAAGGAGAATTTTACTATGGATCAAATCTGTCTCATAGCAGGTTGTGAACCGGCTCTGATTGAGGAAGTTCAAAATAGTATGGGTGAAGCGTAGAATACCCTTGCACTTTTGGTTACTTTGGTTAAAATAGAAGTTGGATTATATTTGGTTGATCATATACTGGTAAACATAAAATTTAGTTATGTAAATCTGAATAAATGCATGGGTTACATATAATATAGTTATGTAAACTAAAGAGGGAGTTGCTTCATGCTGGGAACGACAAGAGGAAAGCTTTTAAATCAATATACACCGGATTATGTACTGTATGATTTAGAGACAACAGGGATTTCCTGTAACTATGATGAAGTGATCGAGATTTCTGCAATTAAGGTGCGCAATGGAGTGGTTGTAGAGGAGTTTTCCAGTCTGGTGAATCCGGGGAGACCGATTCCCTATGCAGCCAGTGCGGTGAATCATATCACAGATGAAATGGTGGCTAACGCCCCGGATTTCCGGGAGGTTCTGAACTCATTTCTCGAATTTGCCGGAGAGGATATTCTGGTTGGACATAATATTCATACTTTTGATATGAAGTTTCTTTACAGGGATTGCGAGCGGTTCTTTGGACAGACGCTTACGAATGATTATATCGATACCTTAAAGCTGGCAAGACTTTGCATCCATGAGCTTTCCCATTACCGGCTGGGCGATCTGGCAGAGTTTTATGGAATTTCGACAGAAGGTGCACACAGGGCATTGAATGACTGCCGGATGAACCAGCAGATTTTCGAAAAGATGGGGCCTATGGTAGAAGAAAGTGTAAAGAAGTCTGCGAAGGGGAACGGTACAATCAGGATTTGTCCGGAATGTGGAGAACCCATGAAGAAGCGCAGCGGGAGATACGGTGAGTTCTGGGGCTGCATGGGATATCCGTTATGCCGTCATACGGAGAGGCTTGTGTGACAGATTGTAATTGTTATAAGAGGAAAAGGAATAGGAGACAGAGACAGGATGAGCGAGAAAAAGTTAGTCGCATTGACATTTGATGATGGACCGACCGTGGGAATTACCGACCGGGTGTTGGATGTCCTTGAAGAAAATCAGGTAGTTGCGAGTTTTTTCCTGATTGGACAGCAGATTACGGAAGAGACAGCGCCGCTTGTGAAAAGAGCGCATGATATGGGATGTACCATTGAGAACCATTCAAAGACGCATTCGTCTATGCCGAAACTGAGTGAGCAGGAAATTGTGGATGAGATAAAAGAAACATCCGACCGTATTGAGAAGATTGTGGGAGAAAGACCGGAATTTTTCAGACCGCCCTATATCGATTATGATCAGAAAATGTATGATCTCATTGATCTTACCTTTATCAGTGGCTATGGTTGTGAAGACTGGCTGCCGGAAGTCAGTGCAAAGGAGAGAGTAGACAGGCTGCTTAAGGTGGCAAGGCCGGGGGTTATGATTTTGCTGCATGACATGGCAGACAATATTCAAACAGTAGAGGCGATCAAAACACTGATTCCGGAATTGAAGCGTCAGGGCTATGGGTTTGTAACAATCCGTGATATTTTTAAGGAAAGCGGCGTGAAACCGGAGCATAATGTGATTTATATGAGCGTGGATGAAGTACTGGGAAGTGATCATTAGGAGAAAACAATATGATTAAGAATGTTATTTTTGATATTGGTGGTGTACTGATCCGGTTTATGCCGGGGGAAACCATGCGTAAGATTGGGATTCCGGAAGAAAGAATTGAGCCGCTGCTTAAGGCTTCGATTTATTGTAAATGGTGGCAGGAGTTGGATCGTGGATTCTTTGAAGAAGAGGAAGTATTGAAGTATATGCAGGAGGATGCGCCGGAATATGCACAGGATATTGCGTTTTTTATGTCAAATGGAAAGCGGGATGTCGTGGAAGCCTTTGACTATTCGGCAGGATGGCTTAAGGAACTTCAGGAGAGAGGTTATCATACCTATCTTCTGACGAATTATCCGGCAAGCTATTTTGATCTGCACAGCAGGGAGAAGTTTACCTTTATGCCCTATGTAAACGGACAGATTGTTTCCTCCTATGTAGAGATGATTAAGCCGGATCCGAATATTTACCGGACACTTCTTGACACGTATGATCTGAAAGAAGAGGAATGTGTGTTTATTGATGACCGCAAGGAGAATGTAGAAGCTGCGAAGAAACTTGGATTCCATGGAATTCGGTTTGAAAGCTATGAACAGGCAGCAGGCGACCTCGAAAAAATTCTGGCAGAAGCATAAAGCAGTAACAAAAACTGCGAAGATCCGCATAAAATCCAATGCAGGGGATTGCAATTTGTGATATGGTCTGCTAGAATATAAATAGTAACAAGTGGTAGTATGTTTACAGGTAGGGACACGGATGTCCATACAGAAAGGCAGGGAAGTCCTATGGGAATTCGTTTAAATATGGGATACACTGGTGTGAAGCAGAATTATTCTTTTTTGTTTCAGAGTATGTCAGGAAATTCTAATTTAAATTTTCTTTCCGATTACATGAGCATTAAGAATGGAAGCTATGGCAAGCTGATGAAGGCCTATTATGGCAAAGGTAACAAGATCAGCAAGGAAGCTGCTTCTATTGTAGATGAAAAGAAGAAAACACTCTCCACATCCAAGGATTCTGCAGAGACCTTGAAGCAGATCCAGACGGCATCAGAGAGTTTGAAGAGTTCTGCAGATCAGTTAACGAATACAGGTAAGGATTCTGTATTCAGTAAGAGTCAGGATGAGATTTATAAAGCGGTAGACAGTTTTGTAACCAATTATAACAAGCTGATTGAAGGGTCTGCCAAGTCCGCTTCCGACAGTATTACGAAGAGAGTAGATACCTTAAAGAATATGACAGAGTCCAATCAGAAGCTGTTAAGTCAGGTAGGTATTACGATTGGTAAGGACGATACACTCACACTTGACAAGGATGCTTTTGCGAAGGCAGATACCAACACGATCAAGAATTTATTTAATGGAAGTTATTCTTATGCTTCAAGAGTATCTTCGCAGTCTTCCTTTATTGATTTTGCAGCAACACAGGAAGCAGCAAAGGCGAATACCTATACAACGAAAGGAACTTACAGCAACACCTATGCTTCTGGGAATATTTTTAATTCCTATTTCTAGGTTACAGGAAGAGTTTAAGTAGTTTTATAATTACAGGATAAGAGAGTTCAGGCACATCTTAAGAGGTGTGCCTGATTTTTTGTGCAGAGCACTTATCGAAACCAAGCTGGAAGCGCAGGTTGAGGTTAGTGCGAGCCAGTCCGGAACACTTAAGGAATGCAAGCCGAAGGCGCAGCATGAGTTTAGTGAGAGGGACAAGCTATTGTGATAATAACCAAATAACTAAATTAATATTATAAAATAATTGTTTAATTTTACCAAAAACATCTTGACATGAAATATCAAATCTGTTATCTTATATAATAACTTATGAATTCATTGTTGATCGATTAACATATCCTTTTATCTTTTATTAGTTTTTATCACATCAAATATTTTCACGAAGGAATATAAGAGGTGCTATTTGAAGAAAACGATTTACGCAGAACATTTTTTCTTTTGTGCCTTTTCTGACTCAGAGTCTGTCGTAAAGCATGTTACCTGTATGGGAGATACGGAGTTTTCATTGTATCTGCGGGGACAGAAAATTTGTGTGGGTTACCGGCAGGGGACATTTCTGGTAAATGAGCTTCCTATGTTGTCAGATTCATTGTTGATAGCAGACTCTGAGATTGCAGAAAAGGTATTCATCACCAGGCAGGGACCTGTACATAAATTGCCTTCCACAGGGAGAATCCGTCTGGAAGCAGAAGCTTCGGTGACTTTGGGAAGTGACTATGAAAACAGAATCTGTTACCAGTTTCATTCCCAGGTCAGGGGCAGGCATGCCGTACTGGTTATGGAGGGACAAAATGTTGTTCTTCATAATCCTGGTGGCGACGGAGTATATCATAACGGAAGGAGAGCGAAGGAGAGTACCCTTCTTAAGAAGGGAGATTTCGTACAGCTTTATGGTCTTTTCCTGCAGTTTCTGCCACCGTATCTCATTTATGTTCCACTGGTCGGAGAATGCAGGGTGCTGGACTGGGGATTTTCTGGGAAAGAACTACAGCAAAAGGCAGGAGCAGTAACGGTGGCGCGTTCCGTACAGAGGATTCCGGAGCAGGTTTGTCTGCCGGAGGAACAGGAAAGGGAAATCTTTCATCCACCACAGAAGAAAGAGACTTCACAGACTCCATGGATCCTGTCCATAGGGCCAACTGCTACGATGGTTTTCCCTATTCTGATGATGAGCCTGTTAAGCGGCAGAGTGGCGAATGGAGCAGGAAACGGCTATCGGTATGTGACACTGGCAGCGGGAGTATGTAGTTCACTGCTTGGTGTATTCTGGGGAATCACAAACCGGCTGGCAGGCCGGCAGGAGGAACGGAGAAGTAACCGGGAAAGAATCATCCAGTATCGGGAATATCTGAACAGACTGGAAACAGAATTACAGACTCTTGCACAGAGGGGAGTTGAAATTCTCCATCGAAGATACCAGCCGGTTCCGGAGTATTATGCGGAGCACCGGCTTTTGATCCTGAACTGGAACCGGTATGAAGCCGATCCGGATTTCTGGTTCACACGGCTTGGAACCGGAAGACGGGATTTCCCTGTAAGGTTGAAGCTTCCGGAGGAAAGGAAAGTTTTCGTAAAGGATTCCATGGAAGAGGAAGCAGAAGCCTTATGGAAGAGGTTCCGATATCTGGAGGAGGTTCCGGTTGGCGTGGACTTCAGGGAGAATTCATGGCTTGCCGTGGTGGGAGAAGAAGAGTACCTGCGTGACGGGGTGTTACAGATTTTCTGGCAGCAGGTGCTTCATCATTCACCGGAGGAAATGCGTATAGCCTGCTTCTTTGATTCGGTCATACCATGGCAGATGAATGTTTATCACAGTATGAAATGGACGCCGCATATCTGGTCAGAAAGCGGAGAAGTCCGATTTCTGGCCGGGGATAAAGAGGCAGCGGCCGAAATTCTTCCGGACCTTACCAGAGAACTTTCTGAACAGAAAGAGCAGGTTACCTTTTTCCTGTTCCTGCTTAATCCGGCATTGATTCTCGGAGAAGTTCTGCAAAGTCTTTTGCAGGAGGGAAAGACGGACCGGGTTATGGTGGTTGGAATTGCTGGGAAGGAGCCGGAATTGTTAAAGGAATACCGCAGCCGGATGATCTGGCAGAAAGACCGTCAGGAACTGCAGTTATATGAAAAGGATAAACGGATTACCGTTCCCGTAAAGTATGATGGATTTGACTGGAGGAGAGCTTTTCCGTATAGTAGAAATTTTGCGTTATGTGAAAGGGCGGGGAAGGGGAAGAAGGAAGGAATTCCTAAGAATGTGGATTTTTTGGAACTCTTTGATTGTCAGCGGATTGAAGATCTTCACTGTGAAGTACGCTGGCAGGAAGCAAGGCCGGAAAGGCGTCTTAAGGTGGCGATTGGGAAAGGAATGCAAGGGGCACTGGTGTATCTGGATGTGCACGAAAAATTTCATGGCCCACATGGTCTGATTGCCGGAACGACGGGATCCGGTAAGAGTGAATTACTTCAAACTTACCTGCTTTCCCTGGTGATCCAATTCAGTCCGCAGGATGTGAACTTTTTGGTGATTGATTATAAAGGTGGCGGAACGGGAAATGCGGTCAGGAATTTTCCTCACTGTGCGGGAGTGATTTCCAATCTGTCCGGTGGTCAGATCCGGAGAGCCATGCTGGCAATCAGCAGCGAGAATAAGCGGAGACAGCGGATTTTTTCCCAATATGAGGTCAATCATATTGACGCTTATATGCAGCTTTACCGGGAAGGAAAAGCCGCGGCTGCATTGCCCCATCTGCTCATTGTAATTGATGAATTTGCAGAATTAAAGAAAGAAGAGCCGGAGTTCATGCAGGAGGTAATTTCGCTTGCACAGGTTGGGAGAAGTCTCGGGGTGCATCTGATTCTGGCAACCCAGAAGCCGGCAGGAACGGTAGATGATAAGATCTGGAGCAATGCACGTTTCCATCTATGTCTCCGTGTGCAGGATAAGCAGGACAGTATGGATATGCTTCATAAGCCGGATGCCGCTTATCTGATATCTCCGGGACAATGTTATCTTCAGATTGGAAATGATGAATTGTATCAGAGGTTCCAGACCGGTTATTGTGGCGGCAGATACCAGCCGGGAGAACAGAAAGAAGATGAGGTAGTGCTTCTTTCAGAGTCCGGAAGGAGAAGCGTGCTGCCAAAAGAGAAGGTAGACAATGCAGCAGGTTCACTTATGGAATATATTTCGAATTATGTAAACCAAATAGCAGAACAGAACGGATATGAGAGGGCAGAATTATTGTGGCTTCCGGAACTGGAAGAGATAATTTATCTGGAAGAAACTCCGGAACAGGAAAAGGCAGAGTACGAAAGCGAAATAAGCGGGAATCAGGTATTTTACATTGGAAAGTATGATGATCCGGAGAATCAGTGCCAGAAGATATTGTACTATGAACCGCAAAAACAGGGGCATCTGGGAATCTGTGGGGGACCGGCAACCGGAAAGTCTCATTTGATCCGGCTTATTTTGGAACAGATAGCAAGGAATCATACGCCAATGGAAGCAGAATATTTTCTGCTGGTTGTGGAACAACCGGGATTTCTTGTGTATGAAGAACAGGCGCATTGCCTTGCCCTCGTGCAGTCACCCAAAGATCTTCCGGTATTCTTTTATCAGCTGCGGCAGCTCTGGAGTGAAAGAAAACGGGTACTGAACGGGGAAAATTATAAGACCTTTATACAAAAGAATCATGGAAAGCTTCCGATCCTGTACGGTATGATTGACGGTATTGGAACATTACGAAGATATCTCGGAGAAGCTGAAGAGGAATTCCTGCTTTCCATGGCAGCAGAGGGGATTAGTCTTGGGGTATTTCTTATCGTGACCGGGAATGGGGTGGCAGATTTTCAATCCGGGTTCTGGAATAAGATTAAGACCACACTGGCACTTGAGTTAAGCGATCCCTTTCAATATGGGGATGTGCTGCGCCAATATCAGGGAATTCCAATTCCGAAAATGGGTGTTGCAGGAAGAGGATTGTGCAAAAAGGGAAAGAGGGTTCTGGAGTTTCAGACGCTTGCATTTCAAAAAGAGAGTGCAGTCTATCGGGATGGACAGCCCTTTTATGACCGGATTGTGCGCATCCCGGAATATCCCGAACTTACTCAGTTCCTTACGGTTTACCGCAAGAGCCGGAAGTATGATGGAACAGGTAACTGTGTACCGCTTGGCTATAATAAGGAAACCGGGGAAATTGAAATCCTTGATCTTGAAAAGCTTTCCGGTTTTCTGATATCCGGTGCGGATCAGACCGGGAAGAGCAGTCTGATTGAAAATCTGTTGTTCAGTGTGGGAAGTGTTACAGACTGGAAAATTCTGCTTCTGGACACGGAAAGGGAATATAGTGGATTTACCGGAAAGTCTGAAGTGGTCTGCTGCCAGGACGTGTTGGAGCTGGAAGAAGAACTGCAGAAGGAACAAAAGCAGGGACAAAAGCAGGGGAACCGGATTCTGATTATGATTCCATATCTGGCAGCATTTACAAGGCAGATTTATTCCTATTGCGGAGAAGAGAAAAGAAAGATACAGCAATGGGAAGAACTGGTTGCAAAACGAAGACAGAATGTGGCTGTAATTGGAGCTTATCACCCGCAGCGTGATCTGGAAGTATATGCAACACCCTGGTTTAAGTCCTTTGCCTCTTACCAGTGGGGTGTTCATTTAGGTGGAAATGCATCGTTGCAGAGGGCATTGGAGTTTGAGGGATTGAACTTTTCCCTGTTGAACCGGTCAGAGCCTCCGGGAAATGGCTTTTTGAAAAAAGGATTGGGAGGGGGAAGTGTGCAGCTTCTCATCCCGTATAAGGAAAGGGAGGTGTAGAGGTATGATACCGGTAGATCTTTATGTACCGATGCTGAATGAAACCTATGATTTTGAATGGAATGGAGAAACGCCGGCAGGGGAAATTGTCAGGCATAGTTTAGAATTGATTGAGCGTAAGGAGGAAGTTGCTTTTGAAGAAAAAGACTATTATCTGTATGCACTTGATCTTGGACGGGTGATGGATCCAGAGCAAAATCTGATTTGTCAGGGCGTGCTTGCCGGCGAACCTTTTGTTTTGATTTGAGTGAGAAGCTATTTCGGGGTGAGATTTTGAATCGATCATTGGGATAGAAAATCTGGATAGAAAGGACAAGTTTATTGTGAACGGACAGGTAATGCTGAACAGCAGTATGTTAAAAAAGGAAATTTTAGAAATGCGGCAGCAAATGATGAAAGTGAAGGATTCCCTTAAGTGGATGGAAGAAAGGACAGCTATGCTTCAGGAGCACTGGGAGGGAGAAGCCGGAACAACCTGGTCAAATACTTTCAGAGAATGGCTTCGGATGGATACGGAACATGTGGTAGTCATGCAGGAAATTCTGGACAGAGCAGAGCAAATGGGAATATTACTTGCTACTGTAGAACAAAGCAATATTGCGTATGCACAGGAAGGGTAGAGGTATGGAGGGAATGGTGAAGGTCCGTTCGGAATCTCTGCGGGAGGAAGCTGAGGTACTCAGTAAAGAATGTGAGCAGGCTCTTGCACAGTATCAGGAAACGGTGGAACGGTTTGTGGCACTTGTCATGAAATTTGAGACGAAGGGGATGGAACGGCTCTGTGTAATTGCGGAAGCAGAACTGGAAGCGGCACAGCGGCCGTTTGAAAGAACGAAGTGGTTTGCAGAGCGCCTTTTTCAGATCGCAGAATATTACGAACAGGCAGAAGGGGGAAATGTGGATGCTGCAGGAGTGGATTGAGGTTCAGTTTAACCAGCTGCAGGGATTAGCGGATCAGATGCAGGCAACCGCAGACCAGATCCGGTTACTGGCAGATGAAAAGATGTGCCAGATCCTTCTGGATACGAAGACGTGCTGGATGGGAGAAAGTGCAGATCTTCTCATGGAAAGGGAGGTGAAGTTATGTACAAAGTTATCCGGCGAAGCGGATGAGTTAAAAAAGGTGGCACGTATGGTAGAGGGCTATGCAAAGGCCATGTATTGTGCTGAGAAGTGTAATGAAACAATTGGAAATCTAAGAACGTATTAGGGAGGGATATTATGGCATTTTTTCAGGTTACTTCAAGAGAATTAAGAAATAAAGCAGAGAACTTACGGGGCTTAAACGGACAGTTCCGGGCAAAGTGCAATGAACTGGATTCCCAGGAACAGGAATTGTGCAGCATGTGGGAAGGACAGGCTAAGGAAGCCTTTCACCACGCATTTGCAAGGGATAAGGAGCAGATGTTTCTTTTTGAGAAACTGATTGAACGATATGTTGAGGTCATGCTTGAAATTGCCGCCAGATATGAAGAGGCGGAAGCAAGAAATGCAGAGATTGCATCGTCACGTAGTTATTAGATGGAAGTAGAAATTGGGAGGATATAGTATATGGAAGGTATTTTAAAGGTTACACCGGAAAAGCTGATTCAGTCGTCCGGTACATTTGCGACAACAGGAACACAGGTAAAGAATCTGACAGGAGAAATGATGACTCTGGTAGATTCGCTGCAGGGAATCTGGCAGGGAGAAGCGTCTGGGACATTTTCAGCCCGTTTTAAAACCCTGCAGACGGATATGGATAAGCTTTACCGGATGATTGCAGAACATTCCCAGGATCTGACGGAAATGGCCGGTCATTATCAGAGAGCCGAAAGCGGCAACATGGAACAGGGAAGCAGTCTGGAATCCAATATCATTAACTAGGAGCAGAGCATGGGCGGAAAGTATACAGAAGAAGAGATCAGCATGATTCTGGATACCTACATGTATCTGGGATATCAGGAAACTTCTAAGGAACCGGTGGAATTGAAAGCGGTGATCGAGAAGCTTTCCGATGTCCCGGAATACGGAGAAGGAGGCGCCTACCAGAATGAATATCAGATCCTGAAACAGGCTGTGCAGAATGAGCAGATTGGTAATCTTAAGGTCTGTTATGCAAGCAGTACACTTGGATTTGATCAGGGAACGAAGGCATGTGCCTTTCTGGATGAGAAGAATGACCGTGTCTTTGTAGCTTATCGGGGTACAGGAGATGGGGAATGGCCAGATAACGGGCTGGGTATGACGAAGGAAATCACGATGCAGCAACAGCGTGCCGTTGATTATTTTGATACTGTGGCAAGAAAGGCGCAGCTTACAGAGAATCAGCGGGTAATTGTCACCGGACATTCCAAAGGTGGAAATAAAGCGCAGTTTGTAACTATGGAAACAGAGTTTGGAGATCTGATTGACCGCTGCTATTCCGTGGATGGGCAGGGAATGTCCGAAAAAGCGGATGCACGGTTCCGGCGTAAATACAGTGAAGCGGAATATCAGGACAGAATACAGAAGTTATATGGAATTCATGGAGAAAATGATTATGTGAGTCCACTTGGAAACCAGATCATTCCGGAGGATCATGTGACGTATATCAGGACTCCGGTACAGAAGGGAAACTTTGCCGGATACCATGATATTACCTACATGTTTGCCTCTCTTGTACTGGACCGGACAACCGGAAAATGGGTGACAAAATTTTCCGGAAGAAGGAATGAAGAGGTCTTAGAGCAGGGGACACTTGGAAAGTATGCGTCAGAGCTTTCCAAAGAGATTATGAAGCTTCCGGAGGAGGAACGGGCAGGAGCGGCAAGTGTTGTGATGCAGGGAATTGAAGCTGCAGGTGGAGATTCACATGGTCTGAATGGTGAGAAGACAACTTTAACGGATGTAAAACATTTTTTATTTGCAGGGATTCCGGCGATTACGGATGCAACAACCAAAACTGCAGGGGGGCGCAACTTCCTTGGAAAGACATTGTGGAAGGATTCTTATACCGAAGAAATACCAGACAGAGTCTGCGTTGAGGTGGATTATGGATTACTTGCTTCAAAGAGTGAGAGACTATCTGCGGCAGCAGACGAGGCATTAAAGCTGGGAGAACAGATCCGGAGTTATGAAAAGGAAATGCCTTTTTATATGCAGGGAAGGAATGTGGTGACATTGCAGTTAAATCAGGTGGCTTCCGAGGTAGAGCATCTGGGAAAGAAGATACAGAAACTGGCATCCCTACAGCAGGAGATAGCCACTTGTTATCAAAAGGCAGATCAGCAGACCGAGGAACTCTGCTATAGATAATCAGGAGAGATTTTTGGGGAAAAAGTCGGCAGAAAAAGGTTGGAAATCCGGATTCTGACGGATCTTTTTACGGAATTCCCCTGGGGTACACTGTAAATACTGACGGAATACTTTGTTGAAATAACTGGCATTGTTAAAGCCGACCTGAAAGGCCAGATTGGAAATGGAAGCGGCTGCCGGGTCATTATTCTGGATCAGGAAAGCTGCCATATAAATGCGGTATTTCATCAGGTATTCCACCGGAGTCATATGCAGACAGCGTTTGACGCAGCGGCAGCATTCGCTTTTGCTGATGTGTACCTGGGAGGCAAGATCATCGAGTGTGATCCGGTCCGCATAATGAGTCTCAATGTATTTCATAATTTCTTTGGTACGGATTTCATCGGCAGTAAGAACTGCCGTATGCTGGGTTTCGTTTGGAGTGAAAGGAAACTTTTTCAGCAGTTCACACCAAAGCTCACAGATACAGGATTTGGTTGCCAGTTCATAACCCCATTCCTGCTCCTTATTTAATTGAACAATCTGGTAAGAAAGGGACAGAATATGGGCAAGTCCTTCATCAGAAGAATCCAGATGAAGCACCCGAAGTCCTGCATGATGAAGCAGAGGGGTTACATATTTACTGGTAAACAGAGTATCCCCATAACCGAACAGGAAGGAGGGGTGAAAGGCATAGGAATACAGTTTACAGCTCTGGGACGGAGAAACAGAAAGAATGGAATGCATGACATTCTGATTGATAATAACACCCTGCCCGACTTCTAAAGGAATCTGACAGTCATCATAATAAATAATGGCAGATCCTTCTTCGACCAGAAAAACTTCAATTTCCGGATGCCAGTTCCAGCCAATCCGGTTCATATAGGAGCGGTTCAGGTCCACATAGGTAACGTGAACCGGATATTCGGTTTCCCTGGAAAAGCGTATGCGCTGGTCGGTCTGTTTTTGTACGTCTTCAGAATTGTTAATCATAATCGGACTTCCTCAGTTATATTTTATAGATTCCATTTTATCGGATCTGTCGGAGATATTCAATTCATTTCTTGCGTATATATATAACAGTTCTGCTATGCAGAAATGATTGTGAGGGAAAAGGATGCAAAATCAGAAGCTGGAAGATGTATTAAATTTATCATTAGAGGCAACCAGGGAAGAAAGGGAAAAGTCCAGGCAATTGGATGTGGGATACCTGGAACAGGAGGAACGGTGGGAACTGATTGTGAAACACAATGGAAGCCTGCAGCCACTGGCCGGGGATCTGATTCAGGTCGAGGAACTGATTGCAGGATATGCGATCGTAACACTACCGGAATCCCTGATTGAGTCGTTTGCGGAACTGCCGGAGGTAGAGTATATCGAAAAACCAAAGCGATTGTATTTCGAGGTTCTCGCCGGGAAGCAGGCTTCCTGTATACCGGAGGTTACGGTGAGAGATCCGTTTCTGTCTGGGAAAGGGGTATTAATGGCCATACTGGACTCCGGAATTGATTATCAGAGTCCGGAATTTCAGGAAAGAGGCGGGAAAACAAGAATCCGTTATTTATGGGATCAGACATTGAATCCGAAAGAGGTGGATGCACTTCTTTCAAATGACAATGGGGAATTTATGCAAAGCTCACCCCCGGAGGGCTTTGCGCAGGGAGTATTGTTTTCAAAAGAACAGATTGATACGGCACTGCAGAGTGAAGATCCGTTGCGGATCGTACCGAGCATTGATTCTTCCGGTCATGGAACTGCAGTTGCGACGATTGCGGCAGGATCCGGGAACTTTATGGATGGCAGATTTCAAGGCGTGGCACCGGAAGCGGAACTTCTGATTGTGAAGATGGGGAGCAGCAGACCAAATTCCTTCCCCAAGACCACAGAATTGATGAGGGGACTTACCTTTGCTGTACGGACGGCGTTGCAGCTATCCATGCCGCTTGTGATTAATCTAAGCTTTGGAAATACTTATGGTGTGCATGATGGAACTTCCCTTGTAGAGCGTTTTATGGATAATATTGCAGAGATTGGGAGATGTGTGATTTGTGTAGGGAGTGGCAATGAAGGAGCAGCTGGAGGGCATGCGGCAGGAACGTTTAACAGAGATACACAGGGAAATATACCGCGGACAGAACTGGCGGTTGGTGAGTATCAGACGTCATTCAGTGTGCAGCTATGGAAGGAGTATACGGACACCTTCCGGATTGCCCTGCAGTCTCCCGGAGGGCAGATCATACAGCTTAATTCTGCATTGAGCGGTGCCATGCGATACCGGATGGAAGATACGGAGCTTTTGATTTATCAGGGGGAACCGACACCATATTCGGTAAGGCAGGAAATTTATTTTGATTTTTTACCGGTTTTGAGTTATGTAAACCGTGGAATCTGGACCTTTGCAATAGAGCCGGTGCAGGTGGAAGGTGGAGGGTATGATTTTTATCTGCCAAGCAGTTCCGTGCTTAGTGGGGAAACCCGGTTTTTTCAGCCAACACCGGAAAAGACGCTGACCATACCATCTACAGCAGCCAGAGTGATTACCGTTGGGGCCTATGATACCTATACCGAAGCCTATGCGGATTTTTCGGGAAGAGGAGAAAACATATCTTTCTCATCGGTTAACATAAAACCGGATTTCGTAGCACCCGGAGTAAATATTGCAACGTTAAGTCCCGGAAATCTCCCGGTTACGGTATCAGGAACATCCTTTGCGACACCTTTTGTTTCGGGAAGTGCAGCACTTCTTATGGAATGGGGCATTGTGAAAGGAAATGATCCTTTTCTGTATGGGGAAAAGGTAAAGGCCTACCTTCGCAGAGGTGCCCGTACATTACGGAGTGAAAGTGTTTATCCCAATAACCGTATTGGATGGGGAGCACTTTGTCTGGCGGGAAGCCTGCCGGATTAATTCCGTTGGACCACAATATATTTATACGATTTTCGACTCGAAATCTGCTTGTGAACGTTGTGTGTATGTTTATAATGAAAGTTGAGCAGCAATTTTAAAGTGTCATCAATGGAAATGACAGAGTAGATGATAAGCTGGTAGAATACTTAATCATAAAACAGATCAGGAGAGAGCACGATGATTACATTAAACGGACAATGGAAGATGAAGCAGGTAAAAGAGAAGGAATGGCACCAGGGAACGGTTCCGGGAACCGTATATACGGATCTGCTCACCCAAGGGTTAATTGTAGATCCTTATGTAGGGGAGAACGAGGACGAAGTCCGGGATCTTTCCTATAATGATTATGTTTATGAAAGAGAATTTGTGATTTCGAAAGAGGGTCTGAACAATGAGAGAAATCTTCTTATCTGCAAGGGAATTGATACGATTGCAGATCTTTTTGTTAATGGAAAGCAGATAGGAAGTTGTGATAATATGCATCGGGAATATGAGTTTGATCTTAACGGTTTCTTAAAAGAAGGAGTAAACCGGATCCAGGTTTATTTTCATTCACCAATGAAGTATATGCAGAAGCTTTATGAGAAGAAGCCGTTGTGGGGAGTAACCAGTACGGTGCCGGGATATCAGTATATCCGGAAAGCACATTGCATGTTTGGATGGGACTGGGGTCCGAAGCTTCCGGATATGGGAATCTGGCGGGATATTTATATCGAAGAGGTAAATGGCGCGCGGATACAGAATGTGCAGATCCGTCAGCAGAATGAAGAAGAGGTCAGTCTCCTTTCTGTGATTTTAAAGAATGAAATTATGCCAAGTGACGCAGCCGGGATTATTGCAGAATGCAGAGTTTATGATCCGGAAGGAAAAGAGTTAGCCATACAGACTGCAGATACAAAAGAAACACAGACTTTTCCGATAGAGATTAAGAACCCGGAACGCTGGTGGCCGAACGGCTATGGAGAGCAGAAGTTATATCGGGTATGTATAAGCCTGAAGAGAGAAAACCAGATCATTCAGGAGAAGTCCATCCGTTTTGGAATCCGTGATTTTACGGTGGTGCGCAGACCGGATGAGTGGGGCGCAGGATTTATTTTCTGTATCAATGGGATGGAGATCTTTGCCAAAGGGGCAAACTACATTCCGGAGGACAGTATCTTCGGGAAGCGCAGCAAAGAAAGAACGGAACGCCTTTTGAAGGACTGCCGGAAGGCTAACTTTAACTGTATCCGCGTATGGGGCGGCGGCTGTTACCCCGATGACTATTTTTATGATTTATGTGATGAACTTGGACTGCTTGTATGGCAGGACTTCATGTTTGCCTGTGCCGTTTATGATCTGACAGACTCGTTTTATGAAAATATCAAACTGGAAGCAAGAGACAATATTATCCGGCTTCGGAATCATCCATCCCTTGGCATGTGGTGTGGAAACAATGAAATGGAAGGTGCCTGGGTTGGCTGGGGAATTCCACAGAATCAGAAATTGAAGCAGGATTATCTTACAATGTTTGAACGATTGATTCCGCAGATGGTGGAAGAGTATGATCCGGATCGGTTCTATTGGCCGGCTTCTCCATCTTCCGAGGGCGGCTTTGAGGATCCGTTTGATGAAGGAAGAGGCGACGCACATTACTGGGACGTATGGCATGGCAAGAAGCCGTTCGAGGATATTGAGAGTAAGTTTTTCCGGTTTTCCAGTGAGTATGGATTTGAAGCAATTCCATCGATGAAGACATTAAGAACCGTGATCCATGAAGACCAGTTCAATATTGTGTCTCCTGAAATGGAGAAACATCAGAAATGCATTGATAATGGTCCGGGTAATGTCACGCTGATGTATTATCTTCTTCAATATTACCAGCTTCCCACAACCTTTGAGCGGTTGGTATATGCAACACAGTCCCTGCAGTCGGATTTTCTGGAAATGGCGATCCGGCATTTCAGGAGTCACAGGGAGAGATGTTCGGGAAGCACCTACTGGCAGATCAATGATACCTATCCTACGATTTCGTGGGCAACCTTGGATTACTATGGCAGGTGGAAGGGTGCTCATTATGTGGTAAAGAGAAGCTATGGCAAGGTGATTTCGTATGTGGAAATCGGTGCTAATCGGGTGGCAAGGCTGTATGTGTCCAGTGATGAGACAAGGCCTTTGAAGCTTACCTGCAGGCTGGAACTTATAGAACAGGGGAAGGGTGCATTGCATACGGAATGCAGGGAAATTACTGCAGAACCGTTAGCTTCTACCTGTGTCGCTGCTTTCAAAATCCCGGAGATGAAGGAACTTCGCAGCAGAGAATGCTATCTTCATTATGAAATTCAATGTGAGGGAGAAACAATTGACTCCGGAAACCGCCTCTTGGAAAGACCAAAGAAATTCCATTTCCTTGATCCACATCTTACAGTCTGTGTTGAGGAACAAGAGAGATTTAAAATTACCGTGAAGGCGCAGCAGTTTGCAAGGAGAGTCGGAATTGAATTTACGGATACGGATGTGATCCTGTCTGATAATTATTTTGATCTGCTTCCGGGAGAGAGTAAGACGGTATGGGTGGAAGAAATCCGTTCGGACAAAGAGGTCAATCAGAAAACCGTGTCTGAGGAAATAGTTCTTACAAGCAATTACGATGTGGCGAAGTAATGATTGGTTACGATTCCTACAGCAGTGAGATTCCGGTTGTAAATGTTTTTGTATTCCATTAAAATAATAGCTATATTCTAAGCCGGCTATGGTATATGAAAAATAAGTAACGGGTAGAATGGTTGCAAAAAGATATGAAACAGAGGTAATGATAAATGCTTCCTGAACAATTTACGAACCGGATGAAGGAAATGCTGAAAGAAGAATACGAGGATTTTGCTGCATGCTATGGAAATGACCATGCACATTCCCTGCGGATCAATCCGTTAAAAGGAACGAAGGAGCAGTATGATCAGACTTCGTTATTTAAGGAAAGAGAGCCATTAAAGGAGCAGGTTGCCTGGGAAGAAAACGGGTTCTATTATGAGGACTCTTTGCAGCCCGGGAAGCATCCTTTTCATGAGGCCGGAGTGTACTATATTCAGGAAGCCAGTGCGATGGCACCGGCGGCAATCTGCAAGCGGGCAGACCCGAATTTTGTAAACGCCGCAGACTTCCGGTTCTTCGGAGAGCGGATTCTTGACCTGTGTGCGGCTCCCGGAGGGAAGAGTACCCAGATGGCAGCAGCCATGGAGGGAAGAGGGATTTTGTTCAGCAATGAAATCCATCCGGCAAGGGCAAAGATTCTGTCCGAGAATATCGAGCGCATGGGGATTGTGAATGACATTGTTTTAAACCACGATCCCAAGGTGCTGGCAGAACGTTTTCCGTCCTACTTTCACCGGATTCTGGTGGATGCACCCTGTTCAGGAGAAGGAATGTTCCGTAAGAAGGAAGAAGCGGTGGAACAGTGGTCTTTAGACAATGTGAAGCTGTGTGCGGGACGGCAGGAAGAGATCTTAGAGTGTGCCTATACCATGCTGATGGGTGGAGGGATTCTGGTCTATTCGACCTGTACCTTTGCACCGGAAGAGGACGAAGAAATGATCGCACATTTTCTTACGCAGCATCCGGATATGAAGTTGCTTCCGGTTCCACTTGTCGGAGGTATGGAACCAGGGCTTAATTTCGATGAGAGACTTGGCAAAGAAATTCAGAAGACCGTCCGTCTATGGCCGCATAAGGTAAATGGAGAAGGACACTTTGCTGCTCTTCTTCAAAAAGAAGGAACTCTTTCTGTCATACAGGAAGTTTCCGGTATGCAGGACAAAGAACGCAGGAAATTAAAAAAAGGAAGCAGTTTCCAAAAAGGAAAAGATAAGAAAAGCCAGTCTGTGTCAAACCAGATGACCGAAGCCATTGCTGCATTTGAACAGTTTGAAGTACAGACGCTCCATCCATCCTGGCGGGAAGGAAAGGAGGGAGCTTTCTATCTTACCTTTGGGGATCAATTGTATCTTGTTCCGGAAGGAACACCGGATCTGCATGGACTTAAGGTACTGCGCCCGGGGCTGCATCTTGGAACCTGTAAAAAGGACCGTTTCGAGCCATCCCATGCTTTGGCCCTTTCCTTAAAGAGTAAAGATGTGAAAGATACCATTGATTTGTCGGTGGAAGATGCGATAAAATATATAGAAGGTTATACCTTCCCAGCAGAAAACCGGAAAGGCTGGTGTCTTGTTACCGTGGAAGGCTACAGTCTGGGGTTTGGGAAAGCAGCGGGAGGAAGCCTTAAAAATCACTATCCGAAGGGACTTCGCAAGTCATGTTAAAGAAACGAATGTATCCGTTACTGGCAGCCTCAATACTGCTTTTTGCACTTACCGGCTGCGGAGCGGCAAAATCTGAGAATATAACGGCAGGAATGGAAGCCATTAAGTCATTGGACTATGATACGGCGCTTACCTGCTTTGAAGCAGCAAAAGAAGCAGGTGAGAATGAACGGCTTCTGTATCGGGGAGAGGGAATTGCCTATTTAGGGAAGACCATGTACCCGGAAGCAGTGGAAGCATTTCTTACCTCTCTCAATCATAGCAATGGCCTGATTGAGAATATGGACTATGACATCAACTATTATCTGGCAACGGCTTATTATAAACAGGGAGACTACGACGATGCCATAGCGGTATATGATGCGATCATTGCCATGAAGAGGGACGAGAAGGATGCCCTTTATTTCCGTGGTGCGGCATATACAGAGAAAGACCAGATCGAAGAAGCACAGCAGAGCTTTGATGCGGCGATTGCAGCCGATCCTTCGGATTATGACCGGGTCATTGATATTTACTGCATTCTGAACGAGCATGGTTATAAGGAGATCGGAACCACCTATCTTCAGACTGCCATGGAAAACGACACGAAGAAAATGACCAATTACGAAAAGGGGCGGATCAGTTACTATCTCGAGGACTATGAGAATGCCCGTACTTATCTGGAAAAGGCACGGGATGAAAAGGGATATGAAGCTGTTTTATTCCTCGGAAAGACCTATGAAACACTTGGGGATAATAATTATGCCATCAGTGTATATAACACGTATCTTGAAAGTAATCCGGATGCGGCACAGGTCTGGAACCAGTTGGGGTTATGTAAACTGAACATGGAGGATAATGAAGGGGCACTGCAGGCCTTTCAGACAGCCATGCAGATTGAGGATAACGGAATGATGCAGACACTTAAGATGAATGAAATCATTGCCTATGAACATCTCCATGAGTATAAAAAGGCATCTGTTTTAATGGAAAGCTACCTGAAATCATACCCGGACGATGAGACGGCACAGAGAGAATATCTTTTCCTCAAAACACGATAGTGACCGGATAGTCAATGGTCAGATTAGATAAAAATAAAAAATATTATTGTATAATCAGCACAAGATTTATGTTTATGGTGTTATGTAAACACAATATCTTGTGCTTTTATATTGACTTTCCTTTGGGGCAATGTTAAACTTTAAATCAATGAGGCTTGATGATGAGCCTCATGTTTTTTCAAAAAGGGGGACTTACAGTGTTTCAGGTAATCAAAAGAGAAGGCGAAGTTACAGATTTCACGTTGACGAAGATCAGTGATGCCATTATGAAGGCATTTAATGCTACCGATGTGCAGTATAATAATGATGTGGTGGATCTTCTTGCACTTCGTGTTACAGCAGACTTTCAGGGCAAGGTGAAGGATGACGGGATCCATGTTGAGGACATTCAGGACAGCGTGGAGAAGGTTTTGGAGCAGGCAGGTTATACAGAGGCTGCCAAGGCGTTCATTCTTTACCGGAAACAGCGTGAAAAGATGCGTACCATGACTTCGACGATTCTGGATTACAAAGATGTAGTAAACAGTTATGTGAAGATTGAAGACTGGCGTGTGAAGGAAAACTCCACGGTAACCTATTCCGTAGGAGGACTGATTTTAAGTAATTCCGGAGCTGTGACAGCAAATTACTGGCTGTCTGAGATTTATGATCAGGAGATCGCAGATGCACATCGCAATGCAGATATCCATATCCATGATCTGTCCATGCTTACCGGATATTGTGCAGGATGGTCCTTAAAACAGCTGATCACAGAAGGATTAGGCGGTATTACCGGAAAGATCACTTCCGCACCCGCAGCACACCTTTCCGTGCTCTGCAACCAGATGGTGAATTTCCTTGGAATTATGCAGAATGAATGGGCCGGTGCGCAGGCATTTTCTTCCTTTGACACTTATCTTGCTCCGTTTGTCAAGGCAGATAACCTTTCTTATAATGAAGTAAAGAAGTGTATCGAGGCATTTATTTACGGTGTAAATACACCGAGCCGTTGGGGAACCCAGGCTCCGTTCAGCAATATTACACTGGACTGGACGGTTCCGTCCGACCTTGCAGAGCTGCCCGCAATTGTTGGTGGCAAAGAGATGGATTTCTGCTACAAGGACTGCAAGAAGGAAATGGATATGATTAACAAGGCTTTCATCGAGACGATGATTGAGGGAGATGCCAACGGCAGAGGCTTCCAGTATCCGATTCCGACCTATTCCATCACCAAGGATTTTGACTGGTCCGATACCGAGAACAACCGGTTATTGTTTGAAATGACATCCAAATACGGTACACCGTATTTTTCCAATTATATTAATTCCGATATGGAACCGAGCGATGTTCGTTCCATGTGTTGCAGACTGCGTCTGGATTTAAGAGAGCTTCGTAAGAAGACAGGCGGTTTCTTCGGTTCCGGCGAAAGTACAGGCTCCGTTGGCGTAGTAACCATTAATATGCCGCGAATTGCTTATCTGTCTGCAACGAAGGACGACTTTTACAAGCGTCTCAATAAGATGATGGATATTGCGGCAAGATCCTTGAAGATTAAGAGAGAAGTTATCACGAAGCTTTTGAACGAAGGACTGTATCCTTATACGAAACGGTATCTGGGAACCTTCGAGAATCACTTTTCCACGATTGGTCTGATCGGCATGAATGAGGTTGGTTTAAATGCCAACTGGCTTCGTGCGGACATGACGGATAAGCGGACACAGGAATTTACGAAGGAAGTTCTGAATCATATGAGAAACCGTCTTTCCGATTATCAGGAGCAGTATGGAGATCTGTATAATCTGGAGGCAACTCCGGCAGAGAGTACTACCTATCGTCTGGCAAAGCATGACCGTAAGAGATGGCCTGCCATCAAGACCGCAGGAAAGCCGGGAGATACTCCGTATTATACGAATTCCTCCCATCTGCCGGTCGATTATACAACCGATATTTTTGACGCACTGGATATTCAGGATGAATTGCAGACACTTTATACTTCCGGAACGGTATTCCATGCATTCCTTGGAGAAAAGCTTCCGGACTGGAGGGCTGCGGCAGATCTCATCCGTACGATTGCAGAGAATTATAAGCTTCCTTATTATACCCTGTCGCCGACCTATTCCATTTGTAAGGAGCACGGTTATCTGGCTGGCGAGCAGAAGATCTGTCCTCACTGCGGTAAGGTGACCGAAGTATACAGCCGTATTACCGGATATTACCGTCCGGTGCAGAACTGGAACGATGGTAAGCTTCAGGAATATGCAAACCGTAAGGAATATGACGTGGCACATTCTACGCTAAAGAAGCCGATTGTAACGATGGTAACCCTGTCCGATTATGATAAGCCCAAGGCATCCGTAACCGTGGAAGAGCCGGAAAGCATCATCTATTTATTTACCACGAAGACCTGTCCGAATTGCAAGCTGGCGAAAGAATACTTAAAAGGAATCAATTATCTTTTGATTGATGCCGAAGAGAATATGGAGCTGGCGGCCAAATATGGCGTGATGCAGGCACCAACCCTTGTCGTAGTACGTGGAGATCAGGTTAAAAAATATGTAAATGCGTCCAGAATCAAACAGTTTGCGGATAGCTGTAAGGAAGTTCTTGTTTAAGGGGTTATAAGGACAGAAGATCCGGTGGAATATTTTAAAGGAAATTGAAAATGCCGACTATAAAATGTCGGCATTTTTCTTGAAGTAATATATAGAGGAGAGAGAAAATATGATTAACAAGTTGGTAGCACAGATTAAAAAGACCGGAGCACCGATTGTCGTGGGATTGGATCCGATGATGAAATTCATTCCGGAGCACATCAAAGAAAAAGCATTTACGGAATTGGGAGAAACACTGGAAGGAGCAGCAGAAGCGATCTGGCAGTACAATAAGGCCATCGTAGATGCAATGTATGACCTTGTTCCGGCAGTCAAACCGCAGATTGCCATGTATGAACAGTTTGGACTTCCGGGACTTTCCGCATTCTATAAAACGGTACAGTACTGTAAGGAAAAGGGACTCATTGTCATCGGCGATATCAAGCGTGGAGATATTGGTTCTACTTCGGAAGCCTATGCCGTTGGGCATCTTGGCAAGGTGCATGTTGGAAGCAGGTCCTATTATGGCTTTGACGAAGATTTCGTAACCGTAAACCCGTATCTGGGATCCGATGGTGTCAATCCGTTTATCAAGGTTTGTAAAGAAGAGAAGAAGGGGATTTTCGTACTGGTGAAGACTTCCAATCCGAGCAGCGGAGAATTCCAGGACCGGCAGATTGCAGATGCCGGAAACCGTCCGCTCTATGAAGTGGTAGGGGAACAGGTAGCAAAATGGGGAGAAACCCATATGGGTGACATCTACAGCTATGTCGGAGCAGTTGTCGGTGCCACTTATCCGGAGATGGGAAAAGTACTTCGTAAAATTATGCCGAAGAGTTATATCTTAGTACCCGGTTACGGTGCACAGGGCGGAAAGGGCGCTGACCTCGTTCATTTCTTTAACGAAGACGGACTTGGTGCGATTGTCAATTCCTCCCGTGGGATTATCGCTGCTTATCAGCAGGAAAAATATGCACGTTTTGGTGAAGGAAACTTTGCAGATGCTTCCCGTGCAGCCGTGCTTGACATGAAGGAAGATATTGAACAGGCACTGGCAAATCGTTAAGAGTGTCAGTTGAAAAATCAAGGGTATCGTGTTATGATTATAACAAATATCTATGGCATAAATAGCGTAAAACAAGGAGGATTTACCGGAATGGAAAGCTACAAACAGGAGTTTATAGATTTTATGGTGGAGAGTCAGGTGCTTAAGTTTGGCGATTTCACTTTAAAGAGCGGACGGAAATCTCCTTTTTTTATGAATGCTGGAGCATATGTCACAGGAACACAACTTCGCAAGCTGGGTGAGTATTATGCGAAAGCGATTCATGACAACTTCGGACTTGATTTTGATGTACTGTTTGGACCTGCTTACAAGGGAATTCCCCTTTCCGTAGCAACGACCATGGCGATCAGTGAATTATACGGAAAGGATATCCGTTACTGTTCGAACCGTAAGGAAGTGAAGGATCACGGAGATACAGGAATTTTATTGGGAAGTAAATTAAAGGATGGCGACCGCGTGGTTATGATCGAGGATGTTACCACCTCCGGTAAGTCCATTGAAGAAACCTTCCCGATCATCAAAGCGCAGGCGGATGTGGAAATTAAAGGACTGATGGTTTCCTTAAACCGTATGGAACGCGGACTGTCGAGTGACAAGAGTGCCCTCCATGAGATTAAGGAGAAGTATGGTATTGATGCCAGAGCCATTGTCAATATGAATGAGGTTGTAGAGTATCTGTATAATCGTCCCTGTCAGGGAAAAGTTGTCATTGACGATGAAATAAAGAAAGCAATTGATGCATATTATAAAGAGTATGGTGCACATTAAACTGCGGGATTTTGGAAAGAGAGGTAGGTATTCCTATGGATGAGAAAGTATATAAGACGATGAACAACACCGGAGCCTGGAGTATTGCAGTAGGAGTCGTTTCCCTGGTTGTAGGGCTTGCCTGCGGTGTAATGATGATTGTGAATGGAGCGAGACTGTTAAGCAGTAAGTCCAAAATAATCTTCTAAGGAAATAAAATGATGTGGAACAGAACAAAGGGATATATTTTTACCAATAAAGTTCATTCACAAAAAGGTATTATGTCAACCATATTAGGACTGCTTTCCCTGATTACATTGGGGACGGCGGTCTATTTTTCGTATTTGCATAAAGGAGAGCCCTCGGTGCGTCTGGCGACGGCTGCTTTACTGGCATCTGTGTTTATGGTGACAGGGCTTATTCTTGGAGCCCTGTCCTTAAGAGAACAGGAAAAATTCTGGCTGTTCCGGATACTGGGAATTGTAATGAATGTGCTTTCCTTTATTGTACTTAGTTTAATTTTATTTGCAGGAGCGTATGTAGATTGAATCCGATGATCAAAGAACGTCTGGAACTGGCGAAAGAACGTATTACAGAAATTAAAAACGAGAGCAATGTCGGAAGCTTTTCCGGCTTTTTTCAAGAGACCGCAGCTTTTCTGCTACTGCTTATGAAACAGCAGGAGCTTGTAGAAAGCGGGGAACTGTTCCGGTGGAATCTTTTGCAGCTTCAGGAGAACAATCATGCACTTTTCAAGGATATCCTGCCGGAGCATTACGAAACAAGCTTTGGAAATCCGGAGTATTGTGCACAGGTCTTTGGAAAAGCGTACGGAAATATCCTGTGCTTTTTATATGGAGAACTCCGTGCCATGATTCCCTATACCTATGAGGGCAGGGACGAGGATCTTGTGAAAGGGCTGGAATTATTCCTTGAAATTTACGGATCTTTCCAGTGTAGCTTTGAAGAGACGGAGGAAAGTAAGAAACAGGAAGGACAATTTGATCTGCCAAAGCCGGAGCACTTAAAGGAATCCCTGTATTACTATATCAGCGATTATACCCGGGAAGCGTACCACACGAAGATCCGGAACATGCTGGATGTTCATGCGGATTTTGCAAGAAGGATCATCGAGGAAGCAGACCTTTCCGATGTGAGATATCTGTATTACTTTGGAGAATACATTTCCGAAAACGAATTAAAGACGGCGGCTTACTTAAATACCCTTCCGGAAGAGACGATTGCGAAGATGGCAGACACCTATACGGAAGGCTACCGGATCGGCTTTGAGGCAGGAAATAAGGATATTACGAAGAAAAAGATCGTAAACATCCGCTACAGTCTTGGCTTTGAGCGGATGATCCGCAGAGCCGTGCAGAATTTCCGGAAGATCGGACTGGAAGCGACCATTTACCGGGCAACGACTTCGGTGCTGGAGGGCAGAGGGATGAGCCGTATTGGATATTATGGCGGCATTCCGAACAAGCAGTATGATTTTGACCACAAGGACGATCAGGCCCTTATATTGGATAAAGCACTTTTGCAGGTGAGGCTTGAAGCCCTGAAGGAAGCCTATGAGGAATATAAGGAGCAGGCCGGCACCTTTGGAGGGCCTGCGGTAGTGGAAGTATTCGGGGAAAAATCCGTAGAGTTAGTCAGTCAGAAGAATGCACTGCATTTATCCAAAGAACAGCAGCAGATGCTGGTGGAATATGCTGCGTCAGCCGGGGAACTGCAGAACAATTACATTCATGGGGAAGAGCGGAGCTTTACGATCATTGCGTTCCCGGTGCCGGAAATTGCTTCGGGACAGGAAGACGGTGAAGGCCTGTATCAGGAGATCTTTGACGCAGTGATCCGGATCAACACCCTCGATTATCAGTTGTATCAGAGGATGCAGCAGAAGATTATTGATGTGCTTGACCAGGGTAAATATGTGATGGTAAAGGGAATGAACGGCAACCGTACCAATATGAAGGTGATGCTTCATACCCTGCAGAATCCGGACAAGGAAACGAATTTTGAGAACTGTGTAGCAGATGTGAATATTCCGGTTGGGGAGGTGTTTACTTCTCCGGTACTGACCGGAACGGAAGGAACGCTTCATGTAAGTCATGTTTATCTGGAAGAGTTGGAGTATAAGGATCTGACCTTACGGTTTGAGGACGGTAAGGTGACCGATTACATGTGTGCAAACTTTGCATCTGAAGAAGAAAACCGGAAGTTCATTAAGGATAACATCCTGTTCCATCACGAAACACTTCCGATTGGGGAGTTTGCGATCGGAACGAATACCACCGCATTTGTGGCAGCAAGAAAGTACCATATTGAAGATAAACTGCCGATCCTGATTGCAGAGAAAACAGGCCCTCATTTTGCAGTAGGGGATACCTGCTATTCCCATAGTGAAGAGGTGCGCCTCTTTAATCCGGACGGAAAAGAGATTATTGCAAAGGACAACGAGTGCTCCATCAAACGTAAGGAGGACAGCCGTAAGGCTTATTTTAACTGTCATACAGATATTACGATTCCATATGATGAACTGGGAGAAGTGAGCGTGGTGACAATGACAGAAGAAGTCATTCCGATCATCGAAGAAGGAAGATTTGTCCTTGCAGGCTGTGAGGAACTGAATGCTGCGTTTGATCAGGAAGGACCTCAATAATTACGAAAATATTTCGTTTTTCTTGCAATGAAGAGATAATTCGTATATGATTTTAAATGTAACTATTCAGAGCCATGCAAAATTGCTTTCTGCGAATGCTTGCATTCAAGTAGAACAGCAATTTTATATGGCGAAGTAACCACATGAGTAAAACTTGAGTTGCGTCAGCAACGGTTTTACGAATGGGGTTTGAATAGTTACTTTTAAGTGATGATATACAGGCCAATTACAGGAGGAGAAAGAAATGCCAACGGTAGGAATTGTGATGGGCAGCGACTCAGATCTTAAGGTAATGAGCGGTGCGGCAGCAATGCTGGAAGAACTGGGGATTGAATATGAGATGAGAATTATTTCCGCTCACCGTGAACCGGATCTGTTAATTGAATGGACGAGGACGGCAAAGGACCGCGGAATCAAAGTGATGATTGCAGGTGCGGGCATGGCAGCAGCGCTGCCTGGAATGTGTGCTGCATTATTTCCGCTTCCGGTAATTGGTGTTCCACTTTCGGGTAAAAATCTTGAGGGAATGGATGCAGTGTTCTCCATTATGCAGATGCCTCCCGGAATTCCGGTTGCAACCGTTGCCATTGATGGGGCAAAGAATGCAGCCATTCTTGCAGCGAAGATGCTGGCAACCGGTGATGAAGAGATGCTTGCAAAGATTGAGAGCTATACCGGGAACCTGAGGAAGCAGGTAGAAGATAAGGATGCGAAGCTTCAGCAGGTTGGATATAAGAACTATTAATTGGATTTTGGTTTACCATAATTGTGTTATGTTAACCTGATATAAAACAAGAAAAGGAGAACGACATGGACTACAAGACAGCCGGTGTGGATATTGAAGCAGGATATGAATCTGTGGAATTAATGAAAAAGTATGTGAAGGAAACAATGAGACCAGAGGTCCTTGGCGGACTGGGCGGCTTTTCGGGAGCCTTTTCCTTAAAGAATATTAAAGATATGGAGGATCCGGTGTTACTGTCCGGAACCGACGGTTGTGGTACGAAGGTGAAGCTGGCGTTCTTAATGGACAAGCATGACACCATCGGAATTGATGCGGTTGCCATGTGCGTGAACGATGTGGCCTGTGCCGGTGGGGAATCATTGTTTTTCCTTGACTATATTGCATGTGGAAAGAATTATCCGGAGAAGATTGCTACGATCGTAAAGGGTGTTGCAGAAGGCTGTAAGATGGCAGGAGCAGCCCTGATTGGTGGAGAAACCGCAGAGCATCCGGGACTGATGCCGGAGGATGAATACGATCTTGCGGGCTTTGCAGTCGGCGTGGTAGACCGTAAGGATCTGATCACCGGAGCAGATATCAAGGCAGGCGATGTGCTAATCGGCATTGCTTCTTCCGGTGTACATAGCAATGGATTTTCACTGGTTCGTAAGGTGTTTGAAATGGCGAAGGAGTCCCTTGCTACCTATTATGAGGAACTTGGCACAACCTTGGGAGAAGCGTTAATTGCACCGACCAGGATTTATGTGAAGACTTTAAAGGCGATTAAGGATGCCGGTGTAACGGTAAAGGGCTGCAGCCATATTACCGGCGGCGGTTTCTATGAAAATATTCCCCGTATGCTTCCGGACGGCGTGCGCGCGCAGGTACAGAAGGACAGTTATCCGGTGCTCCCGATTTTTAAATTATTACAGAAGACCGGAAAGATTGAAGAAAAGATGATGTACAATACCTTTAATATGGGACTTGGCATGGTACTTGCAATTGATCCTGCGGATCAGGACAGGGTACTTACAGCAATCAAGGAAGCCGGAGAAGAAGGCTATGTGGTTGGAAATGTCATTGCCGGTGAAAAGGGTGTAGACTTATGTTAAGAGTTGGAATTCTTGCCGCAGGCGGCGGAACCAATCTGCAGGCCATTATTGATGCGGTAGAAAGTAAGAAAATTACAGACGTCGAGTTATGCTTCGTATTGAGTAATAAACCGGGTGTACGGGCTTTGGAACGTGCCAGGGCACACGGAATCAAACCGATTGTGGTGGACATGAAATCCTATGCGGACCGTGCGGAGTTTGAGAAGGTGCTGATTGAAACGATCGATGCAGAAAATCCGGATCTCATCGTTCTTGCAGGAATGATGATTATGATGCCGGTCGAACTGGTACGGAAATACCACAACCGGATCATCAATGTGCATCCGGCACTGATTCCTTCCTTCTGTGGAAAGGGCTTTTATGGAATCCGTCCGCATGAAGCTGTTTTGAAAAGCGGTGTGAAGGTAACCGGCGCGACTGTGCATTTTGTGGATGAAGTATACGATCATGGTGCGATCATCATGCAGAAGGCGGTTTATGTGAAGAACGGCGATACGCCGGAGGAGCTGCAGCACCGTGTAATGGAAGAAGCGGAATGGCAGATTCTGCCGAAGACCATTGATCTCATTGCTCATGGTAAGGTGAAGGTAGAGAATGGAATCGCAGTCGTGGAAGAGTAATTGGTTTACATAATGTGAAATCATAGAACAGGATGACGGAGGAAGCTATGAAAGTATTGATCGTAGGCGGCGGTGGCAGAGAGCATGCCATTGCAACAAGTGTCGCAAAGAGCAGTAAAGTAGATAAAATTTATTGTGCACCCGGAAATGCCGGAATCGGTCTGATCGCGGAATGCGTACCGATCGGGGCAATGGAATTTGATAAAATTGTTGCATTTGCCAAAGAAAAAGAAATTGATCTGACCATTGTCGGCATGGATGATCCGCTTGTCGGAGGGCTTGTTGACCGTCTCGAAGAAGCCGGATTAAAAGCTTTCGGTCCTCGTAAAAATGCGGCAATTCTGGAAGGAAGCAAAGCATTTTCCAAGGATCTGATGAAGAAATACGGAATTCCGACGGCTGCATATGAGAACTTTGACAATGCAGAGGATGCGCTCAATTATTTAAAGACCGCATCGTTCCCGATTGTATTAAAGGCAGACGGATTAGCGCTTGGAAAGGGCGTACTGATCTGTAATACCTTGGAAGAAGCACAGGCTGGCGTGAAATCCATCATGCTTGATAAGCAGTTTGGAACGGCCGGCAACCGTATGGTGATTGAAGAATTTATGACAGGAAGGGAAGTTTCCGTACTTTCTTTCGTAGATGGAAAGACGATTAAGACCATGACTTCTGCGCAGGATCATAAGCGTGCAGGGGATGGAGATACCGGATTAAATACCGGTGGTATGGGAACCTTTTCACCGAGTCCGTTCTATACGGAAGAGGTGGATGAATTCTGTAAGAAATACATTTATCAGGCAACCGTAGATGCCATGGCAGCAGAGGAAAGAGAGTTTAAGGGCATTATTTTCTTCGGACTGATGCTGACCGAAAAGGGACCACGCGTTCTGGAGTACAATGCACGCTTCGGGGATCCTGAGGCACAGGTGGTATTGCCCCGTATGAAAAATGACCTGATCGAAGTGATGGAAGCCTGCATTAACGGCACACTGGATCAGATCGATCTGCAGTTTGAAGATAACGCAGCAGTCTGTGTAGTACTTGCCTCCGACGGTTACCCGGTCAAATATGAAAAGGGATTTCTGATTCACGGATTGGAAAAGTTCGAGGGACAGGATAACTATTTCTGTTTCCATGCAGGAACAAAACAGACTTCGGAAGGAATTGTGACAAACGGAGGACGCGTTCTTGGCATTACAGCAAAGGGTAAGGATTTAAAGGAAGCACGTAAGAATGCTTATGCGGCAACCGAATGGGTTTCCTTTGAAAATAAATATATGCGCCATGATATCGGAAAGGCAATTGACGAGGCGTAATTGTTCGTGGTGTAGAAAGGGAAATTTATGAATGAGAAACGGCGGCTGGTGGCTTTGAACGGCTTTCTGCGGCCAACAATCTGTAAAGCCTGTGGGGGAATCCTCATCTATAAAGGATTGGGAGAATACCAGTGTGAGGATTGCAATGCATGTGAATATGATGATTATGGAAAGGTAAGATCGTATCTTGAAAAGCACCGTGGAGCAAATGTGGCAGAAATTTCTGCCCAGACGGGGGTGTCACACAAGGCAATTCGTGATATGATTAAAGAGAACCGTTTTGAACTGGTTGAAAGTAAAGGCGGTTATCTGCGATGCGAAATCTGTGGAGAGAATATCCGAAGCGGCAGATTATGTCCGAAGTGTGAAGCAGAATATCACAGGCAGGTTGAAGAGGAAGCACGTCAGCAGAGAAAGAACTATAAGCAGATGTCCGGATTCAGCGGTGGCAAACCGGAAGGAGATAGCGGACGAAAGCGTTTTGAAAGATACTGATATTCAAAGAAAGGTACAGAGTGATTATGAAAAAAGGGATTTTGGGACTTACAGTTGCAATTATGGTTTTTGGACTTTCTACTATTTCAAGCCTTGCAGCTACCGGTACCGTAACAGCCGGAACGGCTAAGATCAGAGAAAAGGCAAGTACAGACAGTTCTGTGGTTGCATCGACTTCAAAGGGAGCAAAGATTGATATTGTCGGGGCGGAGAAGGACAGCTCCGGTACTGTATGGTATAAAGTGCCGGTAAGCGGTGGCTCCTATGGGTATGTAAGAAGCGATCTTGTGGAAACAAGCGATACAATTAGTGTTACGGATAACAGTCAGACTGCCGCGGCATCGACGACATCTGAATCGACATCAAAACCGGAGGCTACTGTTCCTACCGCGATTGGTGAACAGGCAGCGACCGTAAAGTGTTCTTCGAATGTCAAGGTACGTGCAGGCGCGTCCACACAGCATGATGTGGTGACCAGTCTTCCGGATGGAACGGCCATTACCCTGATCGGAGAAGCAAATGATACGGCAGGAAATAAATGGTATCAGTTAAGATGTGAATATAATGGGAAGACTATAGAGGGATATATTCGGTCTGACCTGATTGCGATTGGTGCGAATACTTCTACCGACGGAGCAGAAAATACCGACAGTGCCGGAGACGGAACCGAGAATACTGATGGAACCGAAAATCCGGATGCAGAGAACCCGGATGCGTCACAGGAAGGCGATGGAAGTGAAGAAGCACCGGCAGAAGAGCAGGAACCGGAGCATAATGACTACGAAGTGGTGTATATGACGGATACCGAGAACCCGGATACCGGTAAATATTATCTGTACAATAACATTGATGGAACCATGGCTGATGTGGAAGTTTTATTCTCAACGGTTACAACCGCCAATGAGAATGTGGCAAAACTGGAAGCGGAATCTTCACAGAAGAATATCATTATCATTATTCTTGCGGTGGTAATTGTACTTCTCTTTATCGGAGTTACTATACTCATTATCAAGCTCAGAGGAGCTTATGAATACGATTACGAGGACGAGGAAGACGAGGAAGAGTTCGAGGAACCGGCACCGAGAAGACGCAGACGTGAAGCATCAGAAGAAGATACCGATCGTCCGCGAAGACCGGAGCGTTCACAGAGGCCTCTCGAAGAGCAGAATGAAGGACGTCCTGTAAGAAGAGAACGGGTACGTGAAGAGGGACCGGAGAGAGAAGGAAGACCTTCCCGTAACGGAAATCCGGAAAGACAGGGACAGCCTTCTAAGAGACCTGCAGAGAACAACGAAGGAACGGTGAAGAAAGCACCCCGGAAGGCGCAGAACTTCTTAGCCGATGACGATGAGTTTGAATTTGAATTTTTGAACATGGATGATAAAGACTTGTAATCTATTCAGAGCCATGCAAATTTGCTTTCTGTGGATGCTTGCATCCAGGCAGAATAGCAAATTTATATGGCGAAGTAAGCACATGAGTAAACTACGCTGTGAAACAGCGGTTTTACGAATGGGGTCTGAATAGATAAGATAATTAAAGGGAAAAGGAATAGCACCTGCTATTCCTTTTATTCAAAAGAATGGATTGTAGAAATGATCATTGAAATTGATTTTAACAGTGAAGAAGCTTTATATCTGCAGGTACGCAACCAGATTATTCACGGAATTGCCACGCTGCAGCTTCAGGAGGGCGATGAACTCCCTTCGGTACGCCAGATGGCAGATGAAATCGGAATTAATATGCATACCGTGAACAAGGCCTATACCGTGTTGAAGCAGGAGGGTTTTATCCAGCTCGACCGGAGGAAAGGTGCAGTAATCAGTCTGGATATGGATAAGATCCGGGAGCTTCAAAGCATGCGGGAACAGATGAAGGGAATCCTTGCAAAAGGGATTTGTAAGGGAATCAGTAAGGACGAGGTCTATGAACTCGTCAATGAGATATATCAGGAATATGGAGGAGAATAAACGTGTGGTCAGGTAGTTTTACAAAGAACGCGCAGGCGGCACTGACACTTGCAGAGAAAACGGCAGCCAGATTGCATACCGGTTATGTGGGCACAGAACATATTCTGGTGGGCCTTCTTAAGGAAGAAAGTGGAGTAGCAGCCAAAATTCTGGAAGATAATGGCGCTGATGCAGATAAAATACTGGAAATGATCCGGGAGCTGATTGCACCCGACGGAGAAACCGCGGTAAAAGAGCGGGGAACGTATTCACCGAGAGCACGGAGAGTGCTGGAGGAAGCTTATGTGCAGGCTGAGCGGTTTGGCGCAGACAGTGCCGGAACGGAGCATCTTCTGCTGGCTCTTTTGAAGGATCCGGATAATGCAGCGGTGCGTCTCTTAAATACCCTTGGCATTTCCGTACAGAAGATCTATATTGATACACTGGTAGTTATGGGAGTGGATCCGGCGATTTACAAGGAGGATCTGCGCACTAAGAAAAATAATAACCGGAAGCAGCCCTCGACGCTGGAACAGTACAGCCGGGATCTGACCGAACTTGCCGCACAGGGAAAGCTTGATCCGGTCATCGGAAGGGATACGGAGATCCAGCGTGTGATTGAGATCTTAAGCCGCCGGACGAAGAACAATCCGTGTCTCATCGGAGAACCGGGGGTAGGAAAGACGGCTGTGGTAGAAGGACTTGCCAGCCGCATTGTGGAAGGAAATGTTCCGTTTACGATTCAGAATAAGCGGTTAATGACGCTGGATTTGTCCGGAATGGTTGCAGGATCCAAGTATCGTGGTGAATTTGAAGAACGAATTAAGAGAGTCATCCGGGAGGTACAGGAGGACGGAGACATTATCCTGTTCCTGGATGAAATCCATACCATCATCGGGGCAGGCGGCGCCGAGGGAGCGATTGATGCTTCCAATATTCTGAAGCCGTCACTGGCAAGAGGAGAGTTGCAGCTTATCGGAGCAACGACCATTGCCGAGTATCACAAATATATTGAAAAGGATGCTGCTCTGGAGCGCAGATTTCAGCCGGTAAATGTGGAAGAACCGACAAAGGAGGAGGCTCTTGCGATCCTGCGTGGCATTGCATGGAAATACGCACAGCATCATCGTGTGCAGATTACAGATGAAGCGTTGGTAGCTGCCGTGAATCTGTCAGAGCGTTATATCAATGACCGGAATCTGCCGGATAAAGCGATTGATCTGATTGATGAGGCCTCGGCAGCGGTACGTCTGCAGCACTCCAAGGCACCAGAGGGTTTGCAGCAGCGCAGAGAAGAACTTCTTGCACTGGATGCGGTTCTGGAAGAACAGTTAAAAGAAGGAAGACTTGAGGAAGCTGCGGAAATCCATAAGGAACAGGAAAAGCTTCTTAAGAAATATCAAAGAGAAGAAGACCGGTATCAGAAGAAGCAGGCTGAAAGCCGGATTGAAGTGACGGAAAGTGACATTGCAAAGGTGGTTTCCACATGGACGAAGGTTCCGGTAAGTAAGCTGACAGAGAAAGAGAGCGACCGGTTACTGCGTCTGGAAAAGGAACTTCATAAGAGGGTCATCGGACAGGAAGAAGCGGTATCTGCGGTAGCACGTGCCATCCGGAGAGGAAGAGTCGGATTGCAGGATCCGAACCGTCCGATTGGATCTTTCCTGTTTTTAGGACCTACCGGTGTCGGAAAGACCGAGCTTAGCAAGGCTCTTGCAGAAGCCATGTTTGGTTCGGAAAACGCGCTGATCCGTGTTGATATGTCGGAGTATATGGAAGGTCATTCGGTATCAAAAATGATCGGTTCCCCTCCGGGATATGTCGGTTTTGAAGAAGGCGGGCAGTTGAGTGAAAAGATCCGGAAGAATCCGTATTCGGTAGTCCTTTTTGATGAAATTGAAAAGGCACATCCCGATGTGTTTAATGTGCTGCTGCAGGTATTGGATGACGGGCACATCACCGATTCCAAGGGGCGTAAGGTCAGCTTTAAGAATACCGTGCTGATTATGACCTCCAATGCCGGGGCACAGAGAATCATTGCCCCGAAGAATCTGGGATTCCTGACGGAAACCACCAAAGAACAGGACTACGAAAAGATGAAGTCCGGTGTCATGGAAGAGGTAAGAAAGATCTTTAAACCGGAATTTATCAACCGTATTGATGATATCATTGTCTTTAAGACGTTGGAAAAGAAGGAAATGATGGAGATCGTTCAGCTGCTCTGTAATCATCTTTCCAGGAGGTGCGAGAAGGAAATGGAGTTAAAGCTTCATTTCAGCAATGCCCTAAAGGAGCATATTGTAGACAAATATGCCGACTACAAGATGGGCGCGAGACCGTTAAAGAGAGCTATTCAGAACGTGATTGAAGATCCTCTTGCGGAAAAGATTCTTTCGGGTGAAATTCATGCAGGGGATCAGGTTACGATTGGCTTCCGAAAAGGACAGATTTCCTTTGACGTCAAAAACTAAATAGTTTATACTTAGCATATATGAATCAGTTACAGCAAATGTACAATCAGGAGGAAATACAAATGGCTGTTGTAGAAGAATTACTTCGCGAAGAAAGTGATGGAACCATCAGCTTTGGTAATCATGAGCTGGCAGAAAAGAAGAAGCTTGAGGATTTTGAACACGAAGGTGATTTGTACAAGGTGAAAACCTTTCAGACGATGACGAAGCTTGAAAGAAACGGATTATTCGTATATGAATCGGTTCCGGGAACGAGTGTTTTCTACTTTAAGGAAACGACGGACAGTGTGGAATTTACCGTATCGGGAAATGAAGATGCCCAGATTACATTAGGCCTGTGCGAGGATACAGAGTATGAGGTATTTGAGGATGGAAAGAGCAGAGGCAAGATGAAGACGAATCTCGGCGGCAAGCTGAACATCAGTGTAGAGCTTGAAAATGCAGAGGAAGTTCATATTAAAGTGATTCATTAAAGAAGTCATTATATAAGATGAGAGGCGCTGTTTCACTGTTGGAACAGCGCTTTTTACTTCAAAGAAAGGGTTTTATGGCAAAAGGAAAATCAACCATCTTTTTCTGTCAGAACTGCGGTTATGAATCGTCCAAGTGGATGGGACAGTGTCCGGGATGCCGGGAATGGAACACCATGGTGGAGGAAACGGTAGTTACGGCGGGAAAAGGAAAAAGTGCAAAGACGGCATATGAAAAGGCGGTTCCCGCTTCATTTTCGGAAATTTCCCTGGAAAAGGAAGAACGGATGCAGACTCATATTGAAGAGCTGAACCGGGTTCTGGGAGGGGGACTTGTACCGGGATCCCTTACTCTTGTCGGAGGAGATCCGGGAATCGGGAAGTCTACCCTGCTTTTACAGGTCTGCCGTGAAATGTCTGCGGATGGGCATAAGGTGCTATATATTTCAGGAGAAGAGTCGTTAAAGCAGATCAAGATCCGCGCAAACCGGATCGGAGAATTCAGTGACAATATGCGCCTTTTATGTGAAACGAATCTGGAGGTTATTGAAGAAATCTTAGGGCGGGAGAAGCCGGAAATTGTGGTTGTGGATTCAATCCAGACGATGTATCAGGAAAGTGTGTCGGCAGCGCCCGGAAGCGTTTCACAGGTAAGAGAGGCAACGGGAGTGCTCCTGCGCCTTGCCAAAGGACTAAACATTTCTATTTTGATTGTCGGTCATGTAACCAAGGAAGGAACGGTGGCAGGCCCGAGAGTACTGGAGCATATGGTGGATACGGTACTTTATTTTGAGGGTGACCGGCATGCGTCTTACCGGATTCTGCGGGGCGTAAAGAACCGTTTTGGCTCCACGAATGAAATCGGGGTATTTGAAATGGAGGCCGACGGACTGCATGAGGTAAAGAATCCTTCCGAATTTATGCTGAACGGGAAGCCCGAGGAGGCAAGCGGCTCCATTGTGGTCTGCTCGATGGAGGGAACGCGTCCGATCTTAATTGAAATACAGGCACTCGTATGTCACAGCAATTTCGGGATTCCGAGGCGGCAGGCGATCGGAACCGATTTTAACCGCGTAAATCTCCTGATGGCGGTATTGGAAAAGCGTCTGGGATTACAGATGGGAAACTGCGATGCGTATGTCAATATTGCAGGGGGAATCCGTATTTCGGAGCCTGCGATTGACCTGGGGATCGCACTTGCTATTATTTCCAGCTTTAAGAATAAAGTGATTGATGAAAAGACGATTGCCATGGGAGAGATCGGTTTAAGCGGCGAAGTACGTGCTGTGAGCATGATTCCGGTGCGCGTGCAGGAGGCAAAGAAGCTGGGCTTTACGACCTGCATCATTCCTGCCGTATGTATGGACAGTGTGAAGAATATCAGGGACATCACCATTCTTGGAGTAAAGAGTGTTGCAGACGCCATGCAGCTTATCTGAGAACAGGGATAGGCAAAATTTTACAAATGTGTTACAATGTAACAATGTGAATGATGTTACGAAGGAGTAACTTATGGATAAGAAGAAATGGATCCGGCATCTGCCGCTTTATATTCTGGAACTGGTTGTACTTGCAGCGGCTATCGGGGCATTGTATTTTATTACGCATGCAACGAAGGCCCAGAAGCAGCAGATCAAAGAAGAGGACATTGCTGTGAATGAAGAGATTAAGCAGCAGTTTCAGAATGATACGAAAGAAGATCAGGAGCAGGATCCACAGAAGCCGGATTTGTCCGGAGTATATCAGATTGCACTGTTTGGCGTGGATGCAAGGGACGGAAGTCTTGGAAAGGGTAACCGCAGCGACACGATTATGATCTGCTCCATTGATGCAGATACCCACGAGGTAAAGCTGATTTCCATTTATCGTGATACGTATCTGAATCTTGGAAATGACAATTATAATAAATGTAATGCGGCCTATGCCAAGGGTGGGCCGACACAGGCCATCAGCATGATTAATATGAACACGGATCTGTATATTACCGATTATGTGACGGTTGGCTTTGAGGGATTGATTAAGGCTGTGGATGCCCTGGGTGGCGTCGAGCTGGAAGTTACCGAGAAGGAAATCCCGCACCTCAACAATTATCAGATCAGCATGGTCGGAACGAGCGAAGACGGTGTGAATTTTACCGCGGAAGAGGGAAGCTATATACCGGTTACCGAACCGGGACTTCAGACGCTAAACGGTCTGCAGGCAACGGCCTACTGCCGCATCCGTTACATCGGGGATGATTTCCAGAGAGCGCAGAGACAGAGGGATCTGATTACCGCCATGATGGAAAAGAGTAAGACAGCATCCTTTAACGAACTTCGGCTTGCCGCAGAGGCAGTACTTCCTTATATCAGTACATCGCTTGATATTAACGATATTCTTACCATGCTCAGCGTGGTAGGGGACTATAAGGTAACGGTGAGCGACGGATTCCCTTTTGCCGGAATGAGAAATGGAGGTACAAAGGGCGGAGTCGGTGCTTTCGTGGTACCGGTTGATCTGGAAAAAAATGTTGCGAAGCTTCATGAGCTGCTTTATGGTCAGAATAATTATGAGCCTTCCGAAGAGGTGAAAACTTACAGCAAAATCATCAAAGAAGATACGGATGCATATTTGAAATATTAACCTTGACAACAAAACCTTATATAAGTTATAATAGCATTCGGTGGTTCAAACACCGGATGAATAGGGGCATAGTTCAAAGGTAGAACAGCGGTCTCCAAAACCGTCGATGTGGGTTCGATTCCTACTGCCCCTGCTTTAAAACCCTGGTATTTACTAGGGTTTTTCTATTTTATGTGAACTTTAATTATTTGTCAGAAGAGGGAACCTCCCCGGTGGATTCACGTACTATAAGTTGAGGACGTAACAGTGTCATGCTGCAGGTAACATGCATGAGCAGGCAGCGAAGCGTGTAATAACTGCACTTACCAAGATCAAGGCGGCTCTGGCGGATCGTAGTAAGTGGCGGTGTAGTTTGGGCAGAATCGGGCAGATCATCAAAACCGATGACACTGATATCTTCCGGAATCCGGTATCCTGCCTTATGGCATTCACGAATGACCTCATAGGCAATCGGATCGTTACCGCAAAGCACAGCAGTAGCACCCAGTTCAAGTAGTGCAGGAAGATCCTTCACAACATCGCCTCCATAAAAGGAAGTATGCACGATTAAACGGTTATCAATCGGAAGGTCGTGTCTTTTCATACTTAAATAAAAGGCACGTTCCCGGTGTTCGGCAATCATGGAATATAAAGAACCGTTTAAAAAGGCAATTCTGGTATGATGAAGCATAGCCAGATGCTCAACCGCGGCATCAATTCCCTCGAAGCTGTCTGCTCCCACATAGGCAACATTTGGATTTTTCGAAATATAATTATCGAGGAGAACAGCGGGAATATTGGTAACAGTAAGCTGCTGCATCCACTCATCCTGCAAACCGAGACCGATCAGAAACGCTCCGGAGTAACCATTCTTCAACATATAGGTGTCATATTTCTCTGTAATCTGGAATTCGGGAGTGATTGGAACAATTTGAACCTCCCAGTTTTCACGATAAGCAGCCTGTTTGAATCCGAGAATAATATCATAAGCAAAAGAATTGGGCTGTTCATACTGGGCATGCTCGACGAAAATGCATAATTTTTTGTTGGATTCTTTACGCATACGCTTGGTGGTATAGTTCATCTCAACAGCAGTATCAAGAATAAGCTGACGCAATTCCTCACTGATATCGGCGGCACCGTTTAGTCCTTTGGAAACGGTACTGACAGATACTCCAAGCTTTTCAGCGATATCGCGGATGGTAGCCATAAAAGGCTCCTTTCGTTAATTGAAATTTTATATCATTATAATATATTATTAATTCTAGCACCTGGATGTAGGAAAGTAAATATGGGACCGCAATAAGCCATGCAGGTCAATATAATAAACCAGCCCATTGTAAGCAAGCTTCCATGGTCAGGTTTATCATATTGACCTGCATGGCTTATTGCTTAAGCAAACAAAGACTCCCAAGATTTCTCTTGGGAGTCTTCGTTTGTGTAAAAGGGGAATTTTTCCGGAATTGCTAATTAGCCTTACCGACCTCTCGATCGGTACATTTGTAATTATATTGATATTTTCGTGGAATTTCTATAATTATATTGACTGTAAATGACAATATATTCGCTTATTCGCAAAGAAAGACAATTCTTTTCGACAATCCTTTACCAACTATGTAAAATTATATTTGTTTTCCGCCTGATTTATGATAAGATGTAACTATTCAGAGCCATGCAAAGCTTGTTAAATGTCCGTCGAATGCTTGCATTCGGATGGACATTTGACAAACTTTATATGGCGAAGTAACTACATGAGCAAAAGTTGTTGCGAAGCGGGAACTTTGCGAATGTAGTGTCTGAATAGTTACATCGTAGTTGCCAGAAACAGCTGAGCAAAAGTTACTGCGAAGCGGGAACTTTGCGAATGTGGTTCTGAATAGTTGCATCGTAGCTATCAGAGCAAAAGTTACATTTTATTATTAGGGAGAGTTTGGGGAAGGTACAGTTTATGGAGAATGAAAACGAATATCTTGAGGAACTGATGAAGAAATATCGTGATATCAGTCAGAGTCTCTTACGATATATTCCTTATTTTGAACAGAAGAAGGGACAGAAGAATTACCAGTTATATCATGGTGAGCAGAATACGAATTCGGTAGCGATCCCTGTATATGAAAGTACGTTGCTTTCCTTTGTAAAGGAAGTGCAGCGGACAGGCCTTGTGGACCGGAACTATGTATATGCATTGTCAAGAAACGGGATAAGGACGCATGAGGATGAAATGAGAGTCTTGGACCGTGTGGAGTTTAGGGATATTGAGCTGATCTATGCAATTATGGCGAAATACGTTCTTGGCGGCATGACGAAGGGCATGATGTGGTCGGAAGCGGTAGAGAACGGCACATTCTTAAAATGCCTTCAGAAGCTTAAGGAAGTATTAAATGTCTGGGATGCACCACTGGCATAAATATATGGGGGATATAGGCAATGAGTGATAAATCGGTTCAGAAGAAGAAGTACATCCTGGATACGGCCAGAAAGGTCTTTCAGGAAAAAGGATACAAACAGGTGACGATGAAGGATATTGTGGATGCCTGTGAGATCAGCCGCGGCGGTTTGTATCTTTATTTTTCAAGCACATCAGAGATCTTTGAAGAGCTCCTTAAGCAGGAGGAAGAAGAATCCTTTGGAGAGGGAATCCCTGAAGATGCAACGGCTGCGGATGTACTGGCATTGTTTCTGAAAGAACAGAAGAGAGAACTTTTAAGCAAAAAGAACTCACTGACCGTTGCCATTTATGAATACTATTTTGAAAATAAGGTAGCCCCGAAACAGAATTATATTAAGAAGCAATTTGATATTGCATTGTTTATTTTAGAAAAGCTGATTTCGGAGGGCGTGGAAAATGGGGAATTTTATTGTGAAGATCCCCATGGAGCAGCAAGTAATATGATGTATGTCTTAGAGGGCCTTAAGGCGGCTGCGAAAACACGGGGAATTACCGAGGCGGCCATTGATCGGGAGATCATGTACATGATGAGCGGACTCATCGCAGAGGAATAGTTACTAAATTTTTATAATTAAGTATATTATGGAGGATGAAAAATTTTCATGGGTAATGTAAAGCGCGTCTATGTGGAAAAGAAAGCACCATTTGCCGTCAAGGCAAAAGAATTACAGGAGGAGATTGGGAATTATCTGGGAATTAAGAGTGTCACAGGTGTCCGGATCTTCATTCGCTATGATGTGGAGAATCTTTCGGATGCCGTTTTTGAACAGGCACTTTCCTGTGTGTTCTCAGAACCGCCGGTAGATGATTACTACCTTGAAACCATTGAAGTTCCGGCCGGAAACAGAGTGTTCAGTGTGGAATTTCTTCCGGGACAGTTCGACCAGAGAGCGGATTCTGCCGTACAGTGTATTCGTTTCCTCAAGGAGGATGAGGAACCTGTGATCCGTACCGCAGTCACCTACATGATTGCAGGAAATATTACGGATCAGGAATTTGCCCGCATCCGATCCTACTGTATTAATCCTGTCGATTCCAGAGAAGTATCCATGGAAAAGCCGGATACCCTGATTACACAGTATGAAGAGCCTGCCGATGTGGCAGTTTTTGATGGCTTTACCGGCATGGGAGAAGAGGATCTGCGTAAGCTCTATGAAAGCCTTTCCCTTGCAATGACATTTAAGGATTTTCAGCACATTCAGCGTTATTTTGCCGAAGATGAAAAGAGAGATCCGTCTATGACAGAGATCCGTGTACTCGATACCTACTGGTCGGATCATTGTCGTCATACCACGTTTTCCACAGAATTAAAGAACGTTTCTTTCAAGGACGGATATTACAGAGCCCCGTTAGAAACGACATATGAAAGCTATTTAGATACGAGAGAAGAAATTTTTGCAGGACATAAGGATAAATTCGTCTGCCTGATGGATTTAGCCCTTATGGCCATGCGTAAGCTGAAAAAGGACGGCAAATTGCAGGATATGGAAGAATCCGATGAGATCAATGCATGTTCTGTGGTAGTACCGGTTGAGATGGATTATGGCGATGGACCGGTAACCGAAGAGTGGCTGGTATTTTTTAAGAACGAAACCCATAATCATCCGACCGAAATCGAACCGTTTGGTGGCGCTGCAACCTGTCTTGGCGGTGCAATCCGTGATCCGTTATCCGGACGCGGCTACGTTTATCAGGCAATGCGTATTACCGGAGCAGCAGATCCGACCGTACAGGTGGCAGATACCTTAAAGGGTAAGCTTCCCCAGAAGAAGCTTGTCCGTGGTGCTGCAAGCGGTTATTCTTCCTATGGTAACCAGATTGGTCTGGCTACCGGATATGTAAAAGAGTTATATCATCCGAATTATGTGGCAAAAAGAATGGAAATCGGTGCCGTTATGGGGGCCGCTCCGCGTAAGAATGTGATCCGTGAAAATTCCGATCCGGGCGATATCATCATTCTGTTAGGTGGAAGAACCGGACGTGATGGTTGTGGCGGTGCAACAGGATCCTCCAAGGTACATACCGAAAGCTCCATTGAAACCTGTGGCGCAGAGGTACAGAAGGGTAATGCGCCTACCGAAAGAAAGATTCAGAGATTATTCCGCCGTGGAGAAGTCAGCAGACTGATTAAGAAGTGTAATGACTTTGGTGCAGGTGGGGTTTCCGTGGCAATCGGAGAGCTTGCCGATGGACTTACCGTGGATCTTGATAAGGTTCCGAAGAAATATGCGGGACTGGATGGAACAGAACTTGCCATTTCCGAGTCCCAGGAGCGTATGGCAGTGGTTGTGGATCCGAAGGATGTAGACCAGTTTCTTGCCTATGCAGCAGAGGAAAACCTCGAAGCTGTTCCGGTAGCAGTGGTTACCGAGGATCCGAGACTGGTATTAAAGTGGCGTGGAAAGGAAATCGTAAACTTAAAGAGAGCGTTCCTTGATACCAACGGCGCCCATCAGGAAACCAACGTAGAAGTGGATATTCCTTCCGAAGAAGATAATTACTTTAAGAAAATTGCGATTCCGGCAGTAGAAGAAGCCTTAGAGAAAGAGGATATAAAGGACGCTTACCTGAAGACTCTGAATGATCTGAATGTCTGCTCCCAGAAGGGACTTGTGGAGATGTTCGACTCTTCGATTGGGGCAGGTTCCGTGCTGATGCCTTATGGTGGTAAATATCAGTTGACCGAGACCCAGAGCATGGTTGCAAAGCTTCCGGTATTAAAAGGAAAGACCGATACCGTAACCATGATGAGCTATGGATTTGATCCGTACTTATCCTCCTGGAGCCCGTATCACGGAGCTGTTTATGCAGTGACGGAATCCCTTGCGAAGATTGTAGCAGGAGGTGGTGATTTCCATAAGGTACGTTTCACTTTCCAGGAATACTTCCGCAGAATGACTTCCGATCCGGAACGCTGGAGCCAGCCTTTTGCGGCACTGCTCGGCGCATACGATGCACAGCTTGGATTCGGACTTCCGTCCATTGGCGGTAAAGACAGTATGTCCGGTACGTTCAATGAAATTGATGTACCTCCGACATTGGTTTCCTTTGCGGTCGATGTGGCAGAAGGAAAGCATATGATGACACCAGAGCTTAAGGAAGCAGGAGACAAACTGGTTCAGTTCTGGTTCGACCGTGACGAATATGATATTCCGATTTATGATCATGCAATGAGAACCTTCGCATTTATCTCCCGGTTGATCTGGGATGGCAGGGTAAAGGCCGCTTATGTACTGGATGCCAAGGGTCTTGCCGCAGGCGTTTCCAAGATGGCCTTTGGTAATCAGTTGGGTGTAGCATTTGCAGATACCCTGAAAGAGAGAGAGCTGTTTGAAAACAGCCTCGGTGATCTGGTGATTGAAATGAATGCCGAAGATGCAGAAAAGTTAAAGGAGCTCTGCGACAGCAGGGAAGAGACTGAGGATCTGAATTTCCGTATCGTGGCAACCGTGACGAAAGAACCTGCATTTTCCTATGGAGATATGAAGATTACGATGGAAGAAGCACTGGATGCGTGGGAATCAAAGCTTGAAAAGGTATTCCCGACCAAGGCGCATAAGGGTAAAGAAGAAGTGGAATCCCCGATTTACCGTGCCGATTCCGTTTATGTATGTAAGAACAAGGTAGCTCGTCCTACCGTATTTATTCCGGTATTCCCCGGAACGAACTGTGAATATGACAGCGCAAAGGCATTTAAGCGTGCCGGTGCAGACGTTATTACCAGAGTGTTTAAAAACCAGTCTGCACAGGACATCCGTGATTCGGTAGAAGCTTATGAAAAGGACATTGCAAAGGCACAGATCATCATGTTCCCCGGTGGATTCTCCGCAGGTGATGAACCGGATGGAAGTGCGAAGTTCTTTGCAACCGCATTCCGGAATGAGAAGATGAAGGAAGCTGTCCAGAAGCTTCTGAACGAAAGAGATGGTCTGGCTCTTGGTATCTGTAACGGATTCCAGGCACTCATTAAATTAGGTCTGGTTCCTTATGGCGAGATCTGCGGACAGACGGCAGATTCCCCGACACTGACCTTTAATACCATTAACCGTCATATCTCCAAGATGGCGTATATGAAGGTCGTTTCCGACAAGTCTCCCTGGTTACAGGAAGCAGAGCTTGGAGCAACCTATTGTTGTCCGGCTTCCCACGGAGAGGGACGTTTCGTAGCACCGAGGGAATGGATTGACAAGCTGTTTGCAAACGGTCAGGTGGCAACCCAGTACTGTGATCCTGATGGAAAGGTTTCCATGGATGAAGAGTGGAACATCAATGGTTCCTATGCATCCATTGAAGGTATTACCTCTCCGGATGGCAGATGCTTTGGTAAGATGGTTCATGCAGAGCGTCGTGATAAGGGCGTCGCAGTGAATATTTACGGCGAACAGGATATGAAGATTTTTGAATCCGGGGTTGCTTATTTCAAATAGTTGTAAATGGAAACTAGCATTTTAAATAAATGTGTGAGAATAAGTGGTTATGGTTACTACATATGATTGAATATATTGCCGGATTGTAGTATAATGTAATAATAAATGGATAAGAGAGGTTAATAGCATGAGTGATTATGTATTAAGCTGTTGTTCCACGGCAGATTTGTCAAAAGATCATATGGAACAGAGAGACATTCATTACATCTGCTTTCACTATGAATTAGGTGGAAAGCAGTATGCGGACGATTTGGGACAGTCCATGAATTTTGAGGACTTTTATAAAGCCATGGAAAATGGGGCAGATACCAGGACTTCTCAGGTAAATGCAGAAGAATATGAGCAGTATTTCGAAAGTATTTTAAAGGAAGGTAAGGATATCCTGCATCTTACTTTATCCTCCGGAATTTCCGGAAGTGTGAACTCTGCAATGGTTGCCAAGCAGAATCTGGAAGAAAAATATCCGGATCGTAAGCTCTATATAGTAGATTCATTGGGGGCTTCCTCCGGTTATGGTCTGATTATGGACACCCTTGCGGATATGAGAGATGCGGGCAAGAGTATTGACGAACTTCATGAGTGGGTAGAAGCCAATAAGTTAAGAATGCATCACTGGTTTTTCTCTACTGATTTAACCTTCTATATCAAGGGCGGCCGTGTTACCAAGACAGCCGGATTCATTGGCGGATTGCTGAATATCTGTCCGTTACTGAATATGGATAATTTAGGAAGATTGATTCCAAGATTCAAGATCCGTACGAAGAAAAAGGTTATTCAGACGATTGTAGATAAGATGATCGAGAATGCAGAGGGTAGTACTGCTTATGATGGAAAGTGCTATATTTCCCAGTCTGCATGCTATGAGGATGCAAGAGCTGTTGCAGATCTCGTAGAAAAGAATTTCCCGAACTTAAAGGAGCCGGTACAGATCAACTGGATCGGAACAACAATCGGAAGTCACACCGGTCCGGGCACGGTAGCGTTATTCTTCTGGGGCAAGGAACGTGTGGATTAAGACCAAAATTGCGCATAGAGCAGAAGCACATAGATAAGCAGTATTCAAAAGTGATAAAAATAAAGAGAAGCAGAAATTGGAAAGATGATTTCCGGTTTCTGCTTCTCTTATATAATGAAATGGATGAATACTTTATTCAGGATGATCTTCAGATGCGTTCGGAAGATCATTCCTTTGACCGTGATGCAGGTCTGCAATGGTATCCTTCCGGGTTATTTTACCATACAGCCAGATGTAAACCCACAGAAGAATGGGCAGAACAATCGTGGCCACAATACAGGATGCAAACAACTGGTCAGAGCCTTCAAAATCGAGTAGTGACACGACTAAAGTGGCAACATAAAGCAGTACAAGTAAGACCACACAGATCAGTGCGGCAATTCGTTTTCCTTTTTGTTTCATGATGGACTCCTTTGTGGTTTTATGATAGACTTAACGCATAGAAACGAATGCATTTGCTATTCTATGAAATGTAACTATTCAGCACCACATTCGCTATACAACATCTGGCTCTGAATAGTTACATTATATCATAGATATGCAAATAAGAGAATAAAAAACAGCGTAGGAGATGCAGATGAAAACAAAATTATTAAATGGTACATGGAATTTAAAGATTCTGGGAAAAGATGCAGCACTCGCAGGAGAAGGGGGGCTGCCGGCAGAGGTTCCGGGATCGGTTTATGCGACCCTTCTTACCGAGGGGAAAATCGAGGATCCATATTATCGTGACAAGGAATTAAAGACGCTTCCCATTATGGACAATGATTTCTGTTATACCACAGAGTTTGAGGTGGAACCAGAGTGGTTTTCCATGGATGGACTGTTCTTAAAGTTTGATGGAATTGATACACTTGCGGATATTTATGTAAACCGGCAATTGCTTGGCAGTGCTTACAACATGCACCGCAGCTGGGAGTATGATCTTCTGGATGGAGATCTTTTAAAGGAAGGAACGAATGAATTACAGGTTATTCTTCACTCCCCGACGCAATATATTAAAGAAGAGAATGCAAAGGTGTATACCGGGGGCGCCCATGAGGCGATGGAGGGATTTCCTCATCTTCGTAAGGCGCACTGCATGTTCGGCTGGGACTGGGGCCCGCGTGTGCCGGACGCAGGAATTTACCGGAAGGTATCGTTAGTCGGCGTGGAAAAGAGCCGTATTGAATCAGTTTACATAACACAGATCCATGAAGAGGTTTCGGTAACATTGGATTTTGACATTGCCGTAGAGACCTTTACCGATCAGCCGGAGGGAACCCTTGCCATTCAGGTAACTTCTCCTGATGGAAAAACGTATGAATACAAGGAGCGTGGCGAAGGAGCAGAAGAGCAGTTCCGCATCGCCATCACGGATCCGAAGCTCTGGTGGCCGCATGGCTATGGTGATCAGCCGCTTTATCAGGTGGAGGTGAATCTCCTTTCCGAGGATGGAAAGGTACTGGATTCCTGGAAACGGAGAATCGGTCTGCGTACCATTACGGTAAATACGGATAAAGATGAATGGGGCAACTGCTTTGCCCATGAAGTAAACGGTGTGAAGATCTTTGCCATGGGTGCGGATTACATTCCGGAAGACAATCTGTTGTCCAGAGTGACGAAAGAGAGAACTGAGAAGCTGTTAAAGGCTGCAGTATGGGCGAATCACAACTGTATCCGCGTCTGGGGCGGCGGTTATTATCCGGAGGACTTCTTCTTTGACCTGTGTGATGAACTGGGACTGATCGTATGGCAGGATTTCATGTATGCCTGCGCATCGTATGAACTGGATGATGAATTTGAACGCAATATCATTGCAGAGACGATTGAGAATGTCCGCAGAATCCGTCATCATGCCTGCCTTGCCCTGTGGTGCGGCAATAATGAGATGGAAACCCAGGTACTGGATGGTACCTGGCTTACGACAGCGAAGCAGAAAGCAGACTATACGAAGATTTATGAATACATTATCCCGAAGATCTGTAAGGCAGAGGATCCGGCAACCTTCTACTGGCCGTCTTCCCCGTCTTCAGGCGGAAGCTATGATAATCCGTGGGATGAGGCAAGAGGAGATGCCCATTACTGGGATGTCTGGCATGGAGAGAAGCCGTTTACCGATTACCGGAAGTATCGTTTCCGTTACCTTTCCGAGTTTGGCTTCCAGTCCTTCCCAAGCCTTAAGACGGTAGAGAGCTTTACCCTTCCGGAGGACCGGAATATTTTCTCCAGAGTCATGGAGATGCATCAGAGAAATACAGCTGCCAACGGTAAGATCCTGAAATACCTTTCCGCAACGTATCTTTACCCGAAGGATTTTGCCCATCTGTTATATGCATCCCAGCTTTTACAGGCAGATGCGATCCGTTATGGCGTAGAGCATTTCCGGAGATATCGTGGCAGATGCATGGGCGCTGTGGTATGGCAGTTAAATGATATCTGGCCGGTAGCATCCTGGGCAAGCATTGATTACTATGGCAGATGGAAAGCCCTGCACTATGCAGAGCGTAAGATGTTCGCGCCGGTATTGATTTCCTGTGAGGAGATCGGGGAACTGAGCGAGCGTCCGTATTGTATTGCAGAGCCGAAGCCGATTGAGAAGAGCGGTACGCTTCATGTGGCAAACGAAACCTTTGAAGTGGTTACCGGTATCGTGAAGTGGACGCTGCGGGATTCGGAAAGTAAGGTACTTAAAAGCGGAGAAGAGACCGTGACGGTACCGTCCCTGGATGGCGTATGGCTTGAAAAACAGGATTTCAGCTCATATGACGAAAGAGAAATTCATATGACCTACAGCTTTACCGTGGATGGAAAGGTGGTATCCGAAAACACCTGTCTGTTTACGGCACCGAAGCATTATTACTTCAAGAACCCGCATCTTCGCTTAAAGCAGGAGGGCAGCAGGATCACCGTAACAGCCGATGCTTATGCGAAAAATGTAGAGTTGTATGACGAGAGCAGCGATGTCCGTTTCTCCGATAATTATTTTGATATGGATGCCGGTGAATATACGGTAGAAATCATCGAAGGGACCCCTAAAAACCTGAAATGCAGAAGTGTATTTGATATTGCATAAAGGGAAAACGGCACAAATCCTTTTCCTTGGTAATAACATAAGAGTAAATCAAAAGGGAGATTGGTATGTCTGAAATGATTGTATTGCTGGTTCCACTGCTTGGCACGACACTCGGCGCAGCGATGGTATTCCTGATGCGCAAAGAGATGAATGCCCGGCTGGAAAAAGCGTTGCTTGGATTCGCGGCAGGAGTGATGATTGCCGCATCCGTCTGGTCACTCTTAATTCCGTCCATTGACATGGCAGCGGAACAGGGAGTGATCTCGTGGGTTCCTGCACTGGTTGGATTTTTGCTTGGAATCGTATTTTTACTGCTGATTGATACACTGACTCCTCACCTGCATCTTGCAAGTGATAAGCCGGAAGGGGTGAAAAGCGGATTCTCGAAAACAACCATGATGCTGCTTGCCGTTACGATCCATAATATTCCGGAGGGAATGGCGGTAGGTGTAGCCTTTGCAGGAGCCGCGATGGGTAATACCGGAATCACGATGGCAGGGGCACTGGCACTCGCGGTTGGTATTGCAATTCAGAATTTCCCGGAGGGAGCCATCATTTCCATGCCGTTAAGGGGAGAAGGCATGAGCAGGACGAAAGCATTCGTCTGTGGTGTGTTATCCGGGATCGTAGAGCCTATTGGCGCACTCATTACCATTTTATTAACCTCGCGCATCCGTCCGGCACTTCCTTATTTTCTGTCCTTTGCGGCAGGAGCCATGATTTATGTCGTGGTCGAGGAGTTGATTCCGGAATCGCAGAATGGGGAACACACCAATATTGGGACCATTGGTGTAGCGATTGGATTTGCGCTGATGATGGTACTGGATGTGGCATTAGGATAAATTTTGTGTAAGAAACAGGGAATTCGGAAGGAAATTTTAAAATGAAAAAGATGTTTGTGACCGCTGTGAGTGCCGTGTTGGTGCTTGCAGCGGTTGTGTTAGGGAGCTTTACAGCAATCTATTTCACCAGATTACAGACGATCGGAACGATCGAAAAGGTGACCGATGATACGGATTACAACCTGTACCGCATGGATGTGAAGTATCACTACAGGATACAGGATGTGATAGATTATGGAATTACCGATACGCAGACGTTTGTGGATGCAATTTTAAAAGAAGCCCTGCCGCTTCTTCCGGTAAAGATCGATGTGCCGGACTTTGGATGCAGCGTCTTTACGATGGAGGATGTGGATGGCAATATTCTGATGGGCAGAAATTACGACTTCAGGCTCGATACCTCGGCCATGCTGGTATACTGTGCGCCGAAGGGCGGCTACCGTTCTGTGGCCTTTGCCGCCCTGGATAATCTGTCTGCCAATCAGCCGGAAGAAGGAATCAGCAAGAGGCTTGCCTGTCTGGCCGCTCCGTTCGTATGCCTGGATGGAATGAATGAAAAGGGTGTTTCGATTGCGGTCCTTACTTTGGATAGTGAACCGACTCTGCAGAATACGGGAAAGGAAACCATCGGAACATCCCTGGCGATCCGTCTGGTATTGGATCAGGCGGCAACCACACAGGAGGCTGTCGATCTGCTCAGCCAGTATGACATGCTGGCCACGGCAGGACGGGACTATCACTTTTATATCACCGATGCGTCCGGAGACGGACGTGTGATCGAATATGACTGTGAGAGTCCGGACCGGGTACTTACGGCAACACCTTCAGAAGTAGTAACGAACTTCTATGTGATGTATGGGGACTATGTGCTTCCGGATCAGAGAAACGGGATTTACGGACATGGAAGAGAGCGTTTTGATGCCATTGAAGAGATTCTGGCAGCAAACGAAGGATGCTGCACAAGAAATACCGGCTGGGAGACTCTTGTAACCGCATCCCAGGAACCGAATCCGGAGGATGTAACCAGTAATACCCAGTGGTCCATTCTTTATGATGATACGAACCGGACGGCAGAAGTGTGTCTGCGCAGGAACTGGGAGAACAAAATGACCTATCAGTTAATTGATAATACCCTGAAAAGATAGAAATGGGGCACATACGCTTGACATTATTGAGAAAAAAGTTATAATAACGGTTAGATGAGGCTAACAACGTAAGACGCATACCTTGTGTGCGTCTTATTTCAAAATCTGCGGTTAGAAATTACTAACTATAAATGAAAACGTGCAGACAAATAGTCTGTAAGCGAAGGGTATGCGAATGAGTACAGAACATAGACACGAACATGGAAACGGGTATTCGGAAGAAAAGTTTCAGAATAACAATATGCAGAAGGAAATGATTGTACGGCAGATGAGGGAGAGAGGATGCCGGATCACCAAAGCAAGACTGACACTGCTGGATGTGATCTTAGAGCAGGACTGTAGCAGCTGCAAGGAGATTTATTATATTGCCTCTCAGACGATTCCGGGAATCGGGATTGCAACCGTTTACCGGATGATGAATCTGCTAGAAGAGATCGGAGCCATTAACCGAAGCAGTTCCTATAAGATCTCCTATTGTGAGCACTGCAGCGAAAATGGCATGGATATGGATTACCATGATATTATTGAATGCATTGCAAGCGCACTGGATGCCAAGGACAGCTATACCGCCGGTCACTCCCAGCGGGTGAGCGATATGGCGCATGACATTTGTCAGCTGATCGGATTATCGAAGGAGGATACCGAGAAGATTCATATTGCGGCGCATCTTCACGATATCGGAAAGATCGGGATACCGGATAGTGTCTTAAAGAAGCCTGGGAAGCTCAACGATGAGGAATGGGAACAGATGAAACAACATCCACAGATCGGAGCCAATATTTTGAGCAAATCCCACCGGCTGGTAGAGCTTAAGGAAATTGTGCTGCATCATCATGAGAGGTACGATGGAAAGGGGTATCCATCCGGGCTTAAGGCAGAAGAGATTCCGGTGGGAGCACGGATTATTGCAATCTGTGATTCCATTGATGCCATGACCAGTACGAGACATTACCGCAATGCCATGACACTTTCCCAGTGTTATGTGGAAATCGAGAGGAACTTAGGAAAGATGTATGATCCCATTATTGGCAAGTATGTGCTGGAGCATTGGGAGGAAATTACCAGACATATTGCGGAACGATAAGGGAGACATCAGTCAGCCTTGGAATTGAGAATCATAAAAAGAGGAACACCTGTCATATCAAAGGATGTGATGGGTGTTTTTACTACCGGATATATGAGAAAGGGAACCGGTGGATCATTGGGGGATTCCCTGCGGTTGACTTCCCACAGAAAATACGGTATATTTTAGGCGCATATCTGTTGGTATACAGGGAAAAAACGATTGGAGTAATGAAGGATGGATACGACAGAATTATTTGGTACAGAGAAAATCAGTAAGATTTTATTCAAGCTGGCGCCGCCTGTGATGCTGGCCCAGTTAATCCAGGCATTATATAATATTGTAGACAGCCTTTTCGTAGGGCGGTATTCGGAGTCCGGACTGACGGCACTATCGATTATTTATCCGTTACAGCTTCTGATGATTGCGTTTGCGGTAGGAACCGGTGTGGGAATCAATACGGTAATGGCGGCAAGGCTTGGCGTCGGTAAGCAGAAAGAAGCGGATGAATACGCCGGGGTAGGGACGCCTCTCGCAATCGCAATGTGGTTTCTATTTGCCCTGATCTGCTTTCTGATTATGCCGGCTTATGCCCGGATGTCCACGGATTCTGAAGTCGTAATCAGGGATGTGATTGTCTATGGAAGAATTGTATGTGTATTCAGCTTTGGTTTGTTTCTGGAAAGCATCTGGACGAAGGTGCTGCAGGCAAACGGGGATATGAAAACGCCCATGATCGCACAGATTGCGGGCGCAGTTACGAATATTATTGTAGATCCTTTGTTGATTTTCGGCTTGTTCGGACTTCCCCGGATGGGAATTGCCGGTGCGGCAGTGGCAACGGTTTTGGGACAGGTAGTAGCGGCACTGATTGTATTCCGCAAGGGATTCCGGAAATCGCCGGAGAGAACGGTTTATCCGGATCATATTGCAACCACTTTTAAGCTGGGCATTCCCAATATTCTGATGCAGTCGGCATATACCTTTTATATTCTGGGCCTGAATCTGATTCTGGCTGGATTTTCCGATCAGGCGGTGACCGCGCTCGGACTGTATTATAAATGGCAGACCTTTTTCTTTATTCCGCTGGGAGCGATGCAGACCTGTATTGTACCGGTTATCAGCTTTAACTATGCGGCCGGAAATCTGCAACGATGTCGGAAAACGCTTTCCACGGCGGTATTCTTTGGCTGGGCATTGATGGCAGTCGGAACGCTGTGTTTCTTAACGATTCCGGCACCGATGCTGCGTGTGTTTACGAAGGATGCACAGGTTATTGAGATCGGAAGAGTCGGCTTCCATTTCGTGGGTGTCAGCTTCCTGCCTATGGTGACTTCTCTGATTTTCCCGGTATTCTTTCAGGCCGTAGGAGCAAGCTTTAAAAGCTCTACTCTTACGATTATCCGGACCGTGATCCTGTTTGTCCCGCTGGGCTATCTGTTTTCCCGGTTCGGACTGACCTGGTTCTGGATGACGTTCCCGGTTACGGAGTTGCTTACCAGTATTGTGGGAGTGCTGTATTACCGGCATTTTTTGAAACGCGCTTATGGAAAGCGGGCAGAAGGGTGAGAGACGATGCAGCTGCATACATTACATACAAGTGAAAAGGGCCCGGTGATTCTCTGGGGGATGTATGAGTTCCGGAAGAGGGAGCTTCTGAATACCTATGAGACGATCGAGAGCCTGACCGGGGATTGCGATTACACGTTGCTTGCCTTTGAAGTGACGGACTGGAACAGGGAGTTTTCTCTGTGGAAAAGTAAGGAAGTGGATGTATCCTTTGGAGGAGAAGCACCTCATACTCTTGCAGTTCTTCGGAATGAATACCTGCCACAGATCAGAGAGCAGTATGGACAGGAGCGAGAAATCTATCTGTTGGGTTATTCTCTGGCCGGTTTGTTCGCACTGTGGGCAATGTGTGAGACAGATGCGTTTGCCGGCGCAGGGAGTTGTTCCGGATCACTGTGGTATCCGCAGTTTGTGCCCTATCTGACGGAGCATTTGAATGAAATTTCCGGGAAGAGGATCTACATCAGTCTTGGCGGAAAAGAAGCGAACACGAAAGACCAACTTATGTCAACCATTGCAGACCGCACCAGAGAAACGGTAGAATTGCTAAAGAAATGCTGTGAGGTGAAATATGAGCTGAATCCCGGAGGACATTTTGCAGATCCGGGGAAGCGGCTGGCTAAGGCCGTGCGGTTTCTGGCAGAGGAGAGGAAGGGATAAATCCGGAAAATCTGGTTGACAATTATTTTTTTAATTAGTATTATGATAAAAGAAATAAAGGGAATGAAGTTCTCCCGAGGGAAACCTGAACCGCTTAGTAAGCTGATGACTTCTGTGATGAGGATCGCAGAAACCATCAGCTTTTTCTATTTAGTGCAGCAGGTAGAGTAGAGATACTTAACGAATGCAAGCCAAAGGCGCAGCAAAAGGAGGAAAATATGTTAACATCACTTGCACTGATTTTTTTAGTAGGACTATCGATGGCGGCCATCTGTCAGAAGATCCGGCTTCCACGAATCATTGGAATGCTGTTTACCGGCATTTTGCTTGGGCCGTATGTCTTAAATTGGCTGGATCCGTCGATTCTGTCAATTTCATCGGAACTGCGGCAGATTGCCTTAATTATTATTCTGATTAAGGCTGGGCTGTCATTGAATCTGGCAGACTTAAAAAAGGTAGGAAGACCGGCCGTTATGATGGCGTTTGTACCGGCGAGCTTTGAACTGCTTGCCTTTTTCCTGTTTGCACCGTATCTGCTTGGCATTACCAGAATCGAAGCGGCGGTGATGGGAGCGGTGCTTGCCGCTGTTTCTCCGGCAGTTGTGGTTCCGAGGATGGTTCAGTTGATGGAAATGCATTACGGAACAGAAAAAGGTATCCCACAGATGATTCTGGCAGGGGCATCCTGTGATGATATTTATGTGATTGTGCTGTTTTCAACCTTTTCCGGTATGGCGCAGGGTGGAAGTGCAAACCTCATGGACTTCGTTAATATTCCAATCTCCATTGTACTGGGGGTACTGCTTGGAATGATTGCCGGCTGGCTCCTTGGCCGGTTCTTTGAAACCGCTTATGCACATAAGCATTGTATCCGCAACAGTATGAAGGTGATTATTCTTCTTGGAATGTCCTTTTTGTTAATGTCCGTAGAGACCTGGCTTAAGGGCATGGTTCCGGTTTCAGGACTCCTTGCTGTTGTGAGTATGGCATGTACCCTGAAGGTAAAAAGTGTGGATTTCGTTTCCAGGCGTCTTTCTGAAAAATTTGGAAAGCTATGGCTTGCAGCAGAAGTGCTTTTGTTTGTGCTGGTGGGGGCTGCAGTCGATATCCGCTACACGCTCGGAGCAGGCGTGATGGCTATTGCCATGATTTTGCTGGCACTTCTGTTCCGTGGAATCGGCGTATGCATTTGTCTCATCGGGACCCCGCTATGTGCAAAGGAAAAGCTGTTCTGCGTGATTTCCTACCTGCCGAAAGCAACCGTTCAGGCGGCGATCGGATCGGTTCCGCTTGCCATGGGACTTCCCTGTGGGCAGATTGTGCTATCGGTTGCCGTACTTGCCATTTTAATTACAGCACCGCTGGGCGCACTTGGTATGGACCTGACATATCAGAAGTTACTTACGAAAGAGTTCGATAAGGCACATTCTTAAAATGATTTTAGAAAGTTCTTTTTCAAGAGTATATTTAAGATTGTAGAAATATTTTAAAATTAAATTGACAGATGTATCGTGGTGCGATATAGTTGTATCGTAGTACGATACATCGCAGTTCTATATATAAAATGATCAAAGAATTGTTTTAACAGGACAGAGAGGAGAATTGCCTTGGATCAGCATATTCGAAAAGTATATGTACCAATGACCGAAACCGCATTTTATATTTTGCTGTGTTTAAAAAAGCCGAATCACGGATACGGGATTGTGCAGACGGTGGAACGTTTGACGGATGGAGCAATCCGGTTAGCACCCGGCACCATGTATGGAAGTTTATCCAAAATGGAGAAGGATGGACTGATCCGGTTTATCCGTGAAGAGGAAAAAAGGAAAATTTACCAGATCACCGACCTGGGACTGGAGGTACTGCAAATTGAATTGAACCGGATCGAGCGTTTGTATCGGATCGCACATGAGCAGATGTGACAGGAGGAGATGGAATGGAAACAAAGAAAGAATGGAAATTTTTCTCTATATGGGGATATGAAAAGGAGCAGGAGTATCTTCGCACCATGCATAAGAGAGGCTGGAAGCTTGTAAGGATTACAGGGATCAGTATGTATCATTTTGAAAAATGTGAACCGCAGGATGTGATCTATCAGTTGGATTACAACAAGGACGGCCTGGAGCATAAGGAAGAATACGTGAAGATGTTTGAGGATTGTGGATGGGAATATCTGCAGGATTATGTAGGCTACAGTTATTTTCGGAAACCGGCATCCGAGACGTCAGGGGCAGAAGAGATTTTCTGTGATGACAGTTCCAGGCTCCAGATGATGGACCGGGTATTTAAAGGGAGAGTACTTCCATTAGTCATCTTGTTTTCCTGCGTGCTAATTCCGTGTCTGATCCGTGATTTGTATGTTCAAGAATATATGAATGTTGCATTGACTGCACCGGTGATTATCCTGTATCTGTGGATCTTTATTCATTTTGCAATACAATATTCCAAGTTTAAAAAGAAAAAGTAGCAGATCCACGAAATATAGAAGAGAATAGAAAAGAAAGGTTGCGTTCTAAAATAAACCGGTGTATATTCCTGTAATAGAAAACAAGAGATGAGATAACAGGAGAGACAACATGAGCAAGACAGGTGCAAAGATACTGTTAACAACGGTTTTTATCGCAAGAGGAACATCCTTTCTTTTTTCAAAAATATTGATGGAATCCATGTCACCGATGAGTATTCTGGCGATCCGGTTTATTCTGGCGTTTCTGGTTCTGGCGGTGATTTTCTTTAAAAAGCTGAAGGAATGCAGTAAGGAGAGCTTAAAAGGCGGGCTGATCTTAGGCGTTCTGTATACAGTTTGCATGATTTTTGAAATGTATGGACTGAGGCAGATTGACTCCGGGGTCAGTGCCTTGATTGAAAATATGGCGATTGTCATGGTGCCGATTTATGCAGCGGTACTGACGAAATCTTTGCCACAAAAGAAAACCATGCTTTGTGCGGTGCTGGCAGTGATTGGTGTAGGATTCCTGTCTCTTACACAAAGCAGCAATCCGGGAGGCGGAATTGGCATTGCGTTAATGATCTGTGCGGCACTTACTTATGCAGCATGCATTATGACGACGGAACGTGTGACACAGAATGCGGATCCGGTTACGGTTGGAATGCTGCAGCTTGGCGTGATGGGGGTACTGTGCCTGAGCGCATCGTTGTTTACCGGAAGCTTTGGTGTGCCGCAGACCGGAAAGCAGTGGCTGATGCTGCTGTTTCTCGTATTGCTGTGCAGCTGCTTTGGATTTACGTTTCAACCGGTCGGACAGAAATATCTTCCGGCAGAAACTGCAGCAGTATTTACGGTGGTGAATCCCCTGACCGCAAGTGTGATGGGCGTTGTCCTTGCAGGAGAGGGCATGACGGTGTTGAAACTCATTGGATATGTGCTGATTCTGGCGGCGTTGGTGATATACAATGTTACCGGGTCAGTAAAAGAAAGTAACATATCAAGTGGTAAATAAAACTCATTATTCGTATAATTTCACAGACTTCAAAAATACTTCATCTCTGGCAGCAGTGATCCGGAGCTGTACCTGCGAAATCCTTTCGGAGGTATCATCCGTAAGCGGATTTTGTAAGGCGAAAGGATCCTGCAGCTGGCAGATCTTTTTATGCCCGATACAGGTTCCCTGATAAATGGGATACTGGGCACCACTTAAGAAATCTGCCGTGACACGGAAGCTTTCGACACGCTGTCCTTTCGCAATATCTTCCTGTACAACAATATATTTGATGTTCTGAACCGGATGATCCAGAATCAGACGGTAGTAGGGCTGTGTGGCAGGAGAGGCTTCGTCCTTCTCTAAGCGGAAGGGGATTTCTTTTCCGAATTCTTGATCCAGCAATCCACGTAATTCTTTGAGGCGTTTTACATCGCGTTCATCAATCAGACCGTCGGTTGTGGGTGGCAGATTCAAGTGAAAGCAGGAGTTTGCTCCGACGCTGATTAAGTACGTGTGGAAGAGGCGTTCCAGAGAATGCGGCTTCTCTTCCGGATGCCAGAACCAACCCGGACGGATGGACATATTGATCTCCGCAGGGGTAAAGGTCAGCCCCTTGGAATATAAAATATTGGGCATGGTTCCCAGCTCTTTCTCGGTATTATAAATCCATGACAGGTTACCTTCGTCTGCCATAGGGCCTTTTCCGGTTTGGACGGGGCTGTAGAAGCAAAGTTCGGACGGAACGACTGCCCATTCGGCATGGCGGGCAGCACCGGCCTCGTTTCCGCACCAGCGGATATCCGGACCAAAGTCATTAAAGATCAGTGCTTCCGGCTGATACTTGTGAATCAGCTCAAAGTAACGCGGGAAGTCATAGACCTGTTTTTTCCCATTCGGTCCTTCTCCACAGGCATTGTCAAACCATACATAGAAAATATCACCGTACTGTGTTAAAAGCTCTGTCAGCTGATTACAGAAATAATCGTTGTATTCCGGTGTGCCGTAATAAGCAGAATTCCGGTCCCAGGGGGATAAATAGAAACCAAACTTGATACCGCCCCTTCGGCAGGCATCAGCTGCTTCTTTCACAACATCCCGCTTTAAGGGGCTGTTTTTCACCGAATGCTCGGTATACTTCGAAGGCCATAAGCAGAAACCGTCATGGTGCTTGGCAGTTAGAACCATACCCTTCATACCGGCAGCTTTGATGGCGCTTACCCACTGGTCACAGTCTAATTTTACCGGGTTAAAAAGGGAAGGATCTTCGGTTCCATCCCCCCATTCCTTATTGGTAAAGGTATTGGGTCCGAAATGAATAAATGCATACGACTCCATTTCGTACCAGTTCAGTTGTTTCTGGGAGGGCAGTACGTTGGCTGCCTCTTTTAAAAAGTTAATCATCCATTCACCTCATGTCTATCAAGTGTAGTTTTTCTTTTACTATATCACAAGATTTTCCTATACGGAACAACTCTCTTTGTGATAAAATTTAATCATTAAGGCATAAGAATCAAAAACAAAGTGTATTGTAATTGCGAAGTGTAAGGGCACCTGACAGTTACACACAAAGGAGAAATCAAAATGACACTGAAGGAACTACAGATCGGAAAAAGTGCAGTGATTACAAAGGTTGGCGGTGAAGGAGCTTTACGCCAGCATTTTCTTGATATGGGAATGATTCCGGGAGCAGAGGTGACGGTAGTAAAGCTTGCTCCGATGGGAGATCCGATGGAGGTACAGATTCATGGCTATGAACTGACGCTCCGGCTTGCAGAAGCAGAGGAAATTGAAATTGAACAGATTCAGAGAAGAACCAGAGATCATCATGGAATCGAACAGAGTAAGAACACCGATCATCCGGGGTTTGGAGAAAGCGGAAAATACCATTCCAGGGATCATGAGAATCCGGTTCCGGAAGGGACGATACTGACCTATGCACTTGTTGGAAATCAGAACTGTGGGAAGACAACCTTGTTTAATCAGCTAACCGGTGCAAAACAGCATGTCGGTAATTTTCCGGGAGTTACCGTGGACCGCAAGGATGGTGTGATCCGGGGCTATGAGAATACAGAAGTCACCGATCTTCCGGGAATTTATTCGATGTCTCCCTATAGCAGTGAGGAGATTGTATCGAGAAATTTTGTCTTGAATGAAAAGCCACGCGCAATCATCAATATCGTGGATGCGACCAATATCGAACGGAATCTGTATCTTACCATGCAGCTTCTGGAGATGGATATTCCGATGGTTATTGCACTTAACATGATGGATGAAGTGGTGGGTAATCAGGGAGCCGTTGATGTGAATACCATGGAAGCAATGCTGGGAGTGCCGGTGATTCCGATTTCTGCGGCAAAGAATGAAGGGGTGGACGAGCTGATCCGGCATGCCATTCACATTGCAAAATATCAGGAATGCCCGGTGAAACAGGATTTTTGTGACAAAGAAGATCATAATGGAGCGGTGCATCGCTGTATTCATGCCGTGGTTCATCTGATTGAGGATCATGCGCAGGCAGCAGGAATTCCGGTCCGGTTTGCCGCAACGAAGGTCATTGAAGGCGATCACCTGATTCTTGATCAGCTTAAGCTGGATGAAAATGAAACAGAAATGTTGGAGCATATTGTAAGTCAGATGGAAAAGGAGCGTGGACTGGATCGTAGTGCAGCAATTGCAGATATGCGGTTTAATTTTATTGAAAAGCTGTGTGAACAGACGGTTGTAAAGCCCAGGGAGAGTAAGGAGCGTGTCCGCAGCGAGAAGATAGACCGGATTCTTACCGGGAAGTATACGGCGATTCCCTGTTTTATCGGTATTATGGTACTTGTGTTTTATCTGACCTTTAACGTGATTGGCGCATGGCTTCAGGGGCTGCTGGAATTGGGGATTGATCAGCTTTCCGCGATTGTGGATGCAGCGCTTACCTCCATGAATGTCAATGCGGCAATTCACAGCCTTGTGATTGATGGAATTTTTACCGGTGTGGGAAGTGTATTAAGTTTTCTTCCGATTATTGTTACGCTGTTTTTTTTCCTGTCCCTGATGGAAGACAGCGGTTACATTGCACGAGTGGCATTTGTCATGGACAAGCTGCTGCGTAAGATCGGACTTTCCGGAAGAAGTATCGTACCGATGCTGATTGGATTTGGCTGTACGGTTCCGGCGGTTATGGCAACAAGAACCTTAACCAGTGAACGGGACCGGAAGATGACGATTCTTCTGACTCCTTTTATGAGTTGTACGGCAAAACTCCCGATTTATGCATTTTTCGTAAGTGTCTTTTTCCCGGCGCATGGTGCGCTTGTGATGTCCGGATTGTATATTCTTGGAATTCTTGTTGGAATTCTGATTGCCTTTTTGTATAAAGGGACACTGTTTAAGGGAAAGCCGGTTCCGTTTGTTATGGAGTTACCCAATTACCGGATGCCGGGTGTGAAAAATGTTGCACAGCTTCTTTGGGAAAAGGCCAAGGATTTCCTGCAGAAAGCGTTCTCGGTAATTCTGATAGCAACGATTGTGGTATGGTTCCTGCAGAGCTTTGATCTGCATTTTAATATGGTGACCGATTCCGCAGACAGTATGCTTGCGAAGGTGTCCGGTCTTCTTACGCCGGTATTTGCACCGCTGGGACTGGGAGACTGGAGAATCTGTACTTCACTGATCAGTGGATTTATGGCAAAAGAGAGTGTGGTTTCCACATTGGAAGTATTGTTTGGAGGAGAGATAGGAACGGTGCTCACCACTTCTTCAGCTGCAGCACTTCTGGTATTCAGTCTTTTGTATACGCCCTGTGTGGCAGCCATTGCTTCCATTAAGAGAGAACTTGGTAGAAAATGGGCGGTAATTGTGGTAATATGGCAGTGTGTGATTGCATGGATTGCGGCATTTATCACACATCTCCTGATTCATTAGATTTTGAGAGGCATCTGTGGAATTACCCGGTTGCCATGTAAGGAGAGAATATGGTGAACGTTTGGGATATAAAAAAGAAATCCAGATAAGGATTTGCAGCAAAGGAGAAAGAGTATGGTTTGTGACAAGGATCAGAACCGGGTTTCATTTTGTGAGGACTGGGAGTTTTATAAGGCTCCGTTTGGCAGTGATTATGAGGAGAGCTTTGCCTTTGGCAGGGTGGACATTCCCCATGACTGGCTGATTGAAAATACGAATCATTTATACGAGACATCGACCGGATGGTACCAGAAGAAGTTTGTTTATGAGAAAAAGGACGGCGTACGCACCTATCTTCGTTTTGATGGCGTGTACATGGACAGTAAGGTCTATGTCAACGATGTCCTTGCAGGAGAATGGAAGTATGGATACTCTGCATTCCAGTTTGACATTACCGATCTGATTCGGGACGGAGAGAATACCGTAAGAGTCCGTGTGGATCATCATGCGCCGAATTCCAGATGGTATTCGGGAGCCGGTATTTTTCGTAAGGTATGGCTGTGTGAGAGTCCGGAACTGCGGTTTGGAAACGATGGCATTTATGTATCGACTTCTAAGGAGAACGGAAGCTGGAAGGTAACCGTTACCTCAGAATTGATACAAAAGGAGGAAAATTCCTTTGCAGGAGTCCGGGTGCGCCAGACCATTTTGGATCGGGAAGGAAAGGTGGCAGCGGTTTGTGAATCCGATGCCTGTGCAGCAGACGCTTCCTGTGTTCCTAAGGGAGCAAGAGTGGAAGGATGCCGGTATTCCCTGACCACACAGAATTTAACCGTTAAAAATCCGATTCCTTGGGATATTGACGAGCCATATTTATATACGTTGCAGTCGGAAATTCTGGTACAGGGAGAAGTGACACAGACGATCCGGCAGTATTTTGGATTCCGGACGATCGCGTATACCGTGGATCATGGATTTTTCTTAAACGGACGGCATGTAAAGCTGCATGGAACCTGTGAGCATCATGACAGTGGATGTCTGGGGGCTGCATTCAGCGTTCCTGCATTGCGGCGGAAATTCCGTAAATTACGTGAGATGGGTGTGAATGCGATTCGAACCTCTCACAATATGCCTGCACAGGAAATGATGGAGCTGGCCGATGAAACCGGTATGCTGATTCTCTCCGAGGGCTTTGACATGTGGGAACGTTCGAAGACCGATTACGACTATGCGCGTTTCTTTGATGAATGGGTAGAAAAGGATGTGGCTTCCTGGATCCGTCGTGATAGGAATCATCCGTCCATCATTGGCTGGAGTATCGGAAATGAAATTTATGATACCCATGCAGATGAACGTGGGCAGGAAGTAACGGCCCTTTTAAAACGGATGGTGGAGCTGCATGATCCGAGAGGAAACGGTCCGGTGACCTTTGGCTCGAACTTTATGCAGTGGGAGAATGGACAGAAGTGTGGAGACATTCTGAAACTCGTTGGATATAACTATGGCGAGCGGCTTTATGAGGAGCATCATAAGAATCATCCCGACTGGATGATCTACGGAAGTGAGACAGCATCCGTGGTCCAGAGCCGTGGTATTTATCATTTCCCGCTCGAAGAAACGCTCCTTACCGATGATGATGAGCAGTGTTCTTCCCTCGGAAACAGTTGTACCGGATGGGGCGCGAAGAATACCGAAGAGTGTATTATTAAGGACCGTGATGCCGAATATTGTGCCGGTCAGTTTATCTGGACAGGCTTTGACTATATTGGGGAGCCGACTCCGTACAGCACGAAGAATTCCTATTTCGGACAGTACGATACCGCAGGCTTTGCCAAAGACAGTGCGTATGTGTTCCGGGCAGAATGGACAGATTATCGTAAGGCTCCGTTTGTACATATTTTCCCGTACTGGGATTTCAACGAGGGACTTCCGGTGGATGTGCGGGTATGCTCCAATGCACCGAAGATTGAGCTGTTTTATAACGGAGATTCCGTAGGAACCTATGACATCGACCATGAGCATGGAAAACAGCTTACCGGAAACTTCCAGATTCCTTATCAGAAGGGTGAGCTGAAAGCGCTTGCTTATGATGAAAACGGAAAGGTGATTGCAGAGGATGTACAGTGTTCCTTTGGGGATGCAGCATCTTTCCGTCTGGATCCGGATAAGACGGAAGTGTATGCGGACGGGGAAGATCTGATCTATCTTGAAATCTCTGCCGTAGATGAAAAGGGCATTTTCTGCGCGAATGCCAACAACCGTGTCAATGTCCGTGTGGAAGGCGAAGGAAAGCTGTTAGGTCTTGATAATGGAGACAGCACGGACTTCGATGCGTATAAGGGAACCTCCCGGAGACTGTTTTCCGGCAAAATGCTGGCAATACTTGCTTCAAGCGGAAAGCCGGGTGAAATCAAAGTGACCCTGACCTCTCCTGGAATACCGGACTGCAGTATCAAATTGTTGTCGGTAGATGCACCGGATGGAAACAATAAGGTACGGGAACAGGAGGTTACTTTTGTTCCGACCGAATGTGGAAGAGCAGATGAAGTTCCGGTTCGTAAGATCGAATTGCAGGCAGAGAGCCTTACCTTTACGAAGGAAGCCAGTGAAAGAAAGGTGGCTTACACCATTTATCCGGAAAATGCGGACTATGCAGATGACATTGAGTTCCGTGTGACAAACGAAAAAGGAATCGTAACCAATCTTGCGGAATGTACGGTGAATCCGGATCATACCGTCACCGTAAAGGCAAACGGGGATGGCAGCTTCTGGCTCCGCGCAATGTGCAAGAATGGAACGGAACGTTATCATATCCTTTCGGTATTGAAATTTACGGCAGAGGGACTGGGCGTTGCGGTAACCGATCCGTATGATTTCGTAACCGGAGGACTTTACACCAGAGGCAGCGAGAACATCAGCAGCGGTATTAATAAGGGCGTTGGCTTTGCGGCAGGCGGAGCCTCTTCCTATGCGATATACGACCATATTGATTTTGGAGCAGCAGGGTCTGACACCGTTACGGTTCCGATCTGGGCCAATACCCTCGATCCGGTACAGATCCGGTTCTACGATGGTGTGCCGGGAGAAGACGGAGAACTCTTAGGTGAATTTTCTTACCATGAGCCGCCGGAATGGATGACTTTTAAGCCGAATACCTTCAAGCTGTCAAAGAAGCTTAAGGGAATTGGAACCTTCTGCATCGAAACGACAGATGGCTTCCAGGTGAGCGGATTTTCCTTTGAAAAGCAGGAGCGGGAATTTGAACGAAATGATGCTGCCGATGCAGAGAATATTTATGGAGATAAATTCACGGTGGAAGGAAGAAACGTAACCGGAATCGGAAATAACGTTATGCTGGACTTTGGCACGTTTGACTTTGCTGCGGAAACACCGAAGCAGATCTGGATCAGCGGGAAATCTCCGTTAGCGCTTAACAGTATTCATCTGATCCTGACAGGTGCGGATGGCGAGAAGCGGATTCTCTGTGAGTTCCGGACAGAAAATGCGGATTCTTATGAAGAAAGAATATTTGCATTGCAGGATATTACCGGTAAACAGAAGGTATCCTTTGCATTCCTGCCCGGAAGTAATTTTGACTTTGCTTATTTCCGGTTTGAAAAGTAGGCGAAGGAGAGAACAAATGATTACAACAATTTTATGGGATGTAGACGGCACCCTGTTGGATTTTTTGTCAGCAGAAAAGGCAGCCATCCAAAGCTTATTTGAGGAATATCATCTGGGGAAATGCACCGATGAAAAGATTGCACGGTATTCGAAGATCAACCGGACTTACTGGGAGAGATTAGAGCGCGGAGAGCTTACGAAACCGGAGATTCTGTTGGGAAGATTCCGGGATTTTTTCGCAAGTGAAGGAATTGATCCAGGTCTTGCAGAAGAATTCAATGAGAAATATCAGGTACGTCTGGGAGATACGATTGTATATTGCGATGACAGCCTCAATATTGTGAAATCTTTGCAGGGGAAAGTCAGGCAGTATGTGGTGTCGAATGGAACCGTTGTGGCGCAGACGAAAAAGCTTCGTCTTTCCGGAATTGGGGAATTTATGGATGGTATTTTTCTGTCGGAGGATTTAAAGGCAGAGAAGCCGAGCATGGAATTCTTTACCAGGGTATTTCAGGCCATTGGTCCGGTGAAAAAAGAAGAAGTGTTGATTGTGGGAGATTCCCTTACCAGTGATATCCGGGGAGGAAACAATGCCGGAATCCGTACCTGCTGGTATCATCCGGAAGGACGGGATGATACCATGATACAGAAAGCCGGAGTGCAGGTGGATGAGGTGATTACCGACCTGCATCAGGTGTATGGAATTTTACATATCAGACAGAATTAATGCCTCAGCCAGTCTGGCGGCTTTTAGCAGATCCGAAATACTGGTATATTCCTTGCAGGAGTGGCAGTCATTCATTCCACAGGCCACTACCAGTCCGGTGATGCCATGGTGGAAGAAGTGATTGTTGTCACTGCCGCCGTAAGTACTGATCAGATTCGGTTCCAGGTGAAGGGAATCGCATGCGGCTGTAAAGCGGCTGACGGCCTGGGAAGAGGGATCTACCCGGTAAGCCAGACAAAGGGTTTCGGTCTTGAAATCAATAGAGGCACCTGCAAGGAGCGCGGCTTCTTCACAGATTTCCTTGATTTCATCGAGCTTACGCTGGGCGCTTTCATTATTAAAGCTTCGGACTTCGCCGGTTACGATACAGGTTTCCGGAACGACGTTGGTGGCAGATCCACCCTGTATGGTGCCGACATTCACAGTCGTATCGCCGATCCGGCCACAGGAGATCGCATCGATGGCATGAGCGGCGGCTTTGATGGCGTGGATTCCATTTTCGGGAGAAAAGGCAGCATGGGCAGCCCTTCCGTGGAAAACGGCTTCAAAAGAAAGAATCGCGGGTGCCTGATAGGCAGCGTCACCGATCGGGCCGGTGAGATCGAATACATAGGCTTCCTTTGATTTTAATCTGAAGAAATCAAACTGCTGGATTCCTTCACAATAGGTTTCTTCAGCAACATCAAATACAATTTCTATAGGGCGGTGTGCCTTGCCGTCTTCTTTTATGGAAGTGATGGATTCTAAAATGGCACAGATTCCGGCGAGGTCATCGGCACCTAAAACGGTCGTTCCGTCCGAAGTGATCGTACCATCCGGATGAAAGACGCAGCGTTTCTTTTTGGCAGGTTCTACGGAATCCATGTGCGCGGATAAAAGGATCGGGGGGAGTGCTTTTTCCCCTTCGACATAGGCATAGAGATTACCACAGTTTCCATTAAGCTTTGATGCGGTATCATCTTCCTCAAAGGGGATGGACAGTGCCGTGAGTGCCTTTTTCAGATAGTCACACATGGCAGCCTCTTCTCTGGAGGAATTGGGAATGGCAACTAATTCTTCAAAACGATGGATGAAACGATCCTGGTTAATCATAATGGGCTCCTTATCGGGTGAATTTGTTTACCTATTCAAACACTAGGTAATATGTTATATTCCTATTTATAAGGGAAAAATGTCAGAAAGTCAATCCGGTATCTTATAAAAATGAAAAATAAAAGGGGGAAAAAGATGGGTAAAAATATCTTAGACAGGAACAGTTACTTTGGAAAATTTAAAGATGTAGTTCTTGCAAAGTTCGGGGAAGAAGGGAATGAGATCTGGAAGCAGGCAGGTGAAATCAGTGCAAGGCTTCTTTCAGAAAATAAGAATGCCGTAAAGGATGCAAAAACGGTAGCCTATCCCATGGCAGGAATTTATCTGGCCTTGCAAAAGAAAGTCTCGAAGGAAGAAGCACGAAAACTGATGATGGATTATGCACCTTCCGCAGGAGAAGCGGCAAAGCAAAGAATGGCAAAGCTGACCGATTTCCCGGGACTTCCAAAATTAATCTGGTTAAACCGGGAAGCGATTATGAAAAGTGCAGGGAATGAAAAGAAGGGGTATCGGAGTAAGATCATTGAGGTAAGTAAGGAAAGCGTCACGATGTATGTGTATTCCTGCCCGATTCACGAAACGTTAAAGGAACTGGGAATGGAAGAAATTGCTCCGGTGATGTGCGCCATTGATAAGATTTCAACAACAGGAATCCGGGGTGTCTGCTATCACAGAACCAAGGCTGTCGCTGAAGGGGATGAATACTGTGATTATTATATCACCCGGGAATAAGACCGAATATTGAAAAAGCAGGAGTAATTTATGAAAAATCCATACGAACTTGCAGAAACCATTCTGCAGTCTGGAAAGGATCCGTTGAAAGGGGAAAACCTGCAGGGCGGCTTTACCAGTATTGACTTATATGGAACGTCGGTGCTTTCTGAAGGTGAGCAGGACGGAGATTGCCGTCATTTTCATCTGGAGAATGAAAGTGGTGAGGGAGACATTACCCGGTATCCGGTCTTTCCGGGCGTGGAGCTTGTTTATAATGATATGCATATGGCATACTGTAATAAGAACCAGAAGCCGGCAAGGCATGTCATGGAAATCAATTATTGTAAAGAGGGGCGGTGTGAGTGTCTGTTTGGAGAGAAACAGTACAGTTACATGGCAGCAGGCGATCTGTCGCTGTGTTCGTTACAGAACAGCAGTCATCAGTCCGAGTTCCCGACGGCGCATTATCACGGCATTACGGTCACCATTGATTTTTCCGGTGTTACGGAGGAAATGGAGCGGGTGCTTGCCCTGTTGGATGTGGACCTCAAACGCATCCGGCAGCTTTCTAAGGAAAGGGAGTTTTTGATGATCCGCGCCAATGAGACGATTCAGCATATTTTTACCGAGCTTTATACCTTTCCGGAAAACATCCGGCACGGGTATATCCGTGTAAAGGTATTGGAGCTTCTGCTGGTCCTGACCGGGTTGGATTTTGAGGAAGATTCTTCGGAAATCCGCTTTACACAGGCGCAGATTGAGGTCATGAAGCAGATCCATGCGTTTCTGGCCGAGCATTTCAGTGAGCATTACACGATTGAGGAGCTGGCAGAACGCTTTGAAATTTCACCGACTGTGATGAAAAAGTGCTTTAAGGGAGTTTATGGAGACTCCATCTATTCTTATAGGAAGCGATACCGGCTGCAGGTCGCAGAGCGGCTCCTGAAAGAGAGTAACCTTACGGTCGGGGAGATTGCGGCACAGATCGGCTATCTCAATCCCAACAAATTTACTTCCGCTTTTTGTGCGGAATATGGTGTTTCTCCGACCGAATATCGGAGAAAAGTCTGAATGGATAGAAAATAGCCTGTTCAGTCATTGTAATTCAGGAAACCTTCTTTTAAAATATGCGTTGCAGTTAGGTAGATCTAACCGCAACGCATTTTTATTTTAAGGAGGCCTATTCTTATGAAAAAAGATTCTGAAATATCCAGAATGTTTCAGTACGCAGGAAACCGGCACTGGCTTACGATTCTCGGGATGATTCTGGCGGGATTGAGTACGCTGTGCTCCATGATTCCCTTCGTCTGCATCTGGTTTGTAATTCGGGACGTGCTGAATGCACTGACCGCAGGAGACATTCATCTTGCGGCAAAGAGCAGTACTTATGCATGGTATGCAGCCGGTTTTTCGGCACTCAGTATTTTACTGTATTTCTTTGCACTCTGCAGTGCCCATCTGGCCGCTTTCCGTACGGCAACGAATATGAAGAAAGCAGCGATGCACCATATTGTAACACTTCCGCTTGGCTATTTTAACCAGAACGCCAGTGGACGTTTACGGAAAATTATTGATGACAATGCCGGTCTTACCGAAGATTTTCTGGCCCATCAGCTTCCGGATCTTACCGGCGCGGTTGTGATGCCGATTGCCGTTATCGTTCTGATTTTCGTGTTTGACTATAGGCTTGGAATCTGTTGTCTGATTCCGCTTGCCGTCAGCTTTTTCTTCATGAAACAGATGATGGGCGGAGATAACGCACATTTCATGGAAGGATATATGACCGCTTTGGAGACGATGAACAAGGAAGCCGTAGAGTACATCCGTGGCATTCCGGTGGTAAAGGTGTTCCAGCAGACGGTATACTCCTTCAAAAATTTTCATGCAGCGATTGAAGAATATGAAAAATACGCTTCCGGCTATGCTTTGAAATGCCGGATTCCGTTGACAGGCTTTCAGGTTTCTTTAAACGGCACCTTTATTCTGCTGATTCCGGCAGCCTGCATGATTTTGTCGGGGGTTACCGGGCAGGCCTCTTATCAGGATGTGCTTCTGGATTTCCTGTTCTACAGTCTGTTTACACCGGTGTGCACCACGATGATGAACCGCGTCATGTTTGCCGGAGAGCAGCTAATGGCAGCGAAAAGCGCCGTGAACCGGATTGAAGCCGTATTAAAAGAACAGCCCCTTCCGGAAAGCAGCCATACCGAAAAGCCAGGGAATGCATCGGTTGCTTTCGAAAATGCATCGTTCTCTTATGAGGGCACGGAGGAAAAGGCGCTTGACCATGTCAGCTTCGAGATCCCTGAAGGAAAGACCGTGGCGCTTGTTGGAGCTTCCGGTAGTGGAAAGTCGACGGCAGCCAAACTGATTCCGAGGTTCTATGATGCAACGGAAGGAAGAGTGCTGGTAGGTGGTGTTGATGTGAAACAGATCGATAAAAACACCCTGATGAACCAGATTGCATTCGTGTTCCAGAACACGAGGCTGTTCAAGGACACTCTGCTTGAAAATATTCGTGTGGCAAAGCCGGACGCAACCCGGGAAGAAGTGATGAGGGCAGCGCAGGCGGCACAGTGCAAGGATATTATTGACCGGCTGCCGGATGGCATTGACACCATGGCAGGCAGCGGCGGCACTTATTTATCCGGAGGAGAAAATCAGAGAATTGCGCTTGCAAGAGCGATTCTGAAGGATGCACCGATTGTAGTTCTGGATGAAGCCACCGCTTTTGCGGATGCAGAGAATGAGCATCAGATCCAGCTTGCTTTTGAAAAACTGACGAAAGGCAAAACGGTTCTGATGATTGCCCACCGGCTTTCGACCATTTCAAATGCCGATCTGATTCTGGTATTTGATGAAGGAAAAATCATTGAACGTGGCACGCAGGAAGAATTGCTTCAGAGAAATGGCAGATATGCGTCCATGTGGAAGGATTACCAGACCTCCATTCAGTGGAAGGTTGGAAAGGGGGCTATGTGATGAGCTATTTTCAGAAAAAATACGCATTAAGTGAACAGGGAGCGAAGGATCTGAGAAAGGGAATCCTGTATTCGGTTCTGGAATATTTAAGTCTGATGCTGCCGGTCGCCTTGCTGGCCTGTGTATTAAACGACCTGCTTGCCCCGATTCTTGGAACAGAGGAAAAGGGTGCAAATGTCGGGTTGTATCTTCTGGTTGGTATGGTCATTCTTGTGATTATGTTTGCCATGCATTATATGCAGTATACAATCACTTATATGGGAACCTATCAGGAAAGTGAACGCCGCCGGATTTCCCTTGCGGAAAAATTAAGAACTATGCCGCTACGATTTTTCAAGGAGCATGATCTTTCGGATCTGACCGGAACGATCATGGGAGACTGCGCCGGCTTTGAGCATGCGTTTTCCCATACGGTTCCACAGTTCTGGGGATCCATGATTTCCACAGCAATTGTCTGCGTTGCACTTCTAATTTTCGACTGGAGAATGGGACTTGCACTTTTGTGGGTAGCTCCTGCAGCATTTGCGATTGTGCTTTTATCCCGTAAGCTGCAGACAAAGCGCGGACAGAAGCATATGGACGATAAGCTTGCGCTTGCGGACGGAATCCAGGAGTGTCTGGAAACGGTACAGGACATCAAGGCATGCAACCTGGAAACCGAATATTTGAGAAAACTTGACCGGAAGATGGAGGCAGCAGAGAAGTCCCAGATTTCTTCGGAAATGCTGACAGCAAGTCTGGTAACCTGTGGACAGATGTTCCTGCGTCTTGGACTTGCAACGGTTATTGTAGCAGGAAACGTGCTGCTGCTTAAGGAAGATCTTACTCTGTTTTCCTACATCCTGTTTCTGATTGCAGCATCCAGACTGTATGATCCCCTGTCCGGTGCCATGACGAATATGGCAGAGCTGTTTGCGGTGGATTTACAGGTAAAACGGCTGAAAGCCATCCAGAATTACGAGGAAGCACCAAAGCAGAAGGAATATCAGACGCATGGTTATGACATTACCTTTGATCATGTGAAGTTTGCATATGATCCTAAAAAGCCGGTGCTCAAGGACGTTTCCTTTACGGCAAAGCAGGGGCAGGTAACCGCACTGGTCGGACCGTCCGGTGGTGGAAAGAGTACGGTAGCGAATCTGGCTGCAGGCTTTTACGATGTGGACGGTGGTAAAATCACCATGGGCGGAACAGACCTTACACCGATTGATTCGGTAGCCATGATGAAGGACTTCTCGGTAGTATTTCAGGATGTGGTGTTGTTTAACAATACGGTCATGGAAAATATCCGGGTCGGACGAAAAGGTGCAACCGATGAAGAGGTGATGGCAGCAGCCAAAGCCGCACACTGCCATGAGTTCATCGAAAAACTTCCGGATGGCTATCAGACCGTGATCGGCGAAAACGGATCGACACTTTCCGGTGGAGAATGCCAGCGGCTTTCCATTGCCCGTGCTCTTTTGAAGGATGCACCGGTAATTCTTTTGGATGAAGCAACCGCCTCTCTGGATGTAGACAATGAAACGGAGATTCAGGAAGCGATCTCAGGACTCATTAAGGATAAGACCGTTCTGGTTATCGCGCATCGGATGCGTACCGTGGAAAATGCCGATCAGATCATTGTTTTGGACGGCGGTGTCGTTGCAGAACACGGAACCCATGAGGAGCTGATGCGGGAAAATGGTCTTTATGCAAAGCTTGTGAAGCTCCAGACGGCATCGGCACAGTGGAAGCTGAATGCCTAAAGAGGTAAGAAATCAATATCTTTCCTTGCAGTGAGGTTAGACACATGGACTCGCCAATATTACTTATCCGGTGTATAATCAGATTGACAAAAGAAAATCTGAGGAGGTCTTAAGAAAATGGGAATAACAATGATCGCAATACTTATGATTATGCTGGGATACTTTCTGATTTTGTATGGAGGAGTTGCCTTTATTCAGGATAAGAGGTTCTTCGGTTCGGCGCCCAAGGAATACTTAGAGGTCATTCCGGATAAGAAGGAACGGTTCCGTGGGGCGCATGTCATTGGATGGATCATCATAGCAGTGGCTCTTTTGTTATTTATCGGGGCGGCAGTTCTTGCCGGATGGGACGGAATCCGAAAGAATTTCACGTATCTGCAGTTTTTTGTACGATTCCTTGTGATGCTTTATGCGATGGAAATTTATGATATTCTCTTTTTTGACTGGGTACTGTTGTGTCATTCCAATTTCTTTCCCCATTATTATCCGGAACTGGAGGGAGCAGCCAGATCTCCGCAGTTTGGATATAATAAGAAGTCGCATATTCTGCATTTCGTGATTTACATTCCTGTCTGTGCCGTGATCGCATGGATTTGTATGATGTTGTAATTTTATGAGGAGACTTTGCGAGCTTGCAGGGAAAAGAGGATAATTATGAATGTATATAGTTTTTTATCGGTGATATATGACCTGATAGATAAAGTGTGGTTTGCTGATAAGGGGCGCAATCCAAGAATGGTAATTGAACAGCTTATTCCGGATGATCATTGTATGGTACTGGATATGTGTTGTGGAACATTTTCCAATGGATTGCCAATTGCCTGCAAAAATCCCGATAATAAGGTGGTTGGCATCGACAGATCAAGGGCTATGCTTAGAGAAGCTAAACGAAAGGTTAACAAGGCAGGGTTACGAAATGTCAGGTTATTATGCAGAGATGCTTTGAATACAGGATTCAGAGAAGAAACGTTTGACTATATTGTTATAGGGCTTGTACTTCATGAATGCAATGAAGGATTTTGGAAAAATCTTCTTGCTGAGACGCATAGATTGTTAAAACATGATGGTAAACTGGTTGTACTGGAATGGGATAAACAATCACAGCCGGGAAGAAAGGTGAAATTTGCTGTATTGTATGCAATGGAGTTTTTGGGAAATCCACGTTACTTCAAGAAGTTCTATTACAGTGATAAAACAAAATTTTTTGAAAAATATCAGTTTAAAATGTTGGAAAAACATGAATGTAATTATTCTTCTGTTATGGTATTGGAAAAAGATTGAATTACAATTACTAAGTTCTCCGGC
>CAVHRK010000068.1:0-9444 GCA_963638365.1 Anaerobutyricum sp. | reverse complement strand
GCCTTTCAGAATCTGTGCAAACTCCTGAATATACGGATCGGAGAGGTCCTTTTTCCAGAAAGCGCAGTAGGTCTTTTTTATCGAAGATCCGTTTCGGAGAAGGGGGATCCGGCAAACCGTAGTGTCGAACCAGACTTGTTCCCCGATGACATCTACCGGCAGATAGCCCTGCCCGGTTACCACTTTGAGGCGGGCTTCCTGCATGGTATCTGCAAAAAGAAATTCTCCCTGTAATCCGATGATGGTCTCATAATATTCCTGTTCTTCCTGCTGCCCGGCCGGGTTGATTACCAGAATGCAGGGGGTATTTTTTAAATCCGCAACTTCCAGCCCCGGTAACCTGCTTAAAGGATTCTTGGCAGATAATTCAATATCGATTTTACTTTCTGCGAGAATAATATTGTGGTACGCATCGGAAAAGGCGCGCCGCTGATCGTTTAAAGCAAGGTCAAGAGAGCCGTTTTCCATACTATGATACAGCTCTTCGTGACTTCCAACGGTAATCTGGACATCAATCGTCGGATATTTTTCAGAAAATACAGAAATTGCTTCGGATAATTCGTTTCCGTGATATCCCTTATAATATCCGATTCTTAAGCGGATGTGATCATTTTCGGCAATCCGTTTCGTTTCCCGGATCATCTGTGCGAGGTCTCCGGTGATGACCAGACTTTTCCGGTAGAAGTGTTCACCGGCAGGCGTGAGGGAAAAGGTCCGGTTGTGGCGTTCTATGAGTTGTACACCAAGTTCTTCTTCTAATTTCTTAATCTGTTGTGAAATCGCGGACTGCGAAACATGGCATTGTTCCGCCGCTTCATAAAAATTCCCTTTTTCAATTACGGACTGAAAATACTCAATCTGACGCAATAACATAGAAAATCCCTCCGTTTCCGATTGATTATCATTATATAATGATTAGTGAAACTTATCAATATGATAAGAAATAAGATTTGATTGAGAAGCCGGTTTGAATTAACATGAGAACATAGATAAGATGAACAGGAGGGATTGGAAATGGCTAAAAATCTGATTATTTATTATTCGAGAAAAGGTGAAAACTATGTCAATGGCAAAATCATGGACTTAAAGAAGGGAAACACAGAAATCTGCGCAGAGTTCATCCAGAAAGCAGTCGGAGGGGATCTGTTTGAGATTGAGACGGTGGAAGAGTATTCCAGGGATTATCAGAAATGTACGCAGGAAGCACAGCAGGAGTTAAGAGAAAACGCCCGTCCGGAACTGAAAAAGTACCTGGAGGATCTTGCAGACTATGACCATGTGTTTATATGTGGTCCCTGCTGGTGGGGAACTTATCCGGTGGCGGTGTTTACCCAGCTTGAGAGACTGGATTTCACAGGAAAAAAGGTAATGGCACTGATGACCCACGAGGGAAGCGGACTGGGAAACAGCGAGCGGGATCTTAGAAAGATCTGTAAAGGAGCTGCATTCGGAACAGGCATTGCCGTTCATGGTGCGGATGCTGCAAGGTCAGAGCAGGCCGTGGCAGACTGGGCGAAGAAAAACGTAGGTTAAATGAGAGAAATCATGATTTAAAATTTCAAATTTTATAATTTCAATAGGAAAGGTAAGGAAAGATAATGAGCAAAAAAGAAGTAATGATCGTAACCGGTGCAGGACAGATTTCCATGGCAATTGCAAGAAGAGTGGGCTATGGAAAGAAGATTGTCATGGGTGATAAAAATATAGAGAATGCAAAAGCAATTGCAGAAATCATGAACCATGCCGGATTTGATGTAGAACCGGTAGAGATGGATCTTTCTTCCAGAGAATCTATTTTAAAACTGATTGCAAAAGCACAGGAGTATGGAGAAATCAAAATGCTGGTAAACGGAGCAGGCGTTTCACCGAGCCAGGCACCGATCGAAGCCATTTTAAAGGTGGATCTGTATGGAACGGCCGTGTTACTGGAAGAAGTTGGAAAGGTGATTGCCGAAGGCGGCTGCGGAGTGACCATTTCCAGTCAGTCCGGATGGAGAATGCCTCAGTTGTCCGCAGCGGAGGACGAAGCACTTGCAATGACACCCACGGAAGAGTTGTTAAAGCTTGAAATTTTACAGCCGGAAAACATCAAAGATACCCTTCATGCTTACCAGATGGCGAAACGCTGTAATGAGAAACGTGTCATGGCACAGTCGGTAGAATGGGGAAAACGCGGTGCAAGATTGAATGACATTGCACCGGGCATTATTGTAACTCCGCTTGCTATGGATGAATTTAACGGACCGCGTGGAGACTTTTACAAGAATATGTTTGCAAAGTGCCCGGCAGGCAGACCGGGAACTGCAGATGAAGTAGCGAATGTAGCCGAGCTCCTGATGAGCGACAAGGGCGCATTTATTACAGGATCCACCTTCCTGATTGACGGTGGTGCAACCTCATCCTATTATTATGGACCGCTGAAACCGGAGCATAAGTAATAGGAAATTTAGAATATATAGAGTGAGAGGTAGGAAAAGCAAAGATAAAGACGGAGGTACGAAAATATGTCAAGGAAATTGGTAGTATACTATTCATGGTCAAATGGAAATACCAAAAGAATTGCTGAAAAGTTAGCAGAAGAACTTGGGGCGGATATCCGGCAGATCGATACGGTAGAACCTTATAAAGGAAGCTATAACGAGGTAGTTGATCAGGGGCAGGAGGAAGTAAACAGAGGGTATAAACCGGAAATCAAACCACTTGATGTAGATATAAAGGATTATGATGTGGTTGCAATAGGAACACCTACATGGTGGTATACCATGGCACCCGCGGTACTGACTTTTTTGAACGGTCATGACTGGTCAGGAAAAAAAGTAATTCCATTCATGACAAATGGAGGATGGCCGGGACATGTGATCAAGGATATGATCAGAGAATGCGAGGGCGCAGAGATTATAAAGCCGATGGAAATTAAATTTGATTCCCAAGGCGGCCCGGTACTGCAGACACCGGAAGAGAAAATAAATGAGTGGATTGTAGAAGTTAAGAAATTTGTGCAGAATAAATATATTGAGAACTAAAGAAAGGGGGAGAGAATCAGATCATGAAGAAAAATATAGTAATACGTTTAGAAGAAAAAAGTGAATATCGCGAAGTGGAAAATCTGGTAAGAGACAGTTTCTTTAATGTATATCGTCCGGGATGTCGGGAGCATTACCTTCTTAACCGGTTAAGAAATGATCCGGCATTTGTAGCGGAGCTTGATTTTGTAATGTACCGGGATGGTGAACTCATTGGACAAAACATCTTTGTGAGAGCTGCAATTACAGCAGATGACGGAAGAAACATTCCTATTATGACGATGGGGCCCATCTGTATCAAGAATGAGTATAAACGGAAAGGATATGGAAAAATCCTGCTTGATTATTCCATAGAGAAGGCAGCAGAACTTGGCTGCGGAGCATTATGCTTTGAAGGAAATATTGACTTTTACGGCAAGAGCGGTTTCAGACACGCAAGTGAGTATGGTATCCGCTATCATGGACTGCCGGAGGGAGCAGATGCCTCTTTCTTTCTGTGCAGGGAGATGATACCGGGGTATCTTAATGGAATTACAGGAGAGTATGCAACACCGGAAGGTTATCTGGTTGATGAACAGGAAGCGGAAGAGTTTGATAAGCAGTTTCCATATAAAGAGAAAAAGAAGCTGCCGGGACAGATTTTTTAATTATAGGGAAACACCTAAATAACTGAGGAAAGGTAACGGTTAATGTGCTTGACTTTGGGTAGTAGTAGTATTAACATAAAGCTAACGATAGATAGCCATAAGGCTACAAAAAGTAACAAACACAACAAGGAGACAAGTACATAATGAGCAATACCAGGAAAGAGGAAATCGTTCTCGTAACACTTGAACTTGCAGCCGAGAAAGGTCTCGGAAATGTTTCCATGAGTATGATTGCAGACAAAATAGGTATAAAAAAACCGTCCCTTTATAAACATTTTGCTTCTAAGGATGAAATTGTAGAAGCAATGTATGAATTCTTAAGAAGGCAGGCAAAGGAAAAAGCAAATATAAAACCACTGGATTATAGTACGTTTTTTGAAGGGAAAACGGCATTTGAGGTCTTGCAGGCTGTAGTACATGGGTATATCCAGATGAGTCATCAGGAGGACATGCTGAATTTCTATAAGGTGATTTATGCAGAAAGAAGCTTAGAACCTATGGCAGCAAAAATTGTTGCTGATGAGACAAAAAAGATGATGATTGCAACGAAGCAGCTGTTCTATGCCATGGAAGTACATAAGCTGCTTCATTTTCAAAATCCGGATATGAGTGCCGTGAGCTTTGCAATGACGATTCATGGACTGTTGGATTATGAACTGGATCAGGGTAACAGTGGGTGCAGGGACGAAGCAGACAGGAAGCTTTTGGATGATTATCTGAAATGGTTTTGTGAGGAGAATGCGGTATGAGAGAAAAAAAGAATTTAATGAATTATTGTGGCTTGCTTGGGATCGTGGCATTTCTGTCCTACACAGCCGCTGTTGTATTTTCACCGTTTGCTTATCCCGGTTACAACTGGATGGCACAGGCGGTAAGTGATCTTAGTGCATCGAATGCGCCGTCGTTACGGTTATGGAACCAGCTCAGCTGTCTTTATAATGCGTGCACTCTGGTTTGCGCAATGATGGCATGCGTAGGTATTCAAGGAAAGAAAACCAGACTTTTGAGAGTGGGAATCTATTTGTTCACCATTATGGAATGGGTGTCTGCGGTTGGATATGGCATGTTTCCTTTAAGTGACAGTGGCTATGCCGGAACATTTCAGGACAAGATGCATATCTTTTCAACAGTGATCGTTGTTTTATTGTCCATAGGATCACTTGTGATAATCATTATTGCCGGAGCAAAGGATAAAAGCTGCCGCTCTTATGGGATTTTTGCTACGATTGCTCTTGGAATGATGCTGGTAGGAGCAATGGGGATAAATATAGTGCCGAAAGAGTATTTTGGCGTTGTGGAGAGATTCAGCGTGTTTGCGGCAACCGGGTACAATGCTGTGCTGGGAATAGAATTGTATCGGATGGATTTGCGCGAAACGGGTTTATCATATATGTGCAGGGAGGAAAAGTATATTAAGTAATTTTGTTATTTGCTTGACAAGTGACCGATAGGTAACTATAATAAAGGTAACCAATAGGTAACTTGCCAATAGAGCTAAATTAGGAGATAAGCATGGAAAGCAAAGAAAAGAATACAAAAGAAAAAATACTGAAAGAAGCCCTGAAGCTATTTGCACAGAGTGGATATATGGGAACATCCATGAATGACATTGCCTCGAAGCTTGGAGTAACCAAGGCTGCATTGTATAAGCATTATAAAAGCAAGCAGGAGATATTGGACAGTATTATTAAAAAAATGAATGAACTGGATAGGGAGAGAGTAAAGCAATACGAAATGCCGGAAGGAGAAATGTCAAAAGTTATAGCTGAATACAAAGAAACAGCATTTGACAAGATTAAGCAGTTCACAAAGGTTCAGTTCCTTCATTGGACAGAAGAAGAGTTCCCGTGCTGTTTCCGTAAGATGTTGACATTGGAACAGTACAGGGAACCACAGATGGCACAGTTATATCAGAATTACCTTGCAAGTGGACCACTAACTTATATAGAAGTTTTGTTTTCGGGAATGCTAGGTGATGCAGAGAGAGCCAGACAGATGGCACTTGATTTTTATGGTCCAATTTTTCTGCTCTACAGTATATATGATGGAGCAAATGACAAGAGCCAGGTGCTAAAGCTTCTCGATGAGCACATGGATCACTTCTCCACGGAGATGCAGATAAATTTATAGTTAAGGAAGCCAGAGGCTAAGACGTAGTGCGGATTGTAATATAACAATCTTGTATTGCGTTGTTTATTTATGGAGGTAGGAACAAAATGAAAGCAATCCTATATACATCAAATACCGGAAGCACAGCAGAATATGCAAAATTATTAGGGAAGGAATTGAAGCTGCCTGTACATAGTTTGCAGCAGGCGAAAAACAAGGTGCCTGCCGGTAGTGAAATCATTTATCTCGGCTGGATTATGGCAGGAGGGATTAAAGGATATAAAGAGGCAGCAAAAAGATATCAAGTGCGTGCAGTCTGTGGCGTCGGAATGGGGCAGACAGGTACACAGCTAAAGGAAGTCAGGGATAAAAATGTTATTCCTCAGAGGATTCCTTTATTTACATTACAGGGGAATTTTGATGTGAAGAAGCTTCATGGAGTGTATCGTTTTATGATGGATGTCATGGTTAAAACTGCCGGAAAGGGACTGGCAGCTAAAACCGATCGCACTCCCGAAGAGGATGATATGTTAGACATGATGGTAAATGGCGGAAAACGAGTATCTTTACAGAATTTGAAGGCAGTTACGGAGTGGTACAAAAGCCTTAATTAGCAGGAGAAAAACGGATGAAACTTTATTTTGGAAATATGGTGACAACAGTTACTACACTTATGGTTTTATCGCTGGTCGGGTTTGTTGGATATTCAATTAGTAACAGAAGCAACATTAATTTCTGGGGCAGAAGGAGCCTGTTTGTTTTGGCATATGGTCTTGTTATATGCTGCTTTGCAGCCGCAAGAGACGGACTGGATAAAACAATTCAGTATACGATAGATGGAAGCTGTAATCCCGGAATATTTTCACTTGTGAGCATTCCAAACATCGTTGGATGTGTCGGCGCAGCAATTATAATTATTGCAGCAATAGCAATGCCAATTGCAAAATCACAGCATATGCGTGAGATATGGTTTTATGTGATGTCCGGCGGAGTGATGCTAAAGATTGTAGTTATGGAGATTGCAAGAATGATACAGATGTTTTAGGAGTGTTTTCATGAGAGTAGAGACTGATGTGAAAAATATTGCCTCACAGAATGTTCTTTTTCGGTCAGGATATGTCAGCAATGGAAAGATAGGAGAAGAGGGGCCGAGATTCGTATATGGAGGTAAAAATGAATAAAATAATATACCCAAGGACATCAGATAAACAGACAGTTTATCTCAAAAATGTTATCAGTAATCCTAATATAGAGGTAGGGGATTATACCATGTACAACGATTTTGTACATGATCCAACAGATTTTGAAAAGAATAATGTTTTGTATCATTATCCGATTAACAAGGATAAGCTGAAAATTGGTAAATTCTGCTCTGTTGCATGTGGGGCAAAGTTTTTATTTACAAGTGCAAATCACGCAATGAAATCATTATCTACTTATCCATTTCCGATTTTCTTTGAGGAATGGGGATTGGATGGAAAGAATATCAGCAATGCATGGGACAATAAGGGCGATATTGTAATTGGAAATGACGTGTGGATTGGTTATGAAGCAGTTATTTTGTCGGGCGTAACAATTGGTGATGGAGCGATTATAGGAACTCGTGCAGTGGTAACAAAGGATGTACCTCCCTATACAATTGTTGGAGGAGTACCGGCAAAGCCAATCCGTAAACGCTTTGATGAAGAGACGATTAAGAAGCTTGAAGAAATCAGTTGGTGGAACTGGGATGACGAGAAAATCAGACAGAGCATTCAGGCAATACAGAATGGAGATATTGCAACATTGGAATGAAGACTTAGCGGGTTGTAAAATTACTCCTAAGGGAATGGCAGGAGAAAAAAGATGTGAGCTGAATTGTTAACGTACATAAGGCAAATTTATATTTTATGGAGATTGTATGGATTACTATAAGCAAATTTTTAAACGAAAATCTTTTCATCTGTTTCGGGATACAGGTATGATTACAGATCAAGATATTCGGGAGCTTGAAGAATTTATTGGATCAGTAAAACCGCTTTATGTAGAAATTAAAACGGAAGTCCGTATTGTACCTGAAAATGAGACAACCTGTAAACGGGGTGGACAGTTGTGCCTTTTATTTTACAGTGAAAGTAAAGAAGGATATCTGCAGAACATTGGATATATTGGAGAACAGATTGATTTGTACCTTACATCAAAGAACATCGGTGCTTTATGGTTTGGAATCGGCAGACCGAAGGATATGCAGATCAATGGACTGGATTTTGTCATTATGATTTCGATTGCCCAAATGCCTGAAGAAAAATTCCGAAAAGATATTTTTAAGTCAAAGAGAAAACCTTTGCATGAGATTTGGAGAGGTAGTTCATTAGGAGTGGCTGAAATTGCACGTTTCGCTCCAAGTGCATGCAATACACAGCCTTGGATAGTTGAGAATACAGGTAGGGATTTGATGGTGTATAGATTTAAGCAGCCTGGGAAAAGAGGAATTATGCCCATTGATAAGGTACTATATTACAATAAGATAGATATGGGGATATTCCTTTTTATACTTGAAAGCTGTCTTGAACATGAGGGGTATACTTACAATAGAACATTGTTTGCAGATACGGCGGATGATAGTGTTGTGCAGACGCTCATTGCAAAATATACTTATGCAATTTGTTGCTAAACCATTATATCATCATGGAACGAATGATAATGTAGAATGACAGGAGAAAAAAGATATGAAGAATAAGTTATTTTTGATGGATTCACCCGGGAACCGTAGGAAATGGATTGATTTCTGTTAAGGTCGCTGCACATTTGCTCGACTGGGGAGTTGGAACCAGTATGACTACAGATGAGATTAAGAAAGAAACAGTATCATGGCTTTCCGATAAAGGAAACTCTGAGCAGGCAGGTTGTGATGATGCAGATTTCACTGCTGAAAAACAGGTTACTTGTGAAACCCACAAAATCTGCAGTTTCTTATATGGCAGCTGCGATTTATGAATTACCGTATGAAGGGGCAAAAGAGATGTTGTTAGTAGAAGATGTTGACAGTAAAGAATATTTGGCGGGACTTTTTAAAGCAATGTATGATGAATTGCCGGTTCACAAATGAAAAATATGGGCAGCCTATGGAAATAACGTGCGAGAGGCCAACCCGTTATTTGCAACAAGGCCGTAAAGAGAAGCCTGTAAAAACAGGCTAACTCTGAATCTCTGCAAGTGCTTTCTTGAACTCTAATCTTTCAGTTCTCGTTCTATTTCTTCAATAGTAGGCATTGCACTCTTATAGTCATCTGGAATCAGATTATTAAGTTCATATTCGGAAATACCAACAGGAACATTTACTGCACTGGTAGCATATTGAGCCAGAACATTATCTTTTGTTTTGCATATCAATAAGCCTATTGTAGGATTATCATTATCTGCTCGTAAAATTCCATCTGTTGCAGCAATGTAAGTACCGAGCTGCCCCATATCGCCGGGATCAAATGCTCGTGTCTTGATTTCAATGATAACATAACAATGTTTTTGTATGTTGTAAAATAGCATATCAATAAATTGTTCTGTGTCTCCCACAACAAGTCGGTATTCTCTTCCGACAAAAGCAAATCCACGACCTAATTCAAGAAGAAATTTTTGAATATTATTCATAAGTGCATCTTTTAAATCTTTTTCATCGTACCCTTCTC
>CAVHRK010000067.1:0-18589 GCA_963638365.1 Anaerobutyricum sp. | reverse complement strand
GTAACAGTTGATTACCTTATGACTGGAGAAAAAAACACGGGCTACTATTTCAATGAAGAAACAGCCAAAATGGCACAGGAAATGTTTGAGGATCCAGATATGCGTTCCCTCTTCGATATGAAAAGAAATATGCCACCGGAAAGATTCAAAGCACATATGAAATTTATGAAGAAACTATACAAACAAGAAACTGGGAAAGATATTTGAGTCCTAATTATAGTACATAAAATATGTTATATGTGTAATAGGTGATGAAATTTGGATATTAATACACAGCTAATAGATATGGACGTGCTTGTGGACGAACAGGTAATAAAGAATAAGGACGATAGCTATACAATCTTTTTAAATGCATGGCTATCATACGAGCGACGATTATCAGCCTACTGGCATGCCATCAATCACATAAAAAACGGAGATTTTGATAAATACAATGCAACTGCAATAGAAAAAGAAGCACACAAATCTTAGTCACTTTATTACTCTCTAAAAAAAATGGTAGTTCTGTCGAACTGGTGTTTGAATGGAGGGTACTAATGAGTGAAATGCTAACCCAAGACGAAGCAGATAAATTATTAAATATGTTAAAAAAATCTATAGAATTTGATGTAAAGGGAGATGATAAGAAAGACATATTCATCATTAAAATATGTCGTGGGAAGATTGACCGTAAAAAATATGATTTGGGCGCGAGAGTACAAAAAACCGGAGTTCTCCTATTGGAACTTCACGTCAATAAAAATAAAGTCCATTTAAACCCGGATGGAACTAAAATAATTGGTTCCCACTGGCATATTTATACAGAAGAATATGGGCGACGAATGGCATTTCCTGCAGAAAATATTGAATCAGATAAATTTGTGGATAATACATTAATGTTCTTAGATAAATTTCACGTAATAAAAAAGCCAACAATAAATTTTCAGTTAGAACTTTTATAAAAGGAGGATTTCTATGGATATTCAATCTTATATTAATGAGTATGTAGATTGGTTAAAAAGTGAAATTACATTCTCTAAAGTCGGAGAATACTATGAAATTAATACTCCTTTTTTAGATAATGATAACGACTACTTACAGTTTTATGTTAAACAAGATGGACAAGAAATATTTTTTACGGATGATGGATTTACTATAAATGGGTTAGAAATGGCCGGCTACAAAATGACAAAAAACCGAAAACAACAATTATTAAATGTCCTTATCCAATATGGCGTACAACTTAATGGTAACGAATTAACAATAAAGGCACCCGCTAATCAATTTGCTCAAAAAAAACACGCATTTACGCAATGTCTAATGCGTGTATCTGACCTTTATTTGACATCACGTTCTAAGGTTGGCTCATACTTTTTGGATGATATTCAGGAGTTCTTTAACCAAAACGACATATTTTGTATGGAGAATGTACAGTTTGCTGGAAAATCTGGGTTTATACATAACTATGATTTTACTATACAGCGTTCAAAATATAAGCCAGAAAGATTATGCTTAGCAATAAACAATCCAACAAAAGCATCTATGGGTAACGCAATTTTTGCATGGGAAGATACAAAACCTGCCAGAAAACAAGACAGTAGATTAATTATATTTTTGAATGATGCGAACAATGTCGGAAAAGGGATTGAGGATGCTTTTTCAAACTACGATATAAATACTATTAGGTGGAGTCAAAGACAAGAACCCCAAAACGTAGAAATGCTAACAGCATGATTTATTTGACAAATACATATTCTAAGGATAAAACGAATACGAAAACAAAGCCATTAACCTGCCGTATAAAAGACATGGTTTCCAGTCATCTGGCAAACCGTATTCATTTGGACCCTGTAGAAATACAGGGTCTTTTACGTTTTAAAAAAATCTGTCCCAGTGCGCCAATACCCGGAGCAGATCAAGAACCATATCTGGAGTACTGATATAATCCACCGTAAGCAAGTGTATTATTACCATCTCGGTAGTATCACCGAAATGCTGTCCTGTACTCCAATACTGGAACAAAAACTTGATTGACGGCGAATATGCTATATTTTATAATAACTTCACTGGTGTCAAATGCACCATAAAAACTGCACCTATAGGGCATTATAAATGACTGTAGTTATTATCAAAGAAGCCTCGCCTTGTGTGGGGGGTCTTTCGTTATTGGTACATTTTTTAATATGTTTTGTTGATATCAACAAAATGGTCGGAAGGAGGTATCCCATGAACAAATTATCTTATCCAACTCTTTTCCACAAAGCAGCGGAAGGCGGCTTCTGGATCACGTTTCCTGATCTTCCTGAATGTATAACGGAAGGTGATGACACGCAGGAAGCATACGAAATGGCTTCTGATGTTCTCGATCTGACTATTATCAGCCGTCAGGAAAGCAATGAACCACTTCACACTCCTTCCAAACCAGACGCTATTCCCGCAGAGCCGGATGCATTTTGTGTTATGATCGAATCAAATTGTATTGATTACTAAGCAAATCAGAAAAACTTCAGTTATTTCCTTTTTGGAAACATCTGTTGAATTTTATATATCCATTCTGCATATAATACGTGTAAATATGTATTTTTATATTGACATACGTGCTTATACGTGCTATTATATAACCATAAGGAGGTGCCATGAAAAACAGTGAATTACTAAAGATCCTGAAAAGCCACGGCTGTTATCTTCTACGACACGGAAGCAATCACGATATCTGGTTCAGTCCTATTACCAATCAACAATTTGCAGTGCCGCGACACAAAAGTGAGATAGCGCCCGGAACAGTAAGGTCCATACTAAAGAGTGCGGGGATTGAATAAATCCCCTTCCACTCATTTATATAGTATAAAGAAAGGAGTCATTTATGATGTCAACGAAATATGCTTATCCTGCTATTTTTACCCCCGAAGAAGATGGAGGTTTTTCTGTAGTCTTTCCCGATCTGGAAGGCTGCTTTACCTGCGGTGATGATATGGCCGATGCTTTATTTATGGCTGAGGATGCACTTGCACTGATACTCTACGGCTATGAAAGCGATGGCCGTAAGATTCCTGCCCCTTCCAAAATGGAAGATCTGAAACTTAATGATGGAGAATTCGTCAATTCTGTAGCCTGTGATACCATGGAATACCGGAAACGCTTTAATAACAAAGCTGTGAAAAAGACTCTTACCATTCCAGAATGGCTTAACGAAACCGCTATGGCTATGAACATCAACTTCTCTCAGGTGCTGCAGGATGCCTTGATCCAAAAGGTTGGTAATCGGTAAATAATGATCCACCCGCATAGCGGGTGGTTTTTCTTTTTCGGGCATAGCCCTGATACTACTAGCCTAGCACAAATGTGCTTTTCTATTGGCCTGCCAGCCACGCACAGATTTACTTGCTACCCGTAAACGGGTCTCTTGGATCAAACAAACTCAATTGATCCATTTCTTGATCCTGCTTAAGTTGGTTGGCTATGTAACTTTTTATTGCTGCAGTGTTTCTCCCTACGGTATCCACATAGTACACCTTACGCCAAAATTCGCGATTTCGGTATGCAAATTTCATATTTCCATGTCTTTGAAATATTATAAAACTGCTTTTCCCTTTTAGATATCCTATAAATCCCAAAACGCTCATTTTAGGCAGGATACTTAGCAAAAGATGTATATGATCTGGACAGATTTCTCCTTCAATAATCTCTACACCTTTCCATTGACATAATGTTCTTAATTATTTCTCTGTTGTCCTCTCTCTTCTCATTTTAAAAAACTTTCCTTCGATACTTCGACGCAAACACACATGATATTTACAGTTCCATTTCGTATGTGCTAAACTCTTAATGTCAGTATTTTGATCATTCATTTTACTGTCTTCCTAATGTGTATTTATTTACGTAACTGATAGGTCAGCTTTCCATCCACATACTCACACTCGACATACGCACCCTCTTCGATCCAGAGTTTGAATTCCACATCCACATCCTTCGGCCATGCCGGAAGCAGGTAAAGTTGTCCTTCCAGACTCTGTAACAGCATCTCCTGCAAGCCGGTCATGCCGGTTCCACCCCAGTTATGGTCCGGTGTGTAATCAAACCCCGGTCCCCAGAACGCTGGAAAGCGCTTTGGTGCATCTGCAAGCTTCTTCTGCATAAAAGCATAGGCTTCCTGTGTAAGCCCCAGTCTGGCAGCACAGATTCCACTGTACATCCAGCCTTCATAATTCAACTGATCTTCGGAATCCCAGGCATAATAATAGGTGTCCCGTCCAAGTGACAGATCCTTTGCTGCCTCTCCGGCAATCCCGATCTCCTGATAAGGAAAGCATCCGTATAACTGCGGAAACTCACAATTGATCTTCACATAGTTTTTTGGCTCTTCACAGGGCGCAATCACCGTATGTCCCTTCTTTACCTCAAGAGGCACTTCGGGCAGCTCCAGCAGCAGCTTCTGCCACTTTTCCTGCTGTTTACGATTCCCCAGATGAAGTTCTGTAAGCTTTTTGATAACCGCGCGCAGGGCATAAATAAGATCTGCCGGATTCGTAACCGCAACCTCCTCCGGATGATAATTGATTTCCCGGTCTTCACTGATATCAATATTCTCTGCCTTATGATAGGTCTCCTGTGCCGTGGAAGGAAAAATAATCCGTTTCCCTTTCGAATCCTTCTCCGCGTAAGCCTGATCGTAATAGTTCAAAATCGCATCGATAAAGGCTAGATACCGTTCCGTGTCCGTTTCTCCTGTGGCTTCGATATATTTTAACATCATATAGGAAAATTCCAGACTGGTAGCATAGTGATAGCGCACATAGATCGGATAATCCAGTCCATCCTTTCCATAATAGGCAGATAAGCCATTCGCATCGACCTGTTCCGGAATGCAGGCTGCATCCTTTGTTCCAAAGAAATGACTGGTCCTTGCAATCGCAGATTCCAGAATCCGGAAGTAAAATTCAAACTGCGGTTTCATCATGTCAAAGTCACCGCTTTTAAGCATCGGCCAGTATAAATGCCGCTGATTCTGTGCGGTAAACTCGATTCCACCCCAGTCCCTCTCATCGGGCGTCTTAGCATCTCTCCGGCTTCCCCACAGGGCCGGATCAATCGTAAACAATCCACCATTAAACTTCGTCGGATACTCTCCATACGCATTGCATGCCAGCATGTAGCGGAACAACTGATAATTCCGTCCCATCTGCCAGTCTTTGTCATTGGGATCTGCCTTCTGCCGGTTGATAAAAATATAACTCCGGTTCCAGAACTGTTTCCACCAGTCCCCGCTCCGGCGCTTCTTCTGTTCTCCCCTGCTGCTCTCTTCGAAGCATTTTGTAAGCTCCTGCACATAGTCCTTTTCCGTAACCGGACTTGCTACACGCAGCAGAATCCGCAAATCTGTCCGCTTCACTTTTCCGGAGAGCTGATACGACTTACAGGGAAGCCCTGCATAAGCTTCCCTCGTAATTCCTGTATATTGCAATCCTTCCGCACCCAGCATTCCACCGGAAATCCGGTTTTTCTGCACATCCGGAAAAAGCGTCCGGATCGAGTCAAGTCCTTCTTCTGCAATCCGTTCGTCAAACACCTCAGAGCACTGGTTCTGATGATAAAACAAAAGCCCGTTTCCCTGCGTCCTGATTTCATCATGGTATTGGCAGGAAAACTCCTCCTGACGCCAGTTCTGATAGCTGCACACGACCTCATGCTCCACATCCGAACGGATCTCCACATGGATCATACCTTCAAAGACATCCACCCACAAAAGAATCTCGGTTTCCACACCACCGGCTTTGCCAAGAATCCGGATATCGCCGGTCGTAAGCCGTAATTCCTGTGAAAAAGAATCCCGGAACGGATTGGGCTTCATGGTAACGGCACACCGCCCTGCCTTGATCATATTGCCTTTTTCATCCAAAGCCCCGCTCTGCGCCATATAAAAATACAAGACATTGTTTTCCACCCAGACGTTACAGCCGATGTCTCTGCCGCCTAACGGCATACACTCGCCGGCATCCTTACTCTGGCTGTCCCAGAGAATGTGATACTGCTTCATTGCATCCATAATCTTAGGATTATTTTTCTGCGTCTGCATTTGTTCCCCCCTCTGTCGATCTGCTGATCTTATTCCTTCTATTTGCTTTTACTTTTCTTCCCGCTGTCTGTTAAGCTTATTCCTGCTCCATGCTCTTACTCTTCTTGCTACGGTTCATCAGATCATAAATACAGGGAACCACAAGCAATGTCAGCAATGTACCGTAAAGCAGACCTCCTACCGTAACAATCGCCATCGGCTTGCCCATCGCTGCTCCCATATCCGTACCAAACACCATCGGTAACAGTCCCAGAATCGTCGTTAGCGCCGTCATCAGTACCGGACGAAGTCTCGTTTTACCTGCCTGTAAGATCGCCTCATGCTTTTCCATTCCCTGTGCAATCAGCTGGTTCATATAATCCACAATCACAATACCGTTATTTACGATAATACCGGCCAGCATGACAAAACCGATGACTGCAACGACACTGACCTCACAGTTTCCAAGGAACAGCCCTAAGAAACCGCCCGTAAATGCCAACGGAATCGTAAACATAATGATAAACGGAGATTTCAGGGACTGGAACTGGGCTACCATAATCAGATACATGAAAATGACCGCCAGAAGCAGCATGAGCATCAACTGCTGCATGGCATCCATAATCATCTCATTTTCACCCTCCATCACGAGAGAATACCCTTCCGGTACTTCATAATCTGCCAGATTCCGTTCCAGTTCACGGGATACCAGACCCACATTGTATCCATCTGCAATGGAAGCCGATACCGCAATATAACGGTTCTGGTCCGCTCTTCTTACCGATTTCGGAGAAATGGTATCCTCAAACGTGGCAATATCCTTAAGCGGAATTTCCACTTTCTTATTGTCTTTATCTGTCTTCTCAATGACAAGCTCCTGAACCAGCTTCCGGGTAAGTGCCAGGTCATTGGCATTTTTTACATAAACTTCATATTCCTTCGCCGTTGTTTCAAAGGTTGTCGCACTGGAGGATTCCTGCAGTTTCGCTGCGATCTGCTGGTAAACCTCAGCTACCGTGAGTCCCTGATCCATAGCCTTATCACGGTCAATGAGAATCCGCATCTCACCGGTTGCTTCCTCCAAGCCGTCGGAAACATCCGTTGTTCCTTCCGTATCTTCCACAATGGCAGCTACTTCTTTGGCTACCTGCTGTAAAGTATCCAGATCCCGTCCCCGTATCTGAATGGAAATGCCATCGCCTCCAAGTGCACTCATATCCATCATCGAAGTTTCAATACTTAATTCCGCTCCTGCCTCTTCACAGAGCTGTGCAGTCTGCTCCTCAATTGCATTGGAAAGCTCTTTATTATTTAATTTCGGCTTCTCTACCGTAGTCAGATAGATGCTGGTTTCGTGTGTCGAACTGTTATCCGATCCTCCCACCAGTGATCCCATCGTAGATGTGCTTGCCATCGCTCCCACATCCTCAACGTCTTCCATATTTCTTAAGATCTCCACTACCCGGTCCGTTACCTCTGCAGTTTCACTTAACGGAGTCGTATCCGGAAGCTCTAAGGTGATGGTCATCTGTGTACTTTCCATGGAAGGCATGAACGCCGTTCCTTTGGAAAGCGAAGCCAGTGCGCTTGCTATGAGCAGCACCAAAACTCCGACAAAGATCACTGCTTTATGCTTTAAGGACCAGTCAAGGACCTTCCCATAACCATTGATCAGTCCGTTAAAGAACCGGCTCTCCTTCTGTTCCTTTGTTTTCACCAGAATCCTGGAAGACATTGCCGGAACTACGGTAAGTGCCACGAGGAGACTCGCGCCAAGGGAATACCCAATCGTCAGGCCCATATCCACGAACAACTGCCGTGTGATTCCTTCGGTAAAGACAATCGGAAGGAAGACACAGACGGTTGTCAGAGTTGATGCAGCAATCGCACCTGCAACTTCCCTTGTTCCTTCAATGGCTGCTTCCTTTACCGAAGCCCCTTCGCTCCGCAACCGATATATATTTTCAATTACCACGATGGAGTTATCTACAAGCATACCGATGCCCAGCGCCAGTCCGGAAAGGGAAATGACATTCAGTGTCACACCGCTGAAATACATGCAGACTACCGCCGCCACAATACTGATCGGAATAGAACATGCAATCACCGCGGTCGGACGGATATCCCTTAGGAACAGCAGCAGAATAATGATGGCAAGTCCTGCTCCGAAAATAATATTGTTAAAGATGGAATCGGTCACCATATCAATATAAATTCCCTGATCCATAAGGGTAATGAGCATCAATCCATCGTTCTGCTCTAACAGGTCGTCAAACCTGGCGAGGATCTTGTCGGATACTTCTCCGGTTGAATAACCGGTCTGCTTCTGCATGGTTAAAAGAATCCCCGGCTCTCCATTGACATTCGTGTAAATGTCCGCAGAATTGTCTGTCATAAAGACATCAGCAACATCTCCCAGCGTAATCACATCCACGCCATCCATATCCACATTTAAGATCGGCATGGCCTTTAACTCTTCTACGGTATCCGGCTTATCCCCTACACGGATCAGGTAAGAAATTCCATCCTCCGTAACGTATCCGGCAGGCATCGAGAAGTTCTGTGCTGCCAGAAGCTGTTCCACTGTAGCCACTGTAAGAATACCATTCATATCTGCCTGGTCGTATGCATCTTCCCTTGCTTCCTCGATCTGCTCCTCACCATCCAGAATCTGCTGCAGAGCATCCGCAAGCTGTTCCGCACTGTCATTGATCTGGTCGTAGCCATCCTTAATCTGATCGGCTCCGGCATCCAGCTGTTCCTGTCCGGACTTCAGCTGTTCTTCCCCGGATTCAAGCTGCTTCTGCGCGGAATCTAACTGGGACTCTGCGGAAGCAATCTGCATTTCTCCTAAGCTGATTGTGGTCTGTGCATTGGCAAACTCAATCGCTGCCTGTAAGTTGCCCTTATATAATTCCGTTAATGCACTGTCCAGTTTACTGATGTTTCCTTCGATTTCAGAAAGCGCGGACTTATACTGGTCGATGGGTGCTGCTGCCATGGCCTTCTGGGACTCGAGGTCAGCAATGGTGCTTTGCAGTTCGGACTTTTTAGTTTGTAATTCACCTACATCATTTGCACCTGCGCGACTAAGGATTTCTGCTTTTACCTGACTTAGAGAAGCCTTAATATCTCCCATGGTTGTGTCAGCGGTCGGAACAGGTATTCCTACAGAAATACATATCTGACTGACGCTCTCCTTCTGCTCCTCTGTAAGATTTCCAAAGGTTATTGATAAATCTCCCATATTATCAATTGCCGTGATAGCACCTGTAATCCCATCCACCGCCGTAATTGCCTGTTCAATCGCCTGCACTCCGGTCTGTGCCTGCTCGATACCGCTATCCAGCCCCTTCACCGTAGCTTCTGCGGTCTGGATTTCAAGTTGTAAGTGTGTCTTTGCCGCCTCGGCATCCGCCTTTGCAGTAAGAAGCTGCGTTTCTGCTTCGGCAAGCTGTTTCGTGGTTGCATCCTTTTTACTGTTTAGTTCGGTTTTTCCACTTTCCAACTGGCTCTTTTTATCAGCCAGTTCATTCCGTCCATCCGCAAGTTCTTTTTTCGAATTTTCAAGTTCTACCCTGGAATCATTCAATTCCTGCTGCTTTTCGGCAAGCTCTGCTTCAGAATCTGCCAGCTCCTTCTTCGCATTTTCCAGTTCTGCCTGTCCGTCATAAATATCCTGCTTGTTTTCCTCCAAGTCTGCCAGATTTTCATCAATTTCTTTATCAATGGAGCCAAACACCTGCTCATTGATCGCATCGATCTTTTCCTGACGGATAATAACATTCACACTCTCTTCCAGAAGTCCCATTCCGCTTACGGAAGCTACTCCTTCAATACTTTCAAGCTCCGGAATAATGGTATTGTTTGTCAGATCCGTAATTTCTGCCGCGGACATATCCTTTCCACCAACTGCCGCGATCATAACCGGCAGCATATCCGGATTCATTTTCATAATAATCGGATTCCCGACGGAATCATCCCAGTAGCTCTTGATCTGATCCAGATTTTCACGAATCTCCAAAGAAACGGCATTCATATCTGCCGACTGGGCAAACTGCAGAATCACCATCGAATAATTTTCACTCGAAATAGAACTGATTTCTTCAATATTACTTACGGTAGCCATGGAAGACTCCACAGGCTTTGTCACAACCATTTCTACCGTCTCCGGGCTCGCCCCCGGATAAGTTGTCATCACAAGTACATAAGGAAAGCTGATGTTCGGCAGCAGATCCGAAGTCATCTTGGTAAATGACACAATTCCCAAAACAATCACAAGCACTACTGCCACCAGAACAGTATACGGTTTCTTTACACTAAATTTTCCAAACATTCTTCTTTCGCCTTTCTTTGGCAGATATTTATAATCAGGTCACAATAAAAAGAGTATATTGCGCTCAAAAATCTTCGTCAATACACCCTTCTTAAAGTTTATAAAAATTTAATTGTTTCCCTTCAATTCCTTACGGATTTTGGTTTTCACACGCTGCAGGGCATTATCTGTGGATTTATCATCCCTGCCAAGAACCTTCGCAATCTGCCCATAGGACATTCCGGTAAGATATAGATCGAGCACCTGTTTTTCAAAAGGACTTAATTCCTTCTCAATCATCTGTTCAATGCGCTCCACGTTTTCGCGGTCAATCAACAACTCCTCCGGATTTTTCTCGGAGGGAGAAATCAGGCTGTTAATCAGCTTTACCTCCTCCGAGGACTCTCCGCCCTCCTGCCGGGAATAGTCTGCATAAATGGAGATATAGGAATTGAGCGGTGCATTCTTCAACCGTCCTGCTGCCTGAACCGCCGTATACATCTGCCTGGACACACACAGATCCGCAAAAGTGAAAAAGCTGGCATCCCTTCCCGTATCATAATCGCGAATTGCCTTAAAAAGTCCGATCATCCCCTCCTGAATCAGGTCTTCCCGGTCCGCACCCAGAATATACATCGACTGTGCCTTACTGCGCACCAGATTCTTATACTTTTCCATAATGTAATCGGTAATGGCATGGTCTCCATCCCGGAGCTGTACAATCAGTTCTTCATCACTGTATTTTGCATACTTATTGACCATAGGTGCCCACCTCAATCTTCATGTCCCGCTGAATCTGTGCGTCTGCCGCTTGTTCCTCTTTCGTTTCGTTATCCTCTGGGTCAATGTCATCCCCGCTTTGCGCAGTATCGCTTTCCCGGAATTTCAGAATATCCGGCAGAATCTTAGATTTAGATTCTTCTGTACATTCCAGATCTGTTATATCCTTGGAATCCGTTATATCTTCCCAATCATCTGTATTTTCTGCATCTTCTATCTTTTCCGAATCTTCCGTATCTTGAGAATCTGCTATATCTTGGGAATCTGCTATGTCTTCCAGATTTTTATCCTTCTCTATATCATCCAGGGTTTCCTTATGTCCAGTACTTTCTGTGCTTTCAGACTCCTCTGCACTATCCGAAACCGATTCGCTTTCCACATTCTGAGCGAAGACATCTTCGCTTTGCATATCCTGATCGGAATCTGATTCACTTTCCATGCCTTGCTCTGAAGCTGCTTCCATTTCCATCTCTTCTGCTTCTCCGAACGCTTCACCATCTTCCTCATCCGGTGACTCCTGCAGCCGGATCAGATCGGCCGCAATGTGCTCCGCCAGAATCTGATAACCGTCCGGATTGCAATGTACACCATCCGGCATATAATTTGAAATCACTGCCGCATCGTGACTGTCCAGTAAATTCGAATCATACAGATCAATGACATCAAATTCATATTCTTTTGCAAGCGCAATCATGCTGTCCACAATGACATGCTGTGACATCAATTCCGGACGTTCCTTGCGTAGAATGTCATGCAGGACATTGGGAAGCGGTGTAATGAAAACAACCTCCGCATCGGGATAATTCTCCTTTAAGCCCCGCATCAGCTCATCCAGATCTCCGATCAGGGTACGTGGTGAACGTTCTTCAAAATTTCCTACATTTTCCCTGTGCAGACAAAAGCCGTCATTCGTTCCTCCCATAACCAGAATGAGATCCGTGTCCTCCGGGATTTCCATGTAACGTTCCACATAAGCATCCTGCCAGTATCTTCCAATTGAAGAGCCTCCGATACCAAGATTCACTACTTCCTTTGCACCAAGAATCTCTGCCAGCTTCGTCGGATAGGAATACTGCTGATAGTCCTCCATGTTTTCAAGGTTTGCCGCCTGCGTGATACTGTCGCCCAGACAGGCGATCTTTTTATCCGAAAAGTCCAGGGGGCTTTGTCCAATCACTACCCGGTCTGCCTCATTCCATTCAACCGTTTCCATATAAGAACTCTGTTCAAGCCTGCGCTCACGAAGCGTCGGGCGTACCAGAATATTACCGGAAACTGTAGTTAAAGAAATGCCTCCCTCAGAAGCGTTATTCCCAGAAACCTGGTTTTCCGAAACGGTATTGTCAGAAACGGTATTATTAGAAACACTGTTCCCTGAAACAGCATTACCAGAGACGTCGTTTTCTGAAATGCTACTATCTAAAATATCATCCCCAGACACAACCGCAACGCCATCATTTTCAGACACATCCGCAACCTGATCCTCCCCGGACAGCATATCTCCCGGCATAGATTCCCCATCCGAAACGCTCTCCTCAGATGTATTCTCCCCAGAAGCATTGTCCCCGAATGATGCCGTCAGGAATTCCTGCAGCACATCTTCATCCTCGTCTTCCAGATCAGCCACTGCATATTCCTGAAGAAACGTCTCTACTGCTGCTTCGTCCTGCGAAAGTTCTTCAATCTGTGTCCGCAGCTGCTCTGCTTCTGCATGATTTTCTGCATACAGCTCTTGACATTCCTTCTCGTATTTTCTTTTTTCCAAATAGTTCAATCCTTTATCTGCACCCACGGCAATCAGCAAAATTGCCACCATCGCAATCATGGTTGCAAGGATTCTTCCGGCTACTTTCATATAAAAACACTTTCTTTATTGCACTGTTACACTTATTTCGCTTTGATCCGCTGTCTGACAATCTCATAAGCCAGGACACCGGCCGCTACCGATGCATTCAGGGAATCAATGTCACCATGCATGGGAATAGAAGCCACCATATCGCACTTTTCCTTCACCAGACGCCCTACTCCGGATCCTTCATTGCCAATCACCAGGCCGATCGGTCCTGTCAGATTTAAGTCATACATCGTTTCTCCGCCCATATCTGCGCAGACAAACCATAAGCCCTGCTGCTTTAACTCTTCTATCGTCTGTGCCATATTCGTCACGCGGGCCACCTTTGTATAATTTAACGCTCCCGCAGAGGTTCTTGCTACCGTTGCCGTAAGTCCTACCGCACGGTTCTTCGGAATAATGACACCATGCGCCCCGGCAAGATTCGCCGTACGGATAATGGCTCCTAAATTGTGCGGATCCTCAATATTATCAAGCAGGAATAAAAAAGGAGGCTCATTCTTTTCCCTGGCAAGTGCAAGCATGTCCTCTACTTCTGCGTATTCATAAGCTGCGATCGTTGCCACAACACCCTGATGCTTTCCGGTTTCTGAAATTTGATCCAGGCGCTCCTTCGATACATATTTAATGGCCACATCATGCTTTCTCGCTTCCCGCTTGATCGTCATGACCGGCCCGTCCTGACAGCCATCCAGAATATAAAGCCGGTCAATGGACTGTCCGGAACGAAATGCTTCAATCACCACATTTCTTCCCTCTATAATAGATTCATTTTTTTCTTTTCTGAATTCTTCCATGCTCTGATCCTTTCCTTCTGATTCGATATTCCAACTTGATCTGCTTATTCTGTTTTCTGCGTTTCCAGGATGTCCATACCCTTCCGGATCAGTTGCAGCATCCGTTCCTCCTGCCCAGTGAGATACAGGTATCCCATCAGTGCCTCCAATGCCGTTGCTTTCTTATACTCTGCCATGGTCGCATGCCTGGCTTTGGTGTACGGCTTTGCATTGCGTCCCCTCTTTAAAATTATCTGCTCTTCCTCCGTAAGCTCCGGTAACAACGCATCCACCAAGAGAGCCTGCGCGGTCGCATTCACATAGCGGATCGTATAGTGGTGGAGCTTATTGGCAGGCGCATTTCCCCGCATTACAACCACAGTCCGGATCACCAGATCATAAATCGAATCTCCGATATAAGCAAGCGTAAGAGGTGAATATGTCCGAATATCCACCTCTTTACCCTCAAATGCTTCTCTTATCCTTTGTACAAAGGTTAAGCCATTTTCCATTTTACGCCCTCACGTGTATCTTCCAAAACGATGCCCTTTTGTAACAGCTCGTCACGAATAGCATCGGCCTTTGCGAAATCTTTTGCCTTCTTTGCTTCCTTACGTTCTGCAATCTTTTCCTCAATGTAGCTTACCAGCTCTGCATCCACATCGTCCGCTTTCTCTTCTGCCTTTTCACCATCAAAAAGTCCTAAGGAAAGCACCTCATCAAAGCTTGCTACGAGCTTACGCTTCGTTACATCATTGCAGTCTGCCTTTAACAGATCATACAGTACGGTAATTGCCATTGATGTATTTAAATCGTTGCAAAGTGCATCTTCGAATTTGCGGCGGTATTCTGCGTAAACAGCCTCATCCACTTCTCCTTCTTTGGAAAGTCCGGCAATCTTCTTAAGAAGCTTTTCATAAGCAGACTTTACATTGTCCATTACTTCATAAGAAAATTCCAACGGCTTACGATAGTGGGACTGTAAGCAGAACATACGGTAAACCAGCGGATTATAGCCCTTGCTTTCCAGTAAGGATACGGTCAGGAAGTCACCCTTTGACTTACTCATCTTACCGGACTTGTCATTTAAGTGATGTACATGGAACCAGTAGTTACACCATTTATGTCCAAGGTAGGACTCACTCTGTGCAATTTCGTTCGTATGATGGGGGAAAATGTTGTCCACGCCGCCGCAGTGGATGTCCATATATTCTCCAAGATGCTTCATACTGATGCAGGAGCATTCAATATGCCATCCCGGATAGCCAACGCCCCACGGGCTGTCCCATTTGAGTGCCTGATCTTCAAACTTGGATTTGGTAAACCACAGAACGAAGTCGTTCTTATTCTTCTTATTGGCATCCTCGGTAACATCGTCACGCACGCCGACTAAAAGCTCGTTCTCGCTCTGGGTATTAAATACATAGTATTCCTTAAGCTTCGAGGTATCAAAATACACATTTCCTCCGGCTACATAGGCATAGCCCTTCTCCAATAGAACCTCGATCATATGAATAAACTCATTAATACAGTTCGTTGCAGGCTCCACCACATCCGGACGCTTGATATTCAGCTTCCTGCAGTCTTCGAAAAAGGCATCGGTATAGAACTTTGCAATTTCCATGACCGTCTTGTGCTCACGCTTCGCCCCTTTTAGCATCTTATCTTCACCGGTATCGGCATCGGAAGAAAGATGGCCGACATCCGTGATATTCATTACACGCTTTACATCATATCCCAGATAACGCAGAGTCTTTTCCAGTACATCCTCCATAATGTAACTGCGCAGGTTTCCGATATGTGCGAAATGATATACGGTCGGTCCGCAGGTGTACATTGCAATTTTGCCATCCACGTTCGGGATCACGGTTTCTACTTTTTTCGTTAATGTGTTGTAAAAGGAAAATCTATTCTCCATCTTTCCTCTCCTCCTTTAATTGTCTGAGTTCTATTTCCATCTGCTGCATCCTCTTACGCAGCATGGCCAGTTCTTCTTTTACCGGATCCGGCAAATGGATCTGGTCCAATTCTTCCTGCGGAAGTCTCTGATTGTTCCGCTTCACCACATGTCCCGGCACACCGACTACGGTGGAGTTCGGCGGCACCTCTTCCAAAACAACCGATCCGGCTCCGATCTTGGAATTGTCCCCGATCGTAAAGGATCCCAGAATCTTGGCTCCGGCACTGATCATTACATTATTTCCGATCGTCGGATGTCTCTTTCCCTGTTCCTTACCGGTTCCTCCAAGGGTTACCCCCTGGTACAAGGTCACATTATCACCAATAATCGCTGTTTCTCCGATAATGACGCCATTTCCGTGATCAATGAAAAATCCTTTACCAATCTGTGCTCCCGGATGAATCTCGATTCCGGTCTTACGCACGCCGCGCTGGGAAATCCATCTTGCCCAGAAATAATGTCCCTTTTTATAAAGCTTATGTGCCAGCCGGTAATGCAGCATTACCTTAAAGCTCGGATACAACAGCACCTCCATACTGGAATGAATGGCCGGATCACGTTCTCTTATGATTCGGATTTCTTCTTTAATTTTGCTGATGATTCCCATAACTGCTCCATTTCCTGTAAAATAAGAAACGGAATATTCCATCTACAGAGACGAAATATTCCGCGGTTCCACTCTACTTAAAGACGATAATGTCTTTCCCTTACAGTCGATAACGTGACCAGACGTGCCAGGATACCGGAAGATGCTTCTTCGTTCTCCCTGCAGACTCCGGAGTGCACTTCCCGTTCCCCGAAAGTAAAAGCTGCTTGCAGCCGATGACAGCTTCTCTCTGTTACCCCTTGATTACGGTACTCTTCTCCATCATAGTCGTTTTCTGTTTATTTTCCTGCAACTGCTCCCTATCTTCACAGTTACCTTAACTACTATATAGGATATGCAACTTTTGCGGTTTTGTCAACCGTCAGACTCTCAAAACATTTCCATCAATCAAACTTCGGACATCCACTACAGCCGGCACAGCCTCTCTGCATCACATCCTCGCTCTGCAGCCCGAGAGGCGTTGTCAGCAGACAGATTGCCTGGGAAGAAATGCCCTCTCCACTTCCGGTAAAGCCAAGCCCTTCTTCCGTCGTTGCCTTAACATTGACCTGGGACAGATCCATATGCAGCGTGTCCGCAATGTTCTTCCGCATCGTATCAATATAAGGGCGCATCTTCGGTGCCTGTGCAATAATGGTCGCATCAATGTTTTCAATGAGGAAATAATGCTCCTCCAAAAGCGCTCCTACGCGTTCTAACAGCTTTAAAGATGAAATTCCTTTATAAGCGGGATCCGTGTCCGGAAAATGCTTGCCGATATCACCAAGTGCCGCAGCCCCGAGCAGCGCATCCATAATGGCATGTAACAGCACGTCCGCATCCGAATGTCCGAGCAGTCCCTTTTCATAAGGGATCTCGACACCACCGATAATCAGCTTCCGCCCTTCTGTCAGTTTGTGTACATCATAACCCATACCGATTCTCATATCGTTATTGTTTCCTCCTGTAATTCTTTTATTCTATGACTTTTATTCTTATCTACTCTGTAATCATTCCTGAAAGGTTTCCATTTTGTCTTCCTTTCCTGTTCAGCATACCATAACTACGCCCTGTTTGGGAATCTGATTTTATAATGTGTTACATTCCGGGACTGTATTATAGTCTTTGCAAAGTCGTCCGCAAAGAGAGCTTTTTTATTTATTTTCGAATATGCATGGCAACATAAAAGCCATCATATCCACTTAATTGTAATATGATGGCTTTCTATTATTATACTTTTCAACCAAACATTTGAGGAATAATATTTTTTAATGCCCCTCTATATTCCGGCTCTGAATCATTTCCAACAGGGTAACGCATCGTGATATATGCTTTGTGCCCCAAGTTCTCTACAACCGCATATTCCTCTTGATACACCTTGTACAAACGATCCCCTGCTTCGTAGGTTTTCGTATCTCCATAATAATCTTTTTCTTCCCAGTAATCATAATACTCTGCATAAGTAATACACCGGATGTCAACATCTCCAAAGATTGTATTAACTACATCCTTACTCTCATTACTGAAGATAATATAATAAATCTTATTTTCCTTGTCCCATGTATCAAACTCTAATTCTTCCATATCCTGTAAAGTATCATTTTTCAGAAAATATTTTTCAATTTCTAATCTATGAAACTCCAATTGATTCTCTGCACATATCGTAAAGCCTGTTGCATAAACATCATCAGCTTTGAAATCATATTCGGTATAATAATTTCCGGCCATAGAATTAAACCAGTATCCACTATATCCATCTACTGCATTCCATCCTAAGAAAATTCCGTTTTCCGCACCGTTTGAATCATCCGTTAATATGTTTTCATATTTCCCTTTAATAGTGTCTACATCTATGCCTTCCGGTGTTGGTTCAGGAGTCGGATCCGCAACAATTTCTTCTGTCGTTACCACCTCTTCTGTCTCTTCTGCAGTTTCCTGATCGCTGCTGATCTCCTCCGTCATATCAGCAGTTGTGTCCTTCTGTGCTTCCTTTCCACAGGCTGTCAGCGCAAATATCAGCAACAACACAAGCATTCCCTTTTGATAATACTTTCTTTTCATAGTTTCCTCCTGTTACATATTTTTTATTATTACAGCAATACTATTTTAGAGTTTATAACTCTAAAAGTCAATATTATTTCTTTTTTTCTTATAATTAAAATAAATTCAGGCAGGAGCACGTTATGAAATATAATGAACGCATTCGGGAACTCCGGGAAGATCACTTCTATACTCAACAAAACATTGCAGATATCTTAAACGTAGGCCAGCGGACTTATAGTGATTATG
>CAVHRK010000066.1:0-12785 GCA_963638365.1 Anaerobutyricum sp. | reverse complement strand
TCAATGTGGAATGCAAGTGATAAGCTTTGATCTTCCGGAAAATGGAGAACGAAAAGACGAAAAAATGCCATGTACGGTTCAAAACTGCGTAAAAGAACTCAATATGATTATGGATTATGTTAAAAAGCAATGGAAACATATTTGTCTTTTTGCAAATAGTATGGGGGCGTATTTTAGTATGGTGGCGTTTCAGAATGAATGTATCGAGAGAGCGTGGTTCCTTTCTCCACTTGTTGATATGAGACGAATGATAGAAAATTTGATGAAATGGTTTCAGGTGAGTGAAAAAAGATTAAAAGATGAAAAGAAAATAGATACACCAATGGGGAAAACATTGTATTGGGATTATTATTGTTTTGTAAAGGAACACCCAATTAATCATTGGGATGTGCCTACCTATATTTTGCGTGGAACGAAAGACGCAACTTGTGAAGAGGATACCATACAGACATTTTTACATAATGCTTCCAATGCAACGATGCATTTAGCGGAAGGCTCAGAACATTATTTTCATACAGAATATGATTTGGAAATGTTAGATAAGTGGTTTCATAGTTCTATGGAATAAAAATAGGGAAAACTAGAATATGTGGGGGAGAAATAGATATGGATGATGAAAAGCTCTTATTTGCTGTTAAACCAATATATCATCATGAAACGAATAATAATGTAGAATGACAGGAGAAAAAAGATATGAAGAATAAGTTATTTTTGATGATTTCTGTAATTATGGTATGTTCATTGTGTGCATGCGGACAGCAGAAAACCGAAACTATGACAAGTACCGAAAACAGTAGTACAGAGCAGGTCGTTGTGAGCGAAGATAATAGTGAGCTGGCAACAGCAGAAGATAATAATATGGAACAAACAGAGACGAAGGGACAAAATCAATTACAGGATGTGAAGCCGTCTTATAAAGAATTCAGAGATGTATTAGATGAAATCAATACGGATATACAGCCAGGAACCACAGGAAATGGATTGATTTCTGTTAAGGTTGCTGCGCATTTGCTCGACTGGGGAGTTGGAACCAGTATGACCACAGATGAGGTTAAGAAAGAGACGGTATCATGGCTTTCTGATAAAGGAAACTCTGAACAGGTGGAATTTTCGAATAAGCTTGCATCTGTGTATGATGCATATCAGAAATTATTAGGTTCTGATGCAAAAAATTTACTTGAGCAGGCAGGCTGTGATGATGCGGCATATCCATGGAGTGATGCTCCGGTTGAAACAATTGAGGTAATTGTAGAGGTAGTACAACTTCCGGAAGAACAGACAATGGATGATTCAAATTCATCGACTGAAACATTCGAAAATAAGGATAATTGGCCGGATGTCGAAGAACTGGTTAATCAAAGGGGAGATGAGACTACGGTCTATTTACTGGCAGATGGTCGCTATATGGATCGTATAAATGCTGTTTATATTTATGATGGAAAAGATACATGGACAGATGAATCGGGAGTGGAATGGAACAAAGCAGTAAAATAGGATATAAATCAGATGAATTTTTGTATTTGAAAGGACAAAAACATGGCTTCAAGCAAAGAATATTTACAATTTATATTAGAGCAGTTATCTGATTTAGAAGAAATTAATTATCGTGCAATGATGGGAGAATATATCATATATTATCGGGGCAGAATTGCCGGAGGCATATATGATGATAGATTACTTGTGAAACCCACAAAATCTGCAGTTTCTTATATGACAACTACGACTTACGAATTACCATATGAAGGGGCGAAAGAGATGCTGCTAGTAGAAGATGTTGACAGTAAAGAATATCTGGCTGGACTTTTTAATGCAATGTATGACGAATTGCCGGTTCATCGATGAAATCCCGCCAAAGCAAGTCAAACACGTATGATTACCCAATAAAACACGGAGAATGTAAAATTTAAAATAAGCCAGACGCTAAGACGCAGAGCTGCTTCTTGTGGAGACAGATCTGCGTCTTATTGGATTGAGGCATTGAATTGAAGAATAAACAAGAATCCCATTTAATTGGAACTGTTTTTTCTCAGTATTTTTAGTAGATCAATCATCAATGGAAGGAGGTTTTCTGCTTCTTGTTCAGAACAATCGTTAAGTAAGGTCATGAGTTTTTGACATTCTGGAGTTGGATTTTCTACATTAGGGTAAAAAATTTTATCGGCAGGTATCTTTAAATATGTAATTAAAGGGTATAGTACCTCGAATTTTGGATTTCCACGTCCCGCTTCAATATTAAGGATGGTGCGTTGATCCAGATCAAGGATTTCTGCAAGTTTTTCTTGTGAAAGTCCCAGATTTGTTCGGTATTCCCGGACAGTGTTACCTAGTAGTTGTTTTATATCATGCATTATAATTCACCTCAGTGGTAGTTTGCATTTCATGAGGAAATGAGGGAATTGCATTGGAATACATATATAATATGGAGTGCAGTACATGAAGAGAAGAAAGCATATAAGGAATAGAATACAGAATAGAGTAGAGAATATGAATTATTTTACACATGAAGGTGTATCGTGATGAGGTAAAAAACCTCAATGCGATACACCTTTTTTGATGGACAATTATAAGGAAGTTTGTTTGTCCTCTTTGGATTTAGAGGCTATTGATTTCGAACTTTGGGTTCTGTCAAGGTATTGGTTCAGGTTATCCAGTTTCCGTTGGAGAGAAGCGATCTCTTTCTCTGTTGATTTATAAGTTTGCTGCAATTTTTGTTTTTTTACATAGAGTAAATTGTATTCATTACGAAGAGCATCAAGGTCGAGCTTTTTCATATCAACGCCCATACGTTGCAACATATTTTTGGCACCGTCATGGAGCAGAAGTTCTGTTTCGTGCCGTTGCAAATATGCGTCAGGATTTTTCGATTTCCGGTAACGTATGTGATAGATGCGGTTGGTTTTATACTGCTCGGCATATTTTAGAATTTGTCCTAAATCTTTTAGCTGATGCTCCGATTCGATAAGGCTTTGGCGGGCATTTTTTACTATGTCATTTTTGAAAGCGATTTCCTGCTCAAGTTCAGAAATGCTTCCGGATTGGCTGTAACTGCTGGCTGCAATTTTGAGGTTTTCAACAGTTGCCCACTGCTTCAGACTGGGACTGTCCGTAAATTTTTCATCGGAAGTATCTATAAGTTTTTGACGGGAGTAGTCTTTTATCAGAGGTCTTTTCCGAGCAGGCAGAGCAACTTTTATCTGCTCGGAGGATTTGTGCTCAATGCGTTCACGAATGGATTCCTTAGTGTAGTTTGCGCCTAATGATTTGACACTTCCACGAACAAACTGTTTGCAATCCAGAGAGCGGAAAGAGATGTATTTGAGCGAATTTTCGCCAAAAGATTCGCCTTTGATTTCGTAACCTTTTGCCTTTAGAAGTTCAAGAAATTGCTCATAGGATTGTGCCTGCTTTATGGATTCATCAATGTCGGTTTTCAGCCTGCTTTTCCAAGACAGATTGTTTTTGTCGGTCTGCCATTCCTTGTAGGATTTGCCATGTTGTCCATCGGGTAAGATGACGGATAAGTGATGTCCTTCGCATAGTTCATCGCTGAGCTTTCGGATATGGTAGTAGCTTTTTTTACAATCGTGATATTTTTCATGATTGATGTTGTCAGCAGCACAAAAAATGATGTGATTATGCACATGTCCTTTGTCAATGTGAGTAGCCACAACATAGGAGTATTTGCCTTCTAAAAGTTTGTCAGCAAGTTCCTCGCCAATCCGGTGAGCTTCTTCATAGGAAACTTCTCCCGGCATAAAAGCCTGTATCAGATGATAGGCTTTATTCGGATCGGATTGATTGGTTTTTGATAGTGCAAATTTGAAGTCATATGGGGCTGTTTGCGGGCTGCATCCAAAAGAAGAGATGAGAATACTTTCATCTGTTTTTGAAGGATTGCAGATATAGTCTACTGCTTTATTGACGGTTGCCTGGATAGCATGGATTTTTGTAATTGCCATATCTGATTCATCAGCTCCTTTACTTCTTTTACATCAGCTTCATAGAGGTTTCCGGTTTGGTTTATTCGTTTGGCAATCTGGTTGAGATTGTTGCCAATGCGGGAGAGCAAAGTGTTGTATTCACGCAGATGCTCGTAATTGACGTCATAGACATAACCGTACAAAATCAGATGCCGGATAAAAGCAGATTTGCTTTTCATACCAGAAATTTTGAATTTCTGTTCCAGAATATATTGTTCATCTTTACTTAGATATATTTTCAATTCATGTTGCCGTTCTCTGTGTGCCATTGCCGTAATGTATTCCTTTCCTTTTTATTACAGTTTTTTTACATTTTGCCATTTCTGGCAGATATTTTTTGAACGAAAAAGTAGAGCGCATGTTAAGTGCGATAGCTGTATTTTTCGTAAGAGGGGGACAGGGGGATATGCCCCATGCAAGCCAGTTTTCACAAGATTCCTGTGTAGGGGAAAGCTGTGAAAATGGTGCCTGTGAGGGAACACAGGCAGTGCTTGCTAATCTTGTGCAATCTGTCCGGAGGAAGATTGCGAGTTTTAGCTGCATAGGCAGCTTGTCTAAAACTCATAAGGGTATTGTTGCCCATAGACTGACATATAAGAGTATGTCTGTTTGCTGAGTTTTATGGAAGAAAAAAAACTGCCATGCACAGATACGGAAATGTATTGCCGTAAATGTCTCATAGCAGTTTGAGCGTTTTTTGATTATAAATTTAAGATTTTATCCATAAATGATTTTAGCAAGGAAAAATCAGAAAGTCAATGAGAGAGAGATTAAACATGGTATTGCAGAGCTAAGTCGGATTACACCAAGGAAAAATGTCACCTGCTCAAAAAATATCTCAAAAAAATTTACAAACATGAAAGGATATTTCCGGTTCGTTTTTTAGAATGGGAGGCGGAGAAACAGTAGAGAGGAGGTGAAGCATGAATGCAGCAGATCGCAGAATGGAAATTATCAGTATTCTTATTGCACGACGACAAACAACAGCGAAAGAACTGGCAGAAGAATTTGGTGTTACTGTTCGCACGATACATAATGACATTCAGGCTTTATCTCCGGGATACCCGATTTATACAAAACAGGGTGGAGACGGTGGGATTTTCATAGGTGAATACTACAATCCGTATATCAATTCGCTTTCTATAAAAGAATTGGAAGTGTTGTGTGAGTTGCACGAAATGACAGAAGGATTGCAGAAAAAAATCCTTTCACAGATTCTTCGTAAATATGGACCGGATAAACTGGATATTTAATAATTGTCATTCTTCTAAAGCACACAATCAGAAAAAGTCGTTTATAGCAGACGAGAGCAAAGATTGTGTGCTTTTTGGACTGATAAGTCCAGAACAGATTTTATCCAAAACCAGGTGGAGTAATCCGCCCATTGTTCCTTGATAACTGAATATGCAAATGCATACAGGACGTGTGGAATATGTGGAGCCACTATGCGGACACGCCAAGAGAAACCTGCTTTCTTCTATATATTATAGGAAGTACAAACGATGGAATACTGAAACAGAGTATTGAAGTAAGGTGGGGAGCGATAGATGTCTGGCAAAATATACAGCAGTTGTGTGGGGCGAAGATACATATTTTTAATAATGATACTTCCGGATATGTCCGGTCACTTGGATGACGGTGCGATACCGATGTGGGCAGAGTAATGACCTGTCACCTGTATGGATTTTTTATTATCTGTTGATGAGAGATAAGAGAGCATCTTGTTTGTCATGTGCAGATAAACTCTGTAAATTTTAATGAAAAGAGGTGAAAGGGATGGAGCGAATGAAAAATGGAAAGAGATTTGTTCGCTATAAAGAAGGAGCAGAACTTTACAGTATGTGCCAGAGTAAGTTTGAACAAATGGCAAAGGATGCAAAGGCTGTCTACAAAGTAGATAAGTTGGTACTTGTTAATTGTGATATTTTTGAGGAATATCTGGAAACTTTTAGATTACATGTGTGATGGATTGGTCTTGAGAGATTTTGCAAAATAATACTTGACTTTTTGTATACGGAAAGTATAATGGTATATAGAAGTGATTGGAGGTGCATATAGATGGCGAAAATGGGTAGACCAAAATCTGATGCTCCGAAACTTAACACATTGAGTGTGAGAGTAACAGATGATGAGTTGAAAAAGCTACGAGAATATGCGGACAGTCACGGAATGACCATAACTCAGTTGTTGCATACAGGTGTTAAATTATTGCTTCAGACACCGGATGCAGAGGTGCAAAATCTCTTTCCTTGAGGAAAGGAGAAGAGATGGCAAAAGCAAGAAAAGATAACAGAGGCAGAGCATTAAGGAAGGGGGAATCTCAGAGAACGGATAATTCATATGTTTATACATACACAGATCCGTTCAAAAAGCGTAGATTCGTATATGCCAAAGATTTACAGACACTTAGAAAAAAAGAAGCTGATTTAATAAAAAATCAGTTGGATGGATTAGACGTTTATGTGGCTGGTGAGGCAACTTTGAATTTTGTATTTGATAGGTATATGTCAACAAAGTATGATTTGCGTAGGACAACACGTTCCAATTACTTGTATATGTATAATCATTTTGTAAGGGATGGATTTGGACAGCGTAAAATCGGAGAAATTAAATATTCAGATGTAATGTACTTTTATTATTACCTTTTGAATGAGAAGAATTTGCAGGCTAATACCGTTGATACCATTCATACAATACTTCACCCTACGTTTCAGTTGGCAGTGCGTGATGATATAATTCGCACCAATCCTTCCGATGGTGTTATGGCAGAGATTAAACGGAAAGCAGGAAAGAACAAAGGCGTAAGACATGCTTTGACGGTAGAACAGCAAAGAGCATTTATGAATTATACTGCGAACAATCCGGTTTTCTATCATTGGCATCCGTTATTCACAGTTTTACTTGGGACGGGATGCAGGATAGGAGAGGTAATTGGATTAAGATGGGAAGATTTAGATTTTGAAAATCGACTTATTAGTATCAATCATGCAGTCACATATTATGCAAGAGACACAGGCAAAACCAGAAAGTCAGAATTTGCTGTTTCGCTTCCAAAGACAGAAGCGGGTATCCGAAATGTTCCAATGATGGATGCAGTTTATGACGCATTCAAAGAAGAATACGAGGTACAGAAAGAAAATGGTTTCAGCAGTACAGAAATTGATGGTATGACAGGATTCATTTTTTGCAATCGGTTTGGGAACATTCATAATCCACAGACAATCAATCGGACGATAAAAAGGATACTTGAAAACTATAATGCAGAAGAAGTTGTTAATGCCAAGAAGCAAAGACGGCAGCCGATTATCATTCCTAATTTTTCCTGTCATCATTTAAGGCATACCTTTTGTACGAGGTTCTGCGAAAAGGAAACAAATATTAAAGTCATTCAGGCTGTTATGGGACACGCAAATATTGAAACAACGATGGATATATATGCGGAGGTCACAGACGCAAAGAAAACAGAAGCAATAGAAAAACTATCACACAGTTTAGATATATTTTAGGGAAGAGTCCTTAAAATTGAATGTGTGAATCGTACTACAAAAAAGATGTTTTATTACATGATTACTACAATTTTGGCTTGCAGGGTACAGGATAATACTTTATAATAAGCCCTAAGAAAACAACAAAATGGCTATAATACTTAATAATATCGAATAGTATAGCTTGCTCTTTAGTGTTCCCGACGATGAAATCGTTAGACAGCGACAAGAGGGCTTCCAAGGCACAGAGCGAAGTTGGAGCAGAGGGATCTGCACAGACATCCGACAATAACGGATTCTTTACACCGAATGACAAGATCGATTTCTCCAAGGTGAAGATTGAGCCGTTATTCGAGGAAACCGTGGACTTCGAAACCTTCAGTAAGTCCGATTTCCGGGCTGTTAAGGTGAAAGAGTGTGTGGCTGTTCCGAAGAGCAAGAAGCTTCTTCAGTTCACCCTGGATGATGGAACTGGAAAGGATCGTACGATCTTAAGCGGCATTCATTCTTACTATGAGCCGGAAGAACTGGTTGGCAAGACACTGATCGCAATCACCAATCTTCCTCCGAGAGCCATGATGGGAATTGATTCCTGCGGTATGTTGTTAAGCGCAATCTGCGAAGAAGACGGACAGGAAAAGCTTAACCTGCTGATGGTGGATAACCATATTCCGGCAGGAGCGAAGTTGTATTAATGGAGTTCTAATAGTTACGATAATTTCATAATTGCAAAAGAAAGGAGTCATGGCATATTTAGATTAAATAGCATGGCTCCTTTTGAAAATAAAAGCTTAAGCAGGAATATGGAGGTGCCCTATGTTGAATATATATTTAGGGGATATGGAAAAAGCAATCTACCATCCTCCGGTATATTTTGATAACACATATGAAGATGAATGGATAACAAATGAATTATCCGTTAAAATGATTAAAGATATTGATAAATCCGAGGTGGTTGGACCTCATCTTATACAAAGCCCGGTACTTGGGCCGATTTCAACAAAAGAGTTATCCGGAGGCGTGAAGACGTTAATACTTATGGCATTTGATGAGACCGGAAACGTGTTTAATGCATCTGCATGTGGAGATAATTGCGCCAAATGGATATTAGAAATTGCACAGTCAAAAGATCTGACCATCAATTTGCATCATATTATGGACTTTGGCAATGAGAAATTTGAGGCCAAGCTATTGAATACCGGAAATGTGATTCATGATATGAAGGAATTTATTGAGGTTGCGGGTAAATACGTGTAGGTGAATATATGAAAGGTAAACACAAAGTCATTGTAAAAAACAACCGGCTGCATTATGAATTTGAAATCAAACGGAATATAACGATCATAAAGGGTGACAGCGCTACAGGGAAAACTATCCTGATTAATATGGTCAGACAGTTTGCAGATCTTGGAAATTCAAGTGGAATTGATATTGTGTGTGACGTGCCTTGCAGGGTTCTTGAGGGAAGCATGTGGCAGATTTTGCTTCAAAATATGGTCGGAAGCATTATGTTTATTGATGAAGAAAATTATTTTATAAGAACCAGGGAATTTGCAGAGGCAGTAAAGGTGTCAGATAATTATTTTGTTATCATAACGAGAGAAAATCTTTATAATCTGCCGTATAGTGTTGAGGAAATATATGGTTTGCATTCATCTGGGAAGTATCAGAATACCCAGAGAGTGTATCAGGAGATGTATAAAATCTATCCAGTAGGCAATGAACCGTTGTCTAAACCAGAAAAAATAATCGTTGAAGATACAAATTCAGGATATGAGTTTTTTAAGTCAGTAGCCAGTGATTATGGTATTGAGTGTGAAAGTGCCGGTGGCAAAACGAAATTGTTTTCTAAATTGTCAGATTCTGCCGGGAAAAAGATCTGTGTCATAGCAGATGGAGCAGCAATTGGACCGGAGATGGATGTACTATATAAGACTGCCTTGAAAAATGGCAATATTAAATTGTATTTGCCGGAATCCTTTGAGTGGATCATTCTTAGTTCGGGACTGGTGGAAGATAAAGAGGTAAGAGGAATTCTGGAGGTGCCGGAGAATTATATAGAAAGCCAGACATATTTTAGCTGGGAGAGATTCTTTACTAAGATGCTTGTAGATAAGACCGAAGGAACATATTTGAAATATCAAAAGTCAAAGTTGAATCTGGCGTATCTGCATGAGAAGAACAAAAGGATCATATTGGAAAAACTGATAAAATAGTAGATGTGTAAGAGAACAGAGGGCGTGACAGGAATTATTGAATCAGTATCCACCCAAGTAAAATGTAAATTCAAAAATAATCTGAGATGTTATTATTAAAAAGACTAAGTAGCACAGTAGGAGTACCAATAATGGGACTGCTACTGTGCTATTCTTTTATTCATTAAAGGGCGATTGGGAGCTGGCGATAGAATTAAAACCGGAAGAATGCCACAAGGGCTATGGAACGGAAGCCTTACCGTTGTTGATGCAGGCAATGCACAGATTAACCGGCATACGATACTTTAGAGCAAGGGTGGAAATTGATAATCATGCTTCGCAGGGATTGATGAAAAAACTTGGAGCAACACCAAATGGAATCAGCGAATTCCTGCTTCATGGAGAAGAGATTGAAAAGTTCCAAGAAGAAAACAAGGAGAATATTACCGATGAGATAAGAGCGGTTGCTGCTGAGTTCTGTATGGATGCAGAAGATATTTTGGGCTATGTGTTGGAGTATCGGTTTGATGTGAAAAAGAAGCAGGCAGTGAATGCAGAAAATTGAAAAATGAAAATATTGGATTTGCAAGATTTGTGGAAAGAAGAAAAACAGTACAGGTGCTTTTGTGTGATGTGTGAGTATTATGAAATGTGTAAAGTTGATGGATGAGGATATTTATTGTATGGACGGGAACTTAAATTTATTCTCTGATATGAAGTAAATGTGAAGGTGAGATGAAGGTGAACTATGAATTAGCATAAGAGAATTCAAAAGAAGTTTTGATATTTCAAAAATAATCTTGAGAAATGAACGAAAAAATGTTAAAATTGAGTATCTGATTGACAGAGTTTCTCAACTTCTTATAAGTTGTTGTGGAGGAAAGATTAATGACAGTTAGTTACAAAAAATTGTGGCATTTATTACTTGATCGAGACATGAAAAAGAAGGATTTGCAGAAAATGGCAGATCTGACATCTTATGCTATGAACAAATTAAGCAGGGATGAGGATGTGACAACAGAAGTACTAGGAAAAATATGTGGGGCTTTGCAGTGTTCGACAGAAGATATTATGGAGTTTGTCGATTCTTCAAATGCAAAGACAAACTGAAAGGGATTTAATTTATGATTCGATATCACTGTCCAGAATGTGATTTGGAAGTAAATAAAAGTGAATGTCCTATATGTGGAAATAGAACAAAGGTGGAAAGCAAATTATACTGGTGTGAGAATTGTAATGTGCCAATATATGAGGAGATATGTCCAGAATGTCATGCGAAAGGTAAATATTTTACTTCAGATGTAAGACCGGTATTTCCGGAAGAGCGCCTTTTGCTTGAAATATTGCTTGATAAACCGTTGGCTTTTGTTGAAGATTCTGTTTGGAATGGAGTAGGGAATCGCTATTATGTGAATGGTAAGAAAATAACATTCTCAATAGCTGAAGCAATTAAAAAAGATCCAAATGTAGTTCGAGAGAAACTGGCACAATATGAAGCTCAGAATACATATCACTTTTTCAATCAGTATATGAATCGGTGGAGAAGAGCTAATAGTGGACGCTTTAACGAGATGGTTTCTGAAGCAAAGCAATTCATAAACGATTTTTCAAAGAAGTATATCAATGATGAAACTTGCGCAGCATTTGTATCTTTTTCTGGGGGAAAAGATTCAACAGTAGTAAGCGATTTGGTTAGAAAAGCTTTAGGCAATCCTTCAATCATTCATCTTTTTGGAAATACTACGCTGGAATTCCCGCATACTTACGAATATATTGAAAGATTTAAAAAAGCAAATCGCAAAACTCCGGTATTAAGAGCAGAAAACAAAGAACAGGATTTCTTTAATCTTTGTGAGCAGTTTGGACCTCCTAGTCGCTCGCTTCGTTGGTGCTGTACTATTTTTAAAACAGGATTTATAGGAGACAAAATTAAAAGAACATTTGCGGATAAAAAAAGAGTTTTGACCTTTTATGGCATTAGGAGAAGTGAGTCGACAAGTCGAAACAGTTATGAACGGTCATCAGAGGGAAAGAAAATTAGTAAGCAGCTGGTTGCGTCTCCAATTATTGACTGGCTGGATTATGATATATGGCTTTATTTGATGGAGACGGAGATAGACTTTAACAATGCGTATCGTTTGGGGTATACGCGAGTGGGATGTTGGCTTTGTCCTAATAATAGTTTATGGTCGCAGTTTTTGTCTGCGATTTATATGCCGGAATTGTATGACAAGTTTTACAAGATTCTTTATGAATTTGCTAAAAAAATGGGAAAAACAGATCCGGAAGAGTATGTCACTAATGGTGGATGGAAAGCGAGACAAGGTGGAGATGGTATTGAACTTAGTAAAAATGTCGTAATAGATTTTAAGCCTTGTGCAACCGATAATTTAAGTTTTAACTATTCGTTGAACAAACCAATTTCAAAAGACTTATATGAACTATTTAAATCTTTTGGAAAATTGAATTTCGAGATGGGAAAAGAGCGTTTGGGAGAAGTATATATTTTGGATTCTCGTACAGGAATTCCTATTATGAAATTACAAGGAAGAGTGGGTAATACGGAACTAAGAATAACTATTCTTAAAACGCCAATTGCCGCAAGAACCAGGACAGCTGAAATTGAACAAAAATTTAAAAATCAAATTACCAAATACCAATTGTGTGTTGGGTGCCATGCTTGTGAAAATGCATGCAAACATAATGCAATTAAGTTGATAAAAAATGGACCTGGTGACAGTGATTATAGGTATGTAATTGATGAAGAAAAATGCATTCATTGTTACGAGTGTATAAATCACTATCCAGGCGGTTGTTTTATGAGAAGAGTATTATTGCCTCGAGGAAAGGGATATTCAAAAAATGAGTAACAAATTATTAAAAGTAAAACTAAAAGGAAATGAGTCTTTTAATTTTAGAGAAGGATGGCTTCGCAAGGGTATGCGCTGCGTGGAACAGTATCCGGATATTTTTAGCCGTGATGATGTAATGGAGCGTTTGGGCGTCGGAAGCAAAATGGTAAAATCAATTAAGTTTTGGCTTTTGGCAACTGGATTATGTGAAGAAAAAATTGAAAAAAGTGCACATCGATTTTATTTGACCAAGGATTTTGGTCAGATAGTGAA
>CAVHRK010000065.1:0-43929 GCA_963638365.1 Anaerobutyricum sp. | reverse complement strand
CAGGGGAGTAATCGAATGAAATTACTGATTGTTATTGATATGCAGAATGATTTTATTGACGGAGCATTGGGAACAGCAGAAGCAGTTGCGATTGTTCCAAAAGTGATAGAGAAGATCAAGGGATTTGACGGAACGGTACTTGCCACGCAGGATACCCATTATGAAAATTACCTGACGACACAGGAAGGAAAAAATCTTCCGGTTCCGCATTGTATCGTAAATACCGAAGGCTGGCAGATCCATAAAGAAATTGCAGATCTGATTTCTACGGAGCCGGTCATGAAAGAAACCTTCGGCAGCAGCCGGTTACCGGAAAGGATCCACACTCTTTCTAAGCAGGAAGCAATTGAAAGTATTACCCTTGTTGGTTTATGTACGGATATCTGTGTGATTTCGAATGCGATGGTTCTGAAAGCATTCTTCCCGGAGATTCCGATTCATGTGGATGCATCCTGTTGTGCAGGCGTTACCAGAGAAAGCCATTTACGGGCACTGGAAGCAATGAAGGTATGCCAGATGATTGTTGAGAATGAATAAGTAAAACGATACGAGGAAGGAACCATATGGAATCCAGAAATAAAGTGTTATTAAAATTATTTCTGTCTACACTTTATTTAAGTGCCTTTACCTTCGGAGGGGGATATGTCATTGTTTCCCTGATGAAGAAAAAGTTCGTTGATGAATGTGGGTGGATTAAGGAAGAAGAAATGCTGGACCTGATCGCCATTGCACAGTCTGCGCCGGGACCGATGGCGGTAAACGGAGCGATTGTTGTCGGCTATAAGCTGGCTGGCTTAACGGGTGCACTGGTTTCGATTCTGGGAACGATTATTCCGCCTTTTATCATTATTTCCGTGGTTTCAGCCTGTTATGAAGCCTTCCGGGAGAATTATTTTGTCAGTCAGATGTTAGAGGGAATGCAGGCAGGCGTTGGAGCCGTGATTGCCTGTGTGACCTATGAAATGGGAGCAGGCATTGTACATGGTAAAAACGGGCTCTCGATTACCATTATGCTGGTAAGCTTTGCGTTATCCATATTTTTACAAATCAATGTGGTTTATCTGATTCTTGCAAGCGGGTTGATAGGTCTGATCCGTGGACTGATTCAGAAGAGGAGGCACAAGGATGATTTATCTTGAACTCTTCTTAAGCTTTTTGCAGATGGGATTGTTTGGCTTCGGTGGTGGTTATGCAGCCCTGCCTCTGATTAAGGAGCAGGTTGTTATACAACATCCGTGGCTGTCGATGTCCGAATTTACGGATCTGATTACGATTTCCCAGATGACGCCGGGACCGATTGTGGTGAATTCCGCTACATTTATTGGATTACGGATCGCGGGGGTCGGTGGAGCTTTGGTAGCAACTGCAGGCAGTATTCTTCCGTCCTGCATCATTGTTACGATTATTGCAAAGCTGTACCTGAAATACCGGAGTCTGAATCTGTTTCAAAGCGTGTTAACAGCGCTTCGTCCATGTATTGTGGCAATGATTGCCTCTGCCGGAATTTCGATTCTGATAACGGCGTTCTGGGGAAACGATGCAGTGATTACCCTGGCCGGAACGAAGTGGAGTCTCATTGTGATCTTTGGTATCTGCGTCTTTTTGCTGCAAAAAAAGCACATGAATCCCATCTGGGTGATGCTGCTTGCAGGAGTATTAAAGGTTTTGGTATCTTTTATTGGGGGATAAATCAAAAGGAAAGGTGAACAGGGTATGATCCCATTAATTATTCCATCCTATGAACCGGATGAGCGTCTTTTACAATTATTGAATACCTTGAAGGATTATCCGTTTGGCCCGGTTTTACTGGTAAACGATGGGAGTGGTCCGGCATATCAGACATTTTTTGATCAGGCAAAGGATCTGCTTCCGGATAAGCTGATCTCCCTTTCCCATGAAGTGAATCAGGGTAAGGGACGGGCCTTGAAGACGGCCTTCTCCTATGTGATAGAGCATTTTCCGGATGTGGTCGGCTGTGTGACTGCAGATTCGGACGGACAACACAGCGTAACAGCCATTCAGAGCATTGCGGAGGGACTGAATGAACATCCGGAATCTCTGATTCTTGGTATGCGTACCTTTGATGGCGAGAATATTCCGTGGAAGAGCCGGTTCGGAAATACCATCACGATCTCGGTGTTTTCCTATATTGCCGGTACGAAGGTTCATGATACCCAGACGGGCTTAAGAGGAATTCCGCTGGGACTTATGAAAGAAATGCTTGGCGTTTCGTATGACCGGTTTGAGTTCGAAATGCAGATGCTGTTGGATGCATCCGCCAATTATCCGATTCTTGAGATCCCGATCGAGACCATTTATGATTCCAGGGAGAATCATCAGACACATTTCCGTACGGTTTCGGATTCGGCGAAGATTTATGCCATTTTGGGAAAAAGATTCCTCAAATATTCGCTGGCATCGTTTTCTTCCAGTATTATTGATCTGCTATTGTTTACGATCCTGTGTCATTTCCTGCGTAACAGCATGACCGGTTATGTAGCGTTATGTACGGTGCTTGCCAGAATTGTTTCTGCAACGTACAATTATGCAATTAATTATAAAGTTGTGTTCAAAAGTAAGGAAAATCCCGGAAAAGCAGCACTGCAATATGCACTGCTTGCAGTTGCGCAGATGACTATGAGTGCGCTGCTTTGTACCGGCGGAGTGATGCTGCTTCCGGTTCTTCCTGAGGCGGTTGTGAAGATCGTGGTAGATACCGTTTTATTCTTTGCAAGCTATTATTTACAACAGAAGGTTGTTTTTCGTAAATCGTGACTTGAAAAAGTATCTGTAACCTATTTATAATAGAAACATCCCGTTTAATGAAATGGGAAATGATCAAAAGAGGAGACTGCACAGACATGAAATTACTGGAAGAACGCATCCGTAAGGACGGAGTAGTAAAAGAAGGAAATGTATTAAAGGTAGATTCTTTTTTAAACCATCAGATGGACATTGATCTGTTTAATGAGATGGGAAAGGAATGGGCACGGCTCTTTGCAGACCGTCCGATTACAAAGATTTTAACCGTTGAGGCTTCCGGTATCGGGATTGCGTGTGTGGCAGCCCAGCATTTTCATGTTCCTGTTGTTTTTGCGAAGAAAACGCAGTCATTAAATATCGATGGAGAAGTATATTCCACGAAGATCCAGTCTTTTACCCATAAAAAAATCTATGATGTCATTGTGTCCAAAAAGTTTATTAAACCGGAGGATCATATCTTAATTATTGATGATTTTCTGGCAAATGGCTGTGCGCTCGAAGGACTTTTACAGATTGTAAAGGATGCCGGTGCAACAGTAGAGGGAGTCGGCATTGCAGTGGAAAAGGGCTTCCAAAAGGGCGGCGATCTGATCCGTGAGAAGGGAGTGCGTGTCGAATCGCTTGCGATTGTAGAGAGCATGGATGCAGCGACCGGCGAAATTGTTTTTCGTTAGTTTTCCTTATATTTTTGAGAAATTCTCTTGACAACGGCAGTTTAGGATGCCTATACTTCTATTGTTTAAACCACCCCGTTAAGTGGGAAATATACAGGAGGAGAAATTATGAGAAAGAAAGTCGTTAGTCTGCTTACAGTTATGGCACTGGCAATCGGTACTCTCGCTGGATGTGCATCTTCCACAGATACTGCTGCCACTGATACTGAAGCAACCACAGAAGCAACAGAGGATGCAGCAACAGATGATGCAGCGGTAGAAGAAACCGCAGATGCAGAAGATGCTACTGCAGACGCAGCACAGGTAACAGGCGTTAAGGCCGGATTCATCTTCTTACATGATGAGAATTCCACCTATGACCTGAACTTCTTAAACGCAGCTAAGGAAGCTTGTGAGAAGCTTGGTATTGAGTACTTAATCAAGACCAACATCCCTGAAGGACAGGAATGTTATGATGCAGCATGTGAACTTGCAGATGCAGGATGTAACTTCATTTTTGCAGACAGCTTTGGACATGAGGATTATGTAATCGAAGCTGCTAAGGAATATCCGGATGTACAGTTCAGCCATGCAACAGGTACGAAGGCTCACACAGAGAACCTTTCCAATTTCCATAATGCATTTGCTTCGATCTATGATGGACGTTATCTTGCAGGTATCGTTGCAGGTATGAAGTTAAATGAGATGATCGACAATGGCGACATCACTGCTGAACAGGCTAAGATCGGATATGTTGGTGCATTTACTTATGCAGAAGTTATTTCCGGTTATACTTCTTTCTATTTAGGCGCACGTTCCGTATGTCCTTCCGCTACCATGGAAGTAACCTTTACAGGATCCTGGTATGATGAGACTGCTGAAAAGGAAGGCGCTAATAAACTGATCGATGATGGATGTGTATTAATCAGCCAGCATGCAGACTCCATGGGTGCTCCTACCGCATGTGAAACTGCAGGTGTTCCGAACGTATCTTACAACGGAAGCACAGCAAGTGCCTGCCCGAACACATTCCTTGTATCTTCCAAGATCAACTGGGAGCCTTACTTCGAATATGCAATCAAGTGTGTAGCAGATGGTACTGCCATTGATACAGACTGGTGTGGATCTCTTGAGACCGGTTCCGTTGAATTAACCGAGTATGGTACTGCTGTGGCAGCCGGTACTGCAGAAGCAGTTGAAGCAGCTAAGGCAAAGCTTATTGCCGGTGATGTACATGTATATGATATTACTACCTTTACCGTAGAGGGTGCTGAATTAAGCAGCTATGAAGCTGATATCGATACCGATCCGGATTATACACCGGATCATGAAGTAGTTCTTGATGGATACTTCCATGAGTCTGATATCCAGTTCCGTTCCGCTCCGTACTTTAATGTACAGATCGATGGAATTACTCTGCTGGATACCGCATTCTAATTGAATTTTGAAGTCGTGTAATTGACAGAATGAATAATGCCAAAAGCGGCGCAGCGATTTTCGCCGCGCCGCTTTTTGATTTGAATAGAGTACTTACGTTTACTTAAGTTGAAGGGAGACAAGTAATGGAAACCAAAACCGCAGCAGTTTCAATGAGAAATGTTACGAAGACCTTTGGCTCCGTAGTTGCAAATGATAAGGTGAACCTCGATATTTACAAGGGTGAGATTTTATCACTGCTTGGAGAAAATGGTAGTGGTAAAACCACATTGATGAATATGCTCTCCGGAATCTATTTCCCGGACGAGGGCCAGATCTTTATCAATGGAAAGGAAGCGGTGATTAAATCACCGAAGGATGCCTTTGATCTTGGTATTGGTATGGTGCACCAGCACTTTAAGCTGATTGATGTATTGACTGCAACAGAAAATATTATCCTTGGACTCCCGGGTAAACTTAATTTGAAAGAAGCCACTAAAAAAGTGGAAGAAATTTGTCAGAAATATGGGTTTGAGGTAGACCCCAAGCAGAAGATCTACGATATGTCGGTTTCACAGAAACAGACCGTAGAAATTGTCAAGGTGTTATATCGTGGTGCGGACATCCTGATTCTGGATGAGCCTACGGCAGTTTTGACTCCGCAGGAAACGGAAAAACTGTTCCGTGTTCTCAGGAAGATGCGTGATGATGGAAAAGCGATTGTCATTATCACCCATAAAATGCATGAAGTAGAATCGCTCTCAGACCGTGTGGCTGTTCTTAGAAGTGGACAGTACATCGGCTGTATGAAAACAAAGGATACAAATGTAACGGAAATGACCAATATGATGGTAGGTCATACCGTAACGTTAAATATAGACAGACCGGATCCCGTGAATCCGAAGCCCCGTATTGAGGTTGAGGGACTTACGGTTCGTAATGAAGAGGGTGTTGTGAAGCTGCAGGATGTTTCCTTTACTGCAAACAGCGGAGAAATTCTTGGTATTGCCGGAATTTCAGGCTGTGGACAGAAGGAGCTTCTTGAAGCGATTGCCGGGCTTCAGGTTACAGAAGCCGGAACCATAGCTTATGTAGAGGATGATGGCTCCAGGGAAATGCTGATCGGCATGGATCCGAGAAAGATTGCAGAGATGGGAGTTTCCCTTTCTTTCGTTCCGGAGGACCGTCTTGGTATGGGACTGGTAGGAAATATGGACCTTGCAGACAACATGATGCTCCGTTCCTTCCGTCAGGGACATTCGCCATTTACCGATCGGAAGCAGCCCAAGCAGTTAGCCAATGATGTCGTAGAGAATCTTGAAGTGGTAACACCGGGTATTACGACTCCGATCCGCCGTCTTTCCGGTGGAAATGTTCAGAAGGTTTTGGTAGGACGTGAAATTGCTTCTGCACCGACCGTATTATTAACGGCGTATGCGGTGCGTGGACTTGATATTAATTCTTCCTATACCATTTATGATCTGTTAAACCAGCAGAAGAAGAAGGGTGTTGCCGTAATCTTCGTTGGCGAGGATCTGGATGTGTTGCTGGAATTATCCGATAAAATCCTGGTGCTTTGCGGTGGACAGGTCAGCGGCATTGTAGATGCCAGAACAACAGATAAAAACACGGTCGGAATGATGATGACCAGAGTGGGAGGTGAAAAGAATCATGAAGGAGAAGAATAAAGAACCTCTTTTTCATATTGTAAAACGTGATGCGCTTCCCTGGTATCAGGCAATCGGAATCCGTGCACTGGCAATTATCCTTGCTTTGATTCTCTGTGGTATTATTACAACCATTACAACAGGAATTAACCCGGTGGAGGTGTATAAATCCATCGTGGCAGGTGCATTCGGATCCGTCCGTAAGACGTGGATTACCTTTCAGAATGTATCGATTCTGCTTTTGATCGCCCTGGCGCTGACTCCGGCATTTAAGATGAAATTCTGGAATATCGGTGGAGAGGGACAGGTATTGATCGGCGGTCTTGCGGCAGCCGCATGTATGATCTGTCTTGGAGACAAGCTGCCAAACGGCATTGTAATCTTCTGTATGATTCTTGCAAGTATTGCAGCGGGTGCTCTCTGGGGCTTTGTTCCGGCGTTCTTTAAAGCAAGATGGAATACAAATGAAACACTGTTTACCCTGATGATGAACTATATCGCAACACAGCTTGTTGCGTTCTTTACGATTGTATGGGAAGTACCGAAGGGTTCCGGTAAGATTGGTATTATCAATCAGAACTCAAATGTGGGATGGCTTCCGCAGGTATTCGGTTCCAAATATCTGTTAACGATTATCGTGGCAGTTGTTGTTACGATCTTTATGCATATTTACATCTGCTACAGTAAGCATGGATATGAGATCTGTGTTGTTGGAGAAAGTGAAAATACTGCGAAATATGTTGGCATTAAGGTAGAAAAGGTTATTATCCGTACCATGATTTTATCCGGTGCGATCTGTGGTCTGGTTGGTCTTTTACTGGTAGGTGGAATCAACCATACCGTAACCACAACGATTGCAGGTGGACAGGGCTTTACGGCCGTGCTGGTATCCTGGATGTCCAAGTTTAATCCGTTTACCATGATCTTTTCCAGCTTGCTGATCGTATTTATGGATCGTGGTGCCAGCGAGATTTCAACAAACTTTGGACTGAATCATTCCTACTCCGATATTCTGACGGGAATTATCCTGTTCTTTATCATCGGATGTGAATTCTTTATTACTTACCGGCTTCAGTTCCGTAAGAAAACAGAAAAGGAGGAGCAGTAATCATGTGGAACTTTTTACTTGCATTTATTCCTAGAGCAATTGTACAGGGTATTCCTCTTTTGTATGGAAGTACCGGTGAAATCATTACCGAAAAGTCCGGTAACTTAAACCTGGGAATCCCCGGTGTTATGTACGTTGGCGGTATCAGCGGTGTGATTGGATCCTTTATTTATGAACGTTCCCTGTCCGATCCATCCGCAGCAAATCCGGTGCTGATTATTCTGATCCCGATGCTTTGCTGCCTGATCGGTTCCCTGTTGATGGGACTGCTTTACTGTTTCCTTACCGTAACCTTAAGAGCAAACCAGAACGTAACCGGTCTTGCCATGACAACCTTCGGTGTAGGTTTTGGTAACTTCTTCGGTGGTTCCTTAATCAAGCTGGTAGCCAGTGACGTTCCGTCCATTGCGCTTTCCACAACAAGCAGCTATTTCAGCAAATCTCTTCCCTTTGCGGGAAAGCTTGGCTGGTTTGGAAAATTATTCCTGTCTTATGGATTTCTGGCATACCTTGCAGTAATTATTGCATTTGTCGCTTCTTATGTGCTGAACCGGACGCGTGTCGGACTTCATCTGCGAGCTGTAGGAGAAGGCCCGAATACCGCAGATGCAGCCGGTATCAACGTAACGAAGTATAAGTATATGGCAACCTGTATCGGATGTATGATTGCAGGACTTGGCGGTCTGTATTACGTTATGGACTATGCATGTGGTGTATGGTCGAATGATGCATTTGGTGACAGAGGATGGCTTGCCATTGCACTGGTTATTTTCACGATCTGGAGACCGAATGTGAGCGTACTTGCTTCCTTCCTGTTTGGTGGATTATACATCTTGTACCTGTATCTTCCTACCGGTATGGATCATATGGAAAATCAGGAATTATACAAGATGATTCCTTATGTCGTAACGTTACTTGTACTGATTGTTACCAGTATGCGCAGCAAGCGCGAGAATCAGCCGCCCGCAAGTCTGGGACTGGCTTACTTCCGTGAAGAGCGATAGTTGGTTTATCAGGAAACAGAGGTGCAGATATGGACACAATTGAATGCAGCAAATATACAGAGAATCTGTACAACTTTAAAGAAATCGGAAAGCAGGATCCTGAAGCACCGGCATTTGGCTATGTGGATGCCTGGCTTTATCTGGGAAGTGAACGGGCAGCATTGATTGACACGCTGGAAAATGCACCGGGACTTTATGAAGAGGTGCGGAAGATTACCCGGCTTCCGATTGATGTATTGATTACACATGGTCATCTGGATCATACAGGAATTGCGTTGCAGGAATTTGTGGAGAAGGGATGCGCGGTCTATATGGACTGCAAGGATCTTTCGATTCTTCCGCCACATGTGAGACCGGAGTGGTTCACAGATATAAAGGATGGCGATACCTTTTCGTTAGGAGACCGGAAGCTGGAAGCGATTTCCTGTCCAGGTCACACACTGGGAAGTATGGTATTTCTCGACAGAGAAAATGGAATGATGTTTTCGGGAGATACGTTTGGATCCTGCCGGATCTGGCTGCAGCTTCCTCATTCCACTTCCTTAAATGAGTACAGGAAGAATCTGCTTCATCTCATGCAATACACGCAGGATGTGGAGGATATGAAGATTTATCCCGGCCATGTCTGGCAGACAGTGTACATGCCGTTAAAAAAGGAGTATCTGAACGATCTGCTTCAATGCATGGAAGAGATTTTAAATGACACAGCAGTAACAAAGCAGGACTCCATAGAACTGGATGGTATGAAGCTTGATTATGAGATTGCTTCTCATGGTACCATGGAAGAGCTCTGCTTTGATCCCCAAAATCTGTAAAATCATATGTTATTTTGAGGAGGCATGGCGCAGCTGCGCAACCTCGTCCTCAGACAAGACACGATATGCACCCGGTTGAAGCGTACGATCCAAAGACAACGGTCCAAAGGATACACGTTTCAGCCGGGTGACTTTATTACAGGTTGCCTGCAGCATACGTTTTACCTGATGGAATTTACCCTCACAGATGGAGAGATAGATAATATGGTCATCAGAGGTTGCTTTTGTTTTGGCAGGAAGGGTAAGGGTATCTTCTCCGATATTCACTCCTGTTTCCAATCGAAGCAGATCCTCTTTGGTTACAGCCTTTTCACAGGTCACAAGGTAGGTCTTGTAGATTTCCTTTTTCGGGGAAATCAACTGATGGGATAAAGCTCCGTCATTCGTAAGAAGAAGCAGTCCTTCCGTATCCTTGTCCAGCCGTCCTACCGGGAATAAATCCTTACGAAGCTCAGCAGGAAACAGGTCGAGAACGGTCTGCTCTTTGGGATCTTCGGTAGCACTGACATATCCCATGGGCTTATTCAGCATATAGTAGCGATTGCCCGGAAGGGAAAGCTCCTTTCCCTTAAAGGTGATGGTATCTACTGCCGGATCCACCTGAAAATCCGCACTTCGGACAGCCTGTCTGTTTACGAGAACAAGCCCTTTCTTTAAATCTGCCTTGACCTGGCTCCGGGAACCGGCGCCGGCATTGCTTAAAAATTTATCAATACGCATTGCGGGACCTCATTTCTATTTTGATTTGATCATGATATCAATGGTGTATGAAATTAGATTACAATACTAAATTATAATATTAATATCCTATTCTATCCTATATGTGTCATTGGTTACTATGGATGTTATGATAGGTTACTATATATCATTGTTTCCTATCGACATTATTATATAGGAAATCTGGTGTTGTGTATATTGGAAATGTGTAATGATTCGGCGATAATTCAGAGTCATGCAAATTTTTATGATACGGACGATGAAAGCCCATATTTAGGAAAACAGGAGAACATATGTCGTGATATGTCGTAGTTTATATTATTAAGTAATTACATGAGCAAAAGAAAAGCTGTATAGCAGCAATTATGAGAATGTAGATTGAAATAGACAAAGCATAATAGTATGATGGTATGCTAGTAAGTTAGGGAGAGGTATGGTTCTTGATTTGGATATATAATGACTTAAAAATCAATTTATATCCAAAATCAAGAGAATAGGATTGCGATATAGGCTTATTTTGATGTAAATTGGACATAAACAGAATCAATCAAGCTATAATATCCATAAATCAAAGAATTTCTGGATATAAATGCAGAAATAAACCAGAATATGTCCAAAAGGACTGGGGAAAAGGGAAAGAGCAGGAAGAATGACAGAAGTAGACACAAACAACATAAATACCTCACAAGCAGAAGCACAAATACAGGAAGTGCAAACACAAGAAGCACAAGTCCGGAAAATGCAAATACACAAAACACAAGCTCAGGAAGCACAAGAACAGGAAGCACAAGTACAAGCTCCAAAGATGCAAAAACACAAAGCACAAACTCAAGAAATACAAATTCAGAAAGTAAAGGTAAGTCGTTTTACGGGGCTTGACACAATCCGGGGAATTACTTTATTGAGCATGATCCTTTATCATACCTGCTGGGATCTGGTCTTTCTGTTTGGAAAGAAGGTTCCGGGATATACCGGGCCGGAAGGATATGTATGGCAGCAGAGCATCTGCTGGACGTTTATTCTGTTATCTGGATTCTGCTGGTCGTTGGGACATCATCATTTGAAGAGAGGCTTGCTTGTATTTGGATCGGGACTGTTGATTACAGTTGTTACCCTGCTGGTAATGCCTGAAAGCAGAGTGGTATTTGGTGTGCTTACCCTGATCGGAAGCTGTATGCTTCTGCTGATTCCCATGGAAAAATTTTTGTTAAAGATTCGCGCAGAGGCCGGGCTTGCAGGAAGCTTTTTGCTGTTCCTTCTTTTTAGGAATGTGAATACCGGTTATTTGGGGTTTGAGAAGTGGAATCTGCTTAGATTACCGGATGGCTTCTATCGGAATTTACTGACCACATATCTTGGATTTCCGCAGAGAGGCTTTTTCTCTACAGACTACTTTTCACTGCTTCCATGGTTTTTCCTGTTTGTTACAGGATTTTATCTCTATCAAGTTGTACAGAAAAAGGACATGATGGGTAAACTGTTCTCATGGAGAGTCCCAGTGTTTGATGTAATCGGAAGACATTCCCTGTTGATTTATTTATTACATCAGCCTATCGTGTTTGGAATTTTATGGTTGTTCTTTCAAATGTGATTTGAAATAGCTATTATGATTTGCGAGAATTCTTTGACAGATATCTAGACATGTTGTATATTCTAAGACATATGTAACCATTTAGAGCCATACAAATTTTGATAATATGAATGTTTAATTTGCATTTGTAAGGACATATGGCAGGATTTATATGGAAAAGTTTTGGATATTCAGAAAGGAAAGCGTGACAGGAATATGTTTTTAGATGCTTTAACGGATACATTAATTGATGGAATCAAGCTTCTTCCCTTCTTATTCCTGACCTATGTGCTGATGGAATATATCGAGCACAAGGCGGGCAGCAGGGCAGAACATTTCGTAAAGAAGTCCGGACGGTTTGGACCTGTGGTTGGAAGTATTTTAGGAGTGGTTCCTCAGTGCGGATTTTCAGCAGCGGCAGCGAACTTCTATGCAGGAAGAATTATTACACTGGGAACGTTGATTTCGATTTTCTTATCCACATCGGATGAAATGCTGCCGATTCTGATTTCAGAGCAGGTTTCTCCGGTTCTGATTTTTGAAATACTGGGAATGAAAATTGCGATTGGTATGGTAGCAGGATTTGTGATTGATCTGATTCTGCACCGTGAGGGAAAAGAAGAGGACGAAATGCGCATTGATCATATGTGTGATCACGAACATTGCCACTGTGATGAGCGAAATATTTTTAAGTCTGCGCTGGTTCATACCTTGCAGATTTTTGCTTTTATTGTGGTAATCTCCTTTGCACTGAATATCCTGATTGCCCTTGTGGGGGAGGATAAGCTCGGAAGCTTCATGACTTCTGTTCCGGCGATTGGAATTTTGTTATCCGGACTTATCGGATTGATTCCGAATTGTGCGGCTTCTGTTGTGATTACACAGCTTTATCTGGAGGGACTGCTTACCATGGGATCCATGATGGCAGGACTTCTTGTGGGATCCGGAATCGGACTGCTTGTGTTGTTCCGTGTGAATGAGGATATGAAGGAGAATTTGAAAATTACCGCTATTCTCTATGTAATCGGTATTGCATGCGGATTTTTGATTGATCTGATTTTATAAAGCATCATAAGTGCAAGCTGCTTTGCATGGCACTGAATAGTTACGAAAATGTTAAAATGAAAACCCGGCATCTGCGTATACAGGATGCCGGGTTTCATATAGGGAAAAAGGAAGAAGTTAAAAGCTTTTGTAATTGGCCTTCACAATGTCCTGTGCAGGTTTTCCGTAAATGTCGTAGCCTTTATGGGTAGCGGCCTTTTCTAAGGGATATTGCTTGCCGGCCCAGTCCCATAAGCAGAAGCCCTGAACCCAGGGACGCTTGCAGCATGCCTCAAACATGGAGATATACCAGTCCTTCTGCTCGTCCAGATCAACCTCGCCACGTACGGTCCAGTCGTTCGGTGCTTTGGAGGAACCATGTGTGGACATACAACCGCATTCTGCAAAGAAGAAAGGTTTGTTAAACTTCTTCACAACAGCTTCAATACGGTCAAGTTCCTGCTCCCAGCGGTCGGGAGGATAATACCCGCTGGAAGAAATCACATCCACACAATCCCACCAGTCTACGTTATGTTCCTGATATTTGTCAGTATTATAGGTAATCAGTCCGTGGTATACCTTACGGATCTCGGCGATGAGCTGACGCCACTCAGCGCTTCTACGCTGGGGCATAACCATTTCGCAGCCCGGACTGAACATTTCACATTTGGTTTTTTCAGCAATCTCAGCAAAGTGAAGCTGAAATTTCGTATAGGATGCAAACCAGTTACTCCATTTGGGTTCACAGGGAACATCCTCATCAAAAAAATTAATATGTGCACGCCAGGTACCGTTCTTACAGTTTACGGTAGGCTTTAAAAAAACATGCAGTCCCTCTTTATGAACATGATTAATCAGGCTGATCAGTTCTTTGTCGGGAACAGTCGCGTCAGAGGTAAAATCAATTTCCTCTGACTGGGCAGTTTCCTGCAATGCATTTGGAACCAGTACGATATAATTCGCGTTTGTGCCCTCGATCAGATTCTTTAAACTGCTTTTCGTGTCCTTGTTAAGAAGACTTCCTTTGGGAGAAAAGGGAGAGAAGGTTACTCCTTTAATAAATTCCATAACAAATTCCTTCCAAAACGTAAAAAAGTATCTTTCATTACTATATTACTATAAAACTATAGCACCGCAAATAATTATCCGCTATAATATAGTTGCGCAAAAATTGTATAAATCTATTCGTAAGAGGTTTGTGATGCAATACTTATTTGAATACTCTGATAAATTAAAATCGCCTTATGAAGCATTTTATTACGATACATCCTGCATGCCGTTTCCGATCCGGTCCCATTGGCATTACTTTATGGAAATGATTCTGATGGTAGAGGGAACAGGGCTGATCGACTGCAATGGACGGACCTTTGTGGTAGAACCCGGGGATCTGATGATTTTTCCGCCGGAGGCGCTGCATGCCATTTATACGGCAACCAACTTTGACCTCAAATATGAAGTCATTAAATTTGATATCAGTAAATTATATACCGAGAACAGTTATGCACCGGAGTTAAAAATGATTCTGGAAAGCATCAATAAGAATCCGGAAGTGGAATTCTGCTTTAAGGAGGAGAAAATTCGTTCCTGGAAAGCACGGGATATTTTCCGCAGATGTCGTGAGGAGATTCAAAAGAAACAGTTTGGTTATGATATTGTGATTCACAGCCTGATTTCTTCACTGATTGTCCAGATGGTGCGGATATGGTGTGAAAATGGTTTTAATACCGATACGGCTATGGCGATGAATCTTGAAACAGATTCCATTCGTGGAATTACTTCTTATATTGATGCCCATATCGGAGAGCAGATTCGCGTGGAAGACCTTGCAGATATGTGTAATATGAGTTATTCTTATTTTGCAAAGAATTTTAAACAGTATTACGGAAGATCCTGTAAGGAGTATATTGAATTTATCCGGATTAACAAGGTAGAGGATCTGCTGCTGTTTACAGATTTTGATTTAAGTTATATCAGCCAGGAAACCGGTTTTTCTGACAGCAGTCATCTGATTAAGATTTTCCGGAAATGGAAGGGCGTAACGCCAAAACAGTTTAAAAAGAACCACGGAAAGTGATAGTGTTAATCATTAACACCTGTAAATAATATGGCATGGATGCCATGGGGGGACTTATGAGTACAAATGATTCGAATCTACCTGTAAACAAAATGAAAGAAAAAGATGAACTGACCAAGCTGTACACCAGGTATGCAGCCAAGCAGCGCATATTGGAGAGACTTAAGGATATCAACGAACGGGGAACGTTGATTCTGATTGATCTGGATAATTTCTGCAGGATCAACGAGCAGTATGGGCAAACCTATGCGGATTCTCTGTTGAAGCAGATAGCAAGTCAGATTCATACTAATTTTATGACGAAGGATATCGTTGCAAGAATGGCGTTCGACATCTTTCTGGTTTACTGTCCTGAACTGGAAGACAGGGAAAAGATTGAAAAACTGATTCAAAAGCTGAGAAACCGGCTCAAAAAATATGTGCAGGTTCGTGATGAAAGTATGATTGGATTTAGTGCAGGTGTTGCATTTCTTCCAAAGGACGGGGCAGATCCCGATACCCTTTATGCGCATGCGGATTCTGCTTTGTGGCAGGCAAAGAAACAGGGAAAGAACACATTTTGCTTTTATGACGGCGGGCAGCAGGATACCGGTTATCACGGTCAGACATATGATAAGGTTAGTGAACAGGACAAACTCTCCGAATCAGAAAATAAATCAACGACTCATGTTAACAGGGAATTGTTTGATTATTGTTTTGACGCATTGTGCCGTGAGAAAGATCTGCACAGATCTCTGTACATGGTATTTGAGGAAGTGTGCCGTTATTTTAATTATGACAGGTGTATTTTACGTGAATATGATACGCTTGCAATTGTGATGCGGGTGACAAATAAATGGGTAAGGGAAGATGATAAAAATGATTCTGAAATTATTGAAGCATTTCCGGTTGCGAACTTATCCGGGGAAGAAATTCTTCCCGAATATTACCTGATTTCTGACGGTCATTCGAAATATAAGGACTATACCGAAGAATTTAAGAAGTTAACAAAAGTACCTGTTTCCTGTATTGTATTTCCGGTATGGGAAAGTAATGTAATGCGGTTTGCGATAACTTATGAAATTTGGGAAAACCGTGGGTTTACAGAATCTGAGATTTCTACTCTGCGTAGCATTACAAGAATGCTATCCAGCTTCATTCTGCGTTTCCAGACAAAAATAGAACTGGAAAATGAATATAAAGTTGGCCGGATGGCAATGGAAGCACAGAAAATTGATTATTTTGTTTCCAATCTGCACACTCATGAAATATATTATTTAAGTCCGTCTATGCGTGAGACTTATAAAAATCTTCCCCAAAATATCAAGTGTTATGAAATTATGTTCCGAAGGGATACACCGTGTGAAAACTGTCCGATGAAAACCTGCAGACCGGATATGGAAGAGAACAAAGTCGAATACTATGACAGTGATGAGGGTAACAGCTATACCATTACAGCAACGAGAATTCATGATACCGGATTCGAGGATGATTTCGTGATCTGTAAATCTGATGTGACATCTTACCTGCAGAGAATAAAGGGGATTGACAGATTAACCGGTGTGATGAGTTATGAAAAGTTCCGTATGGAAGCATTAAAACTTCTGAAACGTAAGAATAGGCCGTTTGCACTGCTTTTTCTTGGAATACAGGATTTTGCAAGAATTAATGATGAGTATGGTTATGTTGTCGGTGACGAAGTGCTGAAGGCGTTTGCCCGGATGATCCAGCATAATCTGTCAGAGGGAGAACTGTTCTGCCGGATAAAGGGAGATGATTTTATTCTTAATTATTAATTCATGCCCCGTTGAGACAATCTCACAGAAGGTTCACCACTATACAAATGAATTGACTGCACAGTTCAGATGTCAGTATACAGGAATGACCATTAACTGTTTCGGTGGTACTTATGCTATTCCATCGGAAGAAACTGACATTAACCGGTGCATTGATAAGGCAATGAAGGCACGGAATGTAGCGAAGTCAAACTTTTACGAAACCGGTGGAGTTTATGTGTATACCAAGAAATTCGAAACCAGTGAAAACGAAAAAGAAACTATGAACCGAATTATGACGGATGCGTTGGAGAATGGAGGCTTTTGTGTTTATTTCCAGTCTAAAGTGGATATTACCACGGGAAAGATCAGTGGTGCAGAAGCGTTGGTTCGTTTGAAAGATAAGGATGGCAGTCTGGTTCCGCCCGGGAAATTTATTCCTCTTGCCGAACAGACCGGAATCATTGTGGAAATTGACCAGTTTGTTTATGAAGAAATCTTCCGGTTAATCCGTAAATGGCTGGATGAAGGAAAAGAGGTACCGGTGATTTCCGTGAATTTGTCCCGCTTGCATCTCATGGATGATCATCTTCCGGAGCGTATGAAGACTCTGTGCGGGGTATATGGTCTGCGTCCGGAGCAGATTGAACTGGAAATTACGGAAAGTGTATTTTTTCAGGATGCAGATCGCCTGATTGACATGATTAAAAGGTTAAAGGCGGTTGGATTTGTGATTTCCATGGATGATTTTGGCGCAGGTTATTCGACACTTAACTTTATGAAGTCTCTGCCGGTTGATATTATCAAGATTGATGGCGGATTCTTTATGAAAAATAAGATGGATGATAAAAATAAAGCAGTTGTTTCGGCTATTATGCAGCTTTCCAATAACCTGAACTTTAAGACCGTTTCAGAAGGTGTAGAAACGGATGAACAGGTAGAGTTTATTAAAGAGCAGGGCGGAAAGTATGTGCAGGGATACTATTTCTATAAGCCGATGCCGCCGGAAGAGTTTGCAGGACTGTTGGAAGAAAAGGAATAAGGAAGTTGTGGGCAATGAGCCATGCAGGAAGCTTGGAGGTAAGGTGGTGCTTGTGAGCAATGAGCCATGCCCATTCATAAGTTGCCGGATTACACAAGCTGGCTAAAAATATATATGATTTCCGGCAACTTATTTCATGTCGGGCATTCGCCCTATTAAAAATAAAAGCAGAGCGTTCTTTGGTGAGCAAGCTCCCCACGAAACGCTCTGTTTTATTTTTAGCATGGCTCATTGCTCACAAAAAAAGCACCATCCCCAAGGCTCCTATGTCCTCAAAAATGGTACTTACAGTGGACCGCCAGGGGTTCGAACCCTGGACACCCTGATTAAGAGTCAGGTGCTCTACCAACTGAGCTAGCGGTCCATATCCTTTGTTGTTTTGAATACTTCATTTGCAACGCAAGTGTTATTATAGTATAATGCCTTTTGAAATGCAAGTACTTTTTTGAAAAAATTTTTAAAAAGTTAAATTGTGCCTGAAAATCATGAAAACTCAGGTAGTTAGGAGCATAGAATGATATTTGAGACTCACGCGCATTATGATGATCCGGCTTTTGATAAAGACCGGGAGTCGCTTTTGCTGAAACTTCCGGAGGAAGGAATTACGAGAGTGGTAAATGTTGCGGCCAACCTGAAGGGGTGTCACGACAGTCTGGAGCTTGCAAAGAAGTATGATTTTGTTTATGCATCGATCGGAGTACATCCTTCCGATACCGGGGAACTGACAGAAGAAAATCTTGCTTTTATGGAAACGCTTTGTAAGGAAGAAGCATTACAGCAGGGCGGCAAGGTCGTGGCTGTGGGCGAGATCGGCCTTGACTATTACTGGGACGAGCCGGAACGGGAAATTCAGAAGAAGTGGTTTGAAGCACAGATGGAACTGGCACGGCGGACACACCTTCCGCTGATTATTCATTCGAGAGATGCGGCGAAAGATACAGTAGATCTTATGCAGGCGCATCATGCGGAGGAGATCGGAGGAATCGTGCATTGCTATTCCTATTCGGTGGAACTGGCACGTACCTTTCTTGATATGGGATTTTATTTTGGAATTGGCGGAGTCGTTACTTTTAACAATGGAAGAAAGCTTGCAGAAGTGGTAAAATATCTTTCGTTAGAAAAAATTGTTCTTGAAACAGACAGTCCGTATCTTTCTCCGGTTCCGAACAGGGGAAAACGGAACTCCTCTTTAAATCTTCCACATGTAGTGGAAAAGATTGCAGAATTGAAAGAGATTACTCCGGAACAGGTCATGCAGGTAACTTATGCCAATGCAGAACAGGTTTACGGATTTCATAAAAAGAAACTGTAACAGGAGAAAACGAATGCCGACATTAGGAAATCCCACAGGAACGATTGAAATTTTGAAAAAATACAATTTTAACTTTCAGAAGCGGTTCGGACAGAATTTTCTGATCGACAGTCATATTCTGGAGAAAATTGTAGAATCCGCAGAAATCACGAAGGAGGACTGTGTGCTCGAAATCGGACCGGGAATCGGAACGATGACACAGTATCTGGCAGAAAGTGCCGGTCAGGTCATTGCAGTTGAAATTGATAAGTCTCTGATTCCGATTCTGGAAGATACCCTGTCCTCTTATGATAATGTAACCGTAATCAATGAGGATATTCTGAAAGTGGATATCCGTAAGCTTGTGGAAGAGCGAAACGGAGGAAAACCGATCAAGGTTGTGGCAAATCTCCCTTACTACATTACGACACCGATTATCATGGGATTGTTTGAGAGCCATGTTCCACTCGACAGCATTACGATTATGGTGCAGAAGGAAGTGGCAGACCGGATGCAGGTAGGTCCCGGAACGAAGGACTATGGGGCACTGTCCCTTGCGGTACAGTATTATGCACAGCCGGAGATCGTGGCTTATGTTTCTCCCGGCTGCTTTATTCCAAAGCCGAATGTGGGGAGTGCCGTCATCCGGCTGAAACGATATGCCAAGCCACCTGTTGAAGTAAGAGATGAGGCATTTTTATTTCGTCTGATCCGGGCGGCCTTTAACCAGAGAAGGAAAACACTGGCAAATGGAATCGGCAACGCTCAGGACGTTCCATGCAGCCGGGAACAGGCACAGGAAGCCCTCGAAAAGCTTGGATTTTCATCATCTGTCCGGGGGGAGGCACTGACCTTAGAGGAGTTTGCCCTGTTATCGAATGAAATTTTCTACAAGATCTATGGGTAAAATTGGAAGAACACGCCCATATCTTGTTCTTTTTTGCGTTTTATTTTTGACATCTCATACCCCGTATGGTAAACTGATAACGTAACTATGTATGCCTTTCGGCAGAGAAATATAGAGGTGACTACCTTGGATAAATATGAATACAAAGTACGTGCAGATGAGATTAAATCCTTAATTTCAGAGGGCGAATATGAGGAAGCAGTTAAAATCGCAGATTCTATTGACTGGCGCAGAGTAAAAAGTGTTATGATGCTCTGTACCATCAGTGATTTATATAAAATTAACCGAAGATATGAAGACAGCAGGGATATCCTTCTTCTGGCCTATGAGAAGCAGAAAGGCCGGCTGATTGTATATTCCCTTTGTGAGTTGTCTATCAAGCTTGGAGAATACGTTCAGGCCATCGAATATTACAAGGAATTTGTTCAGATTGCACCGAAGGACAGTGGCAGATACATTCTGCAGTATAAACTGTATGAAGCACAGGATGTGAGTCTCGAAGAACGGATTGAGGTTCTCGAAGAATTAAAACGCCATGATTATCGTGAAAAATGGGCTTACGAGCTGGCTTACCTGTATCACAGGGTAGGTCTTGAAAGTAAGTGCATTGAAGAGTGCGATGAGATGATCCTGTGGTTTGGGGAAGGCAGATATGTTCTTAAAGCATATGAGCTTAAGATGCTGCATACATCTTTAACACCGGAACAACAGCAGAAGTACGAGGAATTAAAGAGTCACAACGGAATGCGCGCTTCCGATCTTGCTGTAGATCAGGCAGCCGTGCGTGAGGAAGCAAAGTATGAGACTGAGGATGAAAGTGATGATGAATACAGTCGTCAGATGAATCAACTGACAGATGATACAAAGCAGATTCCGAAAACGGAACCGGCTCCTTCTTCCGCAGATGATCTTGATATTCAGGTCAAAACCGTTGATGTCAGCCAGTACAATACGATTAATTTACAGAAGGAACTCGCGGAGAGTATGCGGGAGCTTCTGGAGAATAAAACCGAAGAAATGCCGGCAGGTGAAGTAAATGATCTCATGATGACGCAGATGTATACGCCGGTAGAGCATACAGAAAGTGCGGACGAGCCTGTACAGACCGAAGAGACTGCCGATGGCAAAGAGATGATCCATATACCGGATATGCAGCCGGTGGAGCCACAGACAGAACAGCCGATAACCGCAGAGGAACCTGCAACAGAAGTTCAGGCAGCAGAGCCACAGGAAGCTTCTGCACCGGAGACGGCTCAGGCAGAAACGACGGAGCAGCCTGCAGATGAAAAGCAGGAAAAGCCACAGCCGGTTCTGCGTCAGGATACCGATGAGATGAAGCTCATCACAGACGAAGACCTCAAACAGGCAGATGAAGAAGTATTCTTCGGCAACACATCCGAAGTAAATGTGCAGGATGTGGTTTCCGAGCTTACTGAGAAGAATGCAGACCGTACGGCTTTCCGTCCGGTGGAAGAAGAACAGGCAGAGGTAATGCCGCGGGTAACACCGGTTTCTCTCGATGCCATGTCCAATACGGGCGTGATCCGTACCTTTAACAAGAAATCCGGATATGATGAGATGCTTTCCCAGGAATATGACGGACAGATCAGTCTGGTCGTACCGGAATCCGAGAAGGTAGAGAAGCAGATTACGGGACAGCTCAGTATTGAGGATGTTATGGCAGAATGGGAACGGATAAAGAAGGAGACCGAGGAAAAACGTCTCAAGGAAATCCGCGAACGTGTGCGTAAGCAGACAGATAACCTGTTTGCCGATTTTGATGAATCCACGAAGTCAGGACTTTTGGAAGAATTGGAAAATGCCATGGTAACAGCGGCCATGAAGGAAGAAAAGCTTCGTGCCGACAAGGAAAAGCCGAAGGTTGTCAAGGTTTCCGATATTGAGAAGCAGCGTGAAGAAAAGGCAGTTCATCCGCAGGAAAGAGAAGAGGCTAAACCGGAACCTGTGAAGGAACAGGAAGAAATCATCGAAGAGTCTGTGGAAGAAGTAATTGAGGAACAGCCGGTGACCGAGCCTGCTATGGAAGAAGTGCCGGTACAGGATGTTGATACGGATGAACTGGTTGAGGATGCCGAAATCATTGATGAGGAAGAGGAGGCAGCGGATGAAGTAACCGAGGAAACCGTCGATGCAGAAACGACAGAGGAGAGTACGGAGGTAGAAGTTACCGAAGAACCGGAAGAGCCAAAGAAAATTTCTCCCCGTAGGAAAAAGAAGAAAGCACAACAGAATTTTGATGAAACACAGAATATTGTATTAGAGTTTGAAGATATACCGGAAATGGCAGAAAAGACTCCGGCTCCGGAAGCCCCGGCTAAGAAGCTTAAGGAACCCAGAGAAATTAAGAAGGAAGACGAGCCGGTACAGGCGACCGAAGAAGAGACCTCTTCTGCAGAAAAGGGCCGTGAACTGACGGAACATGAAAAAGAAGAGTTTGCTCCTTTTATCCATCACCGCCGGACACGCCGCCAGATCGCAGAGGTCATTGATAATATCAGCCTTGCTTCTTATACCGGTAATGTGGTAGTAACCGGTGAAGAGGGAACGGAAGCTACTGCTTTTGCGAAGCTCCTGATTAAGGATGTACAGTCCAATGACAGTAATTTCTCCGGTAAGGTTGCGAAGATTTCAGGATCGATTCTGAATAAGAAGGATATTGCAGAGACATTGAACAAGCTGGCAAACGGTGCGCTGATCGTGGAAAATGCTGCGGCGCTTAAGAAACCGTCTGTGGATGTCCTGCTTCGTGAAATGAATCAGGAGGAAAAGGGCCTGATTCTGGTTCTGGAGGACACGAAGAACCGGATAGATGCGTTCCTTGGCAGGAATAAGGATTTACAGGAAGTATTTAATTTAAGAGTGGATCTGGAAGCACTGGATGACCAGACGCTTGTGAAATACGCAAGAAAATATGCTTTAGAGCAGGAATATTCGATTGATGATCTTGGAATTCTGGCGTTGCATACGAGAATCGCCGATCTGCAGACCGGTGACCATGAGGTAACGCTTTCCGAGATTGAAGAGCTTGTGGATGAAGCAATTTATTATGCGGATAAGAAGACACCAAAGCATTTCTTTGATGTTTTATTTGGAAATCGATATGATGATGAAGATATGATCATTTTAAGAGAAAAAGATTTCATGCATTACTAGAGAAAGGTGTGTAAAGGTATGGCAAAAATGAAAAAGCCAACGGTCTTCATTTCCCAGGATGACCAGTATCTGTTTGCACAGGGGACTCATTATGATATTTATGAGAAGCTGGGGGCGCATCCTTCCTGTGAAGACGGAGTAGATGGAATGTTCTTTGCGGTATGGGCACCAAATGCAAAGCAGGTCTATGTAATCGGGGAATTCAATGACTGGAACGAAAGTGAAACTCCCATGAAGCGGCTCGGACCGGGTGGAATTCATTCGGTATTTGTTCCGGGAGTCGGAACGGGGGTATTGTACAAGTATCTGATTATTACGCAGGCAGGGGAGAAGCTGTATAAGGCAGATCCTTTTGCAAACAGCGCAGAATTACGCCCGGGAACAGCATCCAGAACAACCGATCTGTCCAAATTCCGTTGGACGGATGCCACATGGATGACGGAACGTGACCAGAAGGATTACAACAAAGAGCCGATGGCAATTTATGAATGCCACATTGGTTCCTGGATGCGTCATCCCCGCCCGGAGGAGCAGGGATTCTACAATTACCGTGAGTTTGCGGACCGCATTGTGGAATACTTAAAAGAAATGAAATATACCCATATTGAATTGATGGGAATTGCAGAGCATCCGTTTGACGGTTCCTGGGGATATCAGGTGACCGGATACTATGCACCGACCTCCCGTTACGGAACGCCGGACGATTTCATGTATCTCATCAACCAGTTACATAAGCATCATATCGGTGTGATTCTGGACTGGGTTCCGGCTCACTTTGCAACCGATGCACATGGTCTTGGACAGTTTGACGGAGAGTGCATCTTCGAGCATCCGGATCCGCGTCTGGGAGAGCATCCGGACTGGGGAACCAAGATTTTTAACTACGGAAAGACTGAAGTAAAGAACTTCCTGATTGCGAATGTATTATTCTGGATCCGCAAGTTCCACATTGATGGAATCCGTGTCGATGCAGTTGCATCCATGCTTTACCTCGATTATGGAAAAAAGGAAGGTCAGTGGATTCCAAACAAATACGGTGATAACAAGAATCTGGAGGCGATTGAATTCTTTAAGCATCTGAATTCCGTTGTCCGTGGAACCTATCCGGGATTCCTGACGATTGCAGAGGAGTCTACCGCATGGCCGAAGGTAACCGGTAAGATTGAAGACGGTGGACTGGGCTTTTCCTTCAAGTGGAATATGGGCTGGATGCATGACTTCTGTGAATATATGAAGCTGGATCCGTATTTCCGTAAGGATAACCATTATGCCATGACCTTTGCGATGACTTATAATGACAGTGAGAATTATATTCTTCCTCTGTCACACGATGAGGTCGTTCATCTGAAGTGCTCCATGGTCAATAAGATGCCCGGATATAAGACGGATAAATATGCGAACCTCCGTGCAGGCTATGCTTACATGCTTGGCCATGCCGGCAAGAAGCTTTTGTTCATGGGACAGGATTTCGGTCAGGAAAGAGAGTGGAGTGAAGCAAGAGAGCTTGACTGGTTCCTTCTTCAGGAAGATCTGAACAAGGGACTTCATGATTATGTGAAGAAATTATTAGAACTTTACAACAAATATCCGTGCCTGTATGAAATCGACAACAGTTGGGGCGGCTTTGAATGGCTGAACTGTGATGATAAGGACCGGAGCACCTACAGCTTTTTCCGTAAGGCATCCGATGGTAAGAACAACCTCATGTTTATTATTAACATGACACCGATGAAATGGGAGAATTACAAGGTTGGTGTTCCGAAGAAAAAGAAATATAAGCTCCTGTTAAACAGTGACGATGTCCGGTTTGGCGGACAGGGTATGGAAGTACCTGCGGAAATTACTTCGGTAAAAGAAAACTGTGATTACCGTGATTACAGCCTGACACTGGATCTTCCTCCGTACAGCGCGTTGATTTTTCAGTTTTAGAATCTCTGCCGGGTTGATTTTAAATCCGGGACAGTGGTTAAGAAATTAAAATAACATGCCGAAATAAAGGGTGAATGTGAAAGCATTCGCCCTTATTTTTAATTACCTTTTTAGGAGATTTACTCTATGAACGTTTATTTTCCTGGTGCGGAAACGGATTCCGCAAAGCCAAGTATAAATGTTGACAGAGCCACAACTGCATATCGTACTTCCGCCCGGAACGCAGAACGGGCAGGAAGAAGTTCATTTGCATTAGACATTTCTGGCACAGTTACGGATAACAGCGCTTACGCAGGTCACGGAAAGACCGCAGAAGAGGTTATGCGGATGGCGGGACAAGAGGATATTCAGGCTCGTCGTGACTATATGGCAGTAATGTCTAATTGTATGTCCGATGAAGATTTTGCGAAGCTGCAAAAGGAAGGCTTTCATCCGGGAAGTACGGAAATTGACACGGTTGTGACCATTGTCGATCATATAAAAGCGGCACTTGTGAAGGGTGGAACAGAGGTTATAGGATATACCGATACCTTAAGTGATGAAGAACTTTGCAAGATTACGGGTTCAGAAAGCTTTGCCAATGAATTGAAAAATCAGTTCCATGACCGTGATATTCCGCTGACCGAAGAGAATGTGCGGGCGGTAACCGATACCTATGAACAGATTAAGAATATTTCGAAGCTTTCGGAGGGTTCGGAGAAGTACATGGTGGAAAACCAGATGGAACCCACGCCGGAGGATCTTTATACCGCACAATATTCTGCACCTCAGGATGGCAGCCGTCAGGGCACAGGCTATTATGCGGATGGAACCGTGAACGGTTATTATGCGAAGAAGCCCGAACAGATTGATCTGGAAGCACTGCTTCCCCAGATCGTAAAGGTGATTGAGGATGCCGGACTGGAAGTGTCCGAAGAGACCATCGGGCAGGCACAATGGCTGATTGAAAAGGGAATCCCATTGGATGAAGAATCCCTGCAGCGCTTACATAAGCTTGAAACGATTGAATTTCCGATCCGCATGGAGGACTATCTGAACAGCGTCACCGCAGCGATTGCAGATGGTATTCCGGTGAAAAATGCCGATCTTACCCGTAAGGAAACCTATTTAGAGGAAGTCCGGGGAAAGCGTCAGTTGGAAGAAACGAGGCTTCAGATGTCCTTTGAAGCCAATTTGAAATTATTACGAAGTGGGTATCAGTTGGATACCGCGCCGGTCGAAGAAACCGTGAAGCTCTTAAAGCAGCTTGAGGAACAGCTTTCCTTAAGTCTGACAGGAGAAGAAGATGTGGTTCAGGCCAAGGAGAAGTTATCCCTGTTTGACCAGTCCATGGAGCTCATCCAGAGTATCCGTACCGCACCGGTTTCCTTTGTGGAGCAGATTGAACCGGAGGATACGTTAAAGGAGATTGCGGATACCGGAGAGGCACAGCGCCGCACCTATGAAAAGGCGTCTCAAAGCTACGAAGAGCTGATGACTGCACCGAGAAAGGATCTGGGTGATCAGATTACAAAGGCCTTCCGGAATGTGGATGCTCTTCTTGATGAACTGAACCTTGCTGTAACTGAAGAAAACCGCAGAGCAGTCCGGATCCTTGGTTACAACCAGATGGAAATTAATGAAGAGAACATTACGAAGGTCAAGGAAAAAGATACACTGCTGACCGGAGTCATCCGCGAGATGAAGCCGGGTAAGGTATTACAGATGATCCGTAAGGGCGTGAATCCCATTTCCATGAAATTAGAAGATCTGGACACGTTCTTAAAAGAAAATAAAGACACTGCAGATGATATGGAATCCTACAGCAAGTTCTTATATAAGCTGGAACAGGATCATGATATTACCGAAGAGGAGCGTAGTGCATACATCGGCATTTACCGTCTGATGCATCAGATTGAAAAGAACGATGCGGCTCCTTTAGGAGCAGCCATGCAGGCAGATATGGAGCTGACACTTGAAAATCTGCTCACTGCACTGCGCAGTACGAAAAAGGAAGCATCCAGGAAGCTGGATTACCGGATAGATAATGATTTTGGTGGTGTAACCGCAAAAGAAAGTGCAATTGAATCCATTACTTCCCAGATTGAAAAGGGTTATGCCGGGGACACCGCAGATCTTTATACACTTTTGGATCAGGCAGGAAGTGAAGAGGCACAGAAAGAATACGAGCAGGAACTTTACGCGGAAGTGAGAGAGGCTTATAAGGCAGAAGCAGATGTGCTCCAGCAGTTAAGTGATTATGCCGAGCCCATTACCGCAGATCATCTGATGGCAATGGATACCCTGTTAAACGCATCGGCAGAAAGCTTCCGGAAGATGAATGATCTTCTGAAAAATAAAGACGAAAAACAGAATCTTATCGCAAAGCATGGCGAAGAAATCCTGCGCCACATGAACAGCAGGGAAGAAACGGTACAGACCTACGAGAAAATGACGGAAGAAATTCAGGATACGTTTGAACAGGAGGTCTTTGATCCGGAAGATGACCATATCCGATATTCCTCAGACATTCGCAGCATGACCGGATTTTATAAGCAGATGGGTCTGATGAAATCTCTGGCAAGAGAAGAGAATTATGAGATTCCGCTTGAAATTGACGGAACACTTACCGCGATTAATTTAAAGGTGATCCATAACGCAGACGAAGAGGGAAAGGTCGCAATTACATTTACCTCAGAGCCTTTTGGAAAGACGGCTGCGGAATTCCGGATGACCGAACAGGGACTGAGCGGCTATTGTACCTGTGAGAAGGAAGCAGGAAGAGCACTTTTAGAAGAGCACAGGGATGAGTGGAAAGAACAGCTTGCCAAAGAGGAGATTCAGCCGGGCGCTGTTTATTTCACGAAGACCAGTGGCTTAAATCTGAAAGATTTTAATAAAAACCAGACGAAAGAACAAAAATCAGACAGCAAAGCAGACTCCGCACAACTCTATCGGGCAGCGAAAACGTTTATTGAGTTTGTCAGACAGACCGGGGATACAGAAAGGAAGAGCATATGAGAATTAATTTTAACGCATCAGCAGTCATTGCAAATAACGCATTAAACCGGAACGATAACCGCCTGCAGGCTTCCCTTGCAAGATTGTCCTCCGGACTTAAGATCGTCAATGCCAAGGATAATCCGTCAGGTCTTGCAATGTCCAAGAAACTGAACGCACAGATCAAGGGACTCGATCAGGCCAGTGACAATGCCGGCGACGGTGTTTCCATTATTGAGATCGCAGACGGTGCCATGTCCGAAATGCATGAAATTTTACAGCGAATCAATGAACTTGCTGTAAAGGGAAGTACCGGAACCATCACCGATGATGACCGTAAGCTGATTCAGGATGAAACAAGCCAGTTAAAGGAAGAGCTTACCAGAATTTCCGAAACCGTAGAGTTTAACGGACAGAACATTCTGGACGGATCCTTTGATTTAAGAGGCTACAGCAACGATCAGAATGCCAAGGTGGCTTATTATAGTGATGAAATTCTGGCAGGAACCTATACCATTGATCAGCTGGATGTTACTTACAATGCAGATGGAACGATTGATGAAGTAACCACGAAGAATTTTGGAAAAGGTTTCCCGCAGGATGCCGATGTAACCTCGATTGACGGAAATATTGTGACAATTGCCGGATCCGGTAATTTTGAATTAAAACTCCGCCTGACAGATAAAAATTCATTTACCGATCTCAATCTGGATCTGGAAGGCTTTGGTGCCATGGATATGCAGATCGGAGCAAATGAAGGGCAGCAGCTTGCAATCCGTATTCCGAAGATGTCGCTGGAGAATATGGGAATTTCGAACATTGATTTAAGTACAGCAGAGGGAGCAAACGAAGCGATTGATAAGGTAGATGAAGCCATTAAGTATGTATCTGCCAGCCGGAGCCGCCTGGGTGCTTACCAGAACCGTCTGGAGCATACCGTCAACAATCTGGATGTATCCAGTGAAAATATGACGGCTGCTTATTCCAGAATCATGGATGTGGATATGGCAGAGGAAATGACCGAATACACCACCGTTCAGATTTTGTCCCAGGCAAGTACTTCCATGCTTGCACAGGCCAACGAACGTCCTTCCCAGGTACTGCAGCTTTTACAGTAAGTTACGATAACTATTTAGAATAGTTACCGATGATGAGTAACGAGGTGAGAATCGGATGACAAAGGAAATGAAACAGAATTATACGCTGCGCATTTCGCAGGCGAATAAATCAGAACTTGTAGTAATTATTTATGAAATGCTGCTGACCTACATAGAAGACGCAAAGACTGCTCACGCAGATGGTGATACCGAAGGGTTTGCAGCTTCGATCCGCAGGGCGGAGGGCTGCATTCGTGAGTTGATGGCTTCCCTGCATATGGATTATGTCCTTGCAGGCAATCTGCTCAGTCTTTATGTGTATGCCGTGAAGCTTTTATCCAAAGCAAAGCTCCATAACAGTACGAAGGAGCTTGCTGAGGTAGAGAAAATGATGTGTAAGCTTCACGATGCTTATGCTACGGTCAGCAGGGAAGATACCTCTGGTTCTGTTATGGAGAATACACAGACCGTTTATGCGGGACTTACCTATGGAAAGAATCAGTTAATGGAGAGCCTCAGCAATGAGGGAAGTCTCCGCGGTCTGCGGGTTTGAGGAAAGTAAATCAGCCTGCGCCATAAGGAACTGATAGCGTTTCATAATGGCATTTACTTCATAGATATAACAATCGATTAAATCGGGTTCTGTGACATTGTCGAAACCAGAGTAGGCAATTTCCAGAGCCCGTTTTGTTTTTTCAAGATCGGATAAAAGCGCATTTCTTTTCATTTCATGTTCACTGATTGTACGGTTTGCAGCATTTGTTCTGCCGAAATACATTTTCATATCTTCATTCCCCTTTTATTATTTTTACATCCTATGTAACCATTTAGGAAAAAATTACCTGTTGTTTTATGAGTATAAGCATAAAGTATGGGTTTTATACATACTATGAAGGGAAAGGGAGGACAGGATATGCTGGAGAAATTTTTAAACTTCATTTTACGTGGACTAATGGGACTTTGTACGATCTTTGTGGTCAATCATTTTGTCATTACCGATTTCCCACTGTGTGATGTGGGAATGAATCTGTTTACTTTTCTGACCTCTGGGTTGCTTGGAATCCCTGGGGTTTGTGCTCTATATGCCATAAATTTCTATGTTTTATTATGACATTTTACCAAAAATAAATTTTTTATCGAAAAAGTATTTACTTTTATTATCTCCTCATCTATAATTCAGTTTACAAAATAAAGTGGTCATAGGATTACGTTCGTAATCAGACTCTTTTGGAAGAAATCCTTCCGTTTTTCAGATTTTTACGCGTAAACAAACAGTAACACCGCACATTATAACAGCATAAGGAGGTATTTTTTGGACAAACCAATCCTTGCAGTTTTCGATAGCGAGGAAAGATATGCGTATGGTTTCATGGAATTTATCAGCAATAAGTCAAATCTGCCCTTTCAGGTTCATGTTTTTACGGAGCCGGAGCGGTTCTTTGCCTATTCTAAGCAGGAAGAAATCGAATGTCTTCTCATATCGGAAAATGTATATCAACGGGAGGTGGAAGCCCTCAACATTCCACATATCATTATTTTGAGCGAAAGCAATGACTGTCTTAACAAATCCCTGTTACATATTCATAAATATCAGTCCTGTGAAGTAATCTTCCGTGAGGTGATGGCACATTATGCAAAAGAGACTGATAAAGCTTCATCCTGTGTCAGGTCATGTATGAGAAAAATGAAAGTGATCGGAATTTATACTCCGGTCGGAAGATGCCTGCAGACAACCTTTTCCTTTGCATTGGGACAGATTCTGTCAAAGAAAACAAAGGTATTGTACATGAATTTTGAACGATACTCCGGACTGGAAGCATTACTGCAGCGGACCTTTCAATATGATATTTCCGATCTTGTCTATTATTTTCAGTGTACAAAGGAAAAGCTGTCCCTGCGGCTTTCGAGCATTGTGGAAAATGTGCACGGACTGGATTTCGTTCCCCCGGTACAGCTTTACCAGAGTATTTTAGGAGTTCACGGGCAACAGTGGATTGAATTGTTTGCCGAGATTGAGAAGTGTAGTGACTATGAGTATCTGATCCTGGATCTGACGGATGGAGTGACCGATTTGTGGGACATTCTGCGCAGCTGCACGCATGTGTATACCATTACACGGGGTGATGGGGTATCGCTTGCCAAGATGGATCAGTATGAGCAGGGATTGCGGACGATGGAGTATGAGGATGTTCTGGCAAAGACGAAGAAAATTGAATTTCCGGTATTTAAGGAAATTCCAATCCGTTTTGATGAACTCACCTATGGGGATCTGGCGCGCTATGTCAGGCAGTATATCATTCCTGATTTTGAAGGGGAAAGGGCAGAAGACAATGAATGAAATACAGGAAAGAATTTTAAAGAGTATGGATCTGACAAGGGAACTGAGTGAGGAAGAAATTCATGAAGCAATTGATCTGCGGATGAAGGAAGAAATCAGGAAAACACCACTTGATCTGTTGTCCAGAGAAAAGCTGCATCGCAATATTTTCCATGAAATCCGGCAGCTTGGGATTTTACAGAGCCTTATCGAAAATCCGGAGATTACGGAAATTATGGTAAATGGGACAAGCGGTATTTTCATTGAGACAAAGGGAAAGCTTAAGAAGCTGGATATCTGCTTTGAGTCGAGGGAAAAGCTGACGCAGGTCATCTGGCAGATTACAGCGGACTGTAACCGTGCCATTAACGATGCCAGTCCGATTGTGGATGCAAGATTAAGGGATGGTGCGAGAGTGAATGCAGTGCTTGATCCGGTAGCGATTAACGGCCCGATTCTGACCGTGCGGCGTTTCCCAAAGACGCCGATCACAATGGATCAGCTCATTGAACTTCAAAGCATTACCTGCGACTGCCGGGACTGGTTAAAGCAGGCGGTGCAGGATGGAGCCAATATTCTGGTATGCGGTGGGACCGGATCTGGGAAAACGACATTTTTAAACGTGTTATCCCAGTACATTCCTTCTGAGGAGAGGGTGATTACCATTGAGGACAGTGCGGAATTACAACTTCTTGGAATTCCCAATCTGATCCGTCTGGAAACAAGAAATGCCAATGTCGAGGGCTGTAAGGAAATTACGATCCGTGATCTGATCCGGACTTCCTTACGTATGCGTCCTGACCGGATCATTGTCGGGGAAGTACGTGGACAGGAGGCAATTGACATGCTGCAAAGTGTCAATGTCGGTCACAGTGCCATGACAACGGTACATGCCAACAGTGTCCGGAATGTGGTAAGCCGTCTGGAAACCATGGTGCTCATGGGGATGGAGATTCCGATTTCAGCAATCCGAAGACAGATCGTAGAGGGGTTTGATGTGATGGTTCATCTGGGACGGTGTAAGAATGGAGGACGTGCCGTGATGGAAGTTGCGGAACCCATGCATATTGCAGATGGTGAGGTTTGCATGAATACCATTTTTAAGAGAAATCAACAGGGGGAATTAGTGAAGGTTGGGGAATTTACTGAGAAAACAAAAAACAAACTGGTCCGTATTTAACAGGGCTTCCTTAATTTCCATCCGGGGCAGGGAGATTATTTTACTGGTTATAAAGACGGGAGCCGTTCTTGGCATTCTGAATTACTTTTTCTACCGGGAGTGGTGGGCGTTTGTGCCACTGATCCCGGTTGGGGTACTTTATTTCCGGTTGGAATGCGGAAATCTGGTCCGGAAAAAGCAGGATCAGGTGAGGGAACAGTTTACCGAACTTTTACGGTTTACGGTGACATCCCTGCGTGCCGGGTATTCGGTGGAGAATGCATTTCTGGACAGTTATACCGATTTAGAGAGACTGTATGGAGGACATAGTGTGATCTGTAAGATCTTAAGGCGGTTTGCAATAGCCCGGCAGAATCACCGTCCCTTTGCAGAAACCTGGCGGATGGTAGGAGAGGAGCTTCGGGTAACAGAAATCCGGGAGTTTTCAGAAATTTATGAAACTGCATATCATCACAGTGGAAATCTGTCGGCAGTCATGGAACAGACCTCGCAGATCATTATGGAGAAGACCGAATTGCAGAGGGAACTGTTTCTCTCAATGGCATCCCGGCGTATGGAACTTCGGATTATGACGGCAATGCCGTTTGCCATTATGGCGTATATTCAGTGGACTTCACCGGGATTTTTCGATGAACTGTATCACGGTACGCCGGGAGTAATGTTAATGACGGGTGTTCTTTTTCTCTATCTGACTGGTTATATGTGGGCGTGGAAAATCACCCGGATGGAGTTAAGTTCCGGCAGGAAAAAGGAAGAATGCTTAAAGGAAATTTATCCGGAGTTTGTCGAAAAGCTCCGCCTGTATCTGGTAGCAGGACTCCATGTACGCAATGCCTTTCTGACGATTACATCCCTGTATGCAGGGATTAAGGAGAGGGATCGTGCACATAGCTATTTGCTGAGGGAATTGCGAAGCGCAGGGAATCAGTTTACAAATGGCATCCCGGAGGATGAGGTCTATACACAGTGGGGAATGCACTGTGAAGAAAAGAGTTACCGCAGGCTGGGGTTTCTGCTCTCAGTGAACCTGCGGAAAGGAAACCAACAGCTTTTATCCTGTCTGGAAGAGGAGATCCGGGATACCAGGCAGGAGCTGCAGAAGAGGATTCGTAAGAAGGGAGAGGAAGCATCTACGAAGCTTTTGTTTCCTATGATTTTGTATCTGGTTATTGTCATGATACTGGTAATTTATCCGGCCTATCAGAAGCTGGGCGGCGTTTAAAGGAGGACATTTATGAGAAATAAAGCAATGGGAAAGGAATTTTATATGGGTTCAAGAAAAGGACTGAACAAGGAATTAAGCAGAGAATGGAACATGCACATGAAACTGAATGTAGGAGTATGTCATTTGAGAAACAGAAGAAAACTGAATAACCGGGGAATGGGAACGGTCGAAATGATTCTCATTATTGTCGTATTGATTGGACTTGTGCTGATCTTTAAAACACAGATTATGGATCTGGTAGGAAATGTATTTGACAAAATTGCCGTGGACAGTTCGGCGATCCTTTCATGAAAAAAGGATCCTTAACGGTATTCCTCTCTCTTTCCCTGTCAATTCTGATTGGTTTCAGCCTGTTTGTTACAGAAATTGCAATCGGAAACAGTCAGCGGATCCGTTTTGAGACGGTTGTGGACATGGCTATGGATTCGGTTATGGGAGAATACAGTGTGGCATTGAAGGAACGCTATGGACTGCTTTATATTGACACGTCGTATCTGGAAGGCGCTGCTGAGGCAGTACGTGTTACAGATCGTTTCAGAGTATATTTTGATGCCAATACCACGAAGGTTTATGAGAAGAAGTATGCACCATGGGGAAATCTGTTATTGCAGGAAGCTGCGCTCACTTTATTTGAGACGGCAGCAGCACAGGGAGGAAAATCCATGCAGGGTCAGATGATTCACTATATGGAACGGCATCCGGAAAATGGCACTGAAATCGCTGCGGCGAAAGAAGCGGTTTCTGCTTTTGCCATGCAGGAACCATCCAATGCCCTGGAAGCGTTCTGTGCGGTCATGGAACAGATTGCCGGTATGGAGCTTCCTGTACTGGAAAAAGAAGACGGAACCGAAGAGGAGGTTGTGCTTGGTAATCCGGCAGACTGGGTGTATGGCTTGATCGGAAGTGATGTTATTTTCCTGTGTGATGTGGATTTATCCGGAATGACAACCATGCAGATGGATACAAATGGACTCGTTTCCCATCGGGGAATGCAGAATACGCAAAGCGGTAACCGGGCATTTTCCGGAGATATCGATTTGTTTTATGCCTATCTACTTACCCAGATGGGAAATTACGGAAAAATAAGAGAGGGAAGTGTACTTGGTGCGCAGTTGGAATATCTGCTTGCCGGAGAAAATAATGATTTCGAGAATGTCAGGGCGGCTGTTACAGAGATTTTTACCATACGAATGGGGGATAACGTGCAGCTTGCTATGGGAGATGGTGGATTATATGAAGCGGCAGCAGGTGTGGCGGACGCATTATTGGCTGTACAGCTATGCGAGGCCTTCCGGGAACCGGTCATTCAGAGTATTTTATATGCCTGTGCATTCCTGGAGAGTGTGAGTGATGTGAACAACTTGTTACACGGAGGACGTGTTCCACTACGCAAAGACTCTCATTCTATGAGTGTCTCCTATGTGACAGATGGAAGTATCTATTTTAACGGATCGCAGGAGGGGCTTTCGTATTCGCAGTATCTTATAGGAATGTTGTCTTCGAAAGGAGAGGGAACTGTACTTGCAGGAACCATGGATGTCCTGGAAATGGACATCCGGCAGATGACTGGGAATGGACAGTTCTGTATGGACCAGTGTGTGGAACGGATGACAATCCGGGTGTCTGCGCAGGGAGGACTGGATAAGCATTATGAGACACAGCGAACTTATGGATATTACTAGTTAACCAAGGGAAGAAAGGAGGAACGTTCTCTTTGGATGAGCAAACCAAAACCAAAAATAAAAATCTGTTAATTCCTTCTCTCAAAGCGGACAGAAAAATGAACATCGTTCAGAAAAGGAGAGCGTTCCCCTTTTCTTCCCTGGAAAACAGAGGAAGCATGACGGTAGAGGCATCAATGGTTCTCCCCGTTTTCCTGTTTTTTATGATGACTTTACTTATGGGAATCGAAATAGTCCGTTTACAGAGTAATCTGTTTGCAGGACTGGGCAGCAGCGAAGCAATCCATATGGAAGAACAGATTCACAGAGTCATGCAGGATCAGTCGCTTCTGGATCATTTTAGTGCAGACACAGTAGAGGAATATCTGAATGGGCAGGAGAACGGCAGGCTATGCCTGTTAGGAAACCTTTCAGTCGGAAATCTGTCGGATGTGCAGGGAAATGGAAGGATAGAGGTTATAGTACAGTATCAGATAAAGCCTTTTATTTACTGGCTTCCGATTGGCAACAGTGATGGAGGAGGATTGCGTTTTCGGGATCAACTTTTCGTGCATGATTTTAATGGATACCGTGGACCGATCGAAGGAAACAGCAAAGAGAAAGAAGAAATCGTCTATATCACAGAAAATGGAACCCGTTATCATACCAATACCGGTTGTGTATCCCTTCGGATCTCTGTTCAGACGATACACAGCAGTCAGTTATCTGCAATGAGAAATCAAAATGGGGGCAGATATTATCCCTGTGAACGATGCCGTCCATCAAAAAGCGGGGTATTCTTTATCACCCGGGATGGCGACCGTTATCATCGTGGAGCAGACTGTTCTTCCCTTAAGCGAACAGTACGTGCAGTTACTCTTGAGGAAGCAGTTCGGATGGGACGAACCGCATGCAGCAAATGTAGTTGAGATATGGGGAGGACAATGTGAATCTACAGATGATAAAACAATGTTTGTGCCTCTGTTTTCTCTGTCAACTGGCAAGACAGGATTGCAGATGGAGAAAAATGGATGGAGGATTGCTCTATGGTTTTCTTGCAGTAGGAATCGGCTGCTTTGCTTTGGAACTTCTCTTAAATAAGGGAAAAGGGAATAGTAGTACCACCAGATCTATTCTGTTTCTGTCCATTCTTCCGGGGCTCTTATTTCTGGTTATGGGAGCATTGACACAGGAGGCAGTTGGCTATGGGGACGGATTTTCGGTACTGGCAATGGGATTTTATATGGAAACCTATATGTTATGGAAGGTTGTAGGAATCAGTCTGGTTTTAATAGTGTTCTATGTTTCTGCTCAGGAATTTGTGCAGAAACATAGGTATAAACGAAAGCATAGGTATAAACAGGAACAAGAGAATGGACAGATACAGAGGGATGAGACAGTTCCATTTTTACCTTTTTTGTTAACAGGAATGGTGGTGATGCTAGGTGCTTCATAATATGAAAGATCAAAAAATAATTGGAGAACAAGATCAAAGTGATCACAGAAATCATAGAAAATGGAAAGGTTCCATAGTGGTGGAGGCTTCTTATCTGATGCCGTTAACTCTCATTTTGTACGGGATCATAATCCTAATTGCAGCGGTATTACTGGTACGCTGCCTGTCTTCGCAGAACCGGTTTCTGCAAGTCTGGCAGGGGGAGCGCTATACAAATCCTGATACCTTAGAAGTGATTTATGCGGATAGACAATCATCATGACTGTATGGAGCGGGCAATGATGACAGGAAGACATATAAAGAAAATATAGTTGAATGGTAAATAAAAGATAGATGAAAGGTAACCAGGAAGAGGCTGGATGGCTATGAGGAACTTAAGGAAAGGATGAAAGTAAGATGAAAACGAAATATATCCGGGATTTCCGGCACAATTATCTTGTCATTAAAAAGGAAGACTCGGGACAGGACGGATATTTGATAAAAATGATTACAGAGAATTCGATTGATGGATTAATTCCCTGCCAGGAACGAATGATTAATGGGGAATCGCTTCTATATTATGACATTACCTCACGCCAGAGCATTCAGAGCATCCTGGAGGCACAGCCCTTACAGATGCGTCACTTGCAGAAGTTATTTTCGGGACTCCGTACAATCAGCGAAGTAATGGAGAAGTTCCTGCTGAATCCAGAGGATCTTTTATTGCTCCCGGAATTTGTGTATATGGATATGGCAACATGGCAGTACAGCTTTATTTATTATCCGGAAAAGACCGGAGAGGAAAACATTTCTTTACGTGATCTTAATGAGTTTTTTATGCGGCATATGGACTCTGAAAATATGCCGCTTGTCGAGGCGGTATACCAGATGGCAGATCTGCTGAACCGGCAGCAGTTTGTGCTGGATGAACTGATTACCTGGTTTCAGGAAAATTATGATGAAGAATGCATGGAAGAGCGGATCCAAGAGCAGAATGAAACAATGACACAACCCAATTGGAACCAAGGCACACAGGGAACAGCGCAGGAGATGTCCTGGAATGAAAGCATACAAGAGCAGCATGGATCAGAATCCCGGATGATACAGGGTAAAGGACAGGAACAGAAGGATAACTGGAATTCTGCTGTCCGGGAGACAACGATGTCCTATGTTCGATTCCCGGAGACTGAGAAGAAAAAATCACCTTGGAAAAGATTTGTGGAATGGGTTCTTCCAAACAGTAAGTGGAAAAGGAAAGGACATACTGCCGATTCATCCCGATATATCCGGTATCAGGATATTACAGAACCGGAAAAGACTCCGGAACCGGACGAATACGGACATACCGTATTCATTCCGTGGGTAGAGAACAGTGATAATAAACTATACGGGATTGGAAAGAGTAATAAATATCACATCCCGCTGCAAAAGCTGCCTATTACGGTAGGAAAAATGGCAGGAGCCGTGGACCTTGTGCTGAATGATCAGAGTGTAAGCCGCCTGCATGCCAGAATATCAAGGGATGGAAACCGGTTTTTTATCACGGATCTCAACTCGACAAATGGAACCTTCCGGAACGGGATGCGGTTAGAACCGAACGCGTCCGAAATCATTGAACCCGGAGATGAAATTGGCATCGGCAAGTTAAAATTCATTTACAGATAATCAAATTCGCTTTATACTGAATATAGTATTATGGGAAAGGCGGCTTTCTATGAAAATTAACATCTATTATGGTGGACGGGGACTGATGGATGACCCGACACTTTATGTAATCAATAAGATGCAGTCCGTTCTGGAAGAGCTTCATGTTGAGGTGGAGCGTTACAATCTGTATGAACTGAAAAATACGATTCCAACACTTCCACAGACCTTAAAGGAGGTAGATGGAATTATTCTGGCAACAACTGTGGAATGGCATGGAATTGGCGGATATATGTCACAGTTTCTGGATGCCTGCTGGCTTTATGGCGATAAGGAGAAGATTGCAGGTATTTATATGTGTCCCGTTGTAATGTCCACAACCTATGGCGAGCGTGAAGGTAAGCTGGATCTGGCGGTTGCGTGGGAAATTCTCGGAGGACTTCCCTGTACCGGCGTCTGTGGATATATTGCGGATACGGCAATTTTTGAAGAGAATGAGTCCTACAGCATGATTCTTGAAAAAAAGGCAGAGAATCTATACCGTACCATCAATCAGAAAGTGGTAAGTCTGCCTGCCAGTAATCAGGCAGTTAAAAAGATGGTTTCCATTACGAAGAATGTCGATCTTACTCCGCAGGAATTCGAACAGTTATCCCAGTATGCAGCAGATGACAGTTATGTGAAGCGTCAGAAGGAAGATATTCAGGAACTGGCAAGTATGTTCCGGGATATGCTGGAGAATCAGGAAGTGGAGGACAAGAAGGAAGAATATATTCAGGAGTTTAAGAGTCACTTTGCCCCTCAGGCAGGCTTTGCAGCTTCCTATCAGATTACGATTGAAGGTAAAAGAAAACCGTTTGTAATTGAAGTTTCGGGAACGGAGAGTAATTGCTATTATGGTACTATGGGGAATCCTGATGTTGAGATTCAGATCAGTCATGAGACCATGGATGATATCATATATGGAAGAATGACATTCCAAAGAGCATTTATGGGAGGAAGCATTAAAGTGAAGGGTGATTTTAAGATACTTCGTACACTGGATCAGATCTTCCCGTTTATGGAATCTTCCCTATAGAATAAGAAAAGAGGTTAAAACGATGAAAGACGATTGTATTTTCTGCAAACTGGCAAATGGAGTTATTCCTACAAGAAGTATTTATGAGGATGAAAATTTTAAGGTGATATTGGATGCAGCACCTGCTACCAGAGGACATGCACTGATTCTACCCAAGGAGCATGCAGCAAACCTTTATGAACTTCCGGATGAGACGGCAGCAAAGGCATTTGTACTTGCAAAGAAGCTGGCAACGGATATGACGAAGAAGCTTTCCTGCGACGGCTTTAATGTGGTTCAGAATAATGGTGAAATTGCAGGACAGACGGTATTCCATTTCCATATTCATCTGATCCCCAGATATAAAGACGATCAGCAGAATCTGACATGGGAACAGCATACCTATGATGATGCCACGATGGATGAAATCGAAAAGACTCTTAAGGAAGTATAAAGCATGCGTACAATACACACGGAGGAAATTATTTCGAATATCAGGGAGATGTGCATAGAAGCGAACCATATGCTGACACCGGATATGCAGAAGGCACTGGAATGTGCCGTTACAGAAGAGAAGTCTCCGATCGGTCAGAAGGTATTGGGACAGCTTCAGGATAACCTGCAGATCGCACAGGAGGATACCATACCGATCTGTCAGGATACGGGTATGGCAGTTGTTTTTCTGGAAATTGGTCAGGACGTTCATTTTGAAGGGGGCTCTCTGACGGATGCGATCAATGAAGGGGTACGTCAGGGATATGTGGAAGGTTATCTGCGTAAATCTGTAGTGAAGGATCCATTAATCCGCGAGAATACGAAGGATAATACACCGGCGGTCATTCATTATGATGTCGTGTCAGGAGATAAAGTCAGGATTACCGTTGCACCAAAGGGATTTGGCAGCGAAAATATGAGCCGGGTATTTATGCTGAAACCGGCTGATGGGATGGAAGGCGTTAAGAATGCCATTCTTACGGCAGTTAAGGATGCAGGACCGAATGCCTGCCCTCCTATGGTTGTTGGCGTCGGGATTGGCGGTACGTTTGAGAAGTGCGCTCTGCTTGCGAAAAAAGCATTGGTGCGTTCCATAGATGAGCGGTCTTCGATACCCTACGTGAAAGAACTTGAAGAAGAACTACTTATGACGATTAACAAGCTGGGAATTGGCCCCGGAGGACTTGGGGGAAGTACGACAGCATTGGCAGTAAATATTAATACCTATCCGACGCATATTGCAGGACTTCCGGTAGCAGTCAATATCTGTTGCCATGTGAATCGTCACTGTGTAAGAGAATTATAGAACAGGAAGGCTGCTTATGGAAAAACATATTACCGTTCCTTTTGATAAAGATACTGTAAAAGAGTTGAAAGCGGGAGATTACGTTTATCTTACCGGAACCATTTATACAGCACGGGATGCTGCACATAAAAGAATGTACGAAGCTCTTCAGAAGGGAGAAACACTGCCTTTTGACATTGGAGGGAATGTTATTTATTATATGGGACCTTCCCCGGCAAGAGAAGGCCGGCCGATTGGATCCGCGGGGCCGACAACGGCAAGCCGTATGGATAAGTATACACCGGCGCTCCTTGCTCTCGGTATGCGTGGAATGATTGGCAAGGGACGCCGGACAGAAGCCGTACGTGAAAGCATGATGAAAAATCAGGCGGTTTATTTTGCAGCGGTTGGTGGTGCAGGTGCATTATTGTCAAAATCCATCATACAGGCAGAGGTAATTGCTTATGAGGATCTTGGAACAGAAGCAATCCGTAAGCTGGAAGTAAAGGATTTTCCGGTTATTGTGGTAATGGACTGTGAAGGAAATAATCTGTACGATATGGCAATCGAACAGTACAAAGAGATATAAAGGAGAACGTCTGTCATGCGGATTGCATTAATGGTAGTGCGTATATTTTTTAAAGCCATCGTCTATTTTATACAGATATCGTATTGCGGACACAGCAGGAAGGTAACCTTTGAACAGGCCTATCGTATTATTCAGAATGCGGCAAAGAATGCCAATCGTGCGGGAAGAGTAACGGTTGAGGTTCATGGAGAGGAGAATATCCCGAAAGAAGACGGGTTTATTTTCTTTCCCAATCATCAGGGAATGTTTGACGTGCTTGCATTCCTTGCAACGTCGCCCAGACCGTTTACCTTTGTATTTAAAAAGGAAGCGGCAAATCTCCCCCTGGTGAAACAGGTGATCCGGGCACTTCACGCCTATGCCATTGACCGTGAAGATATTCGTCAGTCCATGACTGTCATTCAGTCAATGACGGAGGATGTGAAGAATGGAAGAAATTTCCTGATTTTTGCAGAGGGAACCAGAAGCCGGCAGGGAAATAAGCTTCTTGATTTTAAGGGAGGAAGCTTTAAGAGCGCGACAAAAGCTAAGTGTCCGATTGTGCCCTGTGCCCTGATTGATTCCTTTAAACCATTTGATGAAAATTCAATTAAGCCCGTTACCGTAAAACTGTTTTATCTTCCCCCGATGTATTATGAAGAATATAAGGATATGAAAACGGTTGAGATTGCAGCAGAAGTGAAGCGAAGAATTGAACAGGTTCATGTGGAGGAAGGCTGTGAATAAATTATCCAGGAAAATGATCGGGATAGGAAGTGGAATACTGTCAGTTCTTGTTTTAGCAGTAGGATTGTTTCTTTTAATAGAAAGAAAACAAAGTATGCGTGGAGAGCTTGAAACGCTGCGCATAGAGACACAGGCAATGAATCACGATTTCAGTGAAGAATATCAGAGCAAAGATACCTTCAGTGAGTACAGCGAGTCCATCCGTCAGAAAAAGAAAGTAAACAAAGAAGAGTTTATTCCAATAGAAGAAATTCGTGAGAAGTTAAAGGAACTTCCGGATAATTTTGCAGAGATTGCACAAAGGGATGATGTATTTGCAATTACTTATGGATCAGCCAGAACCGGGCAACAGATTTGGGAGGAATTTCTTTCGGATATTCGTTTTGGAACACCTTCTCAGGTGATTCTTACGCAGTTTACAGTAGATGAAGATCCTATTTATTATTATATTGAATATAATGGAGACTCCTTTCATATTGTCGTGGATAATACACGGGACGGATACGATGATGAAAGTGGTTATACGGAAGGTTTCTGGAACTATCTAAAGGTGGAAGGATATGCTGAGCAGGATGGTTCGATTACAGAATACGCCTTTTTGTGTGACAGTAATGAGCTTACTTACCGCATGGTACAGGACTATTATGCGGGAAATATGTCTGCCGGAATGGAGGAACCTTCGGTCTGGGATTTCTATATTCGCAGTATTCCCAGGAATGAATTTGAGGAGCGCAGAAACCAGATCAATCCGGATGATCACTATGCTGTAAGAACCTATACCGGTTATGCAGATATTCATCCGGTCTATGCCATAGGCAATGCTTATAAGGATTATGACAGGGATGGTATTCTTGATCGTATATATCGGAAATATTTAATAGAAGAAACAGGAGAAGAGGTAGTTAAGGTTTACTGCTTTTTTGGAAGCGGAAAGACGATGGAGTTGACCTCTGATCTGTGGGGAGATACTTTCACAACACAGTGCCTTGATTTTAATGAGGATCAGACCAGAGATATCTGTTTTGTCCAGCATTTAAATACACAGGACGGCGTGCAGAGCAGAGTGACTATCTATGCAGCCATAGGAGATGATTATGAAGTGCTGCCATTTTCTGAGGATGTATATCTGGGCAGTTCGCCGGACGATACAGGTTGTGGATTGGAACAGTACAGTGCATCTTCCATTGAGGTGTTTCAGGATCGGGATGGAACAAATGCCCTGCGTTGCGGGGGAACGGTTCTTAAAGGAGAGACGCCATATTTTATACGATGGACATTGTATTATAAAGATGGTAAATGGCGCATTCGTGATGTAAAAGAAACAGAGACAAATAAAAACTAAGAAAAATACAAAATACATTGACAAAGCGAAATGGTTTTTGTATAATAAAATTCGCGTCACAGATGATGCACAACAGAATATTGGTAGCGGATGTCATTCAGATTGAATATTTGGAGAAATACTCAAGAGGCTGAAGAGGCGCCCCTGCTAAGGGTGTAGGTCGTTCACGCGGCGCGAGGGTTCAAATCCCTCTTTCTCCGTTTAGCTGCCAATAAGGTGAGTAAGGAAGTATCTGATTGGATACTTCCTTTTTTGATACATTTGTTCCTGCTTATAACCGGATTGGAGAGGCATATTTATATTTTTTAAATTGCATATACAATAAAGGCAATTTCATATACAATGAAAAACACAAGATATAGACATAAAAAGCTATATCTTGCAGTCGTAAAAGAATAGTAAAAATAAAGTAAAAAAATCTTATTTTTGTTATTGACAGACTACTGAGACTAATGCTATTATGAAAGTCC
>CAVHRK010000064.1:0-10564 GCA_963638365.1 Anaerobutyricum sp. | reverse complement strand
ACCGGGCGGATTCCGGACTTTCACCGGCTAGAAACGTGCGCCGCCGGGCGCACTTAAAATAGACGATATATCAATTATAATATATCGTCTATTTTTTACATATATTTAATTTAACACAATACTCAAAAATGATCCACTGGATCATTTTCTCATATGCATGGCAACTCAAAACAGCACTTAAAATTAAAACAGCTTTACAATATTATTCCGGATTGCAAAGACAGCCGCCTGGGTACGATCGGAAACATCAATCTTCTTAAAGATATTGGAAATATGATTCTTAACCGTGCGCTCACTAATATTCAGATTCATGGCAATTTCTTTGTTAAACATACCTCCGGAAATCTGTGTCAGAATTTCCAACTCACGTTTCGTTAAAGCAGCGATCTTCTCCTTATCAATATCACGATTTACCAACCGGGAATTCAAAGAAGGAATCAGACTTGGCTGAATATAAGAATCACCTTCCATTACAGACTGGATTGCTTTCTGCAATTCCTCCGATCCGGAATCCTTCAGAATATAACCATTTGCTCCAATATCAACAGCCTGAACAAGATATTCTACTTCACTATGTACAGTCAGCATTAAAACTTTAACAGGGATATTTTTCTTTTTAATTTCTTCCAGAACTTCAATTCCGTTTACATTAGGCATATTAATATCAAGCAATAAAATATCGGGCAGAACATGTTGTAACTTTTCAAGACATTCTGCTCCATCACCAGCCTGTTCGATCACTTCAATCGAACCATCAAATTCCAATAATTGTTTTATTCCTTCTCTAATTAAAGCGTGGTCATCAACCAACATTACTTTTGTGCTCATAAAACTCTCCCTCTTTTATCTTATCATCTGCAGCAATTTCAATTTTAATTTCTGTTCCCTTATTTAGAACAGAATCAATCTGAAATACTGCATGAATAATCTTTGCTCTTTCCTGCATTATGGATATACCAAAATGATTTTCCTTTTTATTACCATATTCGAAACCAATTCCATAATCTTTAATGGTAACAAGTAAATGATGATCCCTATTCTTTACTGTCAGTTCAATCCGATCTGACTTGGAATGAATAATGGAATTCTGTATAGCTTCCTGAATCATCCGGAATAAAACCAACAGCCTATATTCAGAAATCTTTGTAGAAACCTCATCTACATCTGTTACAAATAAAATATCCGGATTAGTTTCCTTTACATTCTGAATAAAATCATTAAGGCATCTGTCAAATCCTAAATCATTAAATGACATGGGACGGAGATTAAAAATGACCATCCTCATTTCATCAATAATTCCTCTTAAATTCTTTGAACAGGTTTCTAACTCCAATTTTGCCTGAATCGGATCTTTATCAATATATAAAGAACATAATTCAATTTCATGAATCAAATGAGCCAGATTCTGAACTGTGGTATCATGGAGTTCCCGTGCAATCCGCTGACGATCCATTTCCTGAATATCCAGTAATGCACTGGACAACTCGTTGCGATGTGCCTCCTGATCCTTAAAAACCTTTAACTCGTCGATTTTCTTTGACAGTTCCTCAATCTGACTTGCATTCTTCTCATTTTCCTGAGTTAAATGATTGATCTTATCTTTTGCAGATAAAATTTCGTTTTTATAAATGTCCTCCGTATTACGCGGAGAAAAATATTTCATATCTGCATCTGTTTCCATCAATGACTTTAAAAGCGTTTCTGTTTCCTGAATTTCTTCCTGATTCTTTACTACAAGACGATTTAACTCATTTCTCTTTTTTAAAAACGCGTAATATATGTCATCGATAACAGAATTCTCATTTGTATCCATTATCTTCTCCCATTGATTTCTGCTAAAACAAAGATGTCAAACCTGGTATATGTATGATTTAATACGATAAAATTATACTTATATATATCATATACTAAAAACCGTTTTTAGGAAAGTAAAAAAAAATCACATAATTGGTTCTTTCGAAGGTAACCCGGCCTTTCTGGGATATTTCTTCGGTGTCGTATATATCTTTTCAATTATAAATAAATTTCTGTAAATATCTGACTGCGGAAGATGGAATTCTACCTGATTTTTATAATTACCACCTAAAACCTGAATAGCCTTTTTGGCCTGCTCATACTCTTCCGTTATTTTTTCGGATTTATAAGAAATAAAATAACCCTTCTTCTTCACAAAAGGAAGACAATATTCCGATAAAGTAGCGAGATTTGCAACCGCACGTGATACACAAAAATCATACTGTTCCCTGTATTCCTTTTGTTGTGCCAGATCTTCAGCTCTTCCATGAATCGCTGAAATATTTTTTAAAGACAAATCAAGAATCACCTGATTCAAAAACTTTACTCTCTTATTTAAAGAATCCAGTAAAGTAATTTTCAAATCAGGAAAAACAATTTTTAACGGAATACCGGGAAAACCAGCACCGGTTCCTACATCAATTAAGGAATAATCCTTTTGTGTAAGATCCGGAATAGCCTGAATCAATGAAACACTGTCTACAAAATGTTTCATAATCACTTCATCCATTTCTGTAATTGCAGTCAGGTTCATAAAAGAATTCCACTCAATCATCAATTCATAATAATTCTGAAACTGATGAAACTGCTCATTCGTTAAAGTGATATGAAATTCTTTTAAAGAATCTGTCAATAAATCCCAGTTGTCCATAAATTATCCTATCTGCCATTTTTCTCTGGCTACATCCATAAACAAACTATATTAGGATAATAATATACCACATTTTTCTAAAAAATGCGCTATTAAATTTATGTAACTATTCAGAGCCATGCAAATTATGTCAAATGGTTATATAAATGCAAGCATTTTATAACCATTTGACATAATTTATATGGCGAAGCAACCACATGAGTAAAACTTAAGCAGTGAAACTGCGGTTTTACGAATGGGGTCTGAATAGTTACTATCTTATTATATCCTATGAATGATGATATTTCCACTGTTCCAGATAAACGACCAGAACCGAAATATCCGCAGGAGAAACACCGGAAATCCGGGAAGCCTGTCCTACTGAAACAGGTCTTAAAGCCTTCAGCTTCTGTCTTGCTTCAAGACGCAGACTTTCAATATCATCATAATTAATTTCTGATGGAATTTTCTTCTTTTCCATCTTTTTAAACTGTTCTACCTGGCGAAGCTGCCGCTCAATATATCCCTCATACTTAATTTCAATTTCCACCTGCTCAATGACATCTGCAGGAAGCTCTTTCCGATCCGGATCAATCTCTGCCAGAATTTCATAACTTAATTCCGGACGGCACATTAATTCCGCAAGGGATACACCGGTCTTTAAGGTTGCGCTGTTATGACTTTCAAAGAATTCCTGATTTTTCTTAGAGGCACCAATCAATACATTCTTTAACCGGTTAATTTCCTGTTCAATCAGGGATTTCTTCGTTAAAAGTGTCTGATACTGTTCTTCTGTAATTAATCCGATTTCATAACCCTTTTCCCGTAAACGGAGATCGGCATTATCCTGTCTTAACAATAAGCGGTATTCTGCACGGGAAGTCATCATACGATAAGGTTCCCGATTTTCCTTTGTTACCAGATCATCAATCAAAACTCCGATATAGGCTTCTGAACGATCCAAAATCAAAGGATCCTTCTTTAAAATATATCTTGCTGCATTCACACCGGCCACAAATCCCTGTACTGCTGCTTCTTCATAACCGCTGCTTCCGTTAAACTGTCCACCACTGTATAAACCTTCCACTGCTTTAAATCCAAGAGAAGGATATAGCTGGTTCGGATTGATACAGTCATATTCAATCGCATAAGCATTCCGAACCATCTTACAATGCTCCAATCCGGGAACTGTCCGGTACATGGCAAGTTGTACATCCTCCGGAAGAGAAGAGGACATTCCACCAACATACATCTCATTCGTATGAAGTCCTTCCGGTTCAATAAACACCTGATGCCGTTCTTTATCTGCAAACTTAACCACTTTATCTTCAATGGAAGGACAATATCTCGGCCCCGTACCTTCAATAATTCCGGCATAAATTGGAGAACGATCCAGATTAGCACGGATAATTTCATGAGTCTTTTCATTTGTATAAGTCAGATAACAGGAAACCTGATCAATTTGTACATCTTCCGGATTCGTGGAAAAAGAAAACGGAACAACTCTTTCATCCCCAAACTGCTCATCCATCTTACTGAAATCCAGAGAACGCTTATCCATTCTCGCCGGCGTTCCTGTTTTGAAACGACGCATTTCAATGTCCATTTCTTTTAAAGAATCCGTAAGATAGTTGGCTGCCTGCAAACCATTTGGTCCGGTATAAGTAATCGCCTCTCCACATAAACATCTTGCTTTCAGATAAGTACCGGTACACAAAACAACTGCTTTGCACTCATAAACAGCACCGGTAAAGGTCTGTACACCAATGATCTTTTTGGAATAACCATTCGGATCCGTATTTGGTAACTCTTCCCACAACAAATTGCAGACTTCTGCCTGCTTGATGGTCAGATGCTCCTGATTTTCAAGTACCTTGCGCATGGCACGGGAATACTCTGCTTTATCTGCCTGTGCTCGAAGTGAATGAACAGCAGGACCCTTGGATACGTTCAGCATCTTGGACTGGATAAAGGTTTTATCAATATTTTTACCCATTTCTCCACCCAGAGCATCGAGTTCCCTTACCAGATGACCTTTGGAAGATCCTCCTACATTCGGGTTACAGGGCATCAATGCAATACTGTCTACACTCACTGTAAAAATCACAGTTTCAAGTCCCAGTCTTGCACAGGCCAGTGCTGCCTCACATCCGGCATGTCCTGCACCGACAACACAAACATCTACTTTTTCACGAATGGTATTCTTATTGGTAATCATGAAATCTATTTCACCTCAACATTATCGTAATGTTCACTTCTTTTATTCACAGGCTTCGCCCATTTTACTGCATTGGTAATAATTTTCTGAATCTGCGGATGATAATAAATCGGATATTCTTCATGTCCCGGCTGGAAATAGAAGATCTTCCCCCATCCACGGGTAAAGGTGCATCCGCTCCGGAATACCTCTTCATTTGAAAACCATCCTAAGAATACCACATCATCCGGCTTCGGAATATCAAAGTATTCTCCATACATTTCTTCTTTTTCCAAAATAATCGGTTCGGTAATTCCTTCGGCAATCGGATGGGAAGGAGCGACACAGACAAGCTTTTCTCTTTCTCCATGTTTCCATCTCACACACATGCTCGTTCCAAGCAGCGCTTTCATCGGATTGGAAAAATGAGCAGAATGTAATGCAATCAATCCCATTCCATCTAAAACATGCTGTTTTACTCTCTGGACATTTTCTTCGGTTACTTCATCATGTGCCTGATGTCCCCACCAGATCAATACATCCGTATCATTCAGAATTTCTTCCGACAATCCCTGATCCTTCATCCGCAAAGTTACACAACGGACCTGAATCTCCGGATCCTTTTCAAGAAACTCACGAATACATTCATGAATTCCATTCGGATAAACCTTTGCAACATGTTCATATTGAAGTTCTTCCAGGTACTCATTCCATACCGTTACCTTAATCATTCAGATGACCTCCTATTTTAAAACAATCTCAATAAATATCACCAATTCATCATTTATATCATAAACAACCCTCATGATCTAAATTGATTCAACCACACAGCAGAGTTTTCAATATCTTTTAACTGCTGACAGGATCCAAAATGTTCGATTGCAAAATAATCATCATATCCGGAAGCTAAGATTTTTTCAACAATTTCTTTCATATGAATACATCCGCTTCCTACCGGAGAGGAATACATCTCTCTTCCTTTGACAGTGGCTTTTGGTGTTTCACCTTTTTTCACTTCGAAGGTCCGGTCTTTACAATGTACATGTCCGATCTGTCCTAAAAACTTCGGCAATACTTCAAGAGAATCTTCTTCACTGTATAAAAAGTTTCCGGTGTCAAATGCACATTTGAGTCCATCCACATGATCAATGAAAAATTCTAACCCTACAGCATCCTTATAATAGGCCGGAGCATCATCAAAATCTTCTAAAACCATCTGAATTCCATTGTCTTTTGCATATTTGGACAAAACATTCATGCTGGTAATCATCTTTTTCACGCATCGGTTTCTTAAGAAAGAAAATTTCCATTCCTTATCCGTTAAGAATCCGGGAATGATCATAATTTTCTTAATGGAATGATCATCTGCAAAATCAATCAGATCAAAGCCTCTCTGCAGATCATTTCCATGGGAATAATCAAAAAATCCATAAATACAACTGACTTCCATATCATGATCCTGAAGCAACTTAAAGATTTTCTCTTCCTCTTCTATCAATGCTTTATCTTCAATTTCAATTCCTTTGATTCCAAAAGAAGCCACTTTTTGAAAAACTTCATCCATGGATTGTCCACTTTGTTCTGCAGCCTTCCGGATATGATCATAAAATACCGATATTTTCATCTCAGTTCTCCATTTCTATCTATTTTATAACTGTTACATTACTTTCCCATACAGAATTTGGAAAAGATTTCTGTAACCAGATCATCATCGATCTCTTCTCCAATAATTCTTCCTAAAGAAGCATAGGCATTCATCAGATCAATCGAATAGAAATCCTCCGGCATCTGATTACTCAGACTGTTCTTCACTTCCTGCAAACTTGTAAGACTCTCTGATAACGCCTGCTTATGACGCATATTCGTAATCATCACTTCCTGATCGTTTCCGATTTTGCCCTTAAAGAATAAATCTTCCACTGCTTTCGAAAATTCATCAAATCCGGTATTTTCCTTGGTGGAGGTTTTGATGATCTTCATCTCAGGACTGATTTTTGAAGATAATTCTTCTAAAGATACCTTTGACTCCAAATCGGATTTATTATATAAAATAATACTCTTCTTGTCCCGGATTAATTCTAAAATTTCCAGATCATTTTCATCAAGTGTAACAGAGGAATCAACCACATAAATAATCAGGTCTGCATCCATTGCATATTTCTTTGCCTTTGTTACACCGATCTTTTCAACAACATCTTCCGTAGAGCGGATACCGGCCGTATCGATCACGTGAAGATTGATCCCGTATAACCGGATATTTTCTTCTAAGATATCTCTTGTTGTACCGGCAATTTCCGTAACAATTGCCTTTTCTTCACCGGCAAGCAGATTTAATAAAGAAGATTTTCCGGCATTCGGCTTTCCTACAATTACGGTACGGATTCCATCACGAATGATTTTTCCATTTTCAGAGGTTTCAATAAGTGCTGTAATTTCTTCAATTAACTGATTGATCTTTTCTTCCAGTTCTTCCGGATAACCATCCAGACTGATATGTTCCGGATCATCCAAAGCGGACTCAATAAAAGCAATTTCATAAAGAATTTTAGCACGTAAATCCTTAATTTTATCGGATACACTACCCTGCAACTGTCTCATGGAATTCTTTAAAGCCATATCATTTTCAGATGCAATGACATCCATCACCGCTTCTGCTTCCGATAAGTCAATTCTTCCATTTAAAAAAGCACGCTTACTGAATTCTCCGGGTTCTGCCAGTTTCGCACCATGTGCAAGCAATAATCCGAGAATTTTATTTATAATCAATACGCCGCCATGACAGTTAATTTCTACCGTGTCTTCTGTGGTGAAGCTTCTTGGAGCTTTCATCAGGGAAACCATGACTTCATCTACAATTTCATCCTGATCATTTACGATAAAACCATATTGTATTGTATGGCTGCTCATTTTTTCAAGAAGCGGCTGTCGTTTTTTATTTTTAAATAAGGTATTTACAATAGGAACTGCATCATTTCCACTCACTCTGATAATTCCAATCCCGGAATTGCTGAGCGCAGTTGCTACTGCTGCAATGGTATCTGTTGTCATAATTATTTCCTTATATATAGAAAATGGAGGACATATGTCCTCCATCATTCTATCACATTTTTATTCAACTCAAAAGTTTACTTTTCGTATTTCTTTAAAGTAACTACAACGCGGCGGAAAGGTTCGTCTCCTTCACTGTGAGTTGTAACATACTTATCATTCTGTAATGCGGAATGAATCACTCTTCTTTCATAAGGATTCATCGGCTCTAAGGAAACAGGTCTCTTGGTTCTCTTAACCTTGTAAGCAATATTCTTTGCAAGATTTTCAAGAGTTTCTTTTCTTCTTCTACGGTAATCTTCGGTATCTACCTTTACACGGATGTAATCCTGTGCATCTTTGTTTACTACTAAAGAAACCAGATATTGTAAAGAATCAAGAGTCTGTCCTCTCTTACCGATCAGAACACCCATATCATCTCCGCTTAAATCAATATCAAGATTATTATCTGTTTCATCAAACTTAGCATCAATTACTACTGCCATATTCATTGCAGCAAATACTTCTTTTAAGAAATCAACCGCTTTTCCATCTACCGAAGCTTTTACTCTGGCTTTGATAATTGCGGGCTTGGAACCGATTCCTAAAAATCCATTGGAACCTTCTTCAATGACTTCATACTCTAATTTATCTCTGGTAACTACAAGCTTCTGACATGCTTCAATCACTGCGTCATCCACGTTCTTTGCTGAAACTTCAATAAAATCCATATTCTTAACCTCCTATGAATTATTCTTCTCGTTATACTGCTTCACCATGTTTGCCTTAGCTGCAAGACTTCCCGGCTTTACGTTATTCTTGTTGTAATATTCGGTAGACTTCTTAACTGCTTCATCCTTTTCTTCCTGGGATAAATGAGTGGTATTGGCATTTGCTTTGGAAGCCATGGATGTTTTCTGTGAAGGAGCTGCTACATTTCTGGTATTCATGGTTGCATTCTTATTTACCGTGTTCGGATCAATACCGGCCTTGATCAGCTTCTTCTTCTGCTTTTCTTCATTCTTCTTAATCACTTCATCAATATCCATCTTATCAATGTGCTTATTGATGAGCACCTGCTGAATGGATCTGACTACGGCACCTACAATCCAGTAAAGTCCCATACCGGAAGGAAGTGTAAAACAGAATACTGCAGACATAATCGGCATGAAGTTGTTCATCATCTTCATGGACTGCTGCATGGAAGCCTGCTGATCGGATACATTCTTATCATCCTGCTGTACCTGCTGGGGCATCAGCTTTACATTGAGCCACTGGGTAAACGCCGCAAGAAGAGGAATTAATAAAGCTGCAATAATTAATAAAATCTGCGGACCACCTTCTGCATTCCATGCATCACTGATCATGAAAGAAGGAGAGTTTGCAATGTTAATTCCAAGGAAGTTATTAAAATGACCAATCTTTTCTAAAACATCCTCATGACCGGTTGCGTAAGCAGCAAGGTCCTTATTATTCATCACATAAAGAACATCAATAACTGCATTTCTCTCATCTACTGCAAAGTTTTTTGCATAAGCAGCCGCAACCTTCAGGTTCTGGATTTCAGAAACCTTACCGGAAGCAATAATGGAATCTGCAATAACACCAAACTCATCTTTAATTCTGGTTACATAAGCAGGCATGTTATAAATAACACGATACAATGCAAACAGAATCGGCATCTGAATTAATAACTGTAAACAGCTTCCGCTCGGTGATACACCATACTTTGCATAAACGGCTTTCGTTTCTGCATTCATAGCCATCATGGATTCATTATCTTTTTTATCTTTGTATCTTTTCTGAATTGCCTGAAGTTCAGGATTCATTTTGGCAGAAAGCTTTGAAAACTTCTGCTGTTTAATGGTAAGCGGCATTAATAACAGATAAATGACAATTGTAAAGATAATGATGCTCAATCCGATGTTAGGAATCTTAATCAGATTTAAAAACTCGAAAATCGCATTCATCAGATATCCTAAAAGCTTTGCAATAGGTCCGATAATCTTACCGCTATACTGGGTTAAAATAATACCTGTCAAATCATTTCCTCCTAATTTCATTCCATAAATGCTTAAGGTACCGGATCATATCCTCCTTTTGAAAAAGGATTGCACCTTAGTATTCTCCAACAGGCCAATGCTCCACCCTTCAAAGCACCGTATTTCTGTACTGCCTCAAGTCCATATTCCGAACAGGAGGGATAATAAGGACACTTTGTTGTTTTCATTGGAGAAATAAATTTTCTATAGAATTTAATTAATAAAATCAATACATTTTTCATATTGGATTCCGATTACTTCTATATATAAGCTATGATTGGAGATCATTTCTTATATGATGAAGCTTTGCAAGATGTAATAATGCGCTTTCCATTTCATGATAAGAAATCCGGGAAGCACTGTTTCTTACTACGACTACGATATCTAAACCACTATTAAATATACTTTCATGCAGTCGGTAACTTTCTCTGACTAATCTTGCCATTCTGTGTCTGACGACACTATTTCCTACTTTCTTGCTGGCACTGATTCCCAATCTGTTCTGATCTGTATTATTTTCCAAAACATACATAACAAGATATTTGTTGGCATAAGATTTGCCGTTTTGATAAACATTCTGGAAATCAATATTTCTTTTTAATGAATCTGAAAATTTCATCATAAAATTAACCCAACATCTCTCAAATCCAGCGA
>CAVHRK010000063.1:0-19868 GCA_963638365.1 Anaerobutyricum sp. | reverse complement strand
CAAGGCTGTGGTATGGATATCAGGAATGGATTCCTGAATCATGTATTATTGAGAAAATGATGATTTTCTGATAGGTAGTACTATACACTATGAGTTGGTGAAATGCAACAATAAATTTCTGGAAGCGTGCAAAAACAGAAGGTTGACAACTGTCTACCCATATGATATTTTATGGGTAGACAATTGTCAACCTAAATAGAATAGAGGAAGAGGAATGATGATTAAGATATCCGATGCGGAATGGAAAATTATGAATGTGTTGTGGGAAGAACAGCCCAAGACCATGATGCAGATTACGAAAGAGTTACAAGAAGAAACCGGATGGACCAAGCATACGGTTATGACGTACCTGAAAAGAATGGAGAGCAAGAAAATCATTCATTATGTAGAGGGAGAGAAGGCAAAATTATATTATACCGACCTGGACCGGAAGGAAGCGGTGATTCAGGAAGAGCAGAACTTTATAAACCGGGTATTCAAGGGCAACCGGGGACTGATGATGACAACTATGTTAGAGCAGGAGAAACTTACGGATGAAGATATTGATGAACTGATCCGTATATTGGAAAAACGCAAGGGGGAATAACATTGGAAATTGTAAAATGGGGAATTGTAGTGACGGGAATTCTGCTTCTTCGAAAGGCAGCATGGGGACGCATCAGCAGAAGGATGCAGTATGGAATATGGATTGTGGCAGTACTGTTGTTCATGGCTCAGCCATTCATCCCGGTGCAAAGCAGATTTAGTATTGAGAATCTGTTTTCGGAAAGCATAATATTCCGGGAGCAGGACGAAAGGAGCATAAACACCGGGATTCCCGGTATTGCACCGATCAAGGTGGATTCGGAAGTACAGGAGACTGCTCTGATGGGACAAAGCAGGGAAGAAACGCAGGTGCCATTGCAGGGAAATGGTATGGCAGCAGGTATCACAGTACATCAAAAAGAAAACCTGTTATATCATTGGATTCATACTTATGGAAGTGCGATCCGCTGGGGGGCATCACTATTGCTGGGATTAGGAATGCTTTTGTCCAATCTGCGTTTTTACAGATATTGCCGGAAAGAACGAACCTTTTATAAAAGAGATCCGGAAACCGGCCTGCGAATTTATCTGCTAAAGGAACTGCCTTCGCCGTTTCTGGCCGGAAACCGGATTTATGTAGATGCTAGGATGGTTCAGGATGAGAAGAAGCTTTCGTATATGGTTCTGCATGAATATTGTCATTACCGGAATGGGGATCTCCTATGGGTGTTGTTAAGAAATCTTTGTCTGATATTGTATTTTTATAATCCGTTTGTATGGGTTGCGGTAAGGTACATGAAGCAGGATTGTGAACTTGCCTGTGATGAAGCGGTACTGCAGATGCTGCAGGAAGAGGCACAGCGTAAGGAGTATGGCTATACGCTGCTTGCTCTGGCTGGAAGACAGAACCGCAGGGCAGTGGACTTTACCATTACCACATCCATGAGTGGCGGCGCGAAGCGGCTGAAGGAAAGAATCGGAATGATTTCCAATCGGAAAAAGGTAAGTGGAATCGTATCAGCATTGGTTCTTCTTGCGCTGTTCTGTCTGGCCGGATGTACGTTTACGGACAGACAAACGGTATCGCAGAATGTTTCGGAAATAAAAAGCGTTTCGGATGACAGGCAGGGCGATAGCATGAATGAGGTGATACCAGGAGCTCCAAACTCAGAGGAGGAAAACCGGGAAAAAGAGGATTCTGCATATAATGTGGTGAAATGGGCAGATGGATACTTTTATTTCCCAGACGCAGAAGGATTGAAACGGGTTTCGGAAGAGACGGCCGGGGTAGAGAAACTGGCAGAAGGAAATGTGAAGCTTGGGAATTTTGATGGAGATTTCCTGTATTATATCCGATATCCGGTGGAAAAGGAGAGTCTTACAGGATTGATACGGATGTCGATTGAAAACCGGCAGGAAGAACAGCTTGCAGCATGGTCCGAAGAAATGTGGACATGTCGTAATATTTATGCCTGCGAAGAGGAAATTTATATCGAACTTGCAGATTCCTGTGAAGAATATATGCAAAAGGGAGATCATGTCGAAAAAGTAGCGGAAGATCAGCAGATGGTATATCAGATATTAGAAAGATGCGGTTATTCGAAAGAGGATGCCGCAATGTTTCCTGCCGGGTATACCAATGCAATGTTCCAATATCATAAGCTGGTATGCCGGGATCCTGCACAGAACCGGATTTTTATTTATGATACGGATACGGGAAACTGGGTTAAAGAAATTACAGATGCACAAAGTGATGTGCTGTTAAGTAACCGGGGCGTGGTATATAAGGACCTGGCAGAAAATATTTATTTGCAGAGCTGGAGCGGAGAAACAGCAGAATTACTTTATGAAGCCGGGGCACATGATCAGGAAAGTGTAAATTATGGAACCTATGATGAGGAATTCCTTTATGGTTTTGTGGAAGAGGAAATGAAGTGCACGTTAATTAAGATTTCATGGGAAGGAGGATATGAGAGAAGTAAGACTTTCACCGGCGTGGAAAAGGCGGTGCAGTTGGGATTCAGTGTGAATCATGGAGTTGCAGGCTATTGGCAAAACGGACAGGTGATTTTTGAAAAGGTATGAAAGAGGAAACGGTGACTTTTTCGTTTATTTATTGTATAATGAGCCTCAGAGAAAATCAATGTGTTGTAATAATAAGGTAAGGAAAACAGCAATGGAAATAACCGCAAAAGAACTTATGGAAATGAATCCGGAGGAGCTTCTGATTATCGACATCCGGAACGAATATGACCGGAACTATGGACTAATTCCGGGATCTGTCTGGGCCGATGCGCAGGAGCTTGTATCGAACCCGCCGGAGGATAAGTCAAAGAAGATCATTGTGTATTGTGCCCGGGGAATTATCAGTGTGGATCTGGCACAGGCTATGTGCGATCAGGGCTACGAAGCTTACAGTCTGCAGGAAGGGTATCTGGGGTGGCTGCGCTATGACATGCAGAACCAGCAGGAGGACGAGCTTTGCCGGAAGGTCGAACACAGTCTGCAAAAGAAGTTCCGTACTTCCCTGATGAGTCCGTTTATCAAGGCGTTAAAGGATTATGAACTGGTCAAGGATGGAGACCGGGTGGCGGTCTGTATGTCCGGTGGTAAGGATTCCATGCTGATGGCAAAGCTGTTTCAGGAATTGAAGAAATACAGCAAAGTGGATTTTGAAGTAAAATATCTGGTGATGGATCCGGGCTATAATAAGGAAAACCGTCAGGTGATCGAGGATAATGCCAGAGCGCTTCAGATCCCGATTACGATTTTTGAAAGCGACATTTTTGATTCGGTATATACCGTGGAGAAGTCCCCCTGCTATCTGTGCGCGAGAATGCGCCGCGGAAATCTTTATGCGTTTGCAAGAGAACTGGGATGCAACAAAATTGCGCTGGGACATCATTATGATGATGTGATTGAGACGATCTTAATGGGAATGCTGTACGGTGCCCAGATCCAGTCGATGATGCCGAAGCTCCACAGCACGAACTTTGAAGGAATGGAGCTGATCCGTCCGCTGTACTATATCCGGGAGGATGACATCAAGGCATGGCGTGATTATAACGGACTTCATTTTATCCAGTGTGCCTGCAAGTTTACGGATACCTGTACGACCTGCAACAACGGGCAGAATCATTCCAAGCGTCAGGAGACGAAGGAACTGATCCGCAAATTAAAGGAAAACAATCCGGATGTGGAGAAGTGTATTTTCCGAAGTGTGGAAAATGTGCATATTGATACCGTCATTGCTTATAAGGAAAAGGGAGTGCGGCATCATTTCTTAGATACTTATGATCAGAAATCATAAAACAGGCATTAAGCTAAAGCAATAAATGACAGATACCAGAGGAAATTCAGTTGAAAAAGAAGACCTTAAAGGAACAAAAATACGAGCATATTACCCATCCGTTTCCACCGTTATATAATGCCGATTCAAAGATTCTGATTCTGGGGAGCCTTCCATCGGTCAAATCCAGAGAGCAGATGTTCTTTTACGGGCATCCGCAGAACCGGTTCTGGAAGGTGATCAGTGCGGTACTCCATGAGAACGTACCAACCACGATTGAAGAAAAGAAAACGATGCTGTTAACCCATCATATTGCTTTGTGGGATACGATCTATAGTTGTGACATCATCGGATCCAGTGACAGCAGCATTAGGAATGTGGTGCCGACCGATCTTCGCACCGTAGTGGAACAGTCGAAGATTCAGCATATTTACTGTAATGGCAGGACGTCGGGAAAGTATTTTGAAAAATATCAGCAGAAAACACTGGGAATGACAGCGGAGGTGCTGCCTTCCACAAGCCCTGCCAATGCAGCATTTCATTTGGAGAAGCTTGTGGAACTCTGGTCCGAGGCACTTGCAAATATTTCCTGAAAACTACAGGAGGACAGAACCGTCTTTTCAACAAAAAGACTTCTGTCTTTTTTTACTCCTATGGACCATTTTACAAGAGAGACGGTTTCTTTTTCTATTTCAAGACATGTGATGCACCGGGGATGAACACAGCTTCCGCTGTTAATATAGGAAGGAGAGGCGGCATCCAGTCTCGGACGGTGGGTGTGACCGGTAATGAGGTGGATTTTTTCACGGAAGGCAAAGGAAGTAAGTCTTTGTTCGGTGAAATCCTTGCGGACATAATTTTTAGCTGCGCTTGTCGGATCGAGAATACCGAAGTGTTCCAGAGGACGCCAGACATAACGGACGAGAAAGCGTGTTAGTTTCCAAAGGGTGGAATTAAAAAGATCTGCCTGATGTCCGTGAGTGAGATAAAAATCCTTTGTTGAGTCCGGAATGTGCAGGATCAGGGCTTCATAAAAGATGATTCCCGGAAAAAGATTTTCCCGGCACTGGGTGTCGGTGCAGAAAAAGGAAGAACAGTTTTTATTACTGTAACGGCAGTTTTTCTTTTCCATATCATGATTTCCGTAGAGAAGGTGGAGGCGATGCTCTTTATAAAACTTTGACATGAGCCAGAAGACATCACTGTGAATATCGATGATCTGGCTCATGCTGCGGTTTTCCCACAGTTCATCCCCATCGCCAAGCTCAATATAGTGAAAGCCGTGAGTGTAGTAATGGCACAGGGCCGTGAAATACAGATTCTGGTTTTTAAGAAAATTATCTCCCCAGCTTCCATCACCCCTGTGACAGTCGCTGATGATCACATAAGGAGTGTCAGGAGTGAGAGGAAGAATCGGAGCATTACAAAATGCTTTGGAAAGACGGGAATAAGAACTCATTGGGAAACTCCTTACTGATGACGGCAATGCCGGTATGAATACCCGTGATATTTACGGAAACATATCGATTTTCGAAAGACTGGCGGCAGCAGGAAATACAGATATAACATACGGTCAAGATTGAGACAGAAAGCACGGGTTATCCGGCGATACAGAAAACAGGAAAACCGGTTCCGGGACTGGGCCAGACGACGCCAGAACCGCTGCCAGGCGGAGTATTCGGGGGAAAAGGATGCATCAAAGACAAGCTGTACGGAGGAGCCGCATATACATACATTGCTATCCGGGAAACCGGAAGAGGAAAGCCCTTTTAAGAAGCTTTGGGCCATGGCGCAGTTTGGAAAACGAATGGCAGCATTCAGGGTAAGCACTGTGGGAGAGGAATAACATCCGGGTGAAAAAGAAGTGAGCCACCAGGTTCGCCCGGACATTTTTGCATAGCGGGAACTGCCATCGCAAAGTACGAAGGAAATGGGAAGCATATCCGGATCCGACACGGCATGAAAATGTGCCCTTGCGTATTCTTCCCTTGCGATAATGCCGTCTGCATAGTAAACACCGATTTCAGCACCCGTACTGAAACCGTATTGTCCTTTCCAGAGTTCAATCCGGTAAGTGCGGCCATTATAGTCAAAGTAGACAGGGAGGGCATCAAAAACCATATGAAAGGAAACGGCAGCCCGGTCAAAGACAGAGGTATAGCCAAGGCTTCGCTGCCAGGCATCATTCAGGGTTGAAATGATATCCTGAAGCGAGTCATACCGATAGCCGAAAGGCTCTATTAAAGAAGACAGCAGAGAGCATTTCTCCTCGTGTGACATTTCACAGACCTGGCGGATACTCTGTCTTTTGTGAGCAGTAAAAAGAATGATTCCACAAAGCAGAAGAAAGAGAATAATAATTCCTGATAATAAATACATGATGAATATTTCCGTTATGGGATTTACTATATTTTATGAAAAAAAGAGGGATTGTTGTCAGGTTAGAAACTTATGAAAGAAAGTTGCCCAAAGGAGGCAAAATGGGTATAATCAGATTGGAAAAGAGGTGTTTCTATGGTACAGATTGATTTAATTACCGGTTTTTTAGGATCGGGTAAAACAACATTCATCAAAGCATATGCGCAGTACCTGATGAAACAGGGACTGAAGATCGGAATTCTGGAGAATGATTTCGGCGCAGTCAATGTGGATATGCTTCTTTTGCAGGAATTGTTAGGAGACCAGTGTGATCTGGAAATGGTTTCCGGCGGGTGTGACAGCGACTGCCACAGAAGACGGTTTAAAACGAAGCTGATTGCGATGGGCATGTCCGGGTATGACCGGGTGCTGGTAGAGCCGTCCGGAATTTATGATGTGGATGAATTTTTCGATGCTCTTCACGAAGAACCGCTCGATCAGTGGTACGAGGTAAAGAATGTGATTGCCATTGTCGATGCCAAGCTGGAGAAGAAGCTGTCGGAGGAGGCAGACTTTATTCTGGCATCAGAGGCAGCGAGCGCAGGAAAAATCGTGTTAAGTCATGCGGATCTGGCAACGAAGGAGCAGATTGAAGAAACGATCCGGCATTTGCAGCAGGCTATGGAGAACATCCAGTGCAACCGGAAGCTCACAGAAGACCAGATCATAGCCGGTAATATGGAAGCCCTGACGGATGAACAGCTCAGAGAACTGTCCGGATGCGGATATGTTTCTTCCAGCTATCGTAAGATGGATCTGGAAAATCATCTGGGATTTGATTCTCTGTATTTTATGAATGCGCCGGTTACGAAAGAGACGCTTCCAGATAAGGTAAAGCAGATCATGCAGGATCCGGGTTGCGGCAAGATCTTCCGCGTGAAGGGATTTTTGAAGGACGAGACGGGAGCCTGGTATCAGCTCAATGCGTCAAAGGATGCATTCGACTTTCAGCCGATTCCGACTGGACAGGAAGTGATCATTGCAATCGGTGAGAACCTGAATGAAAGAGAGATTAAGAAAATCCTGTTTGATGACGTTGATGTAAAGAGTTACTGACCTCTTATTCATGTGGTTACTTTGTTATATAAAATTGCTATTCTGTATGAAAGTGATTTTGGACTTTGAATTGTCATAAATGTACAAAGATAGAAAAGAATATTTGAGTATTTTGTGAATTGTGTCATGAAATGCTCTGTGATAGGATGAAAGTGGAAACCGAAAAGAAAAAACCGGTTTCCACTTTTTTCAAATCCACGGAAACCCAAATTGAAAAACGAGTTTCCAACGAGAAGACAAGGAAGAGTCAGGAAAGAGAATCTATTAAGAAAGATAATCTATAAGAAAGAGAATTTACAGGAAAGAGAAATAATAAAAAGCAGATTTACAGGAAAATGAATTCAGAAGGAGAGACCGATGGTTACGGAAATACAGGAAAAGATCCTGAATGCGGCAATTGAAGAGTTTGCACAGCGGGGATTGAAATTCACCATGAATGATGTGGCGAAGAACCTTGGTATGAGCAAGAAGACGATTTATACGATCTATGAAAGCAAGGAAGAGATGCTGCTTGCGCTGGCGGACTACTGTTTTCAGGATATTAAGAAAAGTGAAAAGGCCATTTGGCAGGACGAATCCATGGATGTCTTAACGAAGATTGAGAGGATCATGGTCGTTCTGCCGGAGAAATATCAGAACATCGGATTGAGTAATCTTTACCAGTTGAAGGAAAAATATCCGCATGTCTATCAGAGAACGGCGAGGTATCTGGAAACGGACTGGGATGCCACCATTTCACTGCTGGAGCAGGGAATGCAGGAGGGAAAGATCCGGAAGATTTCCATACCCGTTTTAAAGACGATGCTGGAAAGCACGATCCAACAGTTTTTTGCAAGTGATGTACTAATCCGGAATGGAATCTCCTACGAGGATGCCCTGCAGGAGATGATTCAGATTCTGATTTATGGAATCGACACGGAGAAAGGATATGGAACACGGGACAAAGATTCGGAAAGGAGAACGGGATGACGGATCAGCAGAAACGAATTTACTGGAACCGGAGTTGGCAGTTTTTAAAAGGCTTTGAGGAGTCATACCTTGGACTGCAGGCGATTGGGAAAGTTCAGGAAGCGGAGCAGGTAGAGCTTCCGCATACGGTGCAGGAAGTGCCGCTGCATTATTTTGATGAGAGTCTGTATCAGGGGATTTTTACTTACCGGAAGGTGTTCCGGCCGGATGCGGACTGGCAGGGAAAGCGGGTACTGCTTACGATTGAGGCAGCAGGGCACAGTGCATGGGTATACTTAAACGGGGAACTTCTGAATGAGCATCATTGCGGCTATACAGCATTTCAGACCGATCTTTCACCGGCACTTATTTATGGAGAAGAAAATGTGCTGGTGGTGAAGGTGGACAGCACAGAGAGCCAGAATATCCCTCCCTTTGGAAAAGTGATTGATTATATGACCTTTGGCGGTCTTTACCGGGAAGTATATCTGGAAGTGAAGGAGCAGGACTACATTGCCGATGTGTATGCCATGACGATTCCGGTATTGCATATATCCGATATGGATAATGAGAAACAATCTGCAGAACGTGATAGGGATGTTCCATATAAGAAGTGGACGCTCCAGAGTGAAATCACCTTACAGCTTCACGGAGAAAAAATTACCCTGAATGCCAAAAATCTGCCTGATTTTCAGGAAAAGCTGTCAAAAAAGGGATTGATGATCCGGCAGACACTTCTGTGGACAAAGGAGGAAGAGACTTCTTCCAGTGCTTATTTACTCGATCGGAATGTGTTGGAGCATTCCTTTGAAGGGATTAACGTGTGGGATGTGGAGCACCCGTTTTTGTATACACTGCGTACGGAACTGTACCGGGACGGCGCGTGTTTGGATTCGGTGGAAACGCGGATCGGCTTCCGGGAAGCGGTTTTCCGCAGGGACGGCTTTTATCTGAATGGAAAGAAGCTGAAAATACGGGGACTGAACCGGCACCAGAGCTATCCTTATGTGGGATATGCGATGCCGGAGTCCATGCAGAAATGGGATGCGGATATTTTGAAAAACGAACTGAAGCTGAATGCGGTGCGTACCTCGCATTATCCGCAGTCGCATCATTTCCTTGACCGGTGCGATGAACTGGGGCTTCTTGTGTTCACGGAGATTCCGGGGTGGCAGTACATCGGCGGTCCGGAATGGCAGGATCAGGCCGTGCGGAACACCGAAGACATGGTGGTGCAGTACCGGAATCATCCGTCAATTATTTTGTGGGGCGTGCGCATCAACGAATCCGAGGATGACGATGCCTTTTATCAAAGGACGAATGAGGCAGCGCACAGACTCGATCCGATGCGGCAGACCAGTGGAGTGCGTTACCTGCAAAAGAGTTCGCTGCTTGAGGATGTGTATGCGTTTAACGATTTTTCGCATGAGGGAAACAACCGGGGATGCCGGAAGAAAAAGGACGTGACACCGGATTCTTCGAAAGGGTATCTGATCAGTGAGTACAATGGGCATATGTTCCCAACGAAAGCCTTTGACTGCGAACAGCATCGGGTCGAGCATCTGCTGCGTCATGCGAATGTCCTGGATGCCTATTATGGGGAAGAGGAGCTTGCCGGTGGCTTTGGCTGGTGCATGTTTGATTATAATACCCACAAGGATTTTGGAAGCGGTGACCGGGTCTGCTATCATGGCGTGCTTGACCTGTTCCGGAATCCGAAGCTGGCAGCAGCGCTCTACGCAAGCCAGGGGGAAGAGGATGTGCTGGAAATCACGTCTTCCATGGACATTGGGGAGTATCCGGCGTGCCTCATCCGGGATGTCTATGCTGTGACGAATGCAGACAGTGTGAAGCTTTATAAGAATGACCGGTTTGTAAAAGAGTTTAAGGCAATAGATTCCCCTTATACCCACCTGCCGCATGGGCCGATTGCCATCGATGATTTTATCGGCGAACTTTTGCAGAATGGGGAAAACTTTTCGAAGGGAAAAGCAAAGGATGTGAAGAAGGTTCTGCAGTCGGTGAGTAAGAACGGACTGAATCATCTGCCGTTTGGAACCATCCTTCTTGCGGCAAAATGCATGCTGTTCCGCGGAATGAAAATGGCAGATGCCGTTGAACTTTATAATAAATATATTGGTAACTGGGGCGGAACGGCAACGGAATACCGGTTTGAAGCGGTCCGTGACGGTAAGGTCGTGAAAACCGTAAAGAAGCGCCCTGTGAACAAGCCGCAGTTACGGGTAGACTGTTCCCATACGAATCTTACAGAAAAAACGACGTATGATGTGGCAGCGATCCGACTGCGGGCAGTCAGTGAGGAAGGAAGTACGTTAAGCTATTGTAACGAACCCCTGACCTTGTCGGTGAAGGGGCCGCTTTCGATCATCGGGCCATCGACGATCAGCTTACAGGGCGGCATGGGCGGCACATATGTACGCACCTGCAAAACGGCAGGAAGTGCAGAACTCACTATAACAGGAAGTCTTTTTGGAGAACATACGGTAAAATTTCAGGTTGTTAAAGGAGGTAAAGCATGAAGCTGAATGGAAAGGAAAAATTTTCGTATGGATTGGGTGCAGTAGGCAAAGATATGGTATATATGCTTTCTGCAAGTTATGTACTTTATTATTATCAGGATATTCTGGGAGTGAGCGCGGTTGCAATGGGCGTGATCCTGCTCGTTGCGCGGATCTTTGATGCGTTCAATGATCCGTTTATGGGTGTCATCGTGGAAAAGACGAAAACCCGCTGGGGAAAGTTCCGCCCGTGGCTGATGATCGGAACACTGTTAAATGCAGTGATCCTGTTTTTGATGTTTGCAGCGCCTCCTGCACTGTCCGGCAGCGGGCTTGTGGCCTATGCAGCGGTATTTTATATCCTCTGGGGCGTGACCTATACCATGATGGATATTCCGTTCTGGTCCATGATTCCGGCCTTTACCGAAAGCGGTAAGGAAAGAGAGAACCTGACGACACTGGCAAGATCCTGTGCCGGTGTGGGTTCCGCACTGATTACCGTCATTACCATGATTGCCGTACCGGCTCTCGGAAAGCTCTTCTTAGGAAATACAGAGGCTGCAAGAGAAGTGGAACGGTGCGGTTTTCAGTGGTTTGCACTGATTATTGCGGTATTGTTTGTCATCATGATCGGCATTACCTGCCTGAACATTAAGGAAAAGTCCACCGTGGATCTGAATGCTCCTTCGGTAAAGCAGATGTTCCGGGCCCTTGTATCCAACGATCAGGCAATGACGGTGGTAATTACGATTGTGCTCATTAACTGTTCCCTTTACATTACCTCGAATCTGTTGATTTATTTCTTTAAATATGATATTGGCGGAACGAACTGGAATGACAGCTATGTGCTGTTCAATACCTTTGGCGGTGCAATCCAGATTCTTTCCATGATGATTTTTTATCCCCTGCTGCGCAAAGCAATCAGTGCACTTAAGGTCTTTTACGTCAGCGCAGTCATGGCAGTCGGAGGCTATCTGGTACTGCTGGTCATGATGTTTATGGGACTTACCAATGTATATTTCCTGCTGATACCGGGCTTCTTCGTGTTCGCAGCGTTCGGAATGCTGACGGTATTAACAACCGTTTTCCTTGCCAATACCGTGGATTACGGAGAGTTGAAGAACTATCGCCGGGATGAGAGCGTCACTTTTTCCATGCAGACCTTCGTGGTAAAGCTGGCAAGCGGCGTGGCTGCCATGATTGCGGCACTGGCATTGAATTTCAGTAACATTCAGCAGGATACCGCTGCGGATGCGGCACAACTGGCAGCAGAGAACAGCTACGGCCCTTCACTTGTGATTCTTCGCATGACCATGACGATTCTGCCGGTTATCGGACTCCTTGCCGCTACCTGGATCTTTGCGAAAAAGTATATTCTGACGGATGAAAAGCTTATCGAGATTAACCATACCTTACAGGAAAGACGAAAGGAAGCGGTACAATGATTTATGCGGAAAATGGAAATTTCCTGTTGGAGATGGTACACACGACCTATGCATTCTGCGTGGATCCGGCAGGAAATCTGCAGCATCTATATTATGGAGAAAAATTAAACTTAGGTATTTCCTGGCAGAAAGCATTGGAGGCACTGAAAATGCGGGTCTTCAATCCCAATGGATGCAGCATCATTCAGGATCCGATGCACCCGGCCGTATCGCTGGATGATGTGTGTCTGGAGGTGTCCGGACGTGGAAAAGGGGATATGGCACAGCCCTTTGTGGAGCTTACCTATCCCGATGGCAGCCGGACGAGTGACTTCCGGTTTCGGAATTTTGAAATTATGGAAAAGCAGGTTCCGGAAGGGCTTCCGGGTGCTTATGATGAAACGGAAAACGCCCAGTCCCTTGTTCTTCACATGGAAGACCGGAATGGAGCAGTCCGGCTATCGCTTATTTACAGTGTGCTGGAGGACTGCGACTGCATTACCCGGTTTGCGGTTGTGAAAAATGAGGGAAGCGAACCGGTGATTTTGGAGCGTCTGATGAGCACCCAGCTTGACCTGCGTACGCGGGGCAGACAGAAGATCTTAAGCTTTCACGGAGAATGGGCGAGGGAAATGCAGCCCTGCGAAACCTTCCTGCAATCCGGCAGCTTTCAGATCGAATCCACAACCGGCTTTTCCTCCAATAAAGCCAATCCCTTTTTCATCTGCGGAGAGGCAGATATACAGGAGGACTACGGAGCCTGCTATGGCTTTAACCTGATCTATTCCGGAAACCATCGGGAAACGATCGAGTGCAATGCCCATGGCAGGGTGCGGATTTTACAGGGAATGCATCCGGATTTCTTTCAAAAGTCATTGGATGAGGGAGAAAGTTTTGCTTCACCGGAGGCAGTGCTTACGTTTTCAAAGGAAGGTTATGGCGGGATCAGCCGGAACATGCACCGCTTCGTGAGAGAGCATATTGTGCGTGGAACGTGGAAGAAGAAGGAGCGGCCGATTCTGATTAATTCGTGGGAGGCCATGTACTTTGATGTAAAAGAGCGGAAGCTTTTAAAGCTTGCCAGGCAGGCGGCAGAGGCTGGAATCGAGCTTTTTGTGCTGGATGACGGGTGGTTTGGTGAACGTGAAAATGACCAGAAAGCCTTAGGGGACTGGCGGGATAATCCAGAAAAGCTTCCGGACGGACTTGGCGGGTTATCTGCCAAAATCCATGCAATGGGATTGAAATTCGGAATCTGGGTGGAGCCGGAAATGATCAGTGAGAATTCGAAGCTCTACAGGGAGCATCCGGAGTATGCGGTACGGATTCCCGGGAAAGCAGCAGCCGTCGGGCGGAACCAGATGCTTTTAGATCTGACGCAGATAGAGGTGCAGGACCGGATTATCGCGGATATGAGCGATGTTTTCCGAAGGGGACAGGTGGATTACGTGAAATGGGATATGAACCGCCACATGTCCGATTATTACAGCCCGGCACTTCCAAAGGAGGAGCAGGGAGAATTTGCACACCGTTATCTGTTGGGATTGTACCGGGTATTGGGAGAACTGACGAGCCGCTTCCCGGATGTTTTGTTTGAAGGCTGTGCCTCCGGAGGCAACCGGTTTGACTTAGGAATGTTGTGCTATATGCCGCAGCTCTGGGTGAGTGATTGTACAGACGCCGTTGCACGGGCGAAAATCCAGAATGGCTGCAGCTTTGGATATCCCCAGTCTGTTATGGGGGCACATGTGTCCTCCTGTCCGAATCACCAGACCCTGCGGGTAACGCCGCTATACAGCCGTTTCGCGGTTGCGTGTGGAGGAATCCTCGGATATGAATGCAATCTTTGTGACCTGTCGAAAGAGGAGCTTAAGAAGATCAGGGAAGAGGTTTCCTTTTATAAAAAGTGGCGCAGGGTATTGCAGTTCGGTGAGTTCTATCGTCTGCATGGTCTTTCGCAGGAGGGAGAGCGGGACACCGATGTTATCCGGTGGAACTTTGTAGCAGAGGATCGGGAAAAGGCAGTTGGAATTCTGCTGAACGGACTGGTTCATGCGAATGACACCCACCGATTTTTTAAGACAAAGGGACTTGACGATACGAAGCAGTATCATTTTTACCATATTCCGCAGAAGGTGGATCTTACCAGAATGGGGGATCTCATCAACACCGCTTCCCCTGTGCATATCCGGCCGAACTCTGTGGTTCATCAGGTTGTGACGCATCTCATAACAATGGAGGGCGAGACGGAAGAGTTTCATGTGCCGGGGAATCTGCTCAATAAGGCAGGAGTAGTACTTTCTCCGGACTTTGGCGGCACCGGCTTCGAAACCGGAACTGCACTTTTTCAGGACTTTGATGCAAGGATCTATTTAATGGAAGCGGAAAAATAGCAAATTATAGATTTTGACAAAAAACTTGCAAGTTATGTATGAATATGTTATTATTTGAATAGAATAAAACTGTAATGCGTTACAGTTTTGGTCTGGGCGAGAGCTCTTTGGACCACCGTAGGCGGGAAGAATTTCCCGCCATTTTTACTTTATAGGAGATTCCAAAGGAATCTCCTATAAAGTAAAAGCTCCGCGAGGATGCGCAGCTCGCGGAGAAGAAATTAGTTGCTTTGCAACACCGCTCGCGCGCGAAGAGTTCGCAGGCGAACTCGTTATTTTATAGGGGAAAAATAATGAAAGAACTTAGTGTGTTTATTGATGAATCAGGTGATTTTGGTGACGTGAAAGATCGGCCGGCTTATTATTTAGTAACATTTGTTTTTCATGATCAGGATCATGCTATAGAGCAACAGGTCATAAAATTGGAAGAAAGTGTGAAGAATGTTGGATTTGATGTGGAATATATACATACTGGTCCGGTGATCCGCAGAGAAGAGATTTTTACGGGATATTCGATTGATGATAGAAGAAAGCTCTTATATAAGATGCTTAATTTTGTCAATGCGTGTCCCATTTCCTGTCTGACAATTGCTATAGACAGAAAAGAAGCGGTGGACAAAGTATCGCTGTCTGGAAAATTAGCTAAGGCAATTCACGGAGCAATGAGTGCACATCAGGAGTATTTTTTAAGTTATGATAAGATAATTGTATATTATGATAATGGACAGAATGAACTTAGTGCAATTCTTAATGCAGTGTTTTCTATACAATTTTCTAATGTCGAGTTCAGAAAAGCTGAGCCGCAAAGATATCGGTTGTTACAGGCGGCAGATTTTATCTGTTCCATGGAATTATTAAGAATAAAGAAGGATGAAAAGAGGTTGAGTAAATCAGAAGAGAATTTCTTTTATAAATCCCAGGAGCTTAAGAAGACATTTTTTAAGAGCATTGATAAAAAGAAATTGTAAATGCATTTCATGCTGTGCAGGTATGTCTGTTGTATAAAATCATGAATTCTTTCCCATACTAAAAGATGTCTAGGAACATATTAGTAGGAAAGGAAGTAGAATCATGATTTTAAAGGAAAAAGAACGAGCAGCACTTGAGGATTTACAGACACAGGAAAAAAGTTGTGTGGAGAAGTATGAAAAGTATGCGAATCAGGCGAAGGATCCAGAATTGAAGTCTCTGTTCCAGACACTTCAGAAGGAGGAGCAGAAGCACTACGATTCGCTGGGACAGGTGCTTGCAGGAACGGTTCCGGAATGTAACTGCAACGACAGCGCAGGACGTGATTACAAGCCAAAGGCTACTTACAATGACATGACGAATCCGGAAGATAAGCAGAATGATGCATTCCTTGCAACCGACTGTATCGGTACGGAAAAGCTGGTTTCCGGAGAATACAATACGGACGTCTTTGTATTTGGAGAAAGCGGTGTCCGCAAGCTTCTTGCCGATATTCAGATTGAAGAACAGAATCATGCGGAGATGCTTTATAAATACAAGATGGCAAACGGAATGCAGTAAAGGACAGAGACAATCGACAATCCGGGTGAAGAAAAATAAAGATGAATCATAAGAAAGGATTCGCGGGAAAAGGTAGACCGTGGATCCTTTTTGCTGTATGGGAAATAGAATTTGACAATTATAAAACTGTTTTTTTATTTACTTTCCTGCATCGGATAGGTACATTGAAATAAATGGACAGAGATTATGCATGTTTGAAAAGAAGGAGGAGAAACCAATGTTATCATCAGCTTTATTAAACAGAACAAGCTTTGGCTTTTCAGCAGAGAATCCGATGGGAGAACGAAATGGAGGAAGCCGGGGCAAGGACTGTGAAAAGTTAAGACCCTGTATTCAGATCAGGCCGCAGGAAGAAGTCGTGTTGTGTGACACGGATGGTCCCGGAATGCTGACGCATTTATGGTTTACCGGTTATGTGGGACATTCCTTTATTCTCCGAATCTATTGGGACGGTATGGCGGATCCGTCTGTGGAGGCTCCGGTTTCCGCTTTTTTTGGATGCGCATATGATGAGAATTTTGCAGACCGGGATGGAAATTACCCGGTGCTGAATTCCAGCTGTATTCTGGTGGCACCCGGCAGAGGATACAATTGTTACTGGGAGATGCCATTCCGGAAGCATTGTAAGGTGACGATGGAAAATCGTGGCAGTAAGGAAGAAACACTTTATTATATGATTGAAGGATGGCGTGGTGAGCTTGCAGATACGGATCTATACTTTCATGCAGCATACCGGCAGGAGCATCCGGTGCAGAAGGGACATGCTTATACGGTCATTGATGGAATTGAAGGAAAGGGTATATTTGCAGGGCTCAGCTTTGCAGCAGGTATGAATGGACATAATACCTGTTGGGTAGAGGGTGAACCTAAGATGTACCTGGATGGAGATCAGTATCCGACAATTAACTACACGGGAACGGAAGATTATTTCTGTGGTTCTTATGCGTTCGGAAATGACATTTTATTACATAAGTATCAGACCTTCAGCGGACTATATGCCGGGATGTATGCAATTCTGGGTAATGATAGTCAGGAAATGTATAATGGGCAGCAGCGCTTTTTGCTTTATCGTTTTCATGTTAAGGATCCGGTTTATTTTCAAACGTCGTTTCGTATGACCATGGATAATCTCGGTTGGACAGGAGCGAGATACGATGATTATACATCCGTTGCATACTGGTATATGGAAAAGCCATCCAGACTGTCTGCAGGGCTGCCGTCCGATGAAGAGATAATTATGAAGTAAACCAGGCAAAATTAACAGAGCAATAGAAGATATGAGGAGAAAACCGTGCAGAAGAATACCAGTTATAAAATAAAAATCGAGCACCCCTTTTTATTGATTCCGGTAAAAATTAAGGAAAACACAGAGCGCCTGTCTTTTTATATGGAAGAGCAGAAGGTTTTAGAGTACCGTGTTTTTCCGGTAGAAGAGGGAGAAACGGTGGATTATTATGCTCCGCTTCCGGTTACATCGTGGATAGGGAAAACCATTCGTCTGGAAGGAAGCTATCCGGAAGCATTTTATGCAAAAATAAAGCAGGCTGACGATCTTCCGGAATCGGATCAAGTGCATCCACTGCTGCATTTCACACCGGTCAATGGCTGGATGAACGATCCCAATGGACTTGTTTTTGAGGACGGAATTTATCACCTGTTTTATCAGCACAATGCCTTTGGTACAAAGTGGGACAATATGAGCTGGGGACATGCGGTCAGTAAGGATTTGCTACATTGGGAACACCGTCCTATGGCGATTCTGCCGGATGAGGATGGTACGATCTTTTCCGGAAGCGGACTTTGTAATGAAAAGGGACTTCTGGGATTGCCGGAAAATGCGCTGATCTTTTTCTATACTTCGGCAGGAGGCAGTGCAGACAGTCCGTGGAGTGAAGGAGGACATTTTACCCAGAGAATTGCCTACAGTACCGATCATGGTGTAACGCTTCATAAGAAAGGAGAGGTGATCGTACCGAATCTCACCGAAGGCAACCGGGATCCCAAGGTATACTGGCATGAAGAAAGTAAAGGGTATATCATGTCTCTTTACTTAAAGAATCATGTCTATGCCATTCTGCGCTCTGAGGATCTTGCGCATTGGGAGCTGACACAGAAGCTTCCCTTTGTTACTGCCAGAGAGTGTCCGGATCTGCGTCCGCTTCCTACAGAAGAGGGAGGGGAAAAGTGGACATTGTTTACGGCATCGGGAGAATATTTCACAGGAGATTTCGATGGTTTCCGTTTTACGAATCTCTCGGAAGGACATATGGCTTACCAGAAAGAACTGCCGTATGCCGGGCAGACCTATTCCAACCTGCCGGGGCGTGTCGTTTTGATGCACTGGATGCGCACGGAAAACCCGAAGAAATATTATACCGGGATGATGGGCATTCCACGGGAGTTGACACTTGTAAAGGGAGAGAAAGGATATATTCTTCGCCAGTCGGTGATCCGGGAATGGAAGGAGCAGCGCGTTCCTGTCCGGGAAGAGAAGGAACAGAAACAGTGGGAGGAAGAGACTGTAAGGGATGCTGCACTGGAATTGCAGGTGAACATACAGGATGCCTTAGCCATTTCCGTAATGATTTATGGGCAGAAGATCTCCTATCAGCGTAAGGAGGGGATACTCTGCGTAAATGGCGTTACCTGCAAAGTGAAGGAGGATCTCCGCAATCTTTCCATTCTTGTAGACCGGGAAATTCTGGAAGTGGCAGCAAACGACGATACCCTTCTGTATTTCTTTGAGACCGATCTGCAGGATCTGGCAGGTAAAATAAGTGTGGAGGCAGATCGCAGTGTGGATAGCTGGCTGTGGAGAGTACAGTAATCAGGCAGAGGGGCGGGTCTGTTCTGCGTGCTTCTTCTGGTATTGGTTATAGATTTTCCGGATCTCCTTTTCTGACAGAACGTTGGAAAAGGAGGCCAGCACTACAGAGAGCGGGACCTGGTTTGCAAATAGTATTTTAATATTTTCAATAGTTTTTTTGGCAGCTTGACGCTCAACCTTTCTTGTAACCTTTGCAGTGGTTTCCTTAACAGCCTGGGCACGTTCTATTTCTACGATTTCTCTTACAATATCACTCATTTCGTTTTCTCCTTTCGGTGTTTCTTTGAATAGGCGTTTCCGTGCAGAGGTATACGGAAAGCGCTGGTCATCATAAGCATCATTTTCGGTGAAAATGGTCATCAGGCGTGAAACATCTGAGCCATCTTTTACCTTCGTATTTAAAAAGACGCGTTTCCAGCCATCGTTGATGATTTCTCCGGTTTCACGAATGACACTATCCACATGGTACAAGGGGTGATTTCCTTTAAAAATATCGGATCTGGTCATCGTCATTTTCTTTCTGGACTTCAATGTTGCAGTGCTGGTTGTCTGATGTCTTACAGAAAGAATCCAGAATCACGGAGCGTCCCTGCAGATTCTTCACGCTGTTCTGCGGGATCAGTTCCTGCACGATAAGACCGGGATCCTCCATCACGATACGCAGTACTTCCTGACAAAAATTCGGGTCTTCTGCCATTTTTGTAAAAAATTCATCATCAATAGGGTTCAGGTGTTTCATCTTGTCGGCATATTTCCAACTGTTCATAGATCTCCTTTCGTATCACAGGAGAAAAGGCAGTCATCTTATGCAATATCTATAGTAGATGATGCATGGAAGAATAGAAAACACCCTACATACGGATTCAAACATTCAGAAGAATATAAGTATCCTGAAAATCTCCTGCTTATTAAAATAAGTAAATTGGAATAGTTAAAGCA
>CAVHRK010000062.1:0-2946 GCA_963638365.1 Anaerobutyricum sp. | reverse complement strand
ATTATATAGAATAAAAGATGTGAGGATTGAATTGAAAATACGAGGGGGTGATTGACGAATATGTTATCTACAATGAAAGACATAGTAACTTATGAAACTACGAAAATAGAAATTTTCTTATTACAATCTTTTTGACGTGTTTGGTTAGGATCCGTATAAGTCCTTGATGTCCATTTATTTACAAATTTAGGAGAAATCATAATATGAAAATAAAATCAATAAAAATAAAGAACTTTAGAAGTTACAAAGAGGAAACGGTAATTTATTTTGATGATCTTACAGTGTTAGTTGGGAAAAATGACATAGGTAAATCTACAATTCTTGAGGCGTTGGATATTTTCTTTAATGACGGAAATGGGATAATTAAGATAGATAAGGCTGATCTCAATATTCAGGCATCTAGGAATGGTGATAATGAAACTATTATTTCTGTATGTTTTTCAGAACTGCCAGAGTCGATTATCATAGATTCAACAGTGCAGACTACACTTGGCGGTGAATATATGTTGAATTCTGATGGGGATTTGGAGGTCGTGAAGAAGTATAAAAGTGGAGGAAAGGCTTCTGTATTTATCCGAGCAAAACATCCGACAAATGCTTATTGTAAAGACTTGCTTCTGAAAAAGAATGCAGACCTGAGACATATTATTACAGGCATAGGTATAGCATGTGAGAATCAGAGCGTCAATGCAATAATGAGAAAAGCTATTTGGGAGTATTATGCAGAGGATCTTAATTTGCAGGATATTGAGATTGATGTTTCAAAAGAAGATGCAAAAAGAATCTGGGATAAGTTGTCTTCTTATATGCCCGTGTATTCCTTGTTTCAGTCAGATCGTAAAAACAGTGATGGTGATAGCGAAGTTCAGGATCCTCTAAAAGAGGCAGTTAAACAGATTATTAATGATGAAGAATTACAACAAACTTTGGCTTTGGTGGCAGAGATTGTAGAAACAAAGTTGCAAGAAGTCTCGAGTAGAACGCTGGAAAAGCTACGGGAAATGGATCCTGCGGTTGCAAGTAGTTTAAATCCAGTTATTCCTACGGCTGATAAATTAAAATGGGCAGATGTGTTTAAATCTGTGTCTATTTCAGGTGATGAGGATATTCCTATTAATAAAAGAGGAAGTGGTGTTAAGCGACTTGTTCTGTTGAATTTCTTTAGGGCCGAGGCTGAACGAAGGGCAGAGGAGGGCGACAATACAGGAATTATCTATGCGATTGAGGAACCGGAAACTTCCCAGCATTCCAATAACCAGCGAGTGCTGATAAAGGCACTGAAAGAATTAGCACAAGCTGCTAATACGCAGATTTTACTTACAACACATAGTCCTGTTATTGTAAAGGAGCTTGATTTTGAGAATCTTAGACTGATTTATGAAGACGGAAATGAAAAATGTGTACGTTCTGTAGAGCCTGCAGTTTTGCAGTATCCGTCACTAAATGAAGTGAACTATATAGCTTATGGAGAAATTACTGAAGAATATCACAATGAGTTATATGGATTTTTAGAATTCCAACAGTGGCTTAATGATTACAAAAATGGAAGGCCACAAAGATCATACTTGTATGTGAGGAATGGGAATACTAAGAATTGGAATTTGGATCTTTCAGAATATATTAGAAATCAAATCCATCATCCTGAGAACCATAGTAATGCACATTTTACAAGAGACGAGTTAAAACAATCTATTGAAGATATGAGATACTATATTCGAAATCGTGCAGAAGCGGAGGGGATTTGGGAGCCCATTCCTGATGCTGAATGATGTTGTAAGTATTTGTTACAGGGAGTAACTAAATAAAAAGTGTATTACACAGAAATAGACCTGATAGCCTTTGGCTTGTATAATAATAGTACGGTAAAGCTAGCGTTGAGTGCTAGTGGCCATGCATTTGGCGTAAGAGCATCCACAGGAATGTGGGTGCTTTTATTTATGCCCAAGAATCCGGATGTTGAATATTTTTGAAGAAGATGCAATAGAGTATACCCAAAAGAACCAGTCTGTTACATATTTGGTCTTTTTAAATGATGGGGGAGAACGAATAGGCTATTTTGGTATAGCTTTAAAGCTGTTGATTGTGAGGGGGGGGGGAAAAACGATAAGCAACACAGTAAAAAGAAAATTACTGCGAATAAGTGAGCTGGATGAAAAATCACAGACATATACAATGTCAGCATATTTAATCGCGCAGATTGGCAAGAACTTTGTTGATGGCCGAAACAATAGAATTACGGGAGCAGAGATGTTGGAACTGGCAGGTCGGTTATTGAAGAAATGCAGTATATGGGTGGAGGAATGGTGGTATTCCTTGAGGAAAATAATGACGGTAAACTGTTGAGATACTATAATGATAACAGATTTTCACAGTTTGATACCAGACAAACCACTTCAAAAGATCAGGAGCCACATGAACTGGTGCAAGTTACTAAGACTGCTTTAATTAAATATTTTATATGGCGTAAGGTGCATGGAAATAAAAATTCATGTACCTTTTCTATCAACTTTCATCTACAATAATAGGCTCACACTATACATAGTCAAAAAAGTTTAGTACTCTACTTTTTTGACCAACGTCAGGAACTTTGAGTTGTCATACATATGAGAAAATGACCCAAAGGATCATTTGGAGTAAGTTATCTGCTTGATGAATTTTCTTTCGATTGATATTTAGCTAACTGGGCTTCAAGAGCCTGAATGTGTTGTTGGTACTCGGAGAGTTGCTTGTCCTCTTCGGTTACCAAATCGGTACCAGATAAGTCTAACACAGATATACGCAGTTTGTCGCTATATAACGTATAATTTTTCATGTTGAGAAACTTGTAAGTGGAAAATTCCGGGCAAGATAACTAAGGGAACGATCCTACCAGTAAGTGAAATTGTCTGGCTGAATCAGCCATGATACCACAAGGCTGTGGTATGGATATCAGGAATGGATTCCTGA
>CAVHRK010000061.1:0-46390 GCA_963638365.1 Anaerobutyricum sp. | reverse complement strand
TTCTTATGATTGTGTTATACTTTTTGGTATCGATAAAAATCTGGTTAACACTGTACGAATTGAAAAGGCTGCAGAAAAAGAAACCAAAGAATATTCATCATTAAATTTAGAAGATCTATCTGCACAATTAAATGCTGTTGGCATATCTAATTATTTATGTGATATGCCAACACATTATTTGTGCAACGCCGCATACTGGTATTTATTGCGTAAATTCAATGGAAATGTCGTGCTTGTTCATATCCCCTCAATCAAAAATATTGACGAAAATCTTATGAAAGGTCTTAAAATGGTATTTGGTTAAATTTCTTTCAAATACTCTTTCCCATTTCATAAGCCTGCTGGATATATTCCGTTCCTTTAACATCTGTCGGTGCGTTCATTCCGCACGCCATCACATATCCTCCATCTTCGTTTCCTTCAAAGCAGAAAATATATTGACGATAAGAATCCAACATGATCTGCATATACTGTTCCTCCGGTGCAGTTCCTGCGGAAAGAAGGAAAAATTTCTTATTGTGCAACAAAGACTGTAATGCAAATGTCCGATCCAATGTGCGCTTCATCAAAGAAGTCCAAGTGTAGTAATACACAGGGGAAGCCAGAACGATAACATCAGCATCCAGTATCTCCTGATAAATTGTTGCCATATCATCTTTCTGTACACAGTTTCCACCATTGATCTGACATGCTCCACATCCGGCACAATCCTTTATGGTCTTCTCTCTCAGCTCTATTTTCGTAACATGATGTCCTGCATCCTTCGCACCACGGGCAAATTCATCTGCCAGTTGTCCGGTTACTCCGTTTACTCTACAGCTTCCATGTAAAATTAATACGTTCATCTTCTTAATTTCTCCATTATTTCTACTGTTCCGCAATTCTCGCAGCCAGTTCCTCCAGGTACATCCACCGATCCATCTTTTCTTCCAGCAGCTTTTCTGTTTCTTCTTTTTCGGCTGTCAGTTGATTCAGTTTTACGAAGTCTGTGGATACGGCTGCCATTTCCTCATCGAGCTTCCCGATCTTTTCTTCCAGTGCTGCAATATCCGCCTCTATGGTTTCATAATCTTTCTGCTCCTGATAGGTAAATTTTAACTTCTGCGGTCCGCGGATACGCTGTCCCTTCTGCCCAGTCTGGGTATCCGGTTTTGCACCGTTCCCATTTCCTGTTTTTCTGGTCTGTGCTGCTTCCTCTGCCGCCTTTTCTTCCTTCTCAGCGAGTTTTTTCATGGAATAATCGGTATAGCCGCCTTCGTATTGTCTGAGTTTTCCATCCGCTTCAAAGGCAAAAATCCGCTTCATCGTCCGGTCAAGGAAATACCGGTCATGCGATACCGTAACAACAATGCCCTCATACCGGTCCAGATAGTCCTCTAAGATCGTCAGCGTGGCAATATCAAGATTGTTGGTCGGCTCATCCAGCAAAATGAAGTTCGGGGACGTTGCCAGTACCCGAAGCAGATTCAACCTTTTCTTTTCCCCGCCGGACAATTTCCCGATGAGGCTGTACTGCTTCTCCGGAGGAAATAAAAACCGGTCCAGCATAACGGAGGCTGACACGGGACCATCCACCGTCTGGATATATTCTGCCCGCTCTTTCACATAATCAATCACTCTCTGATCCGGATCCATGTAGGACAGGTCAATTTCCTTCTCATCTGCTGATTTTTCCGAAGCAATCTCCTGTGCATAATATCCCATTTTCACAGTCTGACCGATCGTGATCGTTCCGGAATCGGGAGGGATAAGCCCTGCAATCATTTTCATCAGGGTAGATTTTCCGCATCCATTCGGGCCAATAAATCCTACTCTGTCCCCCCTTCAAAAAATTATAGGAAAAATCATCAATCAATTTTTTCTCTCCATAGGACTTACAGATATGATCCAGCTCTACAGTGGTTTTTCCCAATCTTGTAGAAATAGAACTCAATTCCACCTGTGAATCCTGTACCGGAGCCTGTTTATCCCGCAGTTCTTCGTAACGCTGAATATGCGCTTTCTGCTTAGTAGAACGTGCCCTGGCTCCCCTGCGTATCCATTCCAGTTCCACACGCAGGATCGATTGACGCTTCCGCTCACTGGCTGCTTCCATATCCTGCCGTTCCGTTTTCAATTCCAGAAAGCCCGAATAATTGGTCTGATAGCTGTAAATTTTCCCTTTGTCAATCTCGATGATCCGGTTGCATACGCTATCCAGAAAATACCGGTCATGGGTGACCATAAGGAACGCCCCTTTCCATTTTTTCAGATAATCCTCCAGCCAGTCTGCCATGTCGTTATCCAGATGGTTGGTCGGCTCATCCAAAAGCAGAATATCGGCCGGAGAAAGAAGCGCCGAAATCAGTGCAAGCCGCTTTCTTTGTCCTCCGGATAATTGGCCGGCCGGCTGCGTAAAATCCTGAATTCCAAGCCGGGTCATCATCGTTTTGGCTTCGCTCTCTATGGACCAGTGGTTTTCTTCCGTAACATTTCCCTGCAGTACACATTCCAGGCTGCTTTTGTCCGCTGCAAATTCCGGATGCTGCGGAAGGTAGCGCATTACCACATGATTTGCAATCGTAATGTTCCCTTCTTCCGGCTCCTCCGTTCCCATAATCAGCTTCAGCAACGTTGTCTTTCCGGTTCCGTTAATGCCGATGACGCCAACCTTTTCACCCTCCTGCAGGGAAAAGGAAGCATCCTCAAACAACTTTCTTTCCGTATAGGATTTCGTCACATTCTCTATATTAATCAGATTCATGCTCCTGCCTCTTTCTTCCTACTAAAACACAAATATCTTTTGATCAAAAATGGTTCACAGGAAGCCTTTCTCCCCTACATACATAAAAACCTCCCGGCACCTGTAAGATTCATTGTATCGAACAAGTGCCGGGAGATCAAGCTGATCTTGTATTTCATATTACATTTATAGATCCGTCTGCTATTCCAGCATGATGCTTTTTACGGACTGCTGTTCGATCTTCCTGGAATAAACATGCAGGATCAGCTCGTAAGCGAGGAGAAAGGTCACAAGCGAAATCAACATGGCTTTCCAGTCAAAATGAAATTCCGGCATTGTCTCCCAGTCTGCAAATATCACATCCACCATGATCCGCAGCAGCACATACTGATACAGCGTCCCGATCAGAAAGCCGACATAGGAAACCGGACGGTAACCGCCAAAAACAGACCGGCTGCATTCGGTTTTCGAATAGCCGAATACCTTCATCATGGCAATCGTTTTGGTATTGGCATTGAAAACACTGGTTAAAGACATCAGCAGCGTCATAAAGGCAAGCGTGAGCCCGATCGAAAGCATAATCCACGCCATCTGCTCACTGGCCAAATCATCCATTGTCATAGACATCTGTGTCATGGAAGAAAAACAAAAAGCAGAAAAACCGACAAAAAATACCAGTATTTTCCGGCTGTGCAGCGTACTTTTCTTTAAACCTGAAAGGAAAGAATCTTCTTCCTTATCCTTTGTAAAATGCTTTTCTTTGCTATGCTTCCTTTCCTTAAGCAGATCAAGCACCGGACAATTCAGCTTAAGAAACGCATAGAATACCGCAAGAAGCATAAAGAACAATGTCGGCAAAACAACAAGGAAAAGAACCAGGTTTCCATGAAACTGCGGCTCCAGATCCGGAAGAATCTTCTCCTTATTCATGACACGGTAAAAGGTTGGCAGATAAATCCACGCAGCCCCAAATCCGATCCCTGCTCCTGCAAGCACACTGAAACCAAACACCCAGAAGCTTTTCGCAATATGTAACCGGGAATAGCCAAGCGCCTTTAGAATTCCAAGCTCTTTCCCGTGCGTATCCATATAATTCTTAATATAAAAGACCAGCAGAATTACCGTGGTAATGATCAGGCAGCCTCCGCTCACACCAACAACGACTTTGGCCGTTCCCATCTGTGCTTCATAAAATACGATTTCCTGATAAGCGGTGACTATTTCCCTAATTGCCGCTAGATCCATTTTGTAGTTTAAAAAGATGGTGCATACAAACGCAGCACAAAGGGTTACCACCGTGATTGCAGCCAGCTTACCCAGATCTTTCATTCCAATCATCCCGGCTCACCATCCTATCTCATATGCGGTTTTCTGTGTCTGCGTCGTATAGACCTCCGACACCTTCCCGTTGCTCATCCGGATCACTGTTTTCGCCATTTCCGCAATATTAAGATTATGTGTTACCATGATAATGGTGAATCCGTATTCCTTCTGCAATTCACTGATGTACTGTAGTACCTGCCGTCCGGTATCTTCATCCAGGGCCCCCGTAGGTTCATCCAAAAATAAAACCTCCGGTCTTTTGGCAAGTGCTCTGGCCACCGATACCCGCTGCTGTTCACCACCCGATAATTCACTGGGGAATTTATGAAGCTTGTTTTCCAGTCCAACCTCCTTAATAATCGCTTTATAATCACTGTTTACAGCAAGATCCGCTCCCATTTTCACATTTTTGCCCACATTCATGTTCTGCAGGAGATAATACTGCTGGAAAATAAAGCCGATCTTCTTTCTCCGGAAGGCTGTCAGCTCCTTGTCCGTAAGTGCTGTGAGTTCGGTATCATCATAAAAAATCTGACCGCTTTCTGCCCGTTCCAGTCCCGATAATACATTCAGTAATGTGGACTTTCCGGATCCCGACGCTCCCAGAATGACAACGAAATCTCCATCCGCAATCGTCAGACTGATATTTTTCAAAACCTGAAAGCGGCTTTCCCCACTTCCATAAAATTTATTGATCTCTCTGGCTTTAATCATGCTTTTCCCCTTTCGTTTCCTGAATGAGCAGCCCCTTAAAGACCTCTGCCATCATCTGTTCGATTTCTTCCTTCGTAAACTGGCATATCTTCGTTGCACACAACGCGGCAATTCCATGTGAATAAATCCATAAATGCCGGTAAATCTTCTCAGCCACCGGTTCTTCAAGCCGGTATCCATCCATCAGGGAAGCAAGAATTTTATCATAATTGTCATCGATCACAGGCAGGACATGCCGAACATCCAGAACCTCTCCCTGCTCCTTCATAAATAGAATCTGAAACAGCTTCGGCTCCCGGATGGCAAAAAGAATATACTGTGTGCCAACGCCACGGAATGCCGGTGTTTCCTGAAGTCCTCTCTCTACATATTCTGCATACAGCCTCTTTGCTGCCTGAATTACTTCCTCCTGCACCTCTTCCATACTGGCGAAGATACTGAAAATTGGTTTTGGCGAGGAACCAAGCCTTCCCCCAAGTGCCCTTGCCGTAAGTTCGGAAAACCCGTCGGTCCGTACCATTTCAAATGCGGCCTGTATGATTTCTTCTTTCGTAAATTTACATTTCGGTGGCATATTCCCTTCTCCCTTCTGTTTGGAAACATTCCCATTTTGAAATATCTCTTTTAAGAAACATTTGTTTCGCAACATCTGTTTCTTATTCTACAGAAACCTTCACGTCCTGTCAAGCACCATTCATAAATTCCTCCAGGCCACTGTAAAAGTGCCATTTACAGGCAAAATAAAGAGTTCGCTTGCGAACTCTTCGCGCGCGAGCGGTGTTGCAAAGCAACTAATTTCTTCTCCGCGAGCTGCGCATCCATGCGGAGCTTTTTGCTTTATTAAGAAATTCCTACGGAATTTCCTATAAAGTAAAAAGCAGGCTGCCTTACTTTAAGACCACCTGCCTGTTGATATTTCTATCTATGTATTCTATCTATATATTCTATCTATGTATTTCTTTTCTATGCATCCTATAGCAGCATAAAGATCCCTGCTGTCATCATGCACAGGAAGGGATAGGCAATAATCCGGACAATCTGCTTTTTATTGTTAAAACCTCTGTTCTTCCATCCTTCACAGTCGGCTGTTTCCGGGAAGATTTTTTTATAAAACCCGACTGTCATGACAAGCCACTGATCCTGAATCAGAATATCAAAGGCCTTATTAATATAAAGCACAATCAGGAAACGCAGTGTCAACTGCCAGAAGCCACAGCCGCTTTGGATTCCATCCATGCCAATGAAAATGATTCCACCGATCATGGCGATAATGAACACCGCAAAAATCAGATATGCCAGGATCTGTTTGCTTTTCGGAGGCTCCGGATGATCTTTCGCCGCAAGCCGTACATCCTCCGGAAGAAAACTTAAGAGAAGGGCCGGCTTCATTATCGGGCTCACCACAATCAGCGCCGTTATTTCCAACACACATAAAACCAGTGCCACAATTACTGCCAACAACATTCCTTATCCATCTCCTGATCTGTATATTCCATATTCTGCTTCTGTTTTCAAAGGTAACATCAGCCACCAAGTGTTCTACGGGATAATCAAATGTGTGAACCTAGACACTGGTGATACGGCAAGCCGCACTCCTCCCAGAACTGATGCTACATATTTATTATATCGCTCTTTTGTCACCGCTACAAGCCCAATTCATACGGTACTTTCTGACAAGTCTTTCACAATCTACTTCTGCATGGTTTTATCTTGATCCCGGCAGCCGGTGCCGGAACAGCACACGTGACAGGGCTCTTCCGTTAAAGGGAAACAGCGGATACATATAGCTTTTCTTTGCAATGGTCTGGTTGGTAAATAATACAATCACACAGAAAATTACGGCGGCCACATACCCCCAGACACCAAAAATGGCCGTCAGAACCAGATTAATCATTCTCATAAATTTCACTGCATAGCCAAGCTCATAACTCGCCTGCGAATAACTGGCAATCGCCACAAATGCCATATAGAGCATGACCTCGGAATTAAACCAGCCGCTGTTCACCGAAAATTCTCCAAGGACAAGTGCTGCCATCACACTTAAAGGCGTGCTTAGCATATTGGGTGTATTCACGGCCGCAAGCCGCAGTCCGTCAATCGCAAGTTCCAGCATCAGGAACTGCCAGATCAATGGAATATTGATGTCTCCCTGTACCGTGATAAATTCAAATCCATGGGGAATCCACTGCGGATACTCCATCAGCAGTAAAAAGGTCGGTGTCCAGAAATACGTCAAAATGGCAATAATCATTCTCGCAATCCTAAGATACGTTCCGGTAATCGGCGGAAAATAATAATCATCTGCTTCCTCAATCACATCGAACACCGACGTAGGCGTAATCATGGCCGACGGGGAATTGTCCACCAGAATGACCACATCTCCCTCTAAAATCTGGGCTGCCGCGGTATCCGGACGCTCGGTAAATTTGAACTTCGGAAACGGATTGATCCACCGCTTTTTATACAAGCATTCCGCAAGACTTTCCTGATTCATCGTTAAGGCATCCGCATGGATGTTACGGATTTTGTCCTTGATGTCATTTAGGAAATCATGATCCACCCGGTCATCCATATAACACAGGACGATGTCCGTCTGCGAACTTTTCCCGGCCTTCATAATTTCCATGCGAAGGTCTGTGCTCCGGATTCTTCTGCGGATCAGTGCGGTGTTAAAAACCACCGTTTCCACGAATCCGTCTTTGGAACCACGAAGCGTTTTATCCTTTTCCGGTTCTGATACACTCCGCGCCGGATAGCTTCTGGAATCAATTAAAAGGCATTCCTCATAGCCATCAATAAACAACGCAAATACCCCGGAAAGAATAAAGTAAATAATCTCCTTCCAGTCTGAATTCAGATCCACCTCCACATAAGGGATTTTCTTTTTTGACATTTCATGTGCATTTTCCGGCAGATCCTCTTCCTTCATATCCATAAAATACTGAAGCATTTTCTGCATCAGTTCATCCTTGCAAAAACCATCAATAAAATACATACAGGCTTCTCTTCCACCAATACGGATTACCCGGTATACCACGTCAAAATTCTCATTGACCTTCAACTGGTCATTCAGGTAATTCATATTTTCGGAAAGTACCGCACTCATTTTTTCACACATAAAAAACTCCTTCCACGCTCATTCCGGTTTAGTACCATTATGAGGTAAAAGGAGTCATTTTATACATTTCTTTCCATTCGAATTTGTTTCCAGAATGTTTACTGCTTTCCGGTGCTTCCGAACCCGCCGCGGTCCGTACCGCTTAAGGAAGTTACTTCATCAAAAGCAATCTTCGGCTGGTTCTCCATGATACGGAACTGACAGATACGGTCATTAAAGGAGATATGCGTATCCCTTACCGCCAGTGCCGGCATAAACCACTGGTCGTTATCTCCGCAGTAAGAACAGTCTACCACGCCCTGATGATTGGTCTGGATAATTCCAAAATTCTTAAAGGTTGAACTTCTGGGAACAATATGCGCTTCATAGCCTTCCGGAAGCTGCATGGCAACTCCTAACGGAATCAGCTTGAACTCGCCCTTCTTAAGATCCACATCCTCGGCTGCACGCAGATCGATCCAGTCCGATTTTCCATCAATATAAGTGAGTTTTTCCAGTTTATCATTAAAATATTTGATTTTGATTGTTTCCATTGTTTGTTTCCTTTTCCGCCTTGAGTTCATATCACTCATGTATTCTAATCTTCACTTTTAACTCAAAAATGATCCACTGGATCATTTTCTCATATGCATGGCAACTTAAAACGATCCATACGGCATCAGCTTTCAGGCATAATCTCCGCAATGCAGAACCGGCACCATCGGATCGGTCTGCTTTAAAGACTTCTGTACATCAATCACACGCTGGTTGCTGCTTCCCTTCCACAGGAGCTTGACATCCTTTTTATCAACTTCAAATTCACCGTCTACTAAAACATCCACATACTGCATAATCGCATAGTGAAGAATATTCTCCCAGGAATCCCCGGTATATAACCAGATCGTTTTATCCGGATATTTCTCCCTGATTTCTGCCATCAGGTTGCGCACATCCAGACGGTTTGCAGCATGAAGCGGATCCCCTCCGGAAAAAGTAATGCCGGAAATATAGGACTTATCCAACTGATCAAAAATTTCCTTCTTGGCAGCATCATCAAATAACAGTCCGCCTGCCGGATCCCAGGTAATGGGATTCTGGCATTCCTTACAACAATGGGAACAGCCTGCGACCCACAAAACGACACGCAGTCCGTCACCGTTTAACATATCATCCTTGGTAATATTGTGGTATCTCATTCCCTACATACTCTTCCTTTCTGCAATTTCTGCCATTTTTGCTTCATTCAGACGAGTATCTCCATGCACTCTGGAATAGGACAGGTAGCCGTTCATACGTTCAATTTTCGTTAAGTTCCGGCTTCCGCACTTCGGGCAGACATCCATTTCCAGTTCCTGATGTCCACAGTCATCACAGTAAGCCAGAGAAAGATTGACGCCCTCATAAAATCCCATATCCATGGCACGGCGGATCAGAGTTTTGATTGCTTCAATGTTATAATCAATCGGGTACTTTACATACTGGATCTTACCACCATTGCTCAGCTCCCAGAAACGATATTCCAGATCCTGCTTCTCAATCGGTGTAATATCCTCGGATACATGACAGTGGAAGCTGTTGGAAACATATTCCCTGTCGGATACCCCTTCAATAATTCCGTATTTTGCACGGAACTGCTTTACCTGTAAGCCGCAAAGACTCTCAGCAGGAGTTCCGTAAATCGCATAAAGATTGCCATCCTCTTCTTTATACTCATTGATCTTCTGGTTGATATGCTCTAAAACCTCTAAGGCAAACTGTCCGTCCTCCACAAGGGACTTTCCGTTATATAATTCCTGTAATTCGTTAAATGCCGTAATACCAAAGCTTGCAGTTGCAGACTTTAAAATCGGCTTGATTTTATCCGTAAGCTTTAAGTGTCCTCCCAGGAAACCACCCTCGCAGTAAGCAAGCGGATTGGTGGAGGCACGCATTTCTCCAAGGTATGCATAAGTACGGATATGAAGCTGGCGGATCAGATTTAAGTAATAATCCAGCACTTCATAGAAGTCTCTGCTTTCCTGTCTGGACTTGGCCAGAATCATCGGTAAATGAAGGGATACGGCACCAATGTTGAAACGTCCGACAAATACAGGCTCATCCTTGTCATCTGCCGGATGCATGCCGCCTCTTTCATACCAGGGAGAAAGGAACGCACGGCATCCCATCGGGGAAATGACCTTGCCATATCGCTTATACATGCTTGCAATATAACCCTTACCGGTAAGGGATAACCAATCCGGATACATGGTCTTCGCAGAACACTTCACTCCTGCCTCAAATACATCTTCAAGCTCCTTGCCGGGGCCATGCAGGTTTTCATCATATAAAAAGACAATCTTCGGGAACAGAACCGGCTTCTTGCAGTCCTTCTTGCCCTGTCCTCTGCGCCGTACATTTAAAAGGGAAATCGTTGCAAGACGGGCAAAACGTCCGGTACCGATACCTGCGGTAACCGTAATAAACGGATAGTCCCCACGGGAGCTTGCCACGGTATTAAACTTATATTCCCAACCCTGGAAGCCCTGCTCGAATTCCCGCTTCACATCGGCATACGCTTCTGCCTCTGCGGTCTGCTGGTCGATTCCGAGATTAAGATATTTCTTCAGACTCCTCTGATAGGTTTTCTCTGCATAAGGCTCTAATATCTTATCTACCTCCGGCACGGTAAAACCACCGTACTGCTGGCTGGCTGCACTCAATACAATATCACCGATTACGTCAAAGGCAACATCGAGTGTCTTCGGCTCATTGTACCAGATATTACCCATTTCAAAGCCACCGGTCAGTACATTTGCCACGTCAAAAAGACAGCAGTTCATGGTATCACGACGTGCGGACATATCGTGCACATAAATATAGCCGTCACGGCATGCCTGGATCTCTTCTGTCGTCATGAAAAACTTCTGATATAATTCCTTGTTAAACTGGTTGAAAATCAGACTTCTTTTCGTAGAAACAAGGGCACTGTCGGTATTGGCATTTTCCTTATCACCAACATACATAATGGACTGGCTCTTCTTATAGACATCATCCATCATGCGGACAAAATCCTGCTTATAGTTCCGGTAATCACGATAACTCTTTGCAACGATGGGCTTTACATCTTCAAGAGCGCTCTCCACAATATTATGCATAATCGGAATCGGGATCTGATCCTGCTCCAGTTCATTCACCTTGTCAATGACATACTGGCAGATATGCTTCTTCTCATCCTCTGTAAATTTGGTCAGAGCACGGTAAGCACTCTTCCCGACTGCATCAATGACCTTCTGTACATTAAAGCTTTCCAGACTTCCATCCTTCTTAATCACCTTAACGTCCCGTTCCGGCCTGAATTCCTCCCCAAAATTAACATCTTCTTCCTTCGCATCCATGCTGCTCATGATAACCCCTCCATCCAATTATTTCGTAACTATTCAATACCCTCTACATAAAATCACTGTTTCACAGTTTAAGTTTCGCTCACCAACATCTAGTGTTGCTTTCAAATAGCGGTATCAAGATCTAGTATAATAAAATCCAATTGCAATGTCAATGCAGGATATGAAATTCTTCTGCCTTGTTCAAAGAAACATCCGTATTCCGTTAAAAACTATATTTCATACCGGCCTAAGATTTCACGCAAAAACTCCTGATACTGCCTTGTTACATCGCCTGGTGCAGTAATCCGGATACGGCTTCCAAGTCCTGTGAGCCACCCAAAAAACTGGGGACTGACACAGACGGAAATCCTTACCGAAATCTCATCCTCCGATATCTTCCGCACATCGATTTCCTTCCCGAACCGGTCAAACAATACACCGGTCAGTGCATTAGATAACTGCAACGTAACCCGCTGTGTCTGCCCACCAAACATTCCAAACGACTGATTCGTATACTCGGCAATGTCGAACTTCCCAAATTCCTCCGAGCCCTTTCTTACCTGTCCGTAAAGTTCCTGGATCCGGTTCATCTTATCGACACGGAAATGCTTGATCTTCTCTTCCTCATCATCAAACGCAACAAGATAGTAATTTTCTTCCTTCCAGGTCAGCGCCCAGGGGCTCACCCGGTACACCTTCCCGTTATGCCGCGGAACAAATTCCTTCTTTGCATTCCATTCCATATAAATAAAGGAAATCGGAGCATTGTTCTGAATCGCATTGTGAATGTGATCCACATTATAATAAATGCTTTCATTTTCTGTTTTAATGCGGCTTGCCACGAAAACCTGACGCTGCAGCTTCTTCGCCTCATAAGAACCGGCAAGCGTCTCAATCTTATGAATGAGCTCCCGTGACTTCTTCTGGGTAATAAACCGGGATGCCTGCACCGCATCCACCAGAAGCTTTAATTCCGGCAGTTCAAATTCACGGCTTGCCAGATAATAACCACCGCCGGTTTTCGCCTTTTTATTCACAATATCATACCCAAAATCCGTAAGACATTCAATGTCATTGTAAATGCTCTTACGCTCCGCGCTCACCTCGTACTTTTGCAGCTCCGCAATGAGTTCCTGAGCCGAGAGACAATGGGCTTCATCCGTTTTCTCCGATAAAATCTTGAGCAGATATAACATTTTCAGTTTCTGATTGCTACCTTTTGCCATAGCCAAATACTCCTACAAATCAAAAAAAGGCCCGCTCACGCGGACCCTTCGTACTGTGTAACAGCTTATGATGCGTTATCCGTTGCTTCCTTCGCGGCTTCTGCTTCCTGCTTATCTTTACGTTTCCGTAAGGTCGTTCCAATAAAAATCGCAACCCCGCAGAGAGCCACAATAATCACCATCACAAGTAAATATGATAAAAATTCATTCACAAATGCAATCAGGTTACTCATATTCTTACCAAGACCTTTCTTCAAGTACTGTAGCTATTATTTTATCATTTCACCTATTCTTAGTCAAGCATCTGCCAGTGGGAGTTTCGTATGAATTCCGATGCCATCTGCTCGGCTTTCCGGATGATGTCTTCCTGATAACCCATGATGGATAACAAGCGGATCGCGTTTCTCGTGGTCGCCTTTCCGGGCAGTAACTGATAGCTGAAAGTGACATCTCCATCCGCAACCTCTTCCATGAAATGATAATTTTCATACCGGTCCTCTAAAAGACTCGTCAGCTCAATATCATGAGTAGCTACGAAGCACATGCTGTTTTCCGAATTCAGGCTTTTCAGGATCTGGGAAGAGGCTGCAATCCGTTCTACGGTATTCGTTCCACGCAGCACTTCATCCACGAAGCACAGCACCCGGTATTCCTTATGTGCGATGAGATCCAGAATCCGTTTGATCGACTTGATCTCCACCATATAGTAACTTTCCCCATGCAGCACATCGTCCTTTAAGGACATGGAAGAACAGATGTGAAAAAAGCAGGTCTCAAATTCATCTGCCAGACAGGTATGAATACTCTGTGCCAGAAGTGCGTTAATCGCAACCGTTTTCAGGAAAGTCGATTTACCGGAAGCGTTTGAGCCGGTAATCAGCATGCCCTTTCGGCTCTTAAATGTGTTTCTGACTGGGTCAGTCAGAAGCGGATGATAACCCTCCACCATCCGGATTCTCTTTTCTTCGTGAAAAGCAGGAACACAGAAATTACCTAAATAAGTCCGGTACTCTCCGATTGCAATACAGCTTTCCATAAATCCATAATGGGTAAGAAGCGTATCCACCGCATCCAAATGCTTGCGCACTTCACCAAGCATCTGATTAAATTTAATGAGATCAATATGGAATCCCATCCGTAAGAAGTCCATCAGCATATCCAACGGACTTCCGCTTCCACCGGCCCGCGTTCCACTCATGACAATTCCGGAGCCGCGCTGAAATCCGTCCATCTGCCGAAACGCCAGTTCCATTTCCTCAAATTCTTCCTCTAAGCAGTCGGCCCGGTGCTTTTTGAACTCCGGATAAATGTTAAGCAGCCGAAAAATATAGGCAAAGCTGGTAATATAGGGTTCAATTTCCTTCTTCATGCCAAAGTACGTGACATCGTTATAGATCACGACCGCAAGCAAAGCCAGAATTCCCACTGAAAAGTTCACTACCATGATTCCGATCGAGACAAGCATCAGAAGCAAAGCCAGATAATGCCTCCGGTTATTCCGCTCTCCAAGATCATCGAGATAATCCAGATAATCATAAATGGAAAATTTGCCGATCTTGCCAAGCCGTGAGAAAATAAACTGCAACTCTTCCCTCTCTTCCATATGCTCATCAAAATAACGGATTACCTCTTCCATATGAACAAGATGTTCTTCCTCAAGCTGCGGATTGCGTAACAGATAATACAGATATTCCTCTCCTGCGGAAGAATAGGTATAGTTCATCTGCTTAAACACCTCATCCATATTCAGATCGCACCAGGTAATTTCATCAATCAGAAATTTTCCGGCATGTTTATCCGAATAACGGGCAATATGCGCAAACCACTCCGGTCTGTATTCCCGTTCCAGCTTCTTTCCATAATCCGTATGCAGGCGCTTCCGGAACCTCTTCTGTTCCATGCGGTAATCGTATAAACCTTTTAAGAAAAGCAGAACCAGAATGATTCCAAGCGCTGCTGCAAAAATTACGTACTCCATAAATTCTCTACTCTAATCCATGATAAAGACTTTGATATTTTCATCAAGATCATTGGCAATCACATTCAGATGCTTTGCCTCCTGTGCCACGGTTCCGATCGTATTGCCTACTTCTGCCGCAGATGCAGAGGTTTCTTCGGTACTTGCCGCATTCTCTTCGGCAATCGCGGTCAGATTCTGGACAACATCCACAACCTTCACTCTTGCGCCATCCAGATCCTTGGTCTTCGCTGCAATCGTACGGATTCCATCGATGGACTTGGCAATGCCGTCATTGACATCACGGAAGGAAGACTCAGTATTGGATACATATTCATCCTGCTTCTCAATGACTTCCTTCACTTCTTCCATGGTCTCTACGGATTTTGCCGAGTCGGAAATCAATTCATCAATAATTAAAGCAATCTGCCTTGCCGATTCATTGGACTGCTCCGCGAGTTTCTGGATCTGGGAAGCCACAACCGCAAAGCCTCTTCCCTGTTCTCCGGCACGTGCTGCCTCAATGGAAGCATTTAAGGAAAGAAGATTCGTTTCTTCCGCAATATCGGTAATGATATCGGTTGCTTCCTTAATCTTCATGGCAGAAGTATTCGTCGTATTGGTCTGTTCATAAATTACAGAGATCGCATCCTTGGTCTGCTGGTTAATTTTATTCAGTTCTTCGAGAATCTTCATGGCATTCTCTCCGGCAGAACGCATGTCTCTGGCACTGTTGCGGAGATCTTCAATCTCATTGTTGGTTTCTTCAATCATATTTCCCATAAGAATGACATTCTCAGTGGCGGTCTGTGTCTCCTGTGCCTGTGAGGTTGCACCCTGTGCAATTTCGGAGATTGCCTTGTCCACCTGCTCTACGGATTCCGCAGTCTGGGAAGCGGACTTATCCATAGATTGTGCGGCATCGTACAGTTCATTGCTTCCGGTACGGATCTTCTCGATTGTGGTCTTCATTTCCTTACGCATACGGATTAAGGCACGCGCCATAACACCGACTTCATCCTTTTTCTTTCCAAGGGCATCTAAGACACCGTCATCACGGAAGTCCATATCTGCCATGGCGCCAATGTTTCTTGAAATCTTAATAATCGGATTCACAAACATGGAAATGGCAAAGTATGCAGCAATCATAAACACAATAAGCGCAGCAACCATAAAGCCCATCGGAATGGAAGGGATACGGCAGATCACCGCGGTAATAATCACTACTAATACAACTAAGAATACGATGTTAGTCTTAATGGAATTAAAAAAGCCAACCCGTTCCCTGTTCCTGATTCGTTCTTCAATCAACTGTCTGAATTCTTCTTTTGTTTCTTTCTTCATGAAATACCCCTCCGTTTTCCTTATATAATATCATTTCAGCATATCTGCTTTTATCATATCACAACCGGTTGCTTATTTAAAGATATTCTATCACGATTCCACATCTTATTGTAACGGTTCAACCATAGCCTTTATTCACAAAGTTTACGGGTAATTTCTTCACATGTCTGATAAATTCTATCAGCCTGCAGTTCTTCTGCGAAAGCTCCGTTTTCATACAGAATTTTTCCGTTTACCATCGTCATCTTCACATTGGCCTTGCTTCCGCTGTATACGAGATTCTTGCAGATATTGTGAATCGGCTGCATATTGGGCTGCTTTAAGTCAATGCGGATCATGTCAGCATATTTTCCCGCAGCTAACACATCGCAGTCCTTAAGCCCCATGGCCTGTGCGCCGTTTACGGTTGCCATCTTAAGCACTTCTTTGGCATCTACCGCAGAGGCATCCCCTTCCCGCACTTTTGCAAGTCCGGTTACCAGAAACATCTCCCGGAACATATCCAGGCAGTTGTTGCTGGCAGGACCGTCCGTTCCAATAGCTACCGGAATTCCCTGCTTCAAATAATCTGCAATCGGTGCAATGCCGCTTGCCAGCTTCAGATTGGAGGCCGGATTCGTCACGATACAGAGTCCGCGTTTTTTCATAATCTGAAGATCTTCTTCCGTCATATGCACCCCATGATAAATCCCGCCGCCATAGTCAAACATGTGAATGGAATCCAAGAACGCAAGCGGTGTCATGCCATAACGCTCTTTACATCCTTCCACTTCGGCTTCTGTTTCTGCAAGATGGGTAAATACCGGTGCCTGATATTTCTGTGCAAGAGCCGCCACCTGTTCCAGCAATTCCCGGCTGCAGGTGTATTCCGCATGAAATCCGAGAAAATAAGAATTGAGGCTGTCCGGCTGGTTCAGTTTCTGATACATTTCCTCCATCAGCTCTAAGGACTGACTGAAATTATTCAGTGCACTCACCTGTACACAGCGCATACCCATGTCTTCAAAGGACCGCGCAATACTCTCCGGCGTAAGATACATGTCAAACACGGCCGTCACACCACTTGTCAGATACTCCAGTATGGCAAGCCTGCTTAATTCATAAATATCCTCCGGCGTCATCTTCGCTTCCACCGGAAAGATCTGTTCGTTAAGCCATTCATTAAGAGGCAGGTCATCGGCATAGGAGCGTAGCGCTGTCATGCCGGAATGTGTATGGGCATTCTTAAATCCAGGCATCAGTAAATCGCCATCACAGTCAATTTCACGGTCAAATATGATGTCTTCTCTTTGCAGTTTCCGGCAGATTTCCTGCTTTGTGGCAGATGGTCCGACATACAAAATCCGCTTATTCTCTGTCCAGACCTCTCCCATCGTAATTTCCATTCCTTCCTCCATGGAAAGGATTCTTGCATTGTAAAAACGTAATTTCATTGAACTCCCCTTTTCTTAACTACTTTAAACAGATAACTGTTCGCCTCCAAAGCTTTCCGGAAGGAGCTGTTCCAAGGTGAATACCTGATACTCCTCCACGCTCTTTGCCACAATGATAAAAAAGTCATTCGGCTTTACAAATTCACGCATCACCTGTCTGCAGACACCACAGGGATAAGAATACTGGGTAAGTGTTTCTCCCTTCGGGCTTCCGGCAATGGCAATCGCCTTGAATTTCAAATTTCCTTCACTGACGGCCTTACTGATTGCACAGCGTTCCGCACAGATTCCCGGTGTAAATGCGGCATTCTCAATATTACAGCCGGTATAAATCCTCAGATCATTTGTAAGAAGTGCCGCTCCTACCATATAGTTAGAATACGGCGCATAGGCTTTCTTTCTTGCCTCCATGGCAGAAATAATCAGATCGGTGACGGGAATGCTCTCCAAATGAAACATAACCCTTTCCTCCTTTTCCTAAAATGCTGCAATACTTTCGGTAACGAGCTGTTCAAACAACGGTGCCGCCTTGGCAGAGGCTTCCTGTACCTCTTCATGGGTCAGCGGCTGTTCATTCATTCCGGCTGCCAGATTGCAGACGCAGGAAATGCCGCAGATCTTCATTCCCATGTGATTTGCCACAATGGCTTCCACAACCGTGCTCATCCCTACCGCATCCGCGCCAAGTGTCCGCAGCATACGGATTTCTGCCGGGGATTCAAAGGAAGGCCCGGTAAGCTGGACGTAAACGCCCTCTTTTAAATCAATCTGGTTTTCCTTCGCCTTACTGCGGATGATCTCCTGTAAATCCTCATCATAAACACTGGTCATATCCGGGAACCGTACCCCGAACTCGTCCACATTCGGTCCGATCAGCGGATTCGGAGCAAAGCAGGAAATGTGATCGGTAATCAGCATAAAGTCCCCTGCCCGGAATGATCCGTTGATTCCACCGGAAGCATTCGTAAGAAACAGAATCTCCGCTCCCATCCTCTTCATCAGACGGGTAGGCAGAACCACATCCGATATGGGGTATCCCTCATAGTAATGAACCCGTCCCTTCATGCATACCACAGGGACGCCCTTCACATATCCAAAAATAAATTTACCGGCATGTCCCGGTACGGTCGAAACCGGAAATCCCTCGATTTCTTTATAATCAATTTCTCCCTTTACTTCCATCGTATCTGCATAATTGCCAAGACCGGAGCCAAGCACCAGTGCAACCCTTGGAGTAAATGGGATTTTGTCCTTAATACTCTCATAGCACGTTGTTACCTTCTCATATACCTGATTCATTGCATACCCTCTCTTTTCTAATCACTTTTCCGTTTAATCATTTTTAATGGATCAGTTTCCCAATCATGATAAATGGTGCAGGAAGTCCTGCACCACTTAGTATACCAAAATTATGAGAAAATGAATAGAGGAAAGCTTCTGATTTCAGATAATTGATTTTAAATAATAATGCAGACCATACCGCCATTGGATTCGTTCACGATCTTCTGCATGGTTTCCTGAAGCTTTAACTGGCTTTCATTTCCGATCATGGCAATCTTGCTGTTGATCCCATCATACACAAGCTGTTCCACCGACTTGCCGAAAATGTTGGTTTCCCAGATCCCATCTCCCTGTTCGCTCTCTGTTTCAATAAATTTAATCAGATCATTGGCCTGGCTTTCGCTTCCGACAATCGGGGAAATCTCCGTCTCGATGTTGGCCTTAATCAGATGAATGCTCGGGCTCTCCGCATGAATTTTAACGCCATACTTGTTGCCGTGACGGATGACCTCCGGCTTATCCAGACGGATCTCCGACCGTTCCGGGGATACCACGCCGTAGCCGTTGTTCCGCACTGCATCCATGGCATGAATGACCTTCTGGTATTCCTTCTTCATCTTCGCCATGTCCTTGAGGGATGAGAGTAACTGATATTCATTCTGAATCGGTTCATCCACCATTTCACTCAGCATCTGGTAATAGTAATTGTCTCCGATCTGCACCCAGATCCGTACGCAGCCACTGGATAAGTCGATTCCGTCCATCTTGCTTGCGGTGACATATTCACTTACCAGATTGACATCGTTCTCCCTGGCGTCCTTAATGGTTTCATACTGATCCATAAGGTCCTTGATCTGATTAATCAGGTCAGCCTTAAGCGGATAATCCATAGGAAGCATGTTCACCCATTTAGGCAGATAAAATTCCATCGAGCTGATCGGAAATTCACAGAGCACCTTTTCAAAGATCTGCAGAATGTCTTCCTTGCCAAGCTGCTTGCAGTTTACCGGAACAACCGTAACATGATACTTCCCGGCAAGCTCCTTCGACAACTGTCTCGCTTCCTCGCCATAGGGTTTTACCGTGTTCATTAAAACTACGAACGGCTTCTTTAGCTTTTTCAGTTCCTTAATGGTCTGTTCCTCTGCCTTTATGTAGTTTTCCCGTTCGATTTCGCCAAAGCTGCCATCGCAGGTCACCACAATTCCGATCGTGGAATGATCCTGAATGACCTTCCTTGTTCCAATCTCTGCCGCCTTGGTAAAAGGAATTTCTTCTTTCGCCCAGGGCGTTTTCACCATGCGCTCCGCACTGTCCTCCATGTGCCCGGCCGCGCCCTCCACCATATAACCGACGCAGTCAATCAGGCGCACACTGGCTTCGATTCCCTCCTGAATCTTAATTCTGGCTGCTTCCTTCGGAATAAACTTCGGCTCTGTCGTGGTTACGGTTTTTCCCCCGGCACTCTGTGGAAGTTCATCTACCGCACGCTCCTTTTCAAATTCATCGGACATATTCGGAAGCACCATTTCTTCCATAAACCGCTTGATAAAAGTGGACTTTCCGGTGCGCACAGGACCGACCACTCCAATGTAAATCTCGCCCTTGCAGCGCTGCTTGATATCGTTGTATAAATCATATTCCCTGTTCGTATTCAATTCCATAAAAATACCTCTCGCACATTTAATAAAATGTATGTGGAGAGGTCTTTTAAATATGACTAATTCCAGTAAAATTATAGTGAAATGATGAACCATCCAGGATTTCCTTCTTAAAAAGGATAAAGCTCGTAGATATGATCCTTCAACCATTTGCGGTACTGCTTATGTTCCGGACAGAGCCGTTCCACCAGCTTCCAGTATTCCGGTGAGTGGTTCATTTCGATCCTGTGGCAAATCTCATGGATCACGATATAATCGCATACCGGCTCGGGCGCTAACAGGATGCGCCAGTTAAAATTAATGTTTCCCTTCGAGCTGCAGCTTCCCCAGCAGCTTTTCTGATCCTTGATATAGATTTTCGTAAAAGAAACGCCATAAAACTTTGCATACTCTTCCGCCTTCTCCGTGAGGACGGCAAGTGCCTCCTTCCGGAACCATTTGTCCAAAAGCCGGGCACGGAAAGAAACATCCGCCTCATAGGGAACCGTCATAATGATCCGGTTCATCACACGCTTTATCCGGCCGCTCTTACGATCCTCACGCACCACGGTAAGCGTCAGCGTATCTCCCAGATACGGCAGGGTATCCCCGGTTATAAGCTTCTTTTTCTCAGGCTTTCGGTTTTCCATATTTTACTCCAAAGGATCCGGTCGCAATATAGAATACATAGGGCTCTCTGCTGTCGCCGTCCATACTGTTGATGTCTCCGAACTGCTGTGCATCGTTGTTCAGCTTCTCCCACGTCTTACCTTCATCAAAGGACCGGAAGAAGCCATACTGCTCCTCAATGATTCCGCAGATATAAAGAGCCTTGTCACCGGTACGGTAATCCTGTCCCGGAAGCACGCCAAGTCCCATACGGAAGACGCTTTCGCCCTCTTTCGTCAAGCGTACAAACTGAATCTCCTTCGTTTCCGGTTCCACCTTTAAGCGGTAAAGTCCGTACTTACCCATTGCACAGTAAAAGACACCTTCCTTGCCGGCATCTCCCCGGATCTCCGTTTTATTCGCGCAGTCGATCAACCCAAGCACAGTTCCTTCACAGAGCGGCCCGCTGATCTGGTAGAAATGATCACCACCGTCCGTACTTAAATAAATGGCAAAGCCATCCGCAAAACCGTAAAAGACCGAAGGATTCACACGGTCTGCATAGATTTTCAGATGAATGGCTTCGTTCGTCTCCTCCCTGTCGGCCATACCGTCTTTTCCATAGCCGAAGATCTGTGCCTTGTGGAAATGGGCACCCTGATCGTGGCTTACAAGGATTCCTTTCATATACAGATCAATTTCCTCTGCCACGCCATAACAGATTGTTTGTGCATCGCTTGCCATGGCTACCCATCCGGAATTTACATTCGGGCATTCAATCTCCCGGAAGCGTTCATCCAGATAATCGGAAATTCCAAAGGGCAACGGGAGCCGTTCAAAGGTTTTCCCATAGTCCTTCGAAAGGATCAGTCCACCCTTTGTTTTGCCCTTCCAGTTACCTCTCGGCGTTACAATGACATATTCCGGATGTTCATCCGAAAAGTCTGCATTGATACAGGTAATATACCGGTTTCCGTCCGCATCCGCAAAGGAATTGGCACACGGCGTATCCAGATCTCCAAAAGCAAAGCCACCCAGATCTCCTAAAATATCCAGCACCTTTACCGGTCCGTCCACCGGACTGTATACATTCAGGTACACCGTCTCTTCGATTCCGTCACAGCAGTCCTCAAAGCTTCTTTGCTCTGATGTAAAGTTATGGCAGACGAACACACCGGTTCCACTGTTAAACCATACCTCATCCGGGTCAAACGGATTGATCTTAATATCACTCAGCCAGTGCAGCAGGGATTCTTTGCCATTGTATTCCGGCTTCATATAAGAAGCATGAAAATGCAGGTTTCCGATCTCAAGATCATATAATGCCACCTGCCAGGTAGCGCCATGGTCTCTTGAAAGATAAACCATATCTCCTTCTTCGCGGCAAAGGGTGCTTAATGCCAATAGTCCAGGTTCCTTCGGGCAACTTGAAATCCCGCCAAATCCATACGTTAACACGGTTCCCGGCGCATACGTTCCACGCTCTCCCTTTAACGCATATTCCATCGGAGTGATATCTTCACAGGAAGCAATCCTTCCCTTTTCATCAAAGGAATAACGAATCACCCGGCCGCCAAGCAGATCGCCGCAGTCACAGCTATATCCCATATCCACAATATAGGAATGGGCTCCCGTATAATTCATGGTGTAGTACAGGTACGTGCCATCGTAGTCATAGCGGTGTGCCACATAGCCGTTCCATTTTGATTCCGGAATGGAAATGTTCTCCGGCTCCATCAGAGGCTCAAAATGTGCCCCTGCATCATAGGAAACATAAAGGCTGTGTCCCCTGCATTCCTTCGTTCCGGTCGTAATTCCTGCGGTTCCCACCACAAGTGTCTGTCCATCCGGTGCACACCAGACATTCGTCAAATATTTCTCACCGCAGATGTCCGTTTTCTCCCAGGTTTTCCCATAATCTCCGGTCCATAACAGACCATCCTTCTGGGAAGCAAAATAAAGCGTTGTCTTATCCTTCGGATTCTGCACCAGACGGTATCCGGTTCCTCTTCCGTTCAGATTGCCATGCACGAAACAGGGAATTTTCTCACGCGTATAGGTCTTTCCGCCATCATGGGAAATACTGAACGTTCCTTCTTTCCCTTCCTCATTGATGCCGCTGATGACATAAAGCGTTTCGGCCTGCCGGAAATCCGTGGCAATGGCAATCGGATAGGTTTCACTTAAATCAAACATGTTGACTGACTCACTCAGTGAATCCCAGTGCTGGTTTTCATAAGAAAACCGGTAACATCCCCCAATATCGGTACGGATATATAACACCTTTTCCCGATCCGGATCAAACAGGAATCCGGTCACATAACCGCCTCCCGGAATCGGGAGGTTTCGGTATTCATATTCGATATTCTTCATAGTACCCTCTCTTACAATCTATGACTTTGTTATTTAACAACGATCTTACGGAAATTCTTCTTTCCACGACGTACCACAACGCCGTCCTTGCCAAAGGCATCTGCTTCAAATGCAGCCTTGATATCCGTAATCTTTTCATCCCCAAAGGTAACACCGCCCTGTTCAATCGCTCTTCTTCCTTCGGAACGGCTTGCAACAAGTCCTGCCTTTACCAGAATGCCGATCATGTCGATCTTTCCATCGGTGAAATCTTCTTCACTCAGCTCTGTGGTAGGCATTTCGGCGGCAACACCGGTAGAGAACAATGCTTTCGCGCTCTCCTGTGCCTTGTTTGCTTCTTCTTCTCCATGTACCAGCTTGGTAAGCTCGTAAGCAAGGATTTCCTTTGCCTTGTTTAACTGGCTGCCTTCCCAACTGTCCATGGCATCAATTTCCTCTAACGGAAGGAAAGTCAGCATACGGATACATCTGAGGACATCGGCATCCGCTACGTTTCTCCAGTACTGGTAGAATTCAAACGGAGTGGTCTTTTCCGGATCAAGCCATACGGCCCCCTTCTGTGTCTTACCCATCTTCTTGCCCTCGGAATTGAGGAGCAGGGTAATCGTCATGGCCTGTGCATCTTTTCCTAATTTCTTACGGATCAGTTCGGTTCCGCCAAGCATATTGCTCCACTGGTCATCCCCACCGAACTGCATGTTACAGCCGTATCTCTTGTACAGCTCCAGGAAGTCATAGGACTGCATAATCATGTAGTTAAATTCGAGGAAAGACAGACCATTCTCCATGCGCTGCTCGTAGCATCTTGCACGAAGCATATTGTTCACGGAGAAGCAGGATCCGATGTCACGGATAAAGTCAATGTAATTTAAGTCACGAAGCCAGTCGGCATTGTTTACCATCATGGCTTTTCCTTCACCGAATTCGATGAATTTACTCATCTGCTTCTTAAAGCATTCGCAGTTATGATCGATCGTTTCGGTTGTCATCATGGTTCTCATATCACTTCTTCCGGAAGGATCTCCGATCATGCCGGTTCCACCGCCAACCAGAGCGATCGGCTTATTTCCTGCCATCTGCAGTCTCTTCATTAAACAGAGTGCCATAAAGTGGCCTACGTGGAGACTGTCTGCGGTAGGATCAAATCCAATATAAAAGGTTGCCTTTCCGTTATTGATGAGGTCTCTGACCTGTTCTTCATCGGTTACCTGTGCAATCAGTCCTCTTGCTACCAGTTCTTCATAAATACCCATTTTCTTTTTTCTCCTTTTATCTTAAATTTAATTTTTTACTAAGGCTCTATTGTCCCTCTCACTCAAAAATGATCCACTGGATCATTTTCTCATATGCATGGCAACTAAACTTATGCTTCGCTTCCGCTCGCATTCGTTAAGTGTTCCGGACTGGTTCGCACTAAATTCAAGCTGCGCTTTCATTAAGTGCTCTACACAAAAAAACGCCCTATCATATGATTCATACGATAGGACGAGTTCAACCCGTGTTACCACCTAACTTCACAGATTACTCACATAACCTGCCTCACTAAGTACAATCCAAATTCCATCTCTTCAAATACATCTGGAATTCCAATGATACTCTCCTGCGATAACGTGCATTCCTCCGTCATGTCCTACTAGGCAATTCCTGCCATTCTGACATGAAGCTCCGGGATGTATTCCGAATAAACTTCCTGTGCGCCTCTCATCTGCCGGCTGCTTTCTGTACCTTCCGTTTATTCCTACTTGTTCCCTTCAACGCCTTTACTGCTTTCTTGTCTTGACTATATACGAAATCCAAGTCTTTGTCAACCGTGAAATTTAGTAAGAATGAACCACCAGCTTACCAGGGAAGCTCCACACTGTTCTGTGCCAGTTCTCTTAAGTCCACGTTTTCAATCTTACGGTCACGCAACATCAGATCTTTAACGGCCGCATCAGCCGGTGCCCCTTCGAACAATACCCGGTTCACCTGCTCAATAATCGGCATGGACACGTTGTATTTCTTTGCAAGTGCAAGTCCTGCCTTTGCAGAATAAACACCCTCAACGACCATCTTCACTTCTGCCATGGCCTCATCCATTGTTGCGCCCTTACCGATCAGGATTCCTGCACGGCGGTTACGGGAATGCATGGACGCACAGGTCACAATCAGATCCCCGATTCCGGTCAGTCCATAGAATGTTTCAAGCCGCCCGCCCATATGGATTCCGAGTCTCGCGATCTCGGCAATTCCTCTGGTAATTAAGGCTGCCTTGGTGTTGTCTCCATAACCAAGTCCATCGGCAACTCCGGCAGCAAGCGCTACCACATTCTTAAGCGCCGCTCCCAATTCAATGCCAAGCACATCGGCACTGATGTATACACGGAATACCTCGCTCATGAAAATGGACTGTAAATATTCCGCAGTCTTCTTATCTTTAGAACCAACCACGATTGTTGTCGGAATTCCCTTTCCAACCTCTTCTGCATGGGAAGGTCCCGACAATACCGCAACATTGGCCTGCGGAATTTCCTGCTCGATAATCTCAGACAACGTCATTAAGGTTGCTTCTTCAATTCCCTTTGCGACATTTACAATGATCTGTCCCTGCTTCGTAAACGGAGCCATCTGCTTCGCGGTGCTTCTGGTAAACGGGGAAGGCACAGCCAGAACCAGTACATCCTTATCCTTCATTGCTGCTTCCAGATCGGTTGTAAAAATCATATCCTCCGGTAAAATTACGCCCGGAAGCTTCTCCTTCTGCTCATGACATTCCTTCAGCATCTGAATCTCCGGTTCCAATGCCGACCAGACGGTAATATGATGTCCGTTATTATGTAATAATACGGATAATGCTGTTCCCCAGCTTCCTGCTCCAATAATTGCAATATCTGCCATATCGAAATCCTTTCCTTCCTCAATCCGCTTCCCGTTTCTATTTAAAATGATTTATTTACTTTCTGCTTCGACCTTATTCTTCTTAAGTAAATAGGTCTTGCGCTCGTTTCCATGAAGGAGACGCTTGATATTCTCTTTATGCTTATAAAACGCAAGTATCGTCAAAAATGCCGTCACGGCATACATTTCATTTAAAACAGGCTGTGTCGCTCCAAAGAGTCCCGTCTGTCCACAGATCACCATTTCGGTCATCAGCCCCACATAAATAAGAAGTGATCCCAGGGATACATAATGGGTGGTCAGGAACACGCCAAAGAACAAAACAAAACCAACCGGAATAAAGTACGGATGGAATGCCAGAATCAGTCCGGCTGTTGCCGCAATTCCCTTTCCTCCCTTAAACTTAAGGTAGAAAGGATAATTATGTCCGAGAATCGCACCTGCCGCCGTATAAAGCTTTAACAGATAAATCTCATCCGGATGGCTTCCCTTAAAAATCAGTGTGGTGATTCCGATTGCAATCATGCACTTCAAAACATCCCCGGCAAATACAATTAAGCCTGCCTTCGTTCCTAAAACACGTAAGGTATTGGTCGTTCCGGCGTTGCCGCTTCCATGCTCACGAATATCAATTCCGTGCATTTTTCCATAGAAAAACGCAGTCTGAAACATACCCAATACATAACCGATAATTATACAAATGATCCGTTCCACGTTACTTGTTTTCCTTTCTCTCACGAATAATAAACCGCAATGGCGTTCCTTTAAATCCAAAGGCCTCGCGGATTTTATTTTCAATATATCTGGTGTAAGAAAAATGCATCAGTTCCTTATCATTTACAAAAATGACGAATGTCGGTGGCTTCACGCTGACCTGTGTAATATAGTAAAGACGCAGACGCTTTCCTTTATCGGACGGAGGCTGCTGCAGGGCAACCGCTTCACTCATAATTTCATTCAGGACACCGGTCTGGATACGGAGTGCATGATTCTCTGCCACAGTATCAATCAGATCATAGAGCTTCGGCAGACGCTGTCCGGTCAATGCAGAAATAAAGGTAATCTCGGCATACGGCATAAAGGAAAGAATATTTCTCACCTTATCGGTATATTCGTTTACCGTCTTATTGTTCTTCTCCACGGCATCCCATTTGTTTACGGCAATAATGACCGCCTTACCGCGTTCATGTGCGATTCCGGCGATCTTCGCATCCTGCTCGGTCACACCCTCGACCGCATCAATGACCAGAATCACGATATCCGCACGTTCTACCGCACTTACGGTACGCACAATCATGTAACGCTCGAGTTCTTCCTTGATCTTATTCTTACGGCGAAGCCCCGCTGTATCAATGAGGACATATTCCTTCCCATTGTGCTTTACAAGCGTATCTACCGCGTCCCTTGTCGTTCCGGCAATATCGGATACAATCAGACGGTTCTCACCGATCAGGCGGTTAATCAGGGAGGATTTGCCGACATTCGGCTTTCCGACGATGGCAACCCTCGTCTTGTTGTCTTCTTCCTCTTCGCCCTGTCCTTCTTCAAAGTATCCGGTCACGACATCGAGCATATCACCGATGCCTAACTGGTTCGCTGCGGAAATGGCATGCGGATCACCGATTCCAAGATTATAGAATTCGTAAACATCCGCCATATATTTGTCATAATTGTCTACCTTGTTAACGACAAGCACCACCGGCTTCTGCGCACGGCGCAGCATATCAGCCACCTTGGAGTCCGCATCCACAAGTCCCTGATGCACATCCACCATAAAGATGATGACATCTGCGGTATCGATAGCGATCTGTGCCTGCTCCCTCATCTGGGAGAGAATCACATCCTTGCTGTCCGGCTCAATACCACCGGTATCAATCAAGGTAAAGTTCTTATTCAGCCAGGTGACATCCGCATAAATACGGTCTCTCGTAATTCCCGGGGTATCCTTGACAATGGAAATCTTGGAGCCTGCCAGTGTATTAAATAAAGTGGATTTTCCTACGTTCGGTCTTCCCACCACCGCTACAATCGGTTTACTTCTCTTACTCATGTATCTTCCTTCCCAATATCTGATTTATCAAGTCGCGTCCGCTTGATTTTACAATATCTACCGGTACTTGTAAAGTTTTTTCAACCTCACTGACTGTTATATCGTCAAGGAATACGTTTTCTTCCACACGGACCATATTCTCCGGAATGAGCAGTGCTTCGCCCAGTTCCCTGTCCTTAAGCTGATTCATCAGATCGATTCCTGTGATAAGTCCCGATACCGTAATCCGTTCTCCGAAAAAGTCATTCCGGATCTCATAGATATTCGCCGTAAGCCCCGGCATATAGGCTTCAACCTCCTTCGCAATCTGCCGGATGTACGGATACGCGAGCTTTCCGGTTGCAAGGGAAATCGTTCTTGTTTTCTTCTTCCAGTCGTGATGGCACTTCAGCGTGGTTAAGAACTTATGCTTATACAGTTCCTCCATCGTCTCCTTCGCTTCGTTTAATAAAAGCCGGATCATGCCGACACCGTTTTCCAGCTGCAGATAGCCATCGTAACATTCTTCCTCCGGAACAGGTTCTTCTGCCAGAAGATACCACTCGTCACTTGCGTGGATAAAGTGTGTTCCATACTTTTCCATGCATTGCTGCTGATAACCGTGGATCATGTCAATGACTTCCTTCGCATCCTCTTTGGTAAAAGGCTCTAAAGGATACAGGCCCTCGCGGAATTTGGATAATCCGACCGGCACCACCGACACGCTCTCAATGACCGGAAGATATTCCATCAGCTTACGGATGCTGTAGTCTAACTCCTTCCCGTCATTCACGCCCTTACATAGCACAATCTGCCCGTTCATGGTGATACCGGCTTCATAAAGACGGTCTGCCTTTTTGAGTGCTTCACCGGCAAACCGGTTATGCAGCATCATGCAGCGCAGCTCCGGATTCATTGTCTGGAACGATACGTTGATCGGCGCCAGATGATACTTAATGATCCGATCTAAATCATGATCGGACATATTTGTCAGCGTCACGTAATTTCCCTGCAAAAAGGATAACCGGCTGTCATCATCCTTAAAATATAAATTCTCCCTCATGCCCTTCGGCATCTGGTCAATAAAACAGAAGATACATTTATTATGGCACGAACGGTATTGATCCATGAGTCCGTTTTCAAAAATAATCCCCAGATCATCGTCCTCATCCTTATCAATGCTCTTTGTGACCTCTTCGCCGTCCTTCGTTAAAAGCACGAGCTCCAGGTGATCGTTCTGTACCTGATACTGATAATCAAAAATATCCTCCATCATGGTTCCGTTGATGGATAAAAGGCTGTCGCCTGCACAGATTCCTTCCTGCTGTGCAATGCTTCCCTGTTCAATTTGTTTAATTTTGTGTCCTTTGTCTGTTCTCATAAAGAACATTGTACTAGAATTTCCTTGACGTGTCACTAGCAGAATGTTATAAAATAAGAGGTTAAAAGAAATATTTGTTACAGTTCATACTTTCGGAGGATACTATGCCTAATTTATCAAAACTGGAAGCAGCCATTCCTGTTGCTCCATTAAAGCTCATCGTTATGGATTCTGCCCGGAATCTTGGAAACAGTGTCAATCACTATCTTGTCAATTTCCGTAAAGATGTCAAGAATATTGCCAAGAACGATCCCGCCTTTCAGGGATATGTTTCAGATAATTTCATCGTGAATGCCGCATGCCACCGTTTTGGTTCCGGTGAAGGCAAAGCGACAATCGACGAATCCATCCGTGGAAAAGATATTTTCATTCTGGTGGACGTATGTAACCACAACATCACCTATAAGATGAATGGTTTCATTAATTATAAGTCTCCCGATGACCATTATCAGGATCTGAAGCGTGTGATCTCTGCCATCAACGGCAAAGCGCATCGTATTAATGTAATTATGCCTTTCCTTTACGAAGGAAGACAGCATAAGAGAAACGGCCGTGAATCCTTAGACTGTGCTTATGCCATCGAAGAACTGAGTAATATGGGGGTTAGCAACTTCATCACCTTTGATGCCCACGACCCCAGAGTACAGAATGCAGAACCCTTATGCGGCTTTGATAACTTTACACCGCCCTATCAGTTCATCCGTGCCCTGCTCGCTGCCGAACAGAATCTGATTATCGACAAGGATCATCTGATCGTCATCAGTCCGGATGAAGGAGCCCTTGACCGTGCCGTATATTTTGCGAATGTTCTGGGTGTTGATACCGGTATGTTCTACAAGCGTCGTGACTACTCTACGATCGTCAACGGAAAGAACCCGATTGTCGCCCATGAATTCTTAGGTGACAACATCGACGGCAAGGATGTCATCATCATCGATGATATGATTTCTTCCGGTGGTAGTATGCTGGATACTGCGAAGCAGTTAAAGGCCATGAACGCCAAACGTGTTTATATCTGCTGTACCTTCGGATTATTTACCGATGGCTTGGAGCGTTTTGATGAAGCTTATGAGAAGTGTTACTTTGACAAGGTGGTTACTACGAATCTCACCTATCAGCTCCCGGAATTAAAGTCAAAGCCTTATTATCTGGAAGCCGATATGAGTAAGTTCCTTGCCTCCATCATTGACTTTATGAATCACGATTCTTCCATGATGAACGTTTACACACCGACCGAGAAGATTCAGGAGATTCTTGCCAAATATAACAGCCGTGAGAATATGATTATTACGGAGTAACTAAAACCCCGGAGCTTCTGCTCCGGGGGTATTTTTACTCTTCTTTTTCTTTCTTCACATCATCCATCTTCGGAAATACAATCACTACCTTGAACAAATCCCCGTCAATGGAAATCTCGAACATACCGTTCATGGCTTCGGTCAGGTTCTTCGCAATCGAAAGTCCGAGTCCGCTTCCTTCCGTCGTTCTCGATTCATCGCCGCGGATAAACCGTTCCGTCAGTTCCTCTGGAGCCACATTCAACTCCATTGCAGAAATATTTTTCATCGAAAGGAAAACACCTGCCTGGCTTCCGTTTCCGTCTGCACTCTTCCATTCCATAAATCCCAAATCAATGTAAATTCTGGTTCCCTCTAATGCATACTTAAAGATGTTGTTAAAGAGATTCTCCATCACGCGGTAGCTTCTACGGCTGTCCGCCAGTACATAGACGGCCTGGGAAGGCGCATTGACAACCGGGGTAAGCCCCTTCTGCTCAAACTTTTCTGAAAACTCACCCAGTGTCTGATTGAGCAGTTCCACCAGATTAATCCGTTCCATATGAAGTACGATATTTCCGGAAGAAATCTTGGAGGCTTCGAGCAGGTCTTCGGTTAACTGCTTTAAGCGCTGTGACTTCGTATCCAATACTTCAATATATTCCTGTACCTTCGGATTATCGACCTGTTCTCTCTTAATGAGATCCACATAATTGATAATCGAGGTTAACGGTGTTTTCAGGTCATGGGAAACATTAGTAATCAGGTCTGCCTTTAACCGTTCATCCTTCATACTGGTTTCCACGGCATCCCGTACACTGTCTCCGATCCGGTTCACGGCCTTTGCCAACACCAGATTATCGCCGTTCAAAGCTGTCTCATCTACCTTGGCATTCAGATCTCCCTTACAGATCCGGTTGATCACCTGTAAAATATTCTGTCTTGCAACCGCATTCCGGAAGCACACAATACCAACCAGTGCATCGAACAACACAATTCCGATAAACACCACAAAGGACATCATCATCTGATCCGCAAGAATCACCGCAAGCAGATTCACTCCGGAAAATCCAAGGAACGGCACCCATACCCGCACCACTATGGATTTGTGATTCTGCATATAATGAATCGCCTTTTTAAGCTGGACGATTGCCCAGCGGAGGATACTTCCCCTCCAGATCCGGTGTGCCCTGATTCTGCGTACCAGACTGTAATAGAAGAAGGAATAAAGCAGACTGCCAAGAAGTGCCATTCCAGCCGTAAACAGGATGACACCATTCCGCTGAAATAAGGTATATAAATCGGAAATCCATCTTCCACCTAAGAAAATTTCCAGGCACGTTCCAATCAGAAGTCCTATTGCAACTGCAAAAACCACAAGGAAGATTTCTGTGGGAATCTTATCCTCCACATGCAATACACAGGTTTTCTCTCCGGTCTCCTTATCCTTGACAACACCCTCTTTGACGGTAAGGAGAATCACCATTGCCAGGAAAATAAGCAGCCAGATCACCGCAATAATCACATTCTGCGTAAAGTCCGGAACCGCATTCTGATAGGCCGCACCGGTAGTCACAAAGCAATCCTTCACCGCACGATCCCTGTTCACTCCGATCATGATCTGTAAGTTTTCCGGATAGGCATAACCGTAATCACTGATATACTGACGAAGTTCTCCTTCCGTAACCTTTGTATTCGTCTCATACCGCAGATCCTGTGCATCATAAAGAATATACCGGTCGCATGTCTCTTTCAGTGTCATCTCCAAGGAAGTAAGATCTGTCCGCTCCGTATCCATATTGGTATAAACTTCTGTCTTATTTCCGATCGTTTTACGGATCAGATATACCACATTGGATTTGGCATTGTTTCCGGTTTCATCATAATAATCATAGTACTTCTCACAGAGTGCGTAATTCTCTGCCAGATCCCGGATTGTTGTTGTAAGGGAATCCCTCAGAGTATCATAGGCATCCCAGTCCGAAACATAATTCTCAATGTTTTTCCCATCAACCGTCTGATAACGGTTCACGATTAACTGGTGCAGCGATATCTCTGTGCTGTCTCCGGTTTCTGCATTCATCCCCGGCTCATATCCGTCTCCTTCATAGGCACCCTCATAAAGCGTCGGAGATAACGAGTTTCCGGAAACATCGATCTTTTCCACCGAATTACTTAAGTCTGTATTATATGGGCTGATATTGCCATGATAGCTTCCGTATCCTGCATTGGAAATGACGGTATACTCTGTAATTCCGCTTAAGAAATTATCAGCCGAAGTTTCCGTCATCACATATTCAATGCCATATTTGCCCCAGCGGATCAGATCCTCTAAATAATAATCCGCCGTCACATACCGGCTCGGCACTCCCTCAAACCGGTTGGCATATGCTGTGACATCAATCACCTTATTGGCATCGTATACTCCGTCGGTTTCGAGCTGTCCGCGTATCGCACCATACCGGACAATTGCCAGTGCCTGTTCCCTCATCAACTGGTTAAAAATCTTTGAATCTTCAAAATCCTTCTGTCGTCCCTCGTTATTTAAAAATGTGGACTGCACACCATTTACGGTCTCATATCGTACATACGAGCTCAACAGTGCTGTTGTAAGCAACACAACACCCACAACGAGTGCAACGTGCTGTACAACATGACAGATAACCTTCTGCACCTTATTCATCCTTTCTCTACCTTTCCTATTGTTTTTCTACTTTGTAGCCTACACCCCAGACTACTTTCAAATAACGAGGTTCCTTGGGATTGATTTCAATTTTTTCACGAATATGACGAATATGTACTGCTACGGTATTATCTGCACCAATGGCCTCTTCATTCCAGATATTTTCGTAAATCTGATCGATAGAAAAGACCTTGCCCTGGTTTTTCACCAGAAGAAACAGGATATTGTACTCGATCGGGGTAAGCTTTACCGGCTCTCCGTCTACGGTCACTTCCTTGGTGTCATCGTTCATACACAGCCCGCCCACCTGATACAGTGCATTATTCTCGACGTTCAGGCTGCCAAGCTGGGTATAACGCCGGAGGTTTGACTTTACCCTTGCCACAAGCTCGAGCGGATTAAACGGCTTTGTAATATAATCATCCGCTCCCATGTTTAATCCGAGGATCTTGTCCGTATCCTCCGACTTGGCAGACAGGAAGATAATCGGGACACTGCTGAATTCCCGGATCTTCAAGGTGGCATGAATTCCATCTAACTTCGGCATCATAATGTCAATAATCAGAAGCTGGATATTTGTCTCCTTAAGTACTTTAATCGCCTGCTCTCCATCGTAAGCCTTATAGATCTGATAACCCTCCTGCTGCAGATAAATCTCGATGGCATCTACAATTTCTTTGTCGTCATCACATACCAGTATATTCGTCATTGTTCTCCCTCACCTTTCTCATTTGACCCTCTTATTAAAACACAGGAATTTTAAATACATGGTAGGAATTTTATTAAGGTTTTATTAATGTTTCCCTTTAAGCTCCAGAAATGCGCACAAATTGCCCCTCTGTCCATGGCTTGCCCGGTGTGAAAACAAAAGCTCCGGGTTACAGCAGGTACAAAGATCCGTAATTTCAAGGTGATCCTCCCTGATTCCGGCATCCAGCAGGAGCTGTTCATTGGCTTTCCATAAATCTAACTGGTACTTGCCCTCCTGCTTTCCCTTCTGTAATACCTCCGTATCTGGAAAAGCCTTTCGGAACTCCCCGGCAACATCCTCTCCCACTTCATAGCAGTCTACGCAGATCGACGGACCGACTGCCACAAGCAGATCCCTGGGCTCACTTCCAAACTGACGGTTCATCTCCTCAATCATCCTTGCTCCCATACGGTTCACCGTGCCGCGCCAGCCGGAATGAGCAAGTCCGATTGCCTGCTTCTTAGGATCCACGAAATAAAGCGGTACGCAGTCCGCAAAAGAGGTACACAGAATCAGCCCCGGCTCATTGGTAACCAACCCATCAATATCCTCATAATCCGGTTCTTTCGTTACTCCTTTTCCGGCATCTTCCTTCGTCACTCTGCGGATATTCGTGGTATGTGTCTGCTTCGCACAGACGATTTTATCCGGCGTACTGTCAAAAAGCGTTGCGATCCGCCGGAAGTTTTCAAGAACATTTTCCGCATCATCCCCACGGTGAAAGCTGAGGTTCATACTCTCATAAATCCCCCTGCTCACGCCGCCTTTTCTGGTAGAAAATAAATGTCTGACATTCTCTGCTCCATCCAGAACAGGAAATGTCAGATAAGTAAGACCATCTTTTCCTTCATGCGATACCATATGATACCGGTTTTCTTTTCGTTTCCATTCCGTCACAGATTCGGACTCCTTTCCCTGATCCGCATATCAAAAAGCGTTTTTCATATGCTCCAACTCATTTCCGCAGATTCCCACCACATCAAAACGCACCGGACAGTCCATCTGCTTTCTGCCAAGCAGATAATACTGCGCCACTTTCCGGATCGTTGTCTGCTTGCGTGCGTTCACGGCTTCGAACGGTGAGCCGTAACGGCTGCTGGTCCGGTACTTCACCTCTACAAATACAATACAGGTTCCATCCTGTGCGATCAGGTCAATCTCACCCATGCGGCACCGGAAATTTCTTTGAAGGATCTTCATTCCCTGACTTTCCAGATAGTGCATGGCCTGCAGCTCCTTCTGCGTTCCTAGTTCCCTCTTATTCAACAATTTCCCCTTACTTTTTATCTTTCTTATTTCTTATCTTCTCTTTTACTTCTTATGTGCATCCATCTTGGCTTTGATCTTATCCATCGCATCGACAAATACCAGAATCTCTGCCACCACCTCATAAAGCTCCGGTGGGATCATTTCTCCGATTTCCAGTCTGGATAAGGTGTCTGCCAGCTTATCGTCGCGGTGTACGGCAACGTTTGCTTCCTTCGCCTTTTCAATGATTCGTTCTGCCAGTGCGCCCCGCCCGCTTGCAATGACCTTGGGCGCATCTTCTTCCGGATCATAGGAAAGAGCAACCGCCTGTTTTATCTTTTCTCTTTTCTGCTTCGTTTCTTCCATATACGATCCTTTACCGCTTTCCGGTTCCCTGTTCTATTTCACCTATATTAAACTCTGTGTTCCATATATTCCGTTAAGCCCTCACATCAAAGGAGGTTCCCGACAATACGGAGATATTTTTACTCTGATCCAGAATCTCACCTAAGACATTCGTCTCCGTATCCCGGTTGATAAATTCGGCATTCATCGAGTATCCACGCTTATTCAGCCGGTCATTCAACAGATCAATATGTTGTGCAATAAGATCCAGTGCGGCATCATCCTGCAGATAAAACTTTGTTGCCACCTTCTGTCCCTGACTTAACGTGACATGCACATCCACGCTTCCCAGATACTCCATGTCCAGATGCAGAAGTGCGCTTACATTACCGTCCTTCTTTGCCAGGCTCTTCTTATTCGTATAGACAAACAGCTCGCCGCTTGTCTCTTTATTGTACATTTTAAGCGGAATCTGAATATAAGAAAAGTTCTGATTCATCGCATTCATAAAATCCATATTCTGATTCAGATTTGTCACCGTTTTGGCAAGTGCCGTATCACCTCTTGTCGGATCGGATAACAATGCGTTCAGACTCTTCATCTGCTGGTTCAGCTTTTCATAAAGCTGATCTACCTTACCCTCTTCTGCCACCTCGGCCGGCTCTAAAAGCAGCTGCTTGTTTAAGGTCTCCTTAAATAACTGCTTAAATTCCTTTCCCTCTAAAAATTTCCCCAGCTTTTCACTAAAGTCCGGTGTGCCCGCTTCCCCTTTCAGGTTCTGGTCAATCAGATGCAGCACCTCTTTTAATACCTGCTGTCCGTTTCCCTTATTGGAAACCAGCTTGGAAAGCTGTTCAGGTGATGCGCCGAGTTCTTTAAGTTCCTTATATAGTGCACTATCCGTAAAGTCCTTTTGTAATCCATCTGTCTGTCCTTCCGGCTGGTTCTGTACTGCCTCCGGATTCCGGGAAACATCCCCTTCCGGGATCCCCTCTTCACTCACAAACTGTCCTAATACATCCTGTACAAAGGACAGCCCCTCCTGTACGCCCTGTTCCCCGGATAACTGTAAAAAACTCTCCGTAAAAGCATCGGTAAGATCCGAAAGACTTCCGGTAATCTGATGCTCATAATTCTGGTAATTTTGAAACTGCTGAATCATATCCGCTTCTAACGGAATTCCAAGCCGCTGCATCTGCGCAAGCGTTGCGGTTGGTACTCCCTGATTCAGATTCATGGCACGGTTCATCTGATACAATGACTGCCGGTCGATTGGAAGTCCCTCCTGCATCATATCCTTCACCATCTGGATCATCTGATCCGTCAGGGGAAGTCCTGCCGCCTTCAACGCTGTGGAAATACTGGAGTTCTGATTCAGGTTTTCAAAAAGTGGCGTCAGGGAAATTTTATTTCCGGTGGTATTCTGAATCTGAAAGATCATAATCTGTCCCATTTTGGGCATTGCTCCGCCCTCCAGCCTCGCCTGCAAAAGCTGGTTTTCCCCAAGGGATAACAGAATCTCATTCCCATTCATCTGCAGAACCTCTCCCGTTACCGACTGTCCGGAGCCTTTAGACAGAATCGCCTCCAGTCCGTTCCTGATACTCTCCTCCAACGCAGAAGGAGAAAGATTTCCTGTATTTCCATTCGCTGCATCTGTAATTGTCTGTGTAATCTGATTTACAAAGGATGAAATGTTCAATCTGATTTCTCCTAGATTAATATATGATATTTTTGATAAACGACTTTCTATGGATTGGCGTCGGTCCTAAGGTACGGATCGCTTCCATGTGGGCCTGTGCTCCGTATCCTTTATTTCCTGCAAACCCGTATCCCGGGAAAATTTCGTCATACTGCACCATCAGATGATCCCTGTACACCTTGGCAATGATGCTGGCTGCCGCGATGGAAATGCTCTTGGCATCCCCTTTAATAATCGGCACCTGTGGGATCTCTACCTTTGGAATCGTTACCGCATCGTTAAGCAGCAGATCCGGCTTTACCGAAAGATTCCCGATTGCCTGACGCATTGCCTCATAGGTTGCCTGCAAAATATTAATTTCGTCAATCCGTTCCGGTGACACGACACCGATGCCGGTCGCCACTGCCTTTTCCAAAATGATGTCATTTAACTCTTCTCTTTTCTTTTCGGAGAGTTGCTTGGAATCATTTAGATACAAAATATCACAATCTTTGGGCAGAATCACGGCACCTGCAACAACCGGTCCCGCAAGCGGCCCCCTCCCTACTTCATCAATTCCACAGATATAGGAATACTCACTGTATTTCTTCTCATATTCCTTCATCTTTTCAGTACGCAGCAGCTCCTTCTCATAATCGTCGATCTGCTTGCGTGCTCTTTTTACAAGTGCAGTTACTCCGCTTCGTTCATCTGCTTCGTATTTACTTATAAAGAGAGGCAGCTCTTTATAAGATGCTGCCTGTAATTCTTCTTTGATCACACTGATCTTTGTTTCCATTATGTACTCCTGTCATTTTACTGATGTTTAATAATACACATCTGGTTAAACGGATAAATCCGCATCCATGCCTTACCGATCAGTTCATCCCGGTGAATGTTGCCAACGACAGGATCCCTGCTGTCCGAGCTGTTATTGCGGTTATCTCCCAGAACAAAATATTCATCCTCACCAAGCGTAATCGTTTCATAGGCCCTTCCCGGATCCTGAATCACTTCCTTGCCAAAGTGCTCATCGAGAACCTCTCCGTCAATGTAAATGGTCCCTTCTTCATCAATGTATACCGTTTCCCCCGGTAACCCGATAATCCGCTTGATATAATAGGTCTTCTCTGCATACCGGAATGGAAATACCACAATGTCGAACCGCTCCGGATCATGGAAACGATACGAAATCTTATCGACAATCAGATTATCGCCATCGGTAAGGGTGGGTGACATGGAACTTCCGATTACCTTCGTTCTCTGTCCCACATAGGTCACAACCAGAAAGGTTACAACCAGTACAATTAATAAATACAAGCTTGTGCTCAGAATATCCTTTAACTTCTTATTCACTGCCATTCCTCCGGACGCTCTAATGTAATCCTTCCAAGCTTTCCTGAACGAAAATCTTCAAGCAGCATGGAAGATGCCCGATCCACATCAGGTAATTCCCCTTTTTGCAGGCACTTACGTGCGATTGCAATCTTCTTCAATGTATCATATGCATCTTCATCTATTGTAATATCATATCGTTTTTCTAACAAGTCCAAATATGAATTTTTTAAATTCCGGATCAGTGCCACCGCAAGCTCGTCCACATGCAGAATTTCGTCATTGATGGAACCAATAAGTGCCAGACGCTCTCCGATTTTCTGATCCTCGAACTTCGGCCATAAAATACCCGGAGTATCTAACAGTTCCAGATTTTTGTTAAGCCGGATCCACTGTTTTCCCTTCGTAACGCCCGGCTTGTTACCGGTCTTGGCACATGCCTTTCCGGCAAACGAATTAATAAACGTAGACTTGCCGACATTGGGAATTCCTACCACCATGGCACGGACCGGACGGTTGATGATGCCGCGCTTTCTGTCCCGTTCGATCTTTTCCTTACAGGATTCCTGAACCAGAGCCTGAATGTTCTTGATTCCGGCTCCGGTTTTTGCATTGAGCGGCTGTACGAAATAGCCCTTTTCTTTAAAAAAGCTCTCCCATTCCTGATTCAGCCTTGCATCCGCAAGATCCGATTTATTTAGCAGAATGATTCTGGCCTTGCCCTTTCCCAGCTCGTCAATATCCGGATTCCGGCTGCTCATGGGAATTCTGGCATCTACAAGCTCGATAATCAGATCAATCAGCTTGATGTTCTCCTGCATCATTCGTTTTGCTTTGGTCATATGTCCGGGATACCATTGATAATTCATTCTCGACTCCTATCTTACAAATCCCCATCCATCCCCATCACCGGATAAATGGAACCATGCTTTTCCAATAATATTACTTCTCTTCACCGGCCCGATGTTACCCGACCGGCTGTCCTCACTGTTATTACGGTTGTCTCCCAGCACAAAGAATTCATCGGAACCAAGCGTAATCTCAATCTCCGCAATACCGGGATCTGCAATCTTATCCAGCGTCTCATCTTCGTCAAGCATTATGCCATTCACATAAACATAGCCTCCGATAATCTGCACCTTTTCTCCCGGAAGCGCAACCACCCGCTTCAAATAATCATGGGAGTTCGTATTACCGTTTGGCAGAAAAACAATCACATCCCCACGTTTCGGAGACAATAGCTTATAGATGAACCGGTCAATGAAAACGGTCTGCCCGTTCGACAGGGCAGGCTCCATGGAAACTCCGATCACGCTGGTTTTCAGGCCAAAAGAAATCACGATGACGAACGCAAGCAGAATCGCCGCAAAGCAGAAAAACATCACGGAAAAGATTTCCCGTACCATTCCTTTACTTATTTTCTTTTCCTTCTCATAAAATGAAAGACCTTTGTGTTTTGCCATATTTCATCCTTTATCATTCAATATAACAAATAGGACAACCGATAACTCGGTTGTCCTGTAATTTTCATTCCTACCGGTTGTCGGCAGATTATTTTACTACTTCCTTAACCTTAGCGGCCTTACCTACACGGTCTCTTAAGTAATTCAGTTTTGCTCTGCGGACTTTACCCTTACGAACAACTTCAACCTTCTCAACGTTCGGGGAGTATAAAGGCCAGGTCTTCTCAACACCAACACCGTTAGATGCCTTACGTACGGTAAAGGTCTGACGAGCGCCGGTTCCCTGCTTCTTTAATACAACGCCTTCAAAAACCTGAATTCTTTCACGGTTTCCTTCCTTGATCTTACCGTAAACCTTAACGGTATCACCAACGCCGAATTCAGAAACTTCTTTTAATGCTTCGTTTTCAATGTTCTTAATAATTTCGTTCATTTCTATATCCTCTCTTATTCTGTATTTGGAAAATAGACGTTCTTAATATCATCATACCAGCGGACCATCACAATTCCACAACATATGAGATGATACCATACATTTCATGGATTTGCAAGTACTTTCTGTCATCACTTGGTATAATATACTTATATTTCATCGATATGAGATATTTACCGAGACATTTCCTGTTCTTTCCGCAATCTGCGTTCTTCTTTCTGTTTCTTCCGCGCTTCCCGCTTGCGCAGCCGTTCGAAATAATCCTGATTTTCGGCTACCCATTTTTCATACAGATCGGGGCGCAGCTCCTTCGTCCGCTCCAGAGACTGTGTAAGCCGCCATTCCTCCACCTTTTCATGGTTGCCGGATAGAAGAACCTCCGGAACCTTCTGCCCGTTCCATTCCTCCGGTCTGGAATACTGCGGATATTCCAGCAGATAATTGGAAAAACTCTCGGTTTCTCCCGAATCCTCGTTGCCAAGTACCCCAGGCACCATACGGGAGATCGCATCGATCATCACCATGGCAGGCAGTTCCCCGCCGGTCAGCACGTAATCTCCGATCGATACATAATCCGTCACGATTGTATCCAGTACTCTCTGATCGATTCCCTCATAATGTCCGCAAAGAATGATCAGATCCTCTTCACAGGCCAGTTCCCTTGCCATCTGCTGATGAAATGTCCGGCCCTGCGGTGCCATGTAAATTACCCTTGGGCGCATTCTGCTCTTTAAGTTCTTCATCACACTTAAGAATGCATCGTATACCGGCTGTGCCTGCATCAGCATACCGGCTCCACCGCCGTACGGGTAATCATCCACTTTCTTGTGCTTGTCCTTCGTATAGTCCCGGATATTCACAAGATCCAGGGAAATGACTCCTTTTTCTATGGCACGTCCGGTAATGCTGGTACGGACTCCCTGATCAATCATTTCAGGAAATAAAGTCAATACATGAAAATTCATCTTTAAAGAAGTCCCTCCATCAAATGAAAGGTAAGCTGTTCCCCCTCCACATCGACCTTAAGAATGCACTCCTTAATTGCCGGAAGCAGAAGCTCTCTTCCATCCTCTAATGCGATGACATACACATCATTGGCCCCGGTTTCAATCACATCGGTAAGGATTCCCTTCAATGTCTCATCATCCGAAACTGCGGTCATGCCAATCAAATCGGCAATGAAATACTCGTCCTTTTGAAGCTTCACCGCATTCTCCCTTGTGACATAAAGGCTCTTTCCTTTATATTTCTCTATATCATTGATGTTATCATAATGTTCAAATTTTAAAATTGCAAACTGCTTGAAAAACTTCACGCCTTCAATCTTCAATACCTTCTGTTCGCTTCCGGTATCTAAAATAACTTCTTTTAACTTTTTAAACCGTTGTACCTGATCGGTCGTCGGAAACACCTTGACCTCTCCGCGTACTCCATGCGTGGAAGAAATAACTCCCACCTGTAAGAGCTTTTCCATAATACCCCCTGTGACTAAAAGGGAGCTCCGAAGAACTCCCTCTTATCTTAAACGGGTTTTACACCCACATTAGACGATTTCCACGTCTACCTTCTTGTTATCTTTCGATGATGCAGCCTTTACAACGGCACGGATTGCTTTCGCAATTCTTCCCTGCTTACCGATCACCTTTCCCATATCAGATGCTGCCACATGAAGTTCAACCGTAATATGTTTTCCTTCTTCTTTCTCTGTAACAACGACTTCCTCAGGATGATCAACAAGGTTTTTAGCAATTACTTCTACTAATTCTTTCATTGTTCACCTCCAAAAGGGCCAGACAACATACAATTACTTCTCAATTCCTGCCTGCTTAAAAATCTTGCTGACAACTTCTGTAGGCTGAGCTCCGTTTGCTAACCACTTCTTAGCAAGCTCCTCATTTACCTTAAAAGTGCTGGGATCTGTGTTCGGGTCATAAGTACCGATCTCTTCGATACATCTTCCGTCTCTGGGAGAACGTGAATCTGCAACTACGATTCTATAGAAAGGAGCTTTCTTCTGACCCATTCTTCTTAATCTGATTTTAACTGCCATTTTGTTTCACCTCCATAGTGTAATTAAATAATCATTTCTATTTATATAAAACTTCCTAAAATGGAAACTTCATACCGCCAAACATTCCTCTGCCGCGCTTGCCGCCCATTAGTCCGGGCATCTGCTTCATCATCTTCTGGGACTGTTCAAACTGCTTGATAAAGCGGTTGACTACGGCAATATCCACGCCTGCGCCCTTCGCGATTCTGCCCTTGCGGCTTAAATTCATCAGCTTCGGATTCTTTCTTTCTTCCGGAGTCATACTTAAGATGATCGCTTCGGTTCTGGCAAGCTGCTTTTCATCAATCATGGATTCCACATCCCCAAGCTTGCTTCCCATCCCCGGCATCATGGAAAGAATACTGCTTAAGCCTCCCATGTTCCGCATCTGTTTCATGCTCTCTAAGTAATCATCAAAATCGAACTTGCCCTTCTTCATCCGGGCAGCCATTTCCTTTTCCTTGTTCTCATCAATGGAAATGTTTTCCTGCGCCTTTTCAATCAGGGAAAGCACATCTCCCATTCCTAAAATCCGGTTTGCCATACGATCCGGATAAAACTGCTCCAGATCACTTAACTTTTCACCCATGCCGACATAAAGAATCGGCCTGCCGGTAACAGCTTTAACAGAAAGAGCCGCACCGCCCCTGGTATCACCATCCATCTTGGAAAGTACCACGCCGTCAATTCCGATACGGTCATTGAACTGACTCGCTACGGTTACGGCATCCTGACCGGTCATGGCATCCACAACGAGGAGTGTCTGATGCACTTCCACATTGCGCTTGATCTCTTCAAGCTCGACCATCATATCTTCATCGACATGTAACCGGCCTGCGGTATCGATAATTACAACATTTAAATCGTTCTTACGTGCGTGTTCCACAGCGGCCTTCGCAATATCCACAGGATTCTGATTGTCTCCCATGGCAAAAACTTCTACCTGCTGTTTCTCACCATTGATCTGCAACTGTTTAATTGCTGCCGGACGATATACATCACAGGCAACGAGCAGTGGACGTTTTCCTTTCAGTTTCAGCTTTCCGGCAATCTTGGCTGCTGCGGTTGTTTTACCGGCACCCTGAAGACCACACATCATAATCGTGGTAATTGCCTTACCCGGCTGGAACTGTAGCTCGGTCGTTTCCGATCCCATCAGGGCAATCATTTCTTCGTTAACGATCTTAATTACCATCTGTCCGGGATTCAGTCCGTTCATGACATCGGAACCGATCGCACGCTCTTCCACAGACTTGATGAACTGCTTAACGACTTTGAAGTTTACATCGGCCTCTAACAGCGCCATCTTAACTTCTTTCAGTGCAACCTTGACATCTTCCTCTGTGAGGCGGCCTTTGCTTTTCAGTTTTTTAAATACGTTTTGAAGTTTATCTGTCAGACTCTCAAAAGCCATTCCTTAACCTCGTTCCTACACCAATATCTATAACGCTTCGACCTGTACTGAATCGTTATAACTCTTCCATGATCCTGTGGGAAATTTCATTCATCTTTCCCACCAGCTCTTCCTTCGAAATCTGTGGATTCTCTGCCAGCCTCTGGATGCTGCCCACTTCTTCCCGGATCTTCACAAAACGTTCTATTAAATGAAGCTTGTTCTCATATTCCTGTAAGATCCTGTTACACCGCCTAATCAGATCATGTACTCCCTGACGGCTGATTCCGTTCTCTTCGGCAATCTCGGATAACGAGAAGTCATTGTACACGACATCCTCATAGATCTTCTTCTGATGCTCTGTCAGCAATTCTCCATAAAAATCATAAAGCATTGCCTGCTCTGCTATTCGTTCCATTGCACTCACCTTGAACAATATACATGATACGCAAAAGAATGTCAAGCATTTTTACTTGACATTCTTTTTAAAATTTTATTTTCACATAATTCTTGAAATAATGTGCTGTGCATAACACAAATTTCCTGCCTAATACTCCTTCATGCACACATTCAGATCTACATCACCCTTGATTCCGTCCACCTTACCGGTACTGCTGTACTGCCAGATGGTGAATTCATACGGGAAATAAACCGGAGTCTGATAGTAGGCAAACCACTTGTCGTACTTTTCAATCCGGCTCATATCGAGCATGATAAAGAAGGTCTTTAAGTTTCCGTAGATCATGGGCTGGTATCCTGCATTCTCTACGGTATCTAAGAATTCAATAGCCGCGTCGGTAAAATCCTCCTGTGTCATATCATCGGTACGGCTCTTTCCATCCACTTCCTCAAGATCAAGGACTACCGGATAGGTAATGTCATACGGCTCTAACAGATCCAGCAGGAACTGAGCTTCTTCTTTTGCTTCTTCCGTGGTTACCGCCTGCGTATAGAAATAAACGCCAACCTCGATATGATTCTCTAACGCCCCTTCGATGTTATCAATGAAATATTCATCTTCTACAAGCTTCCCTTCCGAGCTTCCCCGGAAGCCGACGCGGATAAATGCAAAGTCAATCCCATCGGCAGCTACCTTTTCCCAATCGATCTTTCCCTGATGCTTGGAAACATCAATACCGATCCTGGAGCGCACCTCTCCGACATCATCCGTATAGGTAATTCTGGAAGATGCTTCATCCAAAACAAAATTATCCAGTACATAATTATTCCGCTTGTATTCGTCAGTAATCGGGAAGAAATTATACTTACTATCGGCATAAACCACCACATCCTCCGGATACAGTTCCCGCAAAACGGCAGCCGTACTGTCTCCGTTTTCCATACGCGCCTTAATATCAGCCAGAAGTTTTTTAGCTTCTGTAGTCTGTGCATTTAAAACAGCCTCTTCCACGAAAGAATTTACATCCGACTGGGTGTAAATATAGTCCTTCGTATCCTCCTTAATCTGCTCTACCTGTGCCAGTGCCTCGGTTGTCTCAAAATTCAACTGATAATTCTTCAAAAGAAGAAAAATACATACCGTCAGTGAAGCAAGTGCCACAAGACACAAAATAATATTTATCAGATAATTCATCCGTCGTTGTCTTTTCTTATTCATTCGTTCATTCCTCGTATCCTATTCTGAACTTCATCTGCAGGATTGCAATTTGGGCAGCTTTCTTTTCATGCAGTTATCAAGTTCAGTATAGTATGAATATCTGATTTTTACAATCTATTTTATATCCGTTATACAACCAAAATAATGGAAAGCAGCTCCTCATGCTGCTTCCCATACTTGTACCTTCAATAATATTATAAACCTTGGGCTAAACAATTATATAGACTTTACCAGTGTCTGCCTGTTATTTTGAATTTACTGATTTATCAGATAAATTTTACTGGACGATATAAAGTCGCCCTTTTTGCAAATCATGTCAAATGTTCTCTTTCACTTACTTTACGTTTAACGTAGCAGTAAGTTCTATTTCTTCTCCATTATATTCAACAACGTTCTTGGTAATTGCAGTATCTCCCGGTTTATATACTCTAGATAACTCACTAAGTGTTCTTCCTTCTACCAAGTTGAATGTATTTATATCTTTCTTTACTACTTTTGAATCCTCTCCTTTTGGTACATAAATTGATAATTTGTCTGTACTTTCAAAATCGACTTCCTGTCCGTTTTCAACAATTACCTTTTTGTTGGTTTCATCATTAAAAACTACTAATTTAGGTTCTGTAATAATTCCATCAAAAGTTGCAATCCATTCTTCACCAGGCAATGTAGATTCCATATCGATACCTTCGTACACTACAGGTTCAGGTGTAGGCTCTGCTGTTGGTTCTGTTTCAACTACTTCCTC
>CAVHRK010000060.1:0-3745 GCA_963638365.1 Anaerobutyricum sp. | reverse complement strand
TTCTTGTAGTATTATCAATAAATTCATCAAAATTAAAAAGTCTACTATCTGTTATTCCTTTTTGTATATCTATGACAAGTAATTTCATTCTCTCCTCCTCAAAACGTTTCTGCCACGCCCCTGCATATGTAGTATTTTGTTGTCCATTGTTTTTTCTTCTTTCATTTCAACAAACTTGAATTTGTCGATGCAACTACCTTTATATTACTCCAAACCCTTTCAAATATAGCAGATTTTCAATAATCACTTGACCTTTCCACCAATTCTTGCTAATTGCCCATTCATCTGGGTAGTCCTCCCAGCTCCATGGAATATCCCATGAACCATCTTCCAATTGTGTGTTGATAATATGCTCGCATTGATAATCAGCAATTTCTTTATTATCCAAATAGTATTCGCTACCTTTAGAATTAAGAAAAGCTAATGGTTTACATACATAGCCTCCCCATTGAGAAGTATCTTTACATATCAATTTATTTACTGCTTGATGCAGTTTTTGGCTTAATTCTTCGTAAGGAATCAACTCTGTTACATTAGCTTTTTCAATATACTCTTTCATCCGAACATAACAAGCACATGTGTCCTTATCTTGTAAATCTTTTGGAGACAAAGCAGCTATTGCTTCCTTTACTACACGCAGTCCAATCCTAAATGCTTCACTATCACTCTCAGCATAACGCACCATAAATCCTGCTATCTGAGCAGTACCATTATAGTTTGTATGGCATGAACTAACACTTTCTGTATGCCACCAAGGTGCATGTGGATATTTATTATTGCTTTCAACAGTTATCAACCAATGATGCCCATTAAAATAAGCTCCACTTGTATACCATTTTAACAAACCATGTATAAGAGGATGCTTTCTGTCTGTAAAATCAATCTCCCGAATGATATCACTTGCACCACCAGTATGTAACGGAGTAGAATTCGGATTCCAACAATCTGCCTCAATGGCATGACCACAACCACCATCTTCATTTTGATAGTAAGACAAAACATTTATTACATTTTGCTTACTTCCATTTTCAAAGTGATATTGAAACCGTGCCAAATCAAGAGGTCTTGCATTTCTGTACATAAACGTTCTTGCCTTTTCAAAAGTTGGATTCATTTTCTAATACCTCCGTCAAATTCCGATTTATGAGCCCTGTATCAATCCATTTACCTGCTCTTTAAATGCATAAAATAAATCAATGTAGTTCTCGACAATTTCATTGCAATGTTCTTTCACAATTTCACTATCATAATCATGTGTCAGTTCATTCCTTACTTTCAGCATTTCCATCCACTGATCATCAGAAATTAGTTTTGCCCGAAATGACTCCTTAAGTACTTCCCTCGGTGATCCTGCAACAAAATTAGTAATAGCATAATATTGTACCAGAATATCTTTCATTACTTTCCATGATAAATCAAAAGTGATACTGAACTTTGCACTGGTTCCACTCAATACAAACGAATCAGTCAGATCTCTCTGTCTGGCCTCTGCCAACGCATCCAGCGATTTGCAAAAAGATAAAAAACGTCTGTTAAATTTTTCGTCCATACTGTCTGATATCCTCCAATAATAACTGATTTTTACAAGTATCCATATTTACAAGGTCTACTGAATACAGTGTTGGCAGTTCCTCTACCTTTTCAACAAGTATATCAAAATTCTCTGCTCCGGATACCGCAATATCAATGTCGCTGCGCTCCCTTGCGGTTCCTTTTGCTCTGGAGCCATATAGGATCACTTCTTTTGCCTTATATTTCCTGCAAAGCTCTGCAACTTGATTGATTACTTCATCTGCTTTCATATTCATTTACCCCGTCTATAACTATAACATGCGAAAAAACAGTTGTCACCATTTTGCAGACAACTGTTTTATTTGCTTAGGGATATAGGTTTTAGTCCATTTTCCCTTATATTTTCTAACTCTTCTGCCGATAACTTGGACTTTATATATGTGCGATTGCCCTTAATCTACGGTAATCGGCAATCCATTCATCACCATTATAGAGATGTTCTTTTGTTAAATCCTCAACCTCTTTTATGATTTCATCCTGCATTTTTTTCGACATCAGTTCCAAATCAGACGCGAAAAATTGTTTCATCCAATTTGCTAATCCTCTCTCATGGTCTTTTAATGGTGTCGGTCTGCTGTAATCATAAATTTCATCAATCATAAAGTTATTCTTTTTTAGCAAATCAGAGAAAGTATCTACGGTTGGGAAGTTGAACTTAGGTGTATATTTGTATTCAAAATCTTGGCAAGCACTTATAAAGGCGTTCTCAATAGTGGCAATATTGCCATTTGCACCAAATTCACAAATCAATAACCCATTTGGCTTCAACGATTTATGAACTTGCTTCAACAACGCATTATGGTCTGCTATCCAATGAAAAACTGCATTTGAGAAAACAACATCGAACTGCTTCTCAAATGGTAAAGTGAGTGCATCGTAAACCTCAAATTGTATATTAGCATATTGTTCTTTCGCCTTTGCTATCATACTCGCAGAGCTGTCAACACCAATAATTGTATCTGCGAAATTTGACAGTTGTGCAGTAAGTGTTCCTGTCCCACAGCCCAAATCCAAAATACTTTGATTTTTATTCTCAGGCACAAACTCTAAAAGTCCTTTCCCGTATTCCGAAACAAAATCATGCTTATTATCATACAATACTGCATTCCAGTCGCCCATATATTTACCTCCACAAATATCGATTTACTGGCTATGACTGTTTTTTATCATTTTCTTTTTCATTACATTATGTTCAATCTCAACCCACGCTATCCCAGCAATTATATTTTGTGCCGCTTACCGTACCACATTACGAAGTGTTCCTATTCCTTCTACAGAACACTCAACCACATCCCCTGGCTTAAGGAACTTAGGCGGATCAAATCCCATACCTACACCTGCTGGTGTCCCTGTCGCAATAATCGTACCGGGCAAAAGGGTCATACCCGATGAAAGTTCTTCAATGATATCAGCAATGGATGTGATCAGCAGATCTGTGACCGAATCCTGCCGTAGTTCGCCATTAACATGTGAACTTATATGTAATGCTGGTGGAAATACGATCTCATCTGCAGACGTAATGCATGGTCCCATCGGAGTAAATCCATCCAGTCCCTTTCCAAAATACCATTGCTTGTGAGATGTCTGTAACAGTCTGGCTGATACATCATTCAAAACCGTATAACCAAAAATATACTCTGATGCATCCTCTGCTTTTACATTTTTAGCCTTTTTACCAATAATAACTGCCAGCTCCGCTTCATAATCCAATCTCTGAACCAGACCCGGATGACTTTCAATGAACCCATTCGGTGCTACAGCTTCCGTCACTCTCTTTGAAAAATAAATAGGGATCGGACGTTCTTTCTTAAATGCATCACTGTATTTCTCTGCTTCCTCCCATGCGCTTTATAGTTAATACCAAGACAGATTATATCCTGCTTTGGTCTTGGAATCGGCGCAAGCAAAGTAACATCAGAAAGAGGAAGCCTGCTCTCTGCTTCTTTTATTATACTATAAACTTGAAGTTATCAATTTCTTTTTAACCCAAACAAAAGACTTATTACAGTATTCTTCTCAATTATGTAACAACCACTGCAAGTCATAATTGTTGATATTAAAAGTGATAGTACAAAATTATGTACACTTCCCACTCCTGTCAAAGAAATGAAATATTGACACAACACCACTATTGGAAAATGCACTATATAAAACACATATGATAACCTTGCAC
>CAVHRK010000059.1:0-20642 GCA_963638365.1 Anaerobutyricum sp. | reverse complement strand
AATGATTTGTGATATACTTATATTTAAACCGCACAACCTTTTCATCTGATATAAACCATATCATAGGCACTACTATATAGAATTCTTATATGTTAAAATACAGTTACTTAGCAATCCAGAAAACTTTGAAACCTTATGAGGTATATTATGCAAAATTGTGATTGGTGTAATCTATCAGAAAAAGACAGGAAATGGTTACTGATTGAAAATGCAAGCTGGACAGTTTATCTGGCTGACAGACAGGATTATCCCGGTAGATGTATTCTGATCTTAAAGAGGCATTGCACTTGTCTGTCAGATCTGACCACTGCCGAATGGGCCAATCTGAAACCATTGGTTGACCGTCTTGAACATTGCTTTAAGGAAACTCTGGGGGCAGAGATGTGCAACTGGAGTTGTCTGTTAAACGATGCATACAAAAGCAACAGTCCTTGCCCTCATTTACACCTGCATGTACGTCCCCGCTACAAAAATCCGCTTCATTTGAATGGAAGAATCTTTTATGATAAAGAATTCGGACATCATTATAATCCCCATAAAGAAACCTGCATTTCACAGGCAGAAGAAACTTATCGTATTCTGTATGATCTTTTAAAGAAAACTCTCTCTTCCTTATAGCACATAATAACAGTTCAGCCATGCCCATTCATAAGCTGCCGGATTGTGCAGATTTTCTGACAAGTATACCTGCTTTCCGGCAGCTTATTTCATGTCGGGCATCTGCCCTATAGAAATGATTGAACTGTTACAACATATGTGCCCGTAATTCTGCTCCGCTCTGTCTGCACAGATAAGCCGGTGCGACATCGAATACGGTCTTGCAGCCTTTCTGTCCTTCTTTATTCATGCGGTAAGCAGCTCTTGCATAGGCAACCAGTACACTGGCTGTAAATTCCGGGTTGGAATCCAGCTTTAAGCTGTACTCAATGATATGCCTGTTCTCATCATTCCAGCCGGTCGCTCCGCTACGGATAACGAAACCGCCATGAGGAATTCCCTTGTGGTCACGATCCAGTTCTTCCTGGGAAATGAAATGTACCGTCGTATCATAGTCTGCAAAGTAGTTCGGCATTTCCTTGATTTCCTTCTCGATTCTGGAAAGATCTGCTCCCTCTTTTGCTACTACGAAACACTCTCTGGTATGCTTCTCACGGGTGGTAAGCTCCGGTGTCTCTCCATTACGGACTTTCTCAAGTGCTTCCGGAACCGGAATGGTATACTGTCTTGCATCTGCAACGCCTTCAATCCGGCGGATTGCATCGGAATGTCCCTGGCTCACACCCTTACCCCAGAAGGTATAATCCTTACCGTTTGTTAAGATCGCATTTGCATAAACACGGTTCAAAGAGAACATGCCAGGATCCCAGCCTACGGAAATAATACCAACCTTGCCGGATTCCATCGCTGCACGGTTTACATTCTCAAAATGCTCCGGAATCTTTGCATGGGTGTCAAAACTGTCAATAACGTTGAAATACTTCGCATACTCCGGTGTCTGTACCGGAAGATCTGTTGCACTTCCTCCACAGATGATTAATACATCAATTTCATCCTTATAAGCCAGAAGATCATTTACCGAATGAACCTCCGCGCCGTCTGTCAGGATCCCTACGGTAGCCGGTGCACGTCTTGTAAAAACGGCCTTCAGCTCTAAATCATCATTGTGCTTGATTGCACACTCGACACCTCTTCCGAGGTTGCCATATCCTAATATACCAATTCGAATCGCCATTGCTTTCCTCCCTCTAGTAGTACTTTTCAGGAACACTATACTACCTGTTTCGATTTCCGTCAATGATCTTTTGCGGATTTTCAAAAATCTGGATCTTCCAGCGATAGTAAAAATTACGATTGTTTTTCATATAGACAAAACAGCTTCCACAGTCGAGCACAAGCAATAATACCAGCAAAAGACTCACCACTCGGAGTACTCTGTTATCCACTCTCGTAAGCCATTTCATAGCAGGCGTGTACACAATTCCCATGAAAAATACGATCAGAAATGCAAAAGAAACGCTCGTCGGAAGGGATGTATATCTGGTGATGTGCAGCGGCAGTGTCTCGTAACTCCAATAATAAAGCCGGCATACCTTTTCCACCACATACCCGGTGAGAATTTCAACTGAGCATACCACGAAAAAGGAGGTCAGAAAATACAGACTGATCCTCCCTGGTCTGGTCCAGCCCCTTCCGAACTGCAGAATCCCCGTAAGCTGCTCCGGCGTTCCCATAAACCGGTAAATCAACAACACCATCACTCCATATCCGATCAGAAACGGTGCATTCATATTCCGGTTATCTACAAACCCTTCAGTCAGAACGATCCAGGTATTCTCGATCAGAAATCCCAGAAGCGACACAAACGTAAGCATCACCGCATAGGCTGAAATACTATATGGAATTGTTTCCGTTTTTGTTTTTCGCTTCGCATCCATTCTCTTTTTCATCTTGGAATTAGGATGCGCGGAGAGTCCCTAAGTTATTCTTTCTGTTTTAAAAAAATAACGTTTCAGAACCCTATTCCCCATATAAATCATGGCATATGTCCTCTTGAATGCAGGCACTCATCGTCCATATTGCCATAATTTACATAGCCCTGAGTCGTTATCAGATGAGATACCTCGAAATGAGATACAACAAAAATAAATGCACCGGATAAAATGCATAGAAGAAATACTTCATGGAAAGTCCACGTTCCCCATTATACTTCTTTACCGGAATCAACGTAAAGAAGCTGGTAATTTCAATGAAATTAAATACGGTAAGTGCAATGCATCCGGCAAGGACGCTCTTCACATGATTCTTACGGAACGCATACATCAGCGTAATTGTCACAATTCCAAGTGCCGAATAATCGGTATGTAAAAGATCTGCCACAAGTGCTCCCAGCGCCAGAATCGTCATATCGGTGCAAAGCACCTGATAGGAAGCCACACTGTTTTTGCTGATAAAAATCGCTGCATAAAGCAGAACCGGCACAAGAATTCCGACACTCCAGCAGATCCTGTCCGGGAGTTCCCCGATGTACTTAAAGATCATTGCCCGGATCACAACTGCCGGAAGTACAATCCCTGTAATACGGAACACCCAGGCTAAAACCTTCGTTCCGATATTTTTTCTGAATTCTTCTGCATGCCGGCTTACAAATTCATAGCCGCACAGGCACAGCAGTCCGATAAACAGCGTAAAGAATACGTTCTGATAATAAGGGTAAAAAACTCCGCCGATCCTCGGCACATCTCCCATGGCTCTTGTAATCGCCAGATCAAACGGGACCTCCGAAATCAATGCAAAGAGTAACAGGTTTCTTCCATATTTCAGACGGCTTCTGGTATGTAAAAATCCTTCAATCAGCAGAAAGCAGAAAATCGGAAATCCCATTCTTCCAATTAACCGCATGATCATATCCATGAGATAAAGCACTCCATATTGCGCCATGAATTCCTGCAGGCCTTCCTGCGTCTGCATGGCCTGTGCCATTCCAAGGTCTGATAGCTTTCCTTCCAGTACAACCGCTCCAATATGATCGATAAACATAGTCGTAATTGCAATAATCTTAAGTGTACTTCCCGGGATTCCCTTTTTCTTACCGACTTCCTTTGATATACTGACTGCCTGTTCCATTTTTTTATTCCTTTCCGGTTCTTTTCCATTTATATATAAATGATCTGTACTTCCCCCATGCTCACGCTTCCTGTCAGAATTACCGTATGCCCTCCGTCGGGCTGATGCATATTCTGCTCTGCGACATTCCCCATCATAGAGCTGATCTGATTTTCCACTCTCCATTCCTTAGGAAGAAAAATCTGTGTTTCCCCAAAGCTGTTGCTCACATCAATCGTTGCTGTTTGCTGCTGCATCAGAGCATTATCAAAATAAACCTTCATCTCTCCAAAGGAATTCTGCAATACGGCCGATCTGAAATTATCCGTATTTACATATTTACTGGTTGCACCAAAGCTGTTCTTGAAAAACAGCATCTCGCCCTTTACCTGCTCCGTGGTTTCCCCGAAGGATGTATCATAGACCTGCTGTCCCTGTCCATTCTGATAATGATCCGATTTAAAATGCTGATCGGCAAAATTGCTGTGACGCTTCCTGGCGCGTTCCGTTCTTCTTTGTGAAGCCTGCTTTCCAAACAACATGGAAAAGCCGATCGACAGTAACGCCGCTGCTCCTAAAATCGGAACCGGCGTAATGGATTCAATATGAAGCTGTGGCGCATACAGAATTCCGATGATTGCCAGTGAAAAAAACAGTCCCCAGAACGACAGCTCCCATAAGCTTCCAATTGCAACAACTCCTAATAAAACCGCAGCAATCAGCTTTCCTGATACTGCAGGCAGCATTCCCAGCCCACCTGCCAATATAACAACCGCAATTCCAATAAACAATAACGCCCAGATCACTTTTCCCTTTTTCATTCTCTTATCCTCTTTTCTTCTAATTTGCATTTCAATGGTTTATAATACATTCTTGATACATACACCTGCTTATGTGTGTTCCGGAACTGTACAACACTTGATGACGACAGGTTTCTTGTAATGGAATACACATGACTGGTATTCAGAATTGCGGATTTCGATACCCTCATAAACTGTCCCGGCAACAATTCTTCCAGCTCATACAATTTATATCTGGTCTGATAAATGTCATCCCTTGTATGTACCTGTATTGTATTTCCATCGGTCTCCATAAAAAGTACCTCATTTAATGGCATATAAAATTCCGTATCTCCTTTGAAAAAAACGAACTGCTGCCTGCATTTCCCTATGGTGGAAAGTGCCTGCTGTATTTCTTTTACCTGATCATCCAGTTCTCTGCATCGGATCAATACCTGAATTTCTTCAGCCCCGCTGTCACATTCAATCTGTATCTTCATGCCATGTTCCATTTCTTTCTACACATGTGTTTTTCTTACTTCTACATTTATATTCTATTTTGAAAAAATTGTAAATATCCTTGCATTAAGAGGTGAAAAAAAGAGGGTAAGATGCATCGATCCTACCCTCAGTTGCATTTCTGTTTATGGTTTCATCTCTTACAGATCCGTGATCTCGCTGTGAAGCTCCTGTAAGGATTTCAGCTCCTCCAGCTTATGAGTCTTCACATAATGGATTCCTTCTGCAGTTGCCTTTGCTGCTGCAACGGTTGTAATATAAGGCACTTTCGCCTTAATTGCTGCCTTACGCAGATAGCTGTCGTCCTGTACCCCGCTCTTGCCGATCGGAGAGTTTACGATAAGTTGGATTTCTCCGTTTGCAATCATATCGGAAATATCCGGACGTCCTTCGTAAAGCTTGTTTACCTTAACAGCCTGAACTCCTGCTGCAGTAAGATAATCAAATGTACCACTGGTTGCCACAATCTTAAATCCATCTTCCACAAAGCTCTTTGCCACTTCAACAACTTCGTCCTTATCCTTGTTATTTACGGAAATCAGAACGGTTCCTTCTAACGGAAGCTTGGACTGTACGGCCTCCTGCGCCTTGAAGAAGGCTTCGCCACAGGATACGGATAATCCAAGCACCTCTCCGGTGGAACGCATTTCCGGTCCGAGTACGGGATCAACCTCCTGGAACATATTGAACGGGAATGCAGCTTCCTTTACGCCATGATACGGAATGTTCTGCTCCTTCAATGCCGGTACCGGTGAAGGACGGCCTGTAATTTCAGAGGTAATAATATCGGTTGCAATAGGTACCATACGGATGTTACATACCTTGGAAACAAGCGGTACGGTACGGGATGCTCTCGGGTTTGCTTCCAGAACGAATACCTTGCCGTTCTCAATCGCGTACTGCATATTCATAAGTCCCTTGACATGCATTTCTTCTGCAATCTTACGGGTATATTCTTTAATCGTCTTTACATTCTCTTCGCTGATGTGTACGGAAGGAATGATACATGCGGAGTCACCGGAATGCACACCGGCAAGCTCAATATGCTCCATTACTGCCGGAACAAAAGCATGTGTTCCATCGCTGATCGCATCGGCTTCACACTCCAAGGCATGATTTAAGAAACGGTCAATCAGAATCGGGCGATCCGGTGTAACACCGACAGCAGCCTTCATATATTCTGCCATGCTCTCATCATCATAAACAACCTCCATACCACGTCCGCCAAGGACATAAGAAGGACGTACCATAACCGGATAGCCAATGCTGTTTGCAATCCTGATAGCATCGTCTACGGTAACAGCCATTCCGGATTCCGGCATCGGAATCTCTAACTTCTCCATCATTGCACGGAACAGGTCACGGTCTTCTGCAAGATCAATGACTGCCGGTGCAGTTCCTAAAATGCGGACACCGTTCTTTTCCAGTTCTGCTGCCAGATTAAGCGGTGTCTGTCCACCAAACTGTGCAATGACGCCGAGCGGCTTTTCTTTCTTATAAATGCTCAATACATCTTCCAGTGTTAACGGCTCAAAATAAAGCTTATCGGAAGTATCATAGTCGGTAGAAACGGTCTCCGGATTACAGTTCACGATAATGGTTTCAAAGCCAAGTTTCTTAAGTGCCATAGCTGCATGTACACAACAGTAGTCAAATTCGATACCCTGTCCTATACGGTTCGGGCCGCCGCCTAAAATCATGATCTTCTGCTTATCCGATACCGGATCCTTGTCCGTTGCATTGTAGGTGGAATAATAGTAAGCGCTGTCTTTCGTTCCACTTACATGAACGCCTTCCCATGCTTCTTCTACACCGATTGCAATACGATGGTTGCGGATTTCTTCCTCCGGGATCTCCAATAACTGGCTCAAATACTTATCAGAGAAACCATCTTTCTTTGCAGCGGTTAACTGTTCATCACTGAGCATTTCACCCTTATGCTTTAAGACTTCTTCCTCTTCTTCTACCAGTTCCTTCATCTGTTCGATAAAGTATGCCTTTACCTTCGTCAGTTCGAAGATTTCCTCTACGGTTGCACCCTTACGAAGTGCTTCATACATCAGGAAGTGACGCTCGCTTGACGGAGTTGCCAGTCTCTTTAATAATTCTTCCTTCGATAACTGGTCAAAGTTCTTCGCATGTCCTAATCCATAGCGTCCGGTTTCCAGAGAACGGATTGCTTTCTGGAAGGCTTCCTTATAATTCTTACCGATACTCATGACTTCACCAACGGCTCTCATCTGGGTACCCAGTTTATCTTCCACACCCTTGAACTTTTCGAAAGCCCAGCGTGCAAACTTAATTACGACATAATCTCCGTCCGGTACGTACTTATCCAGCGTACCATATTTACCGCACGGGATATCCTTTAAGGTGAGTCCGCATGCCAGCATGGCAGAAACCAATGCAATCGGGAATCCGGTTGCCTTGGATGCAAGTGCGGAAGACCGGGAAGTACGGGGATTGATCTCGATAACGATGATTCGGTCGGTAACCGGATCATGTGCGAACTGTACGTTCGTTCCACCAATCACCTGTACGGATTCTACGATCCTGTAAGCCTGCTCCTGTAATCTCTTCTGGCATTCTTCGGAAATCGTCAGCATCGGAGCTGCACAGAAGGAGTCACCGGTGTGTACACCGAGCGGATCAATGTTTTCAATGAAGCAGACGGTAATGATATTGCCCTCTGCATCCCTTACTACTTCCAGTTCTAATTCTTCCCAGCCTAAAATGGATTCCTCTACAAGGACCTGTCCGACAAGGCTCGCCTGAAGACCTCTTGCACAGACGGTCTTTAATTCTTCTTTATTATAAACGAGTCCGCCGCCGGCACCACCCATGGTATAGGCCGGACGTAAAACAACTGGGTAACCAAGCTTCTCAGCAATAGCAAGTGCTTCTTCAACGGAATAAGCAACTTCACTGCGAGCCATCTCGATCCCCAGTTTGTTCATTGTCTTCTTAAATTCAATTCGGTCTTCGCCACGTTCAATCGCATCTACCTGAACACCAATTACTTTCACATTGTATTTCTCAAGGATTCCTGCCTTGTTCAATTCGGAACAGAGATTCAATCCCGACTGACCACCTAAATTAGGAAGTAATGCATCAGGCCGTTCCTTTGCAATAATCTGTTCCAGACGATCTACATTCAACGGTTCGATGTATGTCACGTCTGCGGTTTCCGGATCCGTCATAATGGTTGCCGGATTGGAATTCACTAAAACGATTTCATATCCCAGCTTCCGTAACGCCTTACATGCCTGTGTGCCGGAATAATCAAATTCGCATGCCTGCCCGATGATAATCGGACCGGATCCAATAATAAGTACCTTATGAATATCTGTTCTTTTTGGCATTGTTTTCCCTCCACTTTTGTTCACTGTGAATGATTCTATCATCTGCCATACAGCAGTGTCAATTGAATTTTATTTAATGTTCTTACGCAGCCTGACAGCAAGTGTCTGGCTGCTGTGTGAACCGTTACTCTGGAAGATACCACTGCAGATTTCTTGCTGGAATCACTTCGTACTGGTCCGGTCCCTCGCCCTTGCGCAGGTACACGTTACGAATGCCTGCCTGAATGATCTGGCGGGCACATAACGGACAGGGCTTGGCCGGATGAATGGAATTATCCTCCGGATTGATACTGGTCAGATACAGGTCTGCTCCCAGTGTCTGCTCTCTCGAACAGTTCAGCAGCGCATTCGCCTCTGCATGAATGGCACGGCACATTCCATACCCCTCGCCCTGGTGCATATTCCGCTGCATACGGGGACATACCCCGATATCGCAGCAGTTTTCAAAGCCCCTTGGCGAACCGTTATAGCCTGTGGAAATCACCACATCATCCTTAACAATCACAGCGCCGTACTTTCTTTTCAGACAGGTGCTGCGATAAGCAAAGTTTTCCGCACTGTTCAAATACATATCTTCTTTGGAAATACGCTGTCTTCCCTGTGGTTTAATCATTGCTCAGTTTCTCCTTAAAAAATGCGATCATATAGTCCCAGATTTCCTTCTGGAAGAATCGTAAATCAGCATGGTCTGCGCCATCTACTTCAAGTAAGGTAACATCGCATCCTGCCTCCTCCAGTGCATCATGCAGACGCACTCCCTGTTCAAACGGAACACACTTATCATCGTTTCCGTGAATAATCATAAACGGAGGTGCACTCTTTGTTACATAATGTAACGGGGAAAGCTTCATGGCATCCTTCTTGAAGTTATAAACATTCTTTCCTAAGAACATCGTCTCCCAGGTCGCTGCTGCCTCTGCCTCATTGTCTGTACCCGGCATAGTCGTAAGGTCAACCACCGGATACCACGGACACGCCGCCTGAAGCGCACTGGATTCCTCCAGATAAGCTCCCACATCAAACTTCTTATCCGTTGCAAGTGCGGCAAGGCTTGCCAGATGACCTCCGGCAGACTCTCCGGAAATACCGATATGCTTCTTATCAATATGGTAACGGTCTGCATAAGCACGCAGATAACGGATTCCGGCCTTTACATCCTGCAGGGCTGCCGGGAACGGCTCTTCATTGCTTGTCCGGTACTGTACGCTCGCTACGACAAAGCCCTTGCGTGCCAGCTTGGAAAGGTAAGCCAGATGTGCGGATTTATCCATCTTCATCCATGCACCACCGCAGACCCATACCACACAAGGGTATAACCGGGTATCATCCTCCGGATAAATAATATCCATCTTCAAATCCATACGGGTATGTCCGTACCAGGCATCCACCTGCGCAAATGACACATCCGTTGTCACGGAAAACTGCGGCTTTTTGACTGTAACTTCTATTTTCTTTCTCATCTGCTTTTCTCTCCTTCTGTACTTTCTGTGCTTTCTGCTTATTATTGATTAAAATATATATTACTTTTATCTTAGCCGTTTCACAATAAGAATGCAACTGGATTTTGTTTTATCGTTCTGCAAAAACATTTTATTGTTTCTCGATAAATAATTATTGACATTCGTAAATCAGAGTGTTATATCTATGGTAAAGTTCATCGTACAAAGCATGTGAATTATGTTATGAAAAACTGAAACCTGAAAACGATTTATACCAACAACGGAAAGGAAACTTCTTTATGAAAAACAAACTTACTCTTTTTACCAAATGGTTACTGGATTTCATGTATTATGCCGGGATGCTCATTACCATACTGGTTCCTGCCATTCTTTATTGTTATGGAGAATACGACTCGTATTTCAGAGTACATATTTTATCCCTCAGCGTCATTTTCATGCTGTCCGGAATTCTCGCCGTTTTCATCATCCGCGAACTGCGCAAAATGTTCCGGAGTGTCTTAAACGACAACTGCTTCATCCGTGAAAATGTCCAGAGCCTTAACCGCATGGGAACCTACAGTTTTCTGATTGTCCTGATTACCTGCTGCCGCCTGTTCCTTTACCTGACTCCTGCCGTGCTGGTCATTATTCTGACCTTCCTGATTGCAGGACTGTTCAGTAAAGTGCTGTCCCAGGTCTTTGACCGGGCAGTCACCTACAAGCTCGAAAACGACCTGACCATATAAGGGCACTGATTCTGCTTTTACATATCAACGAACGGAGGTAAACAATACATGGCAATTATCATTAATCTGGACGTCGTAATGGCGAAAAATAAGATCGGACTAACCGAACTGGCAAATGAAGTGGACATCACCCTTGCCAACCTTTCCATTCTGAAAAACAACAAAGCCAAAGCCGTCCGCCTTTCCACCTTAAATGCCATCTGCAAAGCATTAAACTGCCAGCCCGGCGATATCTTAGAATATGTTGACGATCCGGAGGACGCAGATTCCTGTGAAACACCGGATAACCAAAAATAAATTTCCAAGGAGGAACTACCATGGAACCTGTTAAAACAAACGAAACCACAACACCTGTAAATCCACTCTTTCCGGTTATGGGAACCGGCAGCCTTTTATATGCCCTGCTTTATACCATCTGCCTGTACCATAATCCCTCCGGATTAAGCTACCCTTTTTACATCGGCGGAACGTGCTTCTTTTTCTGCTTCTTTTTAAAAAAGTGCAATCGTACCTTAAAGCCCATGACGATCTTCGATCTCATTAGCCTCGGGCTGCTTGCACTCTCTGTCTGCTTCACGGATTCCGCCTACCTGATCCTGCTTGGGAAAGCTCTGATCCTTTTTCTCCTTCTGCATTTCTTTTTGTGCAGTTTTTATGAAGATCGGCACTGGGATATCTTTACTTATGTATGGGCAATGATCAAAACGGTGTTTTCGAGTCTCGCTTTCCTTGTCCGTCCGTTTACGGATCTTACCGCCTATGTGAAAGCCCGCCGGAATATCCAGACATCCCATGAAGGCAACGGCCGTGTTCTTTCTATTGTAATCGGATTGACGGTTGCGCTGCTTGCCCTTCCTGTCATCCTGTTGCTTTTGGGAAGCGCCGATGCTGTTTTCGCCAATCTCTTTCAGGCTGCTTTTGATGGATTGGAATCCCTTATCATCCATGGAAACATTTTGACTATACTGGTCATGTTCCTTTTTGGCTTTTTCCTCTGTTACTGCCTCCTTTGCCGGCTGCAGACCCCCAATCAGAAAGAAGCTCCTTCCCGTGGACAGGGCGATCCCGTGATTGCCATAACATTTACGTCCATCTTCTCAGTGATTTACGTTCTGTTCTGTGTCATTCAGATCGTGTACCTTTTTGCAGGCCTCGGCACCCTGCCCGAAAACTATACCTATGCTTCCTATGCCAGAGCAGGCTTCTTCCAACTGGTATTTGTATGCCTGATTAATCTCGTTTCGGTATTGCTGTGCATCCGCCTGTTCCGTCCACACCGCGCTTTGCAGCTTCTGCTTTCGGTGGTATCGCTGTGTACCTTTGTCATGATTGCTTCGAGCGCCTACCGGATGCTGCTTTATATCCGTGTATATCAACTGACCGTACTGCGTGTTTTCGTATTATGGACCCTCTTGGTCATCAGCTTCTTAATGATTGGAACTCTTGTTCTGATTTATAAACCGGACTTTCCCTTTGTACGGTATGGCCTTATTGTGGTAACGGCACTGTTCCTCTTATACAGCTTCTCCCATCCGGACTATCGCATTGCCCGTTACAACATTTCCCATGCTGCAAAGGACGACTATGCACTCGCCTATCTCTACCGGTTATCTGCCGATGCAGCCCCGGTGATTCTTGAGGAACTCCCGGAGGAAATGAGCGATCCGGATGATTACTACCTTTCCAATCTTCGGCAGGCGTATGTGGATTCCCTTTCGGAAGGTACCTCAGACCTTTCCATCCGGAGCTTTAATTTCTCCCGCTGGAAAGCGAAAAATCTGCTTGGGAATTGATTTTTGAAGATATTCTATATACAATGAAGGAGTGACAGATCTGCCACTCCTTTTTTGTTGCCATGCATATGAGAAAATGATCCGGTGGATCATTTTTGAGTGGAAGCAGTTCGATCACCAAGTAGACTTTATCAGTCAATATAGATATCAATGGAGATTCATTATGGAACAAATCGAAATCGCAGAATTTCAGAAAATTTTGGAACGCAATCCTTTTTGTAAATTATTAGGGCTCGAGGTTACCTCCGTTTCCGAGGGGCATGTGCAGGGACGTATCCCGTTCGACTCCCGCTTTCAGAATATGTATGGCGATTATCACGGCGGCGCACTCTACGCCGCCGCAGATACTTTCTGTGGGCTGGCTGCCATCACTTACGGCAGTTATGTCACTACGATTGATGCCAATATGCAGTACCTCCGGGCGGGCAGAGACACCGAATACATCACTTATGACGCAAGTGTCATCAAGCGGGGACGCACCATCACGGTTGTTCAATTCTCCTGCTGTGATGACAAAGGCAAATTAATTAACACCGGCACCTTTTCCTTCTATAGCAAAGAAAGTGCCTGCCCGGCCGGCATATTCGAGAAATAAATCTACTTTGACAGATCCTTTACAATTTCACCGGCAATCATCAGGCCCGCTACGGCAGGAACAAATGCCGTACTTCCGGGAATGTCCCGTCGTTCCGTACATTTATGGGCAGCTCCCGGAGGGCAGATACAGTTCGTCCTGCAGCTGATGGCCATATCCTCGATCGGCCGGATCGGCTGCTCATCCGAATACACTACCTTAAGGCTCCTCACATTCCTCTTCTTTAATTCCCGCCGCATCACACGTGCCAAAGGGCAGACACTCGTGTCATAAATATCCGCAATCTTAAATCTTCCGGGATCCAGCTTGTTTCCTGCTCCCATGGCACTGATGACCAGAACATTCTTTTCCTTCGCCCGCATAATAATTTCCAGCTTTGCCGTCACCGTATCTACGGCGTCTACAATATAATCATATTCTTCAAACGGAAAGTCATCCGCATTTTCCGGCAGGAAAAAGCATTGGTAGGTTCTCACATCCACATCCGGATTGATTTCCAGCATTCTTTCCTTCATCACTTCTACTTTATATTTTCCAACCGTCTTACGTGTAGCGATAATCTGACGATTCAGATTGGTTAAGCATACCTTGTCATCATCCACCAGATCAAAAGCCCCGACACCGCTCCTCACCAGTGCTTCGCATACATAGCCTCCGACACCGCCGATTCCAAATACGGCAACTCTCGACTTTGCTAACTTCTGAATCGCTTCCTCTCCGATTAATAACTGCGTTCTTGAAAACTGATTTAACATTTTCTACCTCTTTCTGTCTGTTCTGTATCCATAAGCTCCAACAGGTAATCCGGTATTTGCAGTTCTTTTGCTGCCCTTGCAAAATAGATTTCCCTGATATGCGGCCAGACACCTGTTTCTCCTGCTTCTGCTGACAATTGTCCGGCACGGTCAACCAGTATTGCTGCCTGATCAATACCGGTAAGCAGGATCTTAATATTACTGTTTACGAACCAGTGCCCTGCATCGAGCAGACCTCTGTCAACAATATCCTTAATAACCTGTTTATTATCATATGGAATTTTCAGCATTTCCGGTCTCCAGCAAATCTTTCCTTCTTTGTGCTCCGAATGCAGAACCATACACTGGGCATATCCGGCATCATATATCGAGATTCCCACACACCCGGAATTGAAGTAGTGTTTCTCTCCATAGTTCCTCTCTCCCGGAAAATGCGTATGCGCACAAATCAGATAATCCGTTGAAATTTTTTTCAGCCAGTTTTGAACCGGTTCTCCGTCAAGCTGCAGCAGCTCCCTGGTATTCTCCGGCGAACCATGTGCACAGGTAATCGAAGGATACCCTTCTTTTTCATAAACAAAGCTGATCGGAAGCTCTGCAAAGAATGCAAAATCCTGTTCTGTCAACTGTTCATAAGTATAAAGAAGATTTCCACTTGCGGAATTGTAAATCCACTTCTTCTCTTCCCTGCCTACAAGTCGGTCTTCCCTCTGTGCCAGCATATATTCTTCCCGGTTTCCCCGAAGCAGATAACACGTGTGTGTCTCAATAAATGCATATAAAAAATCCAACGTTTCTCTGGTGTACGCTGTATCCGAAACATAATCTCCCAAAAGAAAATATTCGTCACAACCTTCTTTTTCCAGATAGTCCACGCAAGCGCGAAAAGCAACAATATTGCTGTGTATGTCCGAGATTACCCCGATTTTCATGCCGAAATTTCCTTTCTTTTTCTTCCGGAATTAACTCTTTAAAATAAAATACTACCCTTTCCATTGTATATCGAAAATACAATTCGTCAACATCTTGTTTCTTCTTATTTATAATGCTATAATTTGTCGCAAGAACAAAGGAGGTAATACACCATGTATGAATTTACAGAAGATTGCATGATACATATTGACCAGATAGACGAGGAACATCGCAGATTATTCCAAATGCTTAATGAAGCTTTTGCCATGGTTCAGGAGACCGAAGATGTCTCTGCCATCACCATAAGCCTTCTTTCCAATTTAAAGAATTATGCGATGACCCATTTTGCCCACGAAGAAGCTTATATGGAAAGCATCCATGACCCGGAGCTTCCCTTACAGAAGACCGAACATGCCATGTTTGCCAAGAAGGTAAATTCCTTCGTGCCGGACACTTCTTCCCCGGAGGCTGCCAAGGAATCCCTGAATGACCTGTTGACTTATCTGGTCCGCTGGCTGTACCGTCACATTTTATGCAGTGATATGATGATTGGGAAGTCCCTTTCGAGTGCCGAGAACGATCCTTTTGCTTTCACAGACAAATATAAGACCGGCATTACCCTTGTGGATGACGAGCATCGCCGTCTGTTTGAAATCATTAAGGAAACGAATGATCTGATTCACGAAGAATTCCTGCATGACAAATACGATGAAATTGTCCGGCTGATCAATGAGTTAAGAGCGTATACCGAATTTCATTTTTCCGATGAGGAAGCATTGATGGAGCGGATCCAGTATCCCGGTCTTGCTGCCCAGAAGCGTGCCCATTCTGCTTTTATTGAGCGTCTTGTCGAGATCGATCTCAATGATCTGGACGATATGGACGATCATCAGCAGGAATATCTCCTGGATCTCATCCAGTTCCTTTTAGACTGGCTCACCAACCATATTCTTGCCTGTGACTGCAGGATTGGTGAATATATGCGTGAGCATCATATTTTCGAATAGGAAAAACGTACTATTTAGATATTGATTTCCGACAACAAATATTTTAAAATAATGGTAAGCAGGTTTTAACCTGCCACCTATATCGAGGTTATTATGAATTCATTTATCAAAAATATGTTTTATAAGCAGCGGCAGGAATTTCTGGATTCCATTCCTGCGCGCGATACTCAATTTGCATTTCCAACGGATGTTACAGAAATCCGCAACGTCCCCTATGCCGACGATTCTGATCCGGCGCACTGTATGGATATTTACCGTGCAGAAGCTTTCGCCGGTAAGGAGCTTCCCGTGATTCTGAACATCCACGGCGGCGGATTGATTCTTGGATGTAAGGAATACAACCGGTACTTTTGTGCACAGTTAAGCAGACTTGGCTATCTGGTATTCAGTATCGAATACCGCCTCGTACCGGATTGTCTGTTTTTCGACCAGTGTGAGGATGTATTTACCGCCATGCGCTGCATCAAGCGTAAGCTCCCGGAATATCAGGGATTGAAGGATCAGGTTTACGCCGTTGGTGACAGTGGCGGTGCTGTACTGCTGACCTATTGTGCAGCCATGCAGAACTCCCCGAAGCTTGCCGGGACAGCCGGTGTCCGTCCCGCTTCCTTACGTTTAAAAGTGCTCGGACTCATCAGCGGAATGTATTACACCACCCGTTTCGATAAGATTGGATTATTTCTTCCTTCTTATTTATATGGCCGCCATTATAAAAGAAGCGCCTTTGCTCCCTATGTAAATCCGGAGCACCGGGAGATTGTAACATCTCTTCCTCCCTGCTTTCTGACAACGAGTGCTGGGGATCATCTGCGCAGTTATACCCTGGATTTTGAAAAAGCACTTTCCAGATATGGAGTTTCCCATCACCTTCTGGATTTTTCCGACAGAAAAGATCTTCCCCACGCCTTCAGTGTGATTGATCCTTTCCGAAAAGAAAGTGAACAGCTCCTTGCTGCTATGTCCGAATATTTTCAACAGATCCGGTAACGGACACCGGAGTCCTACTTACGGAGGTATTTATGAATTACGATGAATCTGTTTTTAAGGAAAAAGCCAACCGACGGGCCAGAAAAATCTGGCTGATCTTTGCCATTCTGTTATCTGCGAACTACGGAAGCGATGTAGCCAATGGAATCCATGCGGTTCCCTACTATCTGACTTTTCTCGTTCTTTGCTGGCTTCCGATTCTTGTTGGCGAAATTATGCTGCGGGTAAAAGGATTTGCGACAGAACTGTACCGGTATGTTCTGGTCATCGGCTATGGCATCTTTTACACCTTTGTCATCAGCACCACGAGTTCCCCGATTGCTTTTACCTATATTCTTCCGGTAACCAGCCTTCTGGTTCTCTACAAGAATAAAAAGTTCATGGTCTCCTGTGGAATTGTCAACTCCCTCATTATCATCGGCAGCGCGGCTTACCGCATTTCGCTTGGTTTTAACTCTGCAACAAATATGAAGGATTATCAGTTAGAGCTTTCCTGTATCATCCTTTGTTATATCTGTTATGTCATGTCCATCAAGCACCTGAATGAATCCGATGGTGCCATGACCGACAGCATCCGTGCTGATCTGCACCGTGTTGTCACAACGGTTGAAAAGGTAAAGGAAGCCTGCAACTCTATCATGGATGGTGTTACCGTCGTACAGGAACTGGCCTCCGAAAATACACACGGCGCGAGCATCGTTGTCCGAAGCCTTCACAAGCTGCAGGACAATAATAATAACCTCCAGAATACCACAACCTCCTCCAACGAGATGACCTCTGACATCCACTCCCAGGTCAATCATGTAGCAGAAATGATTGAGCAGATGGTTGCCCTTACGGCAACCTGTGAGGATCATGCCAAGATCAGTTCTGCGGATCTGGAGGGCTTAATTACGACAACCAATACCATGGCAGAGCTTTCCACAGAAATTGAAAAGACTCTGCAGGATTTCAAAGACGATTTTGCAATGGTAAAGAAAGAAACCGGAACCATTGAACAGATCACGAACCAGACCAATCTCCTTGCTTTAAATGCTTCGATTGAAGCGGCAAGAGCCGGAGAAGCCGGCAAGGGCTTTGCCGTTGTTGCCGATCAGATCCGTTCCTTAAGTACGGAAACAAAATCCTCCTCCGGACAGATCTGGCAGGCTCTGCAGCATCTGGAGGAAACCTCCGACAGAATGACCGGCGCCATTGAAGAAACTCTGGAACTGATTCACATGACACTTGACAAGGTTACGACTGCCGGAAGTAATATCACACAAATTGCAAGCGATACCACCCAGCTTGGTGATAACATTCAGGTAATTGATACGGCCATGAAGGAAGTGGAATCCTCCAATATACATCTGGTTGAAAATCTGGAAGAAGTGTCCCACATTGTTGATGATATGACCGGAAGCATCACGGATTCCAACGAAATCAATAACCGGATGCTCAGTAAATACGATGAATCCGCATCCAACATTAATTCCATAGAAGACATTATCGAAGCCTTAATGTGTGAACTCGGTATTGGCGGTTTTATGGGAACTGAAGATATCCTTCCCGGCATGAAGCTCTCTGCCAATCTGGATGAACATTATTACGACGGAGAACTGGTTTCCAGAGACAATAATACGTTAACCATCAGTCTTCCCGAATCACCCGTTCTGCAAAAAGCAAGTGATTGCAAATTGAAGGTAACGGTAGGCAATGTCATTTACGAGTGGGAACATACAAAAATTACTCCGACTGACACTAAGAACACCTTTATTGTTTCCATTGAGTCAAGACCTAAAATTGTTAACCGTAGAAAGTATCCCCGTGTCGATATTACCAATAGCTGCACGATTACGGTTCCTGAAAACCAAATGGTCATTCATGGTACTCTGGATAATCTTAGTGCTAATGGTTTTGCCTTCCTGACACGCAATGACTATTTTGCAGAGCACAAAGGTATTAATGTTTCCGTTGAAATTGATCATTTTGCCCTTCCCAACCATAATCACCTCGAAGGGCATGTGATACGCTGCTCCAACAACGATGGATTATATATCGTAGGCTGTCAGATGCCTGCGGATGACTTCTTTATCCGTGAATATGTAAAAGAACGCTTAAAAGAAACGGAGAATGCCTGAACCCAGGCATTCTCCATAAAATTATTATCATAAATCTCCCTAATTAACTATCCCATCTTTCTCTCTGCATTTCTTTGGAAATCAATTCATCAGATCCAGATAATCTTCCGGTAAAAACCGGTGATAAATCATATGGCATCCCTCATCCTTAAAACAGTAATAATATGGATCAGAGCTATCCGAAAAATGAATGGCTACATCAAAATCTCCGTCCGGAATGGTTTCCACCTCATAAGCGCTTTGCTGCTTCTCAAATAAAGCGATCACCTGTTCCATCGTCACTCCATGTCTGGAAAACAACTGTACCAGTTCATAAATAAAGAGATTTTTCTCCTTATGTTCATGCACATATTCCGAAGCCTGCTCCGGACATAACAGACAAAACCGGTCCCTTTCCCGTGTGGAACGGCTGACCTGTACCTCACCAAGAGTATCCTTTACCTCTTCTGCAAAGCCCTGCAACTCCCTTTCCATATTCTCCGCATCCCCCGGAATCCCTGTAAGATGCTGTAAAGAGCTTAAGGGATAATACAGCCGCACCGGCTCTTTCAGGTACCCAAGCTTCGCCTGCTGCTCCGCTATGATGTCCATAATATTCTCTTCCAGTCTTTGAAAATGCCTGTCATCCATTCTGTTCCTATGATCTCCACAATATCACTTCTTATGCCTGCTTCTCGAATTCGTTCGCTACATCCACCAGGAGCTTCCGAATCGGCAGATGCTGCGGACATGCTTTTTCACATTTACCGCACTTAATACAGTCAGATGCCCGGTGTCCCGGAGACGTATGTACATTGTTATAGTAATAATCTGCATTCCAGTCATGGTAAATCTGCTTGGTATTCATCGTTGCAAACACATCCGGAATGGAAATCTTCTTCGGACACCCCTCCACACAATACCGGCACGCAGTACAGGGGATCAGATTCATACTACGGAAAATCTGTTGTACTTTTGCGATGGCTGCGAGCTCTGTTTCATCCAGATGACGGAAATCCTTCATGTAGCTTAGGTTATCTTTCATCTGCTCCAGGCTGCTCATACCGGAAAGAACCATCATCATGCCCGGAAAACCGGCGGCAAAACGGATTGCATAGCTTGCAGGACTTCCACCATGCAGGTCTTCCAATACCTTCTTAGCCTCTTCCGGCAGATTAACAAGGTTACCGCCCTTCACAGGCTCCATTACGAGAACCGGTTTGTTATGCTTCCGGCAGACCTCATAACACTTACGGCTCTGTACCGCAGGATCATCATAATCCACATAGTTGAACTGAATCTGTACCACCTCAACCTCCGGGTATTCGGTCAGAATCTGATCCAGTACCTCAGCCCGGTCATGGAAAGAAATACCCACATGACGGATCTTTCCTTCTTTCTTTAATTCAAAGGCGGTTTCATACGCTCTGCAGGCTTTAAAGGACTTAAAAATCTCCTCGCTCTGTGCATGCATCAGATAAAAATCAAAATAATCTACTCCACAGGCCTCCAACTGGCTTTCAAAGAACGGCCGGATGTCCTCTTCCTTCTTAAAATAAAAATTCGTCAGCTTATCCGTCAGAATATATTTGTCTCTCGGATAACGGCTGGTCAGACATTCCTTTAACGCCAGTTCGCTCTTGCCTTCCAGGTAGCCATGTGCCGTATCAAAATAATTAAAGCCCTCTTCTAAAAAGAGATCCACCATCTTCTTGGTCTGCTCGATATCTACCTCAGAGCCGTTCATCGGCAGTCTCATGCAGCCAAACCCAAAATTCTTCTTAATCTTGTCCATACGCTCTTAACTCCTTTTAAATCATAAAGCCAACCTAAAAATAACTATCCTGACAACACAATCCTGCATTGCTTCGGATAGTTATATTTTATCATATCTCACGAAAATTGTATAACTCCGATTATAAAAACAGGAAACACTGATTCATTCAATGTTTCCTGTTTCCATCATGCAGGTGGCCGGACTTGAACCGGCACGGTGTTGCCACCGAGGGATTTTAAGTCCCTTGCGTCTGCCTATTCCGCCACACC
>CAVHRK010000058.1:0-23895 GCA_963638365.1 Anaerobutyricum sp. | reverse complement strand
GAAATGAAGGCTCCTTTTCTGGTGCATAGCTGTGGAAAAATTACATTCAATAAAAATGTAAATCTGCGGATAGACCGGAAAAATGGAAGAAAGGATTATCAGATTATTTATGTTAACCGTGGGAAAGGACATTTCTGGTTTGGGGAAGAAAAAGTAGTTTTGGATGAAGGATACGTGGTTTTATATCATCCGGATGAAAGGCAGAGATATTCTTTTTATTTTAATGAAAATGCGGAATTTTACTGGCTTCATTTTGGGGGAAGAGGGGTTAGTGAGATTCTTAAGCAAAGCGGCTTGGAGAAAATGTCCTATGTCGGCATGTCGCCACAGATTACCAGAGGATTTGAAGAATTAATCCGTGAACTGATGATGAAGAAAAAAGAGTATATCCGTATTGCCAATCTAAAAGGGGAAGAACTGGTATGGCTTTTTACCCGTGAAAACTATGAGCAATTATATCATGAGGATAAGCTGCATCAGAGAGAACTGGAAAAAATCATAGAGAAAATGAATTTCAGTTATGCGGATAATTTAACCGTGGAAGAATTGGCAAAGGAATATGGTGCCAGTGTGGAGTGGTTCATTAAATCATTTAAGAACTATACAGGCACAACGCCTAAGCAGTATATTAATGAAATACGATTAAACCATGCAAGAGAACTTCTGGAATCCATGGATGATCATATCAGTGAGATTTCGCGGGCATGCGGATTTGAAAATCCTTTATATTTCAGCCGTTATTTTCAGAAAAAATATCATGTTTCACCATCGGATTACCGGAAGGAAAAGCATACACGGATAGAAGAAAAATAATTTCCTGTAGTTTGATTTTGTATATATTTTTTTCAATTAAGTTTATAGGTTCTACAGATCAGAGAGGATATACTGAATGTAAACGAAAAACTTTTAAGGGAGAAAAAAATGATTATACCAAAACACTATGAGGATCTGCATGTATTACATGAAAATACGATGCCAAGCCGGGCGTATTATGTACCGGCATCGGCTGATATGGGAGATCTGGTTCATGATCGTGAAAAATCCGACCGGTTGTTTCTGTTAAATGGAAACTGGAAGTTCCGGTATTACGCCAGCATTTATGATTTGCAGGAAAAATTTTATGAAGAGAATGTTGAATTAGCAGGTTATGATACGGTCTCTGTACCCGGAGTATGGCAGTGCCAGGGATATGATACCCATCAGTACACGAATGTCCGTTACCCGATTCCGCTGGATCCACCGTTTGTTCCGCTTGAAAACCCCTGCGGAGCGTATGTGTATGAATTTAACTATGATCAGGAGGCAGCAGCGCCAAAAGCATTTTTAAACTTTGAAGGAGTGGATTCCTGTTTTTATGTCTGGCTGAATGGGGTTTATATAGGTTATAGTCAGGATTCCCATGCGACTGCGGAATTTGATGTGACGGACCAGATACGGGAAGGGAAGAACAAACTGGCGGTTCTGGTCTTAAAATGGTGTGATGGCACTTATCTGGAAGATCAGGATAAGTTTCGTATGTCGGGCATTTTTCGAGATGTCTATCTTTTGAAACGACCGGAAGAGCGTTTGACAGATTATTTTATAAGAAGCAGTATTCATGTGGATGGTACGGCACAAATTGAAATCAGGGCGAATTTTCAGGGGGAAAATGTAGTTGGACATACGCAGGTTCAGTTATATGATGAAGAAAACCGGCCTGTTTCAGAGGGAACCTTTGAACCGCTTTCAGAAGATGAGTTTTATACTTACCATCTGGTACTTGGAATAGAAAATCCCATATTGTGGAATTCGGAAACGCCGTATTTATACCGTATACTTTTCAAAACGGAACAGGAAGTAATTACAGACCGGGTTGGTATACGGGTGATTTCGGTAGAAAATAATGTGGTATATGTCAATGGCAAGAAGATAAAGCTTAAGGGAGTTAACCGACACGATTCGGATCCGGTTACCGGTCCGACAATTAGTATGGAGCAGGCTGTCAAGGACATGACCATGATGAAGCAGCATAATTTTAATGCGATCCGAAGCAGTCATTATCCGAATTCTCCATGGTTTTATCAGCTCTGCGATGAATATGGATTTTTTGTAGTAGAAGAAATGGATAACGAAAGTCATGGTACACAGACACAGTTTTTACAGGACAATTCATGGGAAAACGTAGCGGAAAACTGGAATAGGCGTCTTGCAGATAATCCGGATTGGATTCCGGCCTCACTGGATCGTGCGAAGGTTGGCATGTATCGTGATAAGAACAGACCATGTATTATTATCTGGTCTGCTGGAAATGAGTGTGGCTATGGATGTACCTTTGAGGAAGTGCTTAAGTGGATTAAAAAGTATGATGATAGCAGACTGACCATTTATGAGAGTGCATTTTATCAAAGATCGGATAAGGAATATGATTATTCCAATATTGATGTGGTAAGCAGAATGTATCCGGCATTGGAGGAGATTGAGGATTATATAGCGAATGATCCGGTTAAACCGTTTCTGCTTGTAGAGCATTGTCATGCCATGGGAAATGGCCCCGGTGATCTGGAAGATTATTTCCAGATGATACAGAAGAATGATCTGATGTGTGGGGGATTTGTCTGGGAGTGGTGTGATCATGCCATTTATAAAGGAATTGCTGAGAATGGGAAAGCAATTTATTATTATGGTGGGGATCATGGAGAAGAGATCCATGATGGTAATTTCTGTATGGATGGATTGGTGTATCCGGATAGGACACCGCATACGGGGTTGAAGGAATACAAAAATGTATATCGACCAGCAAGAGTGATGTCTTATGAGCAGAAAAGTGGTAAAATGATTCTGCATAATTATATGAATTATGTTGATCTGAAAAACTATCTGTATCTGACCTATGAGGTAATGCTGGATGGAATCGTTATTACATCAGGAAGAATTGATTTGGAAGAGGAAATTTCACCTGGACAGGAAGGGGAAATCATACTTCCGGCCTTTGAATTGGGAAAAGGAAGAGCGTATTTAAAACTTACTTATCATTTGTTGCATCCGGGTTCGTTACAGAACAGGGATGAAGAATTGGGATTTGATGAAATTCCGTTAAAGAGCAAAGATGACCGGGTTCAGAAATGTGTAAAGTTACAGAAGGCTGCAAAACAGATCACGGGGATGATGAAGGTGACAGAAAGCATGGATCGTTATCTTCTGATTCGGGGAGAAGCATTTTGCTATAAATTTAACAAATTGACAGGTATGTTCGATGCACTGGAATTAAATCAGAAAGCGATTCTGACAAAGCCTATGGAAATCAATATCTGGAGAGCACCCACGGACAATGACCGCAAGTTAAAGCTGGAATGGTATCGTGCCCGCTATGATAAGAGTTATACAAGAGTTTATGAGACTTCTTATCAGATGACATCTACCGGCGTGACAATTCAATGCCTTATGGCGGTCACGACAGCCGTTTTGCAGCCGGTGCTTAAAATGAAAACGCAATGGAAGATTGCACCTGATGGAGCTATCCGGGTTAACTGTGAAGTGCATAAAGATATGGAATATCCTATGCTTCCGAGATTTGGAATTCGTATGTTTCTGCCTTCTTCGTTTCAAAAAGCAGAGTATTTTGGAATCGGACCGGAAGAAAGCTATATCGATAAACATCATGCAGGCGCACATGGTACATGGATATCTGATGTGAAGGAAATGCATGAAGATTATTTAAGACCGCAGGAAAATGGAAGTCATTATGATTGTGATTATGTTGCGGTAAAAAACCCAGATATTACACTTTATGTAATTGGAAAAGATCGGTTTTCTTTTAATGTTTCAGAATATACGCAGGAAGAGCTGACGCAAAAGGCGCATAATTATGAATTGATTCCCTGTGGAAGTACAGTGCTGTGTATGGATTATGCACAGAATGGAATTGGCTCAAATAGCTGTGGACCAGAGCTTCTGGAGAAATACCGATTCAATCCGGAGTATTTTGAATTTGAGGTGAAGCTTTTATTTCAGGAAAATATATAGCTGTGGAGAAACATATGGAAGCAATAGCAGATGCCATTAATGTACTTGGACAATTTTTAGGAAAAAGAGATGTGAAGGACTTAACGGAGCCCTGCCTGATGGAAAAATATCATATCGCTCAGGCAGATGTGATGGTTTTATTTGGAGGAAGTATTATAGCGGGTGGAGATGTGCTTGCAGAAGCGATACAGAACCATATTGCTCAAAAGTATCTGATTGTCGGAGGGGAAGGACACACGACAGAAACATTGCGGCGAAAGGTGCATGAGGAATACCCGCAGATTTTCACCGAAGGATTAGCAGAGGCAGAAGTATTTGCAAAATATCTGGATGTATGCTATCACTTATCGGTAGATGCATTGGAAACAAAATCGACCAACTGTGGAAACAATATTACTTATCTGTTAGATCTGCTGCAAAGTGTAATGCCGGAATGCAAGAGTATTATTCTGTGTCAGGATGCAGCCATGCAGTGCCGGATGGACGCAGGATTGCGGAAATATAAGCCGGATCATCTGACAATTATGAATTATGCTTCCTATCAGGCCAGGGTAATTGCTGAGGGAGAGAAACTGGTTTATCAGAATCCCATTCATGGAATGTGGAGTATAGACAGATATGTGCAGCTTCTAATGGGCGAAATCCCAAGGCTTATGGATTGTCCCGGGGGATATGGACCATTGGGAAAAGGGTTTATTGCACATGTGACTATTCCGGAAGAGGTGCAGGGAGCGTTTGAAAAGCTGATAAAGCATTATGGAAATAAAACACGAAAAGCAAATCCTCTTTATGCAACGAAGTAGATATTCCTTGAATGAACGTAAACCGATAAATAAAAACAGGTTGACAATCATCTTTTGCCATGCTATTCTGACAAAGGCTAAAGAATAGCCGGAAAGGTATGGTTTTATAAGATGAAAAACAAATTTAAAACACTTGACATGGTTTACATTGCTGTATTTGCAGTACTGATTGCGATCTGTTCCTGGATTTCCATTCCGACAACAGTTCCTTTTACCCTTCAGACATTTGCTGTATTTCTTGCAGTAGGCGTACTGGGTGGTAAGAGAGGAAGTCTTTCTGTACTGATTTATATTCTGCTTGGTGCAGTCGGCATTCCAGTATTTGCCGGTTTCTCCGGTGGATTCGGAATTCTGCTTGGTCAGACCGGAGGTTATATTGTTGGATTTTTATTCTCCGCATTATTAATGTGGCTGATGGAGTCCCTGCTTGGAAAGAAGACCTGGGTACTGGGCTTATCCATGGTACTTGGCCTGATCGTATGCTATGCAATCGGAACCGTATGGTTCATGGTGGTATATGCCAGAAATTCAGGTGCCGTAGGACTTGCAACCGTACTTGGCTGGTGTGTCATTCCTTTCATCATCCCGGATCTGATTAAGATTGCACTGGCACTTGTCTTAAGCAAGAGACTTGGTAAAATTCTGAAATTGAATGAGAATTAAGATGAAAGAAACGGAAAATTTATACCACATCCGGCCGCATCATGGAATGTGCCTTTATTTCTTCGAAGGGAAGGGATACAGCAACACCTTTTCCGAGCATATGGCACAGGTGAAAGAAGAACTTCTTCAAAATAACGGAGAGGTTTTGCTGGAACTGGTAACACAGACGGATGACATCTGCGGCGCCTGCCCTCACAATCAGAACGGGAACTGTGAGACCTATGGAAAGGTGAACGCTTATGATGCCGGTGTGCTGGCGTATTGTGGTCTGGAAAGTGGTCAGAGAATCACATTTCATGAACTGGAGACTCTGGTGGAAACTAAAATCCTGCAGGCAGGAAATGGCAGAAAAATCTGCGGAGACTGCGAATGGGGCAGTATCTGCCATAAAGAGTGATCAGGAAGAACAACATGATATGGACAGGGAGTGAGCAGGAGATGTTCACTCCCTTTTTACTGGTTAATGAAGGCTATTGTGCGATAAAACAGGTTGACGGTTTGACCCCTAAAACGTATAATAAACTTGTAAATTTTGGGAGCGTTAAACGAATGCCGAATAATAAGAAAAAAGATGGACTGATTATGCAGGCGGGGATTCTGGCCGTAGCCGGAATCATTGTCCGTATTATCGGGCTTTTGTATAACACACCTTTAACGAATATTATCGGAGATGAAGGATTTGGATACTATAGCAATGCCTATACGGCATACAGTATCGTGCTTCTGATTTCTTCCTATAGTATTCCGTCAGCCGTATCGAAGGTCATCGCACAGAAGCTCGCCAAAAGGGAATATCGGAATGCACACCGGATTTTTCAGTGTGCATTGATTTATGTGCTGGTAGTCGGTGGAATTGCCAGCTTATTTGTGTTTTTCTTTGCCTCCTACATGGTGGATCTCGGAGGCTCGGTGCTGCCTCTCCGGATTCTGGCACCGACCATATTCTTTAGTGGAATCCTTGGCGTATTCCGCGGATATTTCCAGGCGCACAAATCCATGGTACAGACATCCGTTTCACAGATCTTAGAGCAGATTGTGAATGCCGGCGTCAGTGTCCTGATGGCGTATCTCCTTGTCCAGATGGTAAAGGGCGAGAGTGAAACCACGCAGGCTTCTTTTGGTGCGGCCGGAGGTACGATTGGTACGGGGGCAGGTGTCGTTTTTGCACTGCTTTTTATGATGGGCGTGTATGCATTGAATAAGGGCATGATCCATCGGCAGATCGACCGGGATAAGACAGTTCATGAGGATTCCCGCAAAGAAATTTTCAAGATGATTATTATGGTGGTGACACCGTTTATCTTAAGTACAGCCATTTATAACATCAATACCTTTCTGGATCAGAAGATATATCAGACGATTTCCCTTACGATCCAGCAGAAGACCGAAGCAGCCGTGTCCTTTGATTTAAGTGCAATGGCGAAGGCAACGAAGCTGGCCAATATTCCGATTGCACTGGCAAGTGCAATGGCAACGGCGCTGATCCCCGGTATTTCCAGTGACTTTGCACGTGGGGATCTTGAGGGCGTGAAGAGTAAGGTATCGCGTTCTGTCAAGGTCACCATGTTTATTTCCATTCCGGCGGCTGTGGGAATGGGAGTACTTAGCCGGCCCTGTGTGCAGGTGATTTTCCACCAGAAGGCATCCCTTGATATTTCAGCGGCGATGCTGGCTGTGCTTGCCGTAACGATTGTGTTATATGGCCTGTCAACGCTTACCCAGGCGGTTTTACAGTCGATCGGTAAGATGAATACGCCGATCATCAATGCCCTGCTTGCACTGATTATTCATGCGGTGATCATGGTGCTTGGCATGATTTATCTTGCTCCGGAATGGGGCTTATACTGCTATGCCGGATCGAGTGTAATTTATGCATTCCTCTTATGTATCTTTAATGGGATTTCTGTGCGGAAGCATTTGAAATATAAACAGGAAGTGGACCGTACCTTTATCCGTCCGATCCTTTGCTCCATTTTAATGGGAGCCGTGGCTTACGGAACCTATTTCGGACTCTACCAGTTACTTCCTATCAATCTGGTGTGCCTGGCTGTGGCGATCGGGCTTGCCTGCGTGGTATATTTCGTGCTGGTGATCCGGTGGAGAGCCATTACGGAAGAGGAGATGAAGAGTCTGCCGAAGGGAACACTTCTGATTAAGATTGCAAAGAAGACCCACCTGTTAAAACCGGAAGAGAAAGAATATAGAAGAAATAAAAAAGTGCCGGAAGCAACGCTCCCGACACCGGACGATGAGGATTACTGGCTGGACGATTAAGAATACTCCGGATAATTCCGTGAGTGTCTTAATTGATTTATTCCTCGACCAGGGTCAGTCTGGAAATGTCCGCATCAATCAACATCGAATAATTGGTATAGTATACAACAAAGCCTGGTTTCGCACCACCGGGCTTTTTTACGTTCTTCTTCTGGAGATAGTCGACTTCAATCTTGGACTGTCCCTTCGCCTTGGAATAAAAGGCAGCAAGCCTTGCCGCATCTTCATAGGTGGCATCAGTGAGCTCCCGCCCTTCACACTTTACAATGACATGGGAGCCGGGTCTCCCTTTTGCATGGAACCACCAGTCATTGCCGGTCGCAAACTGGAAGGTCAGTTCTTCGTTCTGGAAATTGTTCTTCCCGACATAAATATGGAAGCCGTCCGGATTGACATAGTGAAGCGGATGGCTCTTGAAGCGGGCCTTTTTCGCATTTCCTTTCCGGCGGACATAACCGCTTTCGACCATTTCTTCCTTGATCTGTGCAAGGTCATCTTCGGACTGCGCAATATCGAGCGCATTCTGGATGGATTCCAGATGATCGATTTCCTCCTTGACCTCGACTGTAAGCTGGGAGAGTGCTTCGTAGGTACGTTTCAGTTTCCCGTATTTATCAAAATATTTCTTGCTGTTTTCAATCGGTGTAAGCTGCGGATCCAGTGGAATCGTGATCATTTCGTTGGTATAATAATTTAACGCCTCCAGGGATTTGCTTCCGGGGGCAACGTTGTAACCATAGGTGTTGATCAGCTCTCCGTAAACCTTGTATTTCTCTTTCTTTTCGGTATCCTCCATCTGGTGAAGCTGCAGATCGTATTTCTTGATATCACGCTCTAAAATGGTCTGTACAATCTTACGCAGATCCACGGAACGCTGACGGATCCGTGTGTAAGCATTTTTCTCCGCATAGTAATGCTCTAACAGCTCGCTGATCGAGGAAAAAGAGGTGCATTCTTCCTTCGGGTAACTGCATAGCGGGAGAGCGGAAAATTCCACCGGCTTGCCATATTCATAGACAATAACCGGTGCAAAATCGGCAGCCTGAATGCGTTGCATGGATGCGGCAAAAGCGTCATATAACCTGGCAAGTGCATGTTGTCCTTCCAAGGAAGCTGTGAAGTAGTCGACGGGAAGATCTCCGTCGATACCTGCTTCATAACACAATTCCTGAGCAAAGAACGGAGAGAGTCCCGTGAAGTTACTGTAGATTGCTTTGTAGGCCGGAAGCGCCTTCGACAGAAAGCGTTCACAGAAAGCTTCCTTCGTAATAGTAAGAGGATCGGCCTTATCCTGGGTCTCCGGAATGAAATAATCGCGTCCCGGAAGCACTTCACGGACAGAGCTTACCATACCGGAAATATGCTTGATGCTGTCGATAATTTTATTCTCTTCATTCACGAAGATGATGTTGCTATGCTTTCCCATCAGCTCGATAATCAGGCGCTTGTGACAAAGATCGCCCATATCATTGTAATGCTCCACATGCAGCTCGATGATACGCTCTAACCCCGGCTGGGTAATTTGGGTAATCCTGCCGTTTTGCAGGTGCTTACGCAAAAGCATGGTAAAGCTTGGCGCAGTCATCGGGCTTGGCTTATTCTGGCTGGTAAAATAAAGGAGCGGAAGAGAAGCATCCGCAGAAAGTAAAAGGCGCTTCTGACCTCCGTCTGTGGTCTTTAAGGTGATAATCAGCTCATCAGTTTCTGGCTGTGCAATTTTATAGATCCGGCTGTTTAACAGATCTTTTTTTAATTCTGCTGCCACGGCAGCAACCGTAATTCCATCAAATGCCATGTTGTACTCCTGTATTTTAAGGTTTTCCTGAATCGTTTAGAGTATAGCATATTTATGGGAGATCTTAAAGTGGTTTTACGCAGAAAGCCTTGACGGAAAGCGCACGTTCACCTATAATAATTAGGTATGTATTGGACGTTACGAAAGAAGGGAAATACTATGATTAAGAGCATGACCGGTTTCGGCAGATGCGAGATTCAGGAAGCAGACCGTAAGATCACCGTCGAGATGAAGTCCGTGAATCACCGTTATCTGGATGTAAACATCAAGATGCCAAAGAAGCTTAATTTCTTCGAGGCAGCGATCCGTAATGAATTAAAGAATTATATCCAGCGCGGTAAGGTGGACATTTTTATCACCTATGAGGATTATACGGAGTCCAATGTCTGCGTCAAGTATAATAAAGAGCTTGCAGCAGAATACCTGAAATACTTAAATCAGATGTCAGAGCAATTCGGTCTTGACAATGATATTCGTGTATCGGCATTATCCAGATATCCGGAAATCTTTACCATGGAAGAACAGACCATTGATGAAGATGCATTGTGGCAGTTACTTGACCGTGCCATTAAGGGGGCGGCAGAAGGCTTCGTAGAAACCAGAATCAAAGAGGGTGAGAACCTGAAAAACGATCTGTGCGAGAAGCTTGAAGGTATGCTTGCCCATGTGGATTTTATCACAGAACGGTCTCCCGAAATTATTGCAGAGTATAAGCAGAAGCTCACCGATAAGGTGAAGGAACTGTTGGAAGATACCAAGATTGATGAAAGCCGTCTGCTGATGGAGGTTACCATTTTTGCGGATAAGGTATGCGTGGATGAAGAACTGGTGCGTTTGAGAAGCCATATTGAGGCAACGAGGGATGCCCTCATTGAGGGTGGAGGCATCGGACGGAAGCTGGACTTCATTGCACAGGAAATGAACCGTGAGGCGAACACCATTCTGTCCAAGTCAAGTGACCTTGAGATTTCCAATCGTGCGATTGAATTAAAGACCGAAATCGAAAAGGTGCGCGAGCAGATTCAGAATATCGAGTAAGAGGTGTCCTTTGAACAGATTGATTCATATTGGATTTGGGAATATTGTAAATGCAGGCAAGATCATTGCAGTAGTAAGTCCGGATTCCGCGCCGGTGAAGCGCATGGTGCAGAAGGCAAGGGAATTGGGCACAGCAATTGATGCCACGCAGGGACGTAAGACAAAATCCGTTCTCGTAATGGAAAACAGCCAGCTTGTATTATCCGCGCTGTTGCCAGAGACCATTGCACAGAGAGCGCAGGCAGAAAGCAGAGACGATGATGAAGCGTAAAGGAATACTGATTGTAGTATCCGGTTTTTCAGGTGCCGGTAAGGGAACGCTGATGAAGAAGCTTATGGAAGAGTACGATAATTATGCATTGTCGATTTCCATGACAACCAGAAATCCCCGCCCCGGTGAAGAAGATGGCCGTGAGTATTTTTTTGTGACAAAGGAACAGTTTGAGGAGAAAATAGGTCAGGATGGTCTGATTGAATATGCCAATTACTGTGGCAACTATTACGGGACGCCGAGAGCATATGTAGAGCAGCAGTTAGAAGCAGGTAAGGATGTCATCCTTGAAATTGAAATTCAGGGAGCTTTAAAAATAAGAGAGAAATTCCCGACGGCATTGCTGTTATTTGTTATGCCGCCAAGTGCGAAGGAACTTCGCAGGAGACTTACCGGCAGAGGAACCGAGACGCAGGAAGTCATTGACCAGCGGATGCACCGTGCCATGGAAGAGGCACAGGGAATCGAACGGTATGATTATATTGTGATCAATGATCAGCTGGAAGAATGTGTGAAGGAGTTACATGCTATTATTGGTGCGGCTCATAACACTCCTTCCAGAAATGAGGAGTTTATTAATAATATGAGAGAGGAACTGAAGGCACTTTAGCCTTTGGTGAAAGGAGAAATAATATGTTACATCCATCTTATTCTGATTTGATGAACGTCGTAAACAGTGGCGTAGAATCCGGTGAACAACCGGTTGTTAACAGCAGATATTCCATCGTTATGGCTACTGCAAAGAGAGCAAGACAGATTATCGGAGGTAAAAAAGCACTGGTGAATGTCAAAGGTGCAAAGCCGTTATCCATTGCCGTTGAAGAACTGAATCAGGGCAAAATCCAGATTCTTACCGAAGAGGAAGCAAATGCTCTGAGTACCGATACCGAAGAAGAGCAATAGAAATGCGGACGCTGCCAGGGAATATTGGCGGCGTCATTTACTATTGATAATAAATATAAAGGATATCAGTTTATATGAAGGTTTTATTTATTTCCCTTGGCTGTGACAAGAATCTGGTAGACTCTGAGGTCATGCTTGGACTGCTTTCCCGGCGTGGGTATGAGTTCACAGACGATGAGGAAGAAGCGGAAGCGGTTGTCATCAATACCTGCTGCTTTATCAGCGATGCCAAGGAAGAAAGTGTCAATACCATTCTTGATATGGCGGAACGGAGAAAGAGTGGGCAGTTACAGGCCCTTTTAGTAACCGGATGTCTGGCACAGCGTTATTCTGAGGAAATGCAGGTAGAGATCCCGGAGGTGGATGCGGTTCTTGGAACGACAGCCATTGATGCAATTGCCGATGCACTCGATGAGGTGCTGAAAGGACAACAGCATAATTATATCGAGGATATCAATAAGGCTCCGCAGGGAGGAAGGCACCGTGTTGTAACAACAGGCGGCTATTATGCCTACCTGAAAATTGCCGAGGGCTGTGATAAGCATTGTACCTACTGTATCATCCCGAAGGTACGTGGAGATTACCGCAGCGTACCGATGGAGCAGTTACTTAAGGAAGCGAAAGAACTTGCCGGTGGCGGCGTGAAGGAGTTGATTCTGGTCGCGCAGGAGACGACACTTTACGGAAAAGATCTGTATGGAGAGAAATCGCTGCCGCGTCTTTTAAGAGAGCTTTGTAAGATTGAAGGCATTCACTGGATCCGTCTTCTTTACTGCTATCCGGAAGAAATCACGGATGAACTGATCGAGGTCATTAAGGAAGAGGAGAAGATCTGTCATTATCTGGATATTCCGGTACAGAGCGGATGCGATGAAATCCTCCGCAGAATGGGACGCTGGACGAATACCGAACAGATCCGTACCCTGGTTGCGAAACTTCGTAAGGAAATTCCAGATATCTGTTTAAGAACAACCTTTATCGCAGGATTCCCAGGAGAGACGGATGAAAACCATGAGGAGACCATGTGTTTCATCAATGAGATGGAATTTGACCGTCTTGGAGTCTTTCCTTATTCGCCGGAAGAGGATACCGCCGCAGCCGAAATGGAGGATCAGGTGCCGGAGGATACGAAGAATGCACGCCGGGATGAGATCATGGAGCTGCAGCAGGAAATTGCTTTCGAACAGGCAGAAAACATGGTTGGCAGAACTGTGGAGGCCATGATTGAAGGAAGTGTTCCGGAAGAAGGAATTTATGTGGCAAGAACCTATAAGGATGCACCGAATGTAGACGGATTCCTGTTTTTGCAGGCGGATGGCGCTGGCTCCCTGATGAGCGGCGATTTTGTACGTGCAAGGATTACAGGTTCCAATGAATACGATTTGATAGGAGAGATAACAAAATGAATTTACCCAACAAATTAACTATTTTCAGAGTAATTCTGATCCCGTTTTTTATTGTGTTTTTGTTAGTTCCCGATATGCCGTTTCTGCCTTCCGCAGAATGGAGCAAGTGGATTGCACTGGCAATTTTTATCATTGCGTCCCTGACGGATATGCTCGATGGCAAGATTGCCAGAAAGTATAACCTCATTACTGACTTTGGTAAGTTCATGGATCCGCTTGCGGATAAGCTTTTAGTTTGTTCAGCACTGATTGCATTGATTGAACTTGGAAGAATCCCGGCATGGATGGTTATTGTAATTATTGCAAGGGAATTCACCATCAGCGGATTCCGTCTTGTCGCAGCAGATAAGGGTGTTGTCATTGCAGCAAGCTACTGGGGCAAATTTAAAACCGTGTTCCAGATGGTTGCGGTTTGCCTCCTGATTGTGGACATTCCGGTACTGCATGTCCTGACACAGATCATTTTGTGGATAGCGGTCATTCTTACGATCGTTTCCCTCATTGATTATCTGATTAAGAATAAAGATGTGATGAAGGATATTAAGTAATCATCCGGTAGAAAGATGGAAAGATAATAAGAGAAGGGACTTTTGCAAAGGAAACTATTGCGAAAGTCCTTTTTATTCGTTATACTGTATTCGTATGTAGAGTCGCTGTCGTTCCGGACAGCCGGATTCAGAATTTTCTGCTTTGCAAGTCGGGCATTTTCGCCAATTATCCAAAGCAAACGATTGTAAGAAAGGGGAGATGCCATTGAGGGAGTTTTATGGGACATTATATAGAGTATGATTTATTTATAAAACAAAACCTGGAAAACAGTAAATAATCCATTGACAAAATCGAACATTTGTTTTATTCTATATAAGAACAAACGTTCTAAATGTGATGGAAGCTTAGTTAAAGGAGACAGATTCATGGAAAGAGAAGAAAAGTTAAAAGCACTTGATGCGGCATTAGGACAGATTGAGAAGCAGTTTGGTAAGGGCGCGGTAATGAAGTTAGGTGATCCTTCCGCACAGATGAACGTTGAGACGATCCCGACAGGATCTTTAAGCCTTGATATTGCACTTGGCTTAGGGGGTATTCCGAAGGGAAGAATTATAGAGATCTACGGACCGGAATCCAGTGGTAAGACAACCGTTACCCTGCATATGATTGCGGAAGTACAGAAGCGCGGCGGAATTGCAGGATTTATTGATGCGGAGCATGCCCTTGATCCGGTATATGCGAAGAACATCGGGGTAGATGTGGATAATCTTTATATTTCACAGCCGGATAACGGAGAGCAGGCCCTGGAGATTACCGAGACGATGGTTCGTTCCGGTGCGATTGATATTGTTGTTGTGGATTCGGTTGCCGCTCTTGTACCGAAGGCGGAGATTGACGGTGATATGGGAGACTCCCATGTGGGTTTGCAGGCGAGACTCATGTCACAGGCATTGCGTAAGCTGACTGCCGTGATCAGTAAGTCGAACTGTACCGTAATTTTCATTAATCAGTTGCGTGAGAAGGTCGGTGTCATGTTTGGTAATCCCGAGACAACCACCGGTGGCCGTGCATTGAAGTTCTATTCTTCCGTAAGACTGGATGTGAGGAGAATTGAAGCACTGAAGCAGAGCGGGGAAACAATCGGTAACCGTACCAGAGTGAAGGTTGTTAAGAATAAGATTGCGCCTCCGTTCAAGGAAGCGGAATTTGACATCATCTTTGGAGAAGGAATCTCCACTGTCGGGGATATTCTTGATCTGGCTGCCGATGCCAATATCGTAAATAAGAGCGGTGCATGGTATGCCTACGAAGGAAACAAGATCGGACAGGGTAGAGAGAACACCAAGCAGTATCTGAAGGAACATACCGAAATGCTTGAGGAGATCGAGCAGAAGGTTCGTGCACATTACGGCTTACAGGATGCGAAAGATGACAGTAACGAAGATTGAAGAAGTAACGAAAGCAAAATGCAGGATAGAGATTGATCAGGAGTTCGCCTTTGTTTTATACAAAGGCGAATTGCGTATGTATCACATCCGGGAAGGCGAAGAATTAGATTTTGCCATATACGAAGAGATTACAGGGAAGCTCCTTCCGAAGCGTGCCACCATGCGGGCCATGAATCTGTTAAAGAGCAGACCTTATACAGAATACCAGCTTCGTCAGAAGCTTTGCCAGGGAGGATACCCGCAGGAAGCAATGGAAGAAGCTGTTTCCTATGTGAAGGGCTATCATTACATCGATGACCGGCAGTACGCGATGGACTATATCGAGTATCATCAGGAAAGTAAGACGAAGCAGAAGCTGTTACAGACCTTAATGGGTAAGGGGCTTTCGAAGGAACTGATTTTGGAATGCTTTGATGAAATTGTGGGAGACAGGAAGAAAGAACTCGAAGAAGAGCAGATTTTAAAAATTTTGCGAAAGAAAAATTATGATCCGGAACAGTGGACATATGAGGAAAAACAGCAACTCATGGCGTCTTTGTACAGAAAAGGCTTTTCTCCGGAATTAATTCATGTGCACTTTTACTTGACATAACTAAGAATAACGTATAGAATTTAAGTGTTGTAATTTGCTTTTAGAATGTCTTTTCCATACACATTCTATATAGATAATTGTACAATGAAAATTAAATAAGGAGGTGCTCCTGTAAATGCAGTCAGTTATTGCGGCGATTGTAACGCTGGTGATCGTGGCTCCGCTTACATGGGTTCTTGCTACGTTATACCACAAGAAAGTATCCGCAGCAAAGATCGGTAATGCAGAGGACAAGGCACGAGAGATCATCGACGAAGCTCTGAAGACTGCTGAGACCAAGAAACGTGAATCTTTACTTGAGGTAAAGGAAGAGTCCATTCGTACGAAGAATGAACTGGACAAGGAAATCAAGGAGAGACGTGCGGAAGCGCAGAGATATGAGCGCAGAGTCCAGCAAAAGGAAGAGAACATCGATAAGAAATCAGATGCAATCGAGAAAAAGGAAGCAAGCCTGATTGCCAGGGAAGAAGAACTGGCAAAGCAGCGCGAAGAAATTTCTAAGCTTAACGAGCAAAGATTACAGGAACTCGAACGAATCTCAGGCTTAACCTCCGAACAGGCAAAAGAGTACTTATTAAAAATTGTTGAAGACGAAGTGAAACATGAATCGGCCGTGATGATCAAGGAAATGGAGAATCGCGCCAAAGAAGAAGCGGATAAGAAGGCGAAGGAGTATGTGGTAAATGCCATTCAGAAATGTGCAGCAGATCATGTATCTGAAACAACCATCTCCGTAGTCCAGCTCCCGAATGATGAAATGAAGGGAAGAATTATTGGTCGAGAGGGACGTAACATCAGAACTCTGGAGACCATGACCGGTGTAGATTTAATTATCGACGATACACCGGAGGCTGTTGTTTTATCCGGCTTCGACCCGATCCGACGGGAAGTTGCAAGAATTGCGCTTGAAAAACTGATTGTGGATGGACGTATTCATCCGGCCAGAATCGAAGAAATGGTTGAGAAGGCGCAAAAAGAAGTAGAAGTGATGATGAAGGAGGAAGGTGAACAGGCAACCTTAGAGGTTGGCGTTCATGGTATTCATCCGGAGCTTGTACGTTTACTTGGTAAGATGAAGTTCAGAACAAGCTATGGACAGAACGCATTAAAGCATTCTATCGAAGTAGCTCAGTTATCCGGTCTTTTAGCTGCAGAGCTTGGACTTGATATCCGTCTTGCGAAGAGAGCAGGTCTTCTGCATGACATCGGTAAAGCCGTGGATCATGAAATGGAAGGTTCCCATATTCAGCTTGGTTCTGAATTATGTAGAAAGTACAAGGAATCACCGGTTGTTATTAATGCCGTAGAATCCCATCATGGCGATGTAGAGCCTCAGTCATTGATCGCTTGTATTGTACAGGCAGCAGATACGATTTCGGCTGCAAGACCGGGTGCCCGTCGTGAGACACTGGAAACATATACAACAAGATTGAAACAATTAGAAGAAATCACCAACAATTTTAAGGGAGTAGATAAATCTTTTGCTATTCAGGCAGGTAGAGAGATTCGTGTAATGGTAGTTCCGGAACAGATTTCTGATACGGACATGGTTCTGTTAGCCAGAGATATTTCCAAGCAGATTGAAGCAGAATTGGAATATCCGGGTCAGATCAAGGTCAATGTGATCAGAGAGTCGAGAGTAATAGACTACGCGAAGTAAGTACAACGGCAGAATTCAGAAATGGGTTCTGCCGTTCTTTTTGGAATAAAGCAGGCAGTGGTAACAGTTCAACCATGCCCATTCATAAGTTGCCGGATAGTACAAATCGGCTAATAATTTCAGTTATTTCCGGCAACTTATTTCATGTGGGGCGTTCGCCCTATAGAAATAATTGCGCAATCTGTCCTTTGTGAGCAAGCTCCCACGGACAAATTGTACAATCATTTCTGCATGGCTGAACTGTTACAGAAAATCCTCTTGAATATTGGGAAAACATATAGTAAAATATTTAAAGTTGCATTGTATACAATAATCCAACGATACGACAACGGAAGGAGAATATTATGAAGTCTTATAAGGAACTCAGCATTGCAGAATTAAAAGAACTGCAGGGAGAACTGAACAAGGAATATGAAGAGGCTAAGGCTAAGGGGCTGAAACTGAATATGGCAAGAGGCCTTCCCAGTGCAGAGCAGCTTGATATGGAGGCTGACTTTTTTAATACCCTTTCCCCAGAATCTGATTTCAAGTCAGAAGCAGGGATTGATTGCAGAAACTATGGAGAACTGGTTGGTATTCATGAAGCCAGACAATTAATGGCGGATATGATGGAAATTTCTCCGGAAGAGGTCATCGTATTTGGAAATTCCAGCCTGAATGTCATGTATGATACCGTGGCACGTTCCATGATTCTCGGTGTCTGTGGAGCAACACCCTGGTGTAAATTAGATAAAGTAAAATTCTTATGTCCCGTACCCGGATATGACCGTCACTTTGCGATCACCCAGCAGTTTGGGATTGAAATGATTAATATTCCAATGAGAGCAGATGGGCCGGATATGGATCTTGTGGAACAGTATGTGAATAACGATCCTGCCGTCAAGGGAATCTGGTGTGTACCGAAGTATTCCAATCCGCAGGGTATTACCTATTCGGATGAAGTCGTAAAGCGTTTCGCAGCGTTAAAGCCTGCAGCAGAAGATTTTCGTATTTTCTGGGACAATGCCTATACCATTCATCATCTGTATGATGACAAACAGGATCAATTATTGGAGATTCTGGATGAATGTAAGAAAGCCGGTAATCCGGATATGGTATACAAATTCTGTTCTACCTCCAAGGTAACTTTCCCGGGAAGCGGTATTGCAGCCCTTGGTACTTCGGAAAAGAACCTTGATTATATTAAGAGTGTGATTACCATTCAGACCATCGGACATGATAAATTGAATCAGCTTCGTCATGTACGTTACTTTAAGAATATTGGTGGAATGAAGGAGCATATGAGAAAGCATGCAGCCATCATTCGTCCAAAGCTTGAATACCTGATCGGAGCATTGGATGAACAACTGGGCGGTCTTGAAATCGGCGAATGGACCAGGCCGATTGGCGGATACTTTGTATCCTTTGACTCACTGAATGGCTGTGCCAAGGAAATCGTTGCAAAATGTAAGGAGGCAGGAGTCGTACTCACCGGTGCAGGTTCTGCCTATCCCTATAAGAAGGATCCGGATGACAGGAACATCCGTCTGGCACCCACCTTCCCTCCGTTAGAGGACTTAAAGAAAGCAGCAGAGGTATTTATTCTCTGTGTGAAGCTTGTCAGCGTAAATAAGCTTTTAGACGAAAAAGAAGCATAAATCGTATAGGCAGGAGTTTATTATGGAAGAAATCAGACGGATCTCCAGAGATCTGGTGGCACATGGAGCAATTATTGATTATTATCAGGATACCATGCAGATTCCGAACGGACATATTGCCAAGTGGGACTTTATTAAGCATAAAGGAGCCGCTGCGGTCGTTCCTGTGGACGATCAGGGACGGATTATCATGGTTCGTCAGTACCGGAATGCATTGGAGCGTTATACACTGGAAATCCCGGCAGGCGGTCTGCAGACAGCGCAGGAGCCGACAAGGGATGCGGCAGCGCGGGAGCTGCAGGAAGAGACCGGGTATCATTCCGATGATCTTGAATTATTGCTTTCAATTTATACGACCGTGGCGTTCTGTAATGAAAAGATCGATATATATCTGGCAAAGAACTTAAAGCCGGGAAAACAGCATCTGGACGAGGATGAGTATGTACAGTATGAGGCCTATACGGTAGAAGAGCTGATGGATAAGGTCTTCCGGTGTGAAATTCAGGACTCGAAGACGGTGGCTGCCATTCTGGCCTATAACGAATACCGGAGAAAACAGGAACACAATTAACAACATGAAACTTAACGCATACCACCTCTTTTCCTTTCATATACATGGAAGGACAAGGAGGATGGTGATGCGTAAATATCGGCTTTTATTTATTGGATCCTTACTTTTGGGAATCATGGTGATCGTGCTTACGGGAAACCGCTTTTTGTTTGAGGATGGACTTCTTGGTTCAGAAACCATTGAGCGGCTGCGGAGCATGGACATTCAGGGTTCTCATTTTTTTATGTATCTGCTGGTACGCCATCTGGCGGTTGCAGGGATCCTGCTTCTTTTGTCCAATACGATGTATGGACGTTTTGCGGTGAAATGCTTTATTCTCTGGCAGGGCATGTTGTTTGGCATGTATGCAGCGGCGGCCTGTATGCAGTATCAGTTCCGGGGTGCTTTATTTGTCTTAGGAAGCCTGTTTCCGCATCAGTTTGTGCTGATTCCGTCCTATGTGCTGCTTCTATACTGGTGTCTGAATGAGCAATATATCAGGAGGAGAAAGCCGTGGCTCCTTTTGTGGATCTTTACGGGGATTGCGCTTGGAGGTCTGCTTGAAAGTTATGTAAACCCAATTTTGATAAAAGATATTTTAAAATTATTTTAAAAGAAATTTTTACAAGATGTAGTATTAACATAATTTACCTTTTTCGATATGTGGTATTTTTTATGGTAAACCAGTTAAAAACGCCGTAAAATGGGCAAAAATACATTTGCTTTTCTGAAAAAATATGCTTATAATGAAAATCACATGATGTTTATGTAAACGAAATTATTCATCGAGGGGTTACCGTTTTGGCAGTTGAAGAGCAGATTCAGGCATTCATAGATTATTTACATAATGTGAAGCATACCTCTGAGAATACAGAGCTTTCCTATCACCGTGATCTGAACAAGGTGAAGGCATATCTGGAAGAGCAGGGCATTACCGACATTAAGAAAGTGACATCCACAACACTTAATTCTTATGTGCTTTATATGGAGAAGAATAAGTTCTCGGCAGCGACCATTTCCAGAAATATTGCTTCCTTAAAGGCGTTCTATCACTATCTCTATCGTGAGGGTGTGGTAAGCGAGGATGCGGCAGAGCAGCTTCATGCACCGAAGATTGAGAAGAAGATGCCGGAGATTCTTTCTATGGATGAGGTGGTACGTCTCTTAGAGCAGCCTTCCGGGGACACTCCGAAGGAGATCCGTGATAAGGCGATGTTAGAGCTTCTGTATGCGACGGGAATCCGTGTGACAGAGCTTATCACCTTAAAGACCGCAGATGTGAATTTACAGATGGGCTTCATTGTCTGCAAGGATGCAAATAAAGAGCGTGTGATTCCTTTCGGTAATGCAGCGAAGAGTGCACTCATCCGGTATCTGGAGGGAACGAGAGCAGCGATGATCAGTGATCCGGATTCGGAATACCTGTTTGCCAACTGTTCCGGTCAGCCGATGAGTCGTCAGGGCTTTTGGAAACTGATTAAGTACTATGCGAAGAAAGCAGGAATCGTAGCGGATATTACCCCGCATACCCTGCGTCATTCCTTTGCGGCACACCTTGTTGAGAACGGGGCGGATCTGCGAAGTGTACAGGAAATGCTGGGACATTCGGATATTTCAACGACACAGATTTATGCACAGATGAATCACAGCCGGATCAAAGAGGTTTATGCCAAAGCACATCCGAGACATTGAAGTATAAACTTCATAGAAACAGAAAATGTAATAAGTAGAAATAAAAAGGAGTTTCCCACATCATTCGATGCAGGAGAACTCCTTTTCTGATTTCTTAATTTGTTTTAGCAACAGGTATCTGCAATATCATAAATGAGTCTTCGGGAATCTTCCCATCCAAGACAGGGATCGGTAATGGACTTTCCATAAACGCCGTCGCCGATCTTCTGACATCCTTCCTCAATATAACTTTCAATCATGACACCTTTTACCAGTTTATGGATATCCGGGCTCAGCTTACGGCTGTGCATAACTTCCTTTACGATACGGATCTGCTGCTCGAATTTCTTGCCGGAGTTGTTATGATTGGTATCGATAATGGTTGCCGGGTTCTTAAGGTCACGGGCCTGATAGAGGTTTAATAAGAGGTTTAAGTCCTCGTAGTGGTAGTTCGGGGTGCTTTCCCCGTGCTTATTGGTTGCACCGCGCAAAACGGTGTGTGCAAGCTCATTTCCGTTGGTCTTCACTTCATAGCCACGATAGATGAAAGAGTGGGGATGCTGGGAAGCATATACGGAATTGAGCATGACGGTCAGGTTTCCGCTTGTGGGGTTCTTCATTCCGGCAGGGGTATCAAATCCACTTACCACAATACGATGTTGCTGATCCTCTACGGAACGGGCACCGATTGCCACGTAGGAGAGCAGATCGGAGACATAGCCCCAGTTTTCCGGATAAAGCATTTCATCGGCTGCGGTCAATCCGGATTCCTCGACAGCACGGATGTGCATCTTTCTCATAGCAATAAGTCCTGCCAGAAAATCCGGCTTCTGTTCGGGATTGGGCTGATGCACAATACCCTTGTAGCCTTCGCCTGTGGTACGCGGCTTATTGGTGTAAATACGGGGAATCAGGATCAGACGATCTTTAACATCCTCATTGATACGGGCTAAGCGGCTCACATAATCGCATACAGAATCTTCATTGTCTGCGGAACAGGGGCCGATGATGACTAAAAATTTATCACTTTCACCGGTGAGCACCTTGTGGATTTCCGCATCCCGTTTCTCTTTCAGTTCGGTGAGAGGGGAAGGAAAGGGAAATTCCTCACGGATTTCATCGGGCGTTGGTAATTTACGAATGTATTCGAATGACATAAAACTACTCCTCCTTAGTACAAATCACAGTTGCATTATAACCAGAAAAAGTGTAAAATTGCAAGAGGTTCGTGTTATTATGCAAAAGATTTATCATAGAAGAGAAAGGACGATATCGTTATGGCATTGAGCAAGAAGCCGGTGACCGGCATGAAGGATATTCTGCCCGAGGAAATGGTGATTCGGGATTATGTAATCGGAGTGATTAAGGAGACCTACGGAAAATTTGGCTTTACCTCGATTGAAACTCCCTGTGTGGAGAACATCGAAAATCTGACCAACAAGCAGGGCGGAGAGAATGAGAAGCTGATTTTTAAGATCTTAAAAAGAGGCGAGAAGTTAAAGCTCGAAACGGCACAGAATGAACAGGACCTTGTTGATGGGGGCCTGCGTTATGACTTAACCGTTCCCCTGGTTCGGTATTACTCCAATCATGCCAACGAACTGCCCAGTCCTTTTAAAGCATTGCAGATGGGAAATGTATGGCGTGCGGATCGTCCGCAGAGAGGCCGCTACCGCCAGTTTATGCAGTGTGATATTGATATTTTGGGAGAGCCGTCAAACCTTGCCGAAATCGAGCTGATTCTGGCAACAACAACGACTCTTGGAAGACTTGGATTTAAGAATTTCCAGATCCGGATTAACGAAAGAAGAATTCTGAAGGCAATGGCTGCTTACAGTGGGTTCCCGGAGGAATCCTATGACAGCGTATTCATTACCTTGGATAAGATGGATAAGATCGGACTTGACGGTGTCAGGGAAGAGCTTTTAGAGAACGGATTTTCTGAAGAAGCAGTAGAACGGTATTTAAGTCTTTTCAAGAATATGGAGAAGGCTGAAAACGGCTTACAGTACCTTGCAGATACACTGGGTGACTTCTTAGAGGAAGGGGTAAAGCAGAGCCTTTCCGAGATCATTGAGAGTGTAACGGCAACGAAGGAAGCAGAGTTTGAAATGGTATTTGATCCGACACTGGTACGTGGTATGTCTTATTATACCGGAACGATTTTTGAAATTGCAATGCCGGAATTCGGTGGAAGCTGCGGCGGCGGTGGAAGATATGACAAGATGGTCGGAAAATTTACCGGAAATGATGTTCCGGCGTGTGGATTTTCTATCGGATTTGAACGGATCATTCTGCTTTTGATGGAGAGTGGCTTTAAGGTGCCCGGAGCACCTGAGAGAACCGCTTATTTACTGGAGAAGGGACTTCCTTCCGACCGGCTTTGCGAAGTCATTGCAAAGGCACAGGAAGAGCGTAAGAGCGGCAGACAGATTCTGGTTGTCCGGATGAATAAGAATAAGAAGTTCCAGAAGGAACAGCTTGCGAAGGATGGCTATACAGAGATTAAGGAATTCTATAAAAATCCCATTCAGTAAATTGTTTTGATTAATATAAAATCCATTCAGTAAGGGCAATGTTCCTCACTGAATGGATTTTTGAGTTGCCATGCATATGAGAAAATGATCCAGTGGATCATTTCAGACTGTAGACAAAACGCTTTTGGTCAGCAAGCCAGAAGCGCTTTTCTCGTT
>CAVHRK010000057.1:0-26356 GCA_963638365.1 Anaerobutyricum sp. | reverse complement strand
CTGTTTTATAAAATTTTAAAACCTTAGTAACTGGAAGTTACTTTTTCAATTGAGTGCTTTGGCAGACTCCGGCAACTTATGAATGTACATGTCTGAATTATTGCGATATACTTAAATTGTTATTTTATCTAACATGTACAAAGAAAGAAGGAAATTTCACATGAATACTCCAGATTTTTCAAAAGAACATATCAAACCCTTATTTGAATCAAAATTTATCCGGGTGTTTGATTTGCAATATGCAGAAGGAAAACATTATTATGATGCGACCAGACGAACGGCTGATGATCTGGTTGCTGCGAAGACCACGGAAGAATTCAAGAGAATGCGGGCAGATGCTGTGACCTGCATTGTTGTTTTGAATATAATGGATTCTGAACCAAAGCTTTTACTCAGCCATGAGTTCCGCTACCCCACCGGTCAGTTTCTGTTAAGCCCTCCGGCCGGTCTCATCGATAAAGAGGATGCCGACCTTATTACCACCGCGACCAGAGAATTAAAGGAAGAAACCGGCATTATTTTTGGAGCCAGCGATACCGCAAAGGTGATCAGTCCGCTTCTTTTCAGCACTCCGGGAATGACCGATGAAAGCAATGCTCTCGTTTTACTTTCCATAAACCGTGATGCCCTTCCGGAACTGAATACCGATGGCGCTGTTGGAAGTGAATGCTTTAACGGATTTTCTCTTTTAACAAAAGAAGAGGCCCGGCAGATTTTAACCCGTGGAACAGATTCTAACGGTATTTATTATTCCATATATACCTGGGCCGCTCTCATGTATTTTGTGACAAGCTTCGATCATTGCTAGTTTTGTTCTTGCGAAATAAGATAAAATGTCACTTTTGCACCTTCATCAAGAATCGGCAGATTGATCCGGTTCGGGTATGCACTATCCCGGTTCGTGATGTAATCTGTTGTAAAGCAAGGTAATGTCGATGCATTTACCAGTTCATTAAAGACGGAATCTTCGGTCTGGACCAGAAACTTGGAAGCAGGCATCTTCTCCCGGCAGAGTGTGTCCCAGAATCCCAGTTCGGAACGCAGCAGAAAGTTAAATCCATTCAGATCCTTCCAGCGAACCGACGGGAATCTGGCAAGTTCATGGTCTTTCGGTATGCAGACAAATAATTGCTCTGTCATAAACTCTTCGACCTTCCACCCCGGTATTGTGACAGGAAACGGCAGAATCGCAATATCGCAGGTCTGCTGCTCCAGATATTGCAACACCTCCGGATTCTGACAGATACTGGACGAAATCGTCATGCCCGGATGGTGTTCCCCGAGCTTCTTTAATAATTCCCAGAGAGGAGCCGGTGCACAGGACTTTACCACAATCGTTTTCTGCCGTTCATCAAATGCGCGCACCTGTGAAACCATCTGCTCCGTTTCCTGTAACAGCTTCCTTGCATAGCCGACCGCAACCATTCCGGTTTCATTTAACTCAATGCGGTTCTTGCTGCGGTTAAACAATGGTACCCCAAAATCCTCTTCCAGATTCTGCATGGAACGGGTAATGGACGGTGTTGAGATATGAAATTCTTCCGCAACCTTTGATAAGGTGCCACGATCTGCAAAAGCGGTTAACTGCGCCAGTTCTTCTAAATTGAGCATTCCTTTCTCCTTTTCTGCTATGAATGATTTTAAGCTTTATATTTTCCATACAATATCATAATTTTAGATTTGTTTTCTATTTCACGTGTTATTTTCAGGTTTCAGTTTATGAAATCTGAATTACGATATTAATAGTGTACTTCCCCGGTAATTCCATGTAAAGTAAATCTTGTAAACAGATTCACATTTCAAAAGGAGGTACACACTATGGAATATGTAACATTAAACAACGGAATCAAAATGCCGAAACTCGGATATGGTGTTTATCAGACACCGGCAGAGGATACAAAACAGTGCGTATTGGATGCCATTGAAATAGGATACCGCAGCATTGATACCGCTCAGGCTTATTATAATGAAGAAGGCGTTGGCGCTGCACTGGCAGAATGCGGTCTTCCCAGAGAAGAATTTTTCCTTACCACCAAGGTCTGGATCACCAATGCAGGATATGAAAATGCCAAGGCTTCCATTGAAGAATCCATGAAAAAGCTGCGCACAGACTATCTCGACTTATTACTGATCCACCAGCCGTTTGGTGACTATTACGGAACCTACCGTGCAATGGAAGAACTGTATGAAGCCGGCAAATTACGTGCCATCGGCGTTTCCAACTTCGGACCGGACCGTTATCTTGATATTGAGCATTTTTCTAAGGTAAAACCTGCGGTCAATCAGATTGAAACACATGTATTCCAGCAGCAGAAGGTTGCAAAAGAATACCTGAAGAAGTATGGCTGCCAGATCGAATCCTGGGGACCTTTTGCCGAAGGACGAAAGGACATGTTCACCAATCCGGTATTAACCAAAATCGGTGAAAAATACAACAAGACTGCTGCCCAGACTGCACTCCGGTTCTTATTACAAAGCGATGTTGTTGTCATCCCGAAGTCTGTTCATAAGGATCGTATGCAGCAGAATTTTGACGTGTTTGATTTCACACTGGATGCTGAGGATATGGCAGCGATTGAAGCACTGGATGGTGGAGAAAGTCTGTTTTTCTCACACTATAATCCGAAAACTGTAGAATGGTTTATGTCCATTATTTAAACAGTTTTCCATAATTTGTATATATTTACTAAAACAGGAATGATTCCTATTATTATATTCTACATTCCAGCATCTGTTAAATTTACTGCAACAGGTATATACTATAACCATCAGAAGAAAAGCTGAAAGGAATGGAGGATAAAGAATATGGCAAATTTATATACGATTAAATTAAATGGTGTAAGTGAGGATGTTTACAACAAGGCTACTGATTTTATTCAGGCTCATGCACTTCGTTTAAACTACAGACCGGAGGTTTCCACTATTGACTGCGAATTTCCGGAAGATCTTGATCCTGACAAAGCACCCGAATTAAAAGAGGCTGTGATCCGCAAGGTACATCAGCAGCTTTAATCCCTTTTAAAGTGTTCATGGTGAAAAACAACGTAGCTGTGAAAGTACGGAACAATTACACAACAACGAATAAATTCCCCATCCGTAATCCACAAAGGATTTTCCGGGTGGGGAATTTTCATTTTCCAGTTATGTTCCGCCTGAAAATATTGTCTATTCCAATATTTTCTTTTGAAATTCATCTGACTATTCGTCTTCATCATCCTCTGCGTCTTCACCCGACAATGCCTCTTTTAAGGTACGCCAGCCAAGGACGGCACACTTCACACGTGCCGGCATATGGGCAATATCACGAAGCGCGGATGCTTCTTCCAGAGAGTCGATTTCTTCCTCACTGGCTTCTCCCTTAATCATCTTCATAAAGGTTTTCCCAAGCTGTAAGGCATCCTCTTTCTTCCTGCCGATGATCATGCCCAGCATAATATCCGCGGAGGCCTGCGAAATTGCACACCCATCACCGACAAACGCTCCGTCCACAATCGTATCATCCTCGACCTTCAGTTTTAAGAAAATATCATCTCCACAACTCGGATTGACACCTTCAAGAACAATGTCGGCGTCCGGCAGATCATGCTTGAATTCCGGTCGTACATTATGCTCGGTTAAGATTTCATTATAAAAGCTTCTATTTTCCATATCCCATCCGCTCCCTTACGCTTGCGATACTTTTTACAAAAAGCTCTGCCTCTTCTTCCGTATTATAAAACATAAAGCTTGCACGTGTGGCAGATCCGATTCCAAGATGCTGCAGCAAAGGCTGTGCACAATGATGTCCTGCCCGGACACAGATTCCATCGGCAATCAGAATTTCACTCACATCATGCGGATGTACCTCATCGATCATAAATGTCAGAATTCCCGTATGCTCTTCCGGCAGATCCGATCCCAGTACATGAACATGCGGAAGCTCTCTAAGTCCATCGAAAGCACGCTTCGTCACCTTAAGCTCCTGCTCCTGCATTGCAGCAAATCCAATTTTCTGCACATAGTCGATTGCCGCATGCAATCCGACTGCTCCGGCCGCATTCACCGTACCGGCTTCAAATTTGTGTGGAAACTCTGCGTATTTTGCGCTTTCTCTGCTCACAGACTCAATCATCTCACCACCGGAAAGAAAAGGAGGCATTGCCTTTAATAATTCTTTCTTTCCATATAAGACTCCGATTCCCATCGGCCCGAAGATTTTATGCCCGGAAAAGGCGAAAAAGTCTGCACCCAGTTCCTGTACATTAACTGCCATGTGGGGTGTACTCTGTGCACCGTCTACCACAACGACCGCATTTTTCTCATGTGCCATCGCTGCAATTTCCTTAACGGGATTCTCTCTGCCAAGCACATTCGATACCTGCGTAATGGCAACAATTCTGGTTTTCTCCGTAATCTGCTCCCGAACCTCGTCCAAATTAAGGGAACCATCCTGCCGGCACTCCATGAACCGCAATACCGCACCTGTCGTTCTTGCCACCATCTGCCAGGGAAGCAGGTTGCTGTGATGCTCCATAATGGATACTAAGATCTCATCCCCTGCCTTTACATGACTTAAGCCATAGCTGTATGCAACCAGATTAATGCTTTCTGTTGTGTTTCTGGTAAAAATGATTTCTCTTGCCGATTTCGCCCCAATGAAATCACGCACGGCCTTTCGGGCATCCTCATACATCTGTGTTGCTTCGATGCTGAGAGGATAATTTCCCCGTAACGGGTTGGCATTATGCTTTTTGTAAAATTCTTCTTCTGCATCAAGAACGGCCTGCGGACGCTGCGAGGTTGCTGCATTGTCGATATAAATCCAGTCATGCTCCATGCCGGCACTCTTCTGGAATCCTTCCGAAGTCAGCAGGGGGAAATCGCTCCTGTAATCTGTCATATGCTGTCTCCTCCCAGTTCCTCATCTATCATTGCGGTAAAAGCTTCGTCTGCAATGAGGCTCTTTAAACGTTCAATACCGGCTCTTGCCATCATATCTTCTGCCTGTTCTTTGCTGATTCCTCTGCTTGCCAGATAGAACAGTGTATCCTCGTCCAGTTCTCCAATCGTTGCGCCGTGGTTACCTACCACATTTTCTTCCGAACAAAGAATCACCGGAACCGTCTTATTCTCTACGTCCTCGCCCAGCATCAGCACGGTTTCCTGCTCGTTTCCTACGGAATCAGAGGCCCCTGTCTTAAAATCAATCGTTCCCCGGAAGGTCTTCTTTGCTCCATCCCGCAGGGAACCCTGTACATTAATTTCACTTTCCGTACATCTGCCAAAATGGTTGACTACCTCATTCAGATCAATGACATGGGTATGCTCTCCAATATATCCGATATCGCTCTTAAAGCTGCTTTTCTCACCCTTTAAATCAATCGCTGTGTCTGAATAAATATCTCCTTTTCCGAGATAAACCTGAACCAGTTCAATACGTGCATTCTTTTCGCAGGATCCCTGAATGGTATTGTATACAAGGGAATTCTCCGCGCTGTGCTGTAACTGGATGAGGCGGACATGCGCCCCCTCTTCCAGAGTCAGATTCGTGTACACGGCAAGCTTATTCTCCGGCGTATAATCCATATAAACGGTGATCTGCTCATCCTTTGCCGCATGGATATTAAATTTCTTACTGCTGTATTCTCCCTGTCCCTGAATGGAAAAGTGGACGGGTTCTTCTTTCACCGCCACGTTTTCTTCCGGAAGTACGGTTGTATGTTCCATATCCCAGGGAAGCTTTGTCTCATTGACCTTCAGCCAATTCCAGGTCTTCGATGGGAGCTTATTGATAATCATATCTGTCATGGCTTTCTCTCCTTATCCTATGCTGCCCTTCATTTCAAGACGAATCAGATTGTTCATTTCTACGGCATATTCCAGCGGAAGCTCTTTTGATACATTATCTGCGAATCCGCTGACAAGAAGTGCTCTGGCATCTTCCTCGCTCATGCCTCTGGACATTAAGTAAAATACGGCATCGTCACTGATACTTCCGATCTTCGCCTCATGTCCTACGGCTGCATCCTTTGTCCGGATGTCCATAGCCGGTATCGTATCCGAACGGGACTCGGAATCCAGCATCAGGGACTGACAGGAAACCGCAGATTTCGACTTCTTCGCTTCCTTATTAATCACCACACTGCTCCGGAAGGTACTGATTCCACCGCCCTTACTGATGGAACGGGTATTCATATAAGAGCTTGTATTCGGCGCAGCATGGACCACCTTCGCACCGGTATCCAAATTCTGTCCTTTTCCGGCAAAGGTTACACCGGTAAATTCCATCTTGGCGCCCTCTCCTTTTAAGATACTCATCGGATACAGACAGCCGACATGGGAACCAAACGAACCGGAAACCCATTCGATCGTACCGCCTTCCTCTACCACTGCTCTTTTGGTATTGAGGTTATACATATTTTTGGACCAGTTTTCAATGGTCGAATAGCGCAGCTTTGCATTTTTCTTCACGTAAAGCTCCACGCATCCGGCATGAAGATTGGCTACGTTATATTTCGGAGCTGAACATCCTTCGATGAAATGCAGGCTTGCACCTTCATCGACGATAATTAAAGTATGCTCAAACTGTCCCGCACCTTTGGCATTCAGACGGAAATAGGACTGCAGTGGAATCGATACCTGCACTCCCTTCGGCACATAAACGAAGGAACCGCCGGACCACACTGCTCCATGCAGTGCCGCAAATTTGTGATCCCGTGGCGTCACCAGTTTCATAAAGTGCTTACGCACCATATCTGCATATTCGCCCTTTAAGGCACTTTCCATATCTGTATAAACAACACCCTCTGCTTCCACTTCTGATTTTACATTATGATAAACCAGCTCGGAATCGTATTGGGCACCCACACCGGCTAAGGACTTCCGCTCTGCCTGCGGAATTCCCAATCGCTCAAAGGTATCTTTAATATCCTGCGGTACATCCTTCCATGATCCCTGCATCTTGGTATTCGGCCGTACATAGGTGGCAATATGGTCAATGTCCAGACCCTCAATGGAAGGTCCCCAGTTGGGAACAGGCATTTCATTATAAATTTGCAGGGATTGAAGACGAAACTGCTGCATCCACACAGGATCATCCTTTTCCTTCGACAGCTTGTCCACAATTTCCGGGGTCAGACCCTCTTCCATACGATAAGCATCTTTTTCTTCATCACGGATATCATAGATGCTGCGGTCAATATCATCTACCTGGCTTTTCTCTCTCATTTCACGCGCACCCCTTCTTATTTCTCGAATTCTTCGAAGCCTTTTTCGTTAATTTCATCCACCAGAGAAGCATCTCCGTTTTTGACAATTTTTCCTTCATCCATGACATGGGTAACATCCACATGCAGAGATTCCAGAATTCTGGTACTGTGCGTGATAATCAGGAGACTTCCCTTGCACTGTTCTTTATATAACTGGATTCCTTTGGAAACCGTCCGGACCGCATCGACATCAAGACCGGAATCCGTTTCATCCAGAATCGCAAGCTTTGGCTCTAACATCAGCATCTGCAGAATCTCTGCTTTCTTCTTCTCTCCTCCGGAGAAACCGACATTCAGATCACGCTCTGCATAGGATTCATCCATGGAAAGCAGCTTCATGGTTTCCGAAAGCTTCTTCTTAAAATCCCACAGACGGATCCGCTTTCCTGTCTTTTGCTCCAAAGCACTACGGATAAAGGCACTCAGCGTTACTCCGGGCACCTCGAGCGGATTCTGGAAGGATAAGAAGATTCCCTTCTTCGCACGTTCATCCACTGACAGCTCTGTAATATCTTCTCCATCAAAAAGAATGCTGCCGGAAGTAACCGTATAACGGGGATGTCCTGTGATGGCATAACCCAGTGTCGATTTACCTGTTCCATTCGGCCCCATGAGTACATGCGTCTCGTCGCTTCCAATGGAAAGGTCCACTCCGTGCAGGATTTCTTTATCTTCTACATTCACATGTAAATCTTTAATTTCTAACAAAGTATGTTTTGACATTTGCTTTTCCTCCTGGTTTTCTCTGAGGCTCATTATATCCCCATTTACCTACCGTGTAAATAGGTTATTAAAAATTTTAATTTAGTAATTTTCACATTATCATAATATCCAAAAACGCGGGCAGTTCTACGAAATTTTCCTAAAATTCTCACATTGACTTTAAAATGACAATCCTTTATAATTCCTCAAGTTATCATTAATAAGATCATTTTGTGTAAAAACCGGGAATTAAAATTTCGGAAACTGCTTACTTGATCATAAGATATTGCTATTTATTTTCAGAAAGGAGTTTGCACGTATGAGAAATTTTAATTGTCTATGGAATAAAAAGGGAGATAAAACAAATACAAATAAAGGCTTCAGCCTAATTGAACTGATTATTGTAGTCGCAATCATGGCGGTACTGGTTATTGTCTGCGCTCCCATGTATACCAAATACATTCACAAGTCCAGAGTGGCCAGGGACTGGGCAAATCTGAAAATCTATTATGATGAGATACAGGCCGATTTTATTTCCACCGGAGAATATAATCCAAAGGTAAAGCTTGTCGATCATTATTCCGGTGACATCAGTAACTGGAAGCAGACAGAGATTGCCTCTCTGGATGGAAATACTGTAAAGATGCAGGCCGGTTATTTCGCTGTTACGAAAGACAGCTCGGGAAATGGATATCAGATTGTTTATTATTGTGATAAGGTTGCAGATGGAAATCATTATGAAACCTGTTCCCTGACTCTCGGTACAAGATAACTTTAATTAGGAAAAGAACTGTGCAGATTCCATCCGTAAGTCTGCACAGTTCTTTTGTTTTAATCCGGATATTTAATCAGATCATAGAGCTTTCCATTCTCACCAAAATCACGTGTTCCCTCTAATTTCATGCCAAGATGCATATACTTGTCGCACTTTGATTGTGCATCGGTATCAAGAATTACCGGAACATGGAGACGGTTTCCTTCTGCAAAAGCCATATCCAGGAGTTTGCGCATATAGCCCTGTCCCTGATATTCTTCTGTCACACACACCAGACCTACAAATATGTATGGCTTCTTCTCTTTATCCATACGGTCCTTCAGATCCGGACCACCCTTCGACAATACCTTGAAAAACTGCACCAGTTCCTTAAAATTCATTGACTGGAACAATCCTTTTACCAGTTCCATACCGGCTTTCAGGCTTACCTTCTGTCCCGGCAGCTTATAGGCAATGTAGCCTTCTCCACGCTCACTCGTGGTATACAGCATACCACCCTTCAAAGCCATACGCACATAACTGTTGATATAAACTGCTGCCGCTTCCTGACTGCGGTAACACGATACCAGCCCCTTTTCTTCGCCATAATCATAGTAGCCAAACGCATGACCGATTTTCTGGATTTTTGATTCCTCAAGTTCTTTGATATGCATTATTTCCTCTCCTTACACAATTTTTATTATAGGTTAGTTCATACTAACCTATATGTCAATAGATAGCATGCATTGATCATGCATGCCACATAACTTTATACGAGCTTTAATTCATTTCCCGTAACATAAGCTTCCAGTGTCTTCAGAATCATCTGGACACTGTTCTCAAAAGAGGCCTGCACAAAGGTTTCACGGAACTTCCACATCGCATAAATGGATTTCATCAGATTCACAACAGTTCCATAATCCACATCAGGACGTATATCACAAATCAGCGTCAGCCATTGCTTTAGCTGATCCTTCTGTCTGGACGGGTCGAACAGATGATACTCCTTCATATGCTGCTTCAGCCACAGAAAATCATCGGTATCAATGCTGTTCATTAAATCATAATCACTGAAAAGATATTCCCGGAAAAGTTCAAAAAACTCTTTTGCCGTCATCTGTGTCCTTCCGGCCAACTTTCTCTGGATCATCCCTTCTGTCTTCTCATTTACATATTGCATGAGCGCATACAGATACTCTTCCTTCGAAGAATAGAATAAATAAAAGCTTCCCTTCGCAATTCCGCAGCTCCTGGTAAGCTTGTCCACTGTGGTTTTCTGTATCCCATATTCTTTAATCAATTTAATTCCTGCAAGAAAAAGCTCTTCCCTGATCTTTTCTTGTTCTATTTGGGTAAATCCTGCCGGCATAATTCCTCCTGTGACTAAATTCAATCGTTACCCTCTCTCATAAACTAAAAGCAGGGTTCCATCCTCTACGGATACCATTGCGTTCTGTCCGATAAAGGAATTGCTTACACCCAACGCAAAATCAGAGGTCAGGCTTCCGACATATTCATATTTCAGTCCCCGTATGACCACGCCGTCTGCTTTGTCACTCAGACAAATCACAGACAGGCTTCCCTTAAGGGCAGGTGAAAATGTTTTACAACCGTTCCACAGAATTTCCATCCGGATACCGTCACCCATCATCTGGATCTGACAACCCTTTTTCGCGTAATGGGTCATCAATTGTACATTCGCAAAGGTATGGGAAACCCGCGCTCCACCGCAGCCGCCATAAATCAGGATTTCATGGTATCCCTTTTCATAAGCCTTCGCTACCGCCAGTCCCATATCCGTGTCATCCTTTTCGACCGGAACAACCTCATGCGGAATCTCTTCGACTGCCGCTTTCACCACCTCTTCGGTCAGAACGTCATCATACTCCAACGAATCCAGATCTCCCACCAGAAAATCCGGACGCATCTTATTTTCCAATAAAAATCTCAGCCCACCGTCAGCCGCAATCACATAAATATCCTTTTTCATTTCCGGCTTGCTGCATCCGCTGCGGCAGGTTGTACAGTCATGGGTACAGTTTTCATCCTGCGCGCCATAGCCTGCCCATTTTAACAGTGCAAGTAATTGTGCGGCTTCCTTTCCCATCGGTGAGGCTCCTATAATAATGGCCTGTTTATACTCTCTGATAATCGGATTCATGATTTTCCCTGCCTTTGTGTTCGTTTCTACTGATTAATAAAAGAAGGATCCTCTTCAATCAGTTCAATAAATGCCTGTGCAACATCCGGATCAAACTGTGTTCCTTTTCCACGTTCCAGTTCTCCGATTGCATACTCTACACTTAGTCTTTCCTTATAAGCTCTGCGTGATACCATGGCATCGAAACTGTCGCACACGGCAAGAATTCTTCCCAGAATCGGAATCTCTTTTCCTTTGATTCCGTTTGGATAGCCCTTTCCGTCATATCGCTCATGATGGGACAAAACCGCCGGAATCACATAATTCATGTGGGGCAGAAAATGAATCATCTCAACCGACTTTTCCACATGCGTCTTGATGATCTCATATTCTTCCTTCGTAAGTTTTCCCTTCTTCTTTAAAATATCATCCTGAATTCCGATTTTTCCAATATCGTGAAGCAGTCCTGCCACTTTCGCGGTTTGTATGTCTTCTTTCGGAAGTCCCAGCTTAATTGCAAGTCGTTCCGCATATTTTGAAACATTTTCCGAATGCTCAAAGGTAAAGGAATCCTTGGCATCAATTGCCGCCATAAGGCAAAGATCGTTGGTGATACCTGATTATATCCCTTTTCGTTGTCCTGCTTCTTTTCCTCTGAATGCTTCTTTTCATATACTTCAATACAGTTCTTGCCATTTTCTTTCGCATAAAATGAAGCACGTCTGGCCTGTCGGAACAATTCTGTTGCATTCTCTGCCAGCAGCGTATCACAGGCAATTCCAATACTGAAGGTAATAAGCTGGATTACCTTCGGCTTATCCTCTGTTGATTCGAGCATCACACTCTGAATCTGCTTTGCAAATGAAATCAGGTTATCTTTCCAGTTATCCTGCATAATAATCAAAAACTCATTGCCACCCACACGAAATACCTGCATATCTTCATCTGCAAGAGTCTGCATCTGCTTTGCCGCCCAATGCAGAACCTCATCTCCCATACTTTCCCCGTACAGATCGTTATACAGCTTGAAGTTATCAATATCCAGATAAATCATTCCTGCTGTATGAGTCCTGATATCTAATTTTTTAAGACATTCGCGACAATAATTCCAGTTATATACCCCGGTCAGCGCATCATGAATCGATACCTGATACAGTTTTTCATAGGCACAAATGCTCTTTAACACACCGGATACACTGTTTCCGATCTGCCGGATACAATCTACTTCATCATAAATAAATCTGTTTTTTCTATGAAGCTCTACATGTAAAAATCCATAAGTCTGATTATCATATTTAAAAACGGCAAATGCAGGATCCTTATAAATCTTACCGCTGCCAAAGAGCTCACGGATCCGTGCCTCTTCTTCCTCCGTTAACGGTTGATCTCCCTTTTCCGTGCATTCTGTAAATCGTCCTTCTTTTTCCTCAACAATATGCACATCGGAACCAACTACTGCGGCACTTAAGGTATCGCGAATCATCTGATACAATGTCTTTTTACTTACAACGGATGTTACTTTATCCTGAAACCCGGTAAGATGATCTACAATATACTTTTTCTTTTGCGATAAAACATATTCCACCCTTTTTCTTGCAAAAGCCAGAATGAAAATACACCAGAAACATTCCGCAATCATAAATAATACAATAGTCTGTCGGTCCATGCCGGTCATCGATGCGGATAACATATGATCAATATTCCATTCCCAAAACATGATTGGAATAAATGCAACGACCGTTGCTATGAAATAAACAGCTCCTGCCATAATCCGCAATGATACGGAAAAGAAATACTGTTTGTAAACCACATAAACAAGGCAGATGGCCATGCACACACCACCAAGCGCATCAAAGGGTAAATCTTTTCCCCAAGGCAGAATACAGGCAATATTTCCTGCAAAAAGCAACAGGATTCCGACTAATAAGGGGCTGAGCTTACGCCTGTATTCATATTGCGTTCCGATTTTGTTATGGGCAAGAACCGTCACATAAATTAAAAGTACTATCTCCGCTGCAATCCATACCCACATAGCGCCTCTGGCATGATACAAATATAAACTACTGCCATCGGGCAATAACTGTCTCTCCGGAACAGGAAGCAGAAAACCCGTGAACACATTCAAGAAAAAAACTACCAAAGTGATCAGCATACAGCCATTCAGAAACTTTCCTTTTGCTGTAATTTCAAGGACACAGAAAAGGAATCCATAAATCGCTATGGGAATAATAAACAGACCAAGCATGGAAAACTGATACCAGAACGCTTCCCCCGGACTGATTTGCAGACGCATCAATACAGAGCCAACGGTCCAGCACAGAAGTGCTGTCAGGATTACTCTCAGATAATATACTACCCTTTCATTTCTGGGAATACTGATAAAGCAGGATAATAAAAATAAATAGCATGCAAAAGTTCCTACAGAAATGACCATATAAAAATTTCCATCCATAAACAGGCTCATTAAGTCTTTCATAATCTAAATTTCCTGCCTTTGTAATTTATCCATGCACATAATCCTCAATCGCATGAATGGCTTCTTCGATTCCGTTTTCCTGCCGGATCTTTTCGGAAAGCTCGGCTGCCCGTTTTTCATACTTTCCACTCGCAAGATCAAGCAATGCATCCTTTAACTGATCCTTTGTACAAAGCTTCTTCCTTATATATAATGGTTCCGGTCCAAGTCCCAGTTCGTGTACTGTTCTTCCATAATACCACTGATCCAGCGCCAATGGAATAATTAAAGTCGGACAGCCTGCCCAGATGCCAATGCCGTTTGTCGTACAACCGCCATGATGAACCACGGCCTTTACCCGCGGAAATATGTAGCTATAGGGAATCTTGTCCACGAAGTGCAGCTTCTCTGTATTTTTCTTCTCCGGAATCTGAAATGCCTGAACAACTGCTTTGATTCCGGTTTCCTTCAATGCCTCTACGGTCCGCACCTGTAATTCTGCCAGTTCCTTCGACTCTGCCTTACCAAACGCAACAAAGATCGGCTTTTCACCCTCTGTCAGGAATTTTTCAAGGTTTGCATCTGCCTCATAGCCTGCGGCATCCTCCTCCGGATGATACCAGTAGCCTGTAACATGAATCTGGCTGCCCCATTTCGGATCAACCGGCATCAGAATCGGACTTACCGGATAGAAGGTAAGTACCTTCCTGCCATTCTGCTCGATATAATGATCGAAGTTTTTTACCTTGGGAATTCCATTCTTTTTGCGCCATTTTCCCATCAGGAGGTTTGAAAGCATGGGCATGCCACCGGTAATATTATCATAACTCCTGGCAACTGCCGGAGTATTGTGTTCCAGGGAATATAACGAATACAGGTCGGTCCGGTCATAGGGACTGTAAAAATAGCGGATACAGGGAATTCCAAGTTTATCAGCCGCATCCCTTACAAATCCTGAACAGGTACCGTACATGCACACATCCGATCCCGCAAGTGCCTCCATGGTCTGATCCATAAACGCCGGATTTTCCTTCTTCAGCTTCATTAATCCGATCAGGAAATCCGCACTGCCCTTGTAATCCGTCACCAGATATTTCATCACATGCTCTACATCCCCATCCAGATGAAGATAGGTCACATTCTTTTTCTCAATCAGCGGCCGGAAGCCCTCCTGTGCAAGTATCCGGAAGTCATGTCCGCGTTTCACCATTTCTGAACCAAGTTCCACCAACGGATTCACATCACCGCGTGTTCCAACTGCTACTGCTGTAATTCTCATAAACTACCCCCTTATGATATTAAGAATTTACCTTTATTTTATAGAGCTCCTCTGTAGCAAGTCTCGTTTTTGCTACCAGGTTCTCCCCATTCTTCGGGAAACAGTAATACTGCACCTGTGCATCACCAATACTGATCATATCTCCGATTTCATACCAGTAAAAATCCGAGTAAAGACTGTAAGAAACCTGTGGTGGCTGCTTATAATGCAGCTTTCCGTCACATCCTGTCAGATCAAATCCATCCGATGTATGCAGAAGCCGTCCCTCTCCTACTTTATACACACATTTCGTATCTACCAGCATATAGATATCCACTTCAATATCTAACTTATAGCTTCCATCTTCAAGTTCTTTCCGGACGCATTCTCTTTCCCATCGATACCAGTCCGGAATATGGGTAAAGCGCGTTTCTCCCCTGTGGGCTTTCAGTTCACCGGTCTCTGACAATTCATAACTGTTCTGGCACTGCAGGCAGACAATTTTCGTGCCCTTTCCTTCCATCCTGCCTTCCGACTGGCAATGAGGGCAGCGGTAAAGCACTCTCTGTAAGCCATCTGCACGAAATGGTTCCTTCACGATAATTCTCTGTTCCTGTTGTTCTTTGAAGTAATCAAACGAAAAAGCCTGTCTTAAAATCTCATTGATTTCTTCTACCGATTTCTGTGCGATCTCCTCCGGAGAAAGCAGATAGTTCATCTTTGCGGACACCTTGGTACGGCGTAACTGCAGCCCGTTATATAGCGGATCACGCAAAAAAGCCCCATTGGTTCTTATCATAACAACCGGAGCTTTCAATAATTTAATACATTTTCCAAGACTGTGGGGAAGCGGCGTCTGCGTTCCATCAAAGCTGTAGCTTGCCTCAGGATACATCAGGACAGAAGCATGTAACTTCTGGATCGCGTACCGCATGTCCTTAATAAGAGTAATGTCATTGATAAACTTTTTCGCAGGAATACAACCCAGAAGCCTCATCAGAAACTTCTTCCCTACGAATCCGTCCAATGTGCAGACAATATGATACTCTCTGTCAGCAAGCAGTGTTGCCGCAATCTTTAAATCAATGAAACTGGAATGATTCATCAGTACAAGACAGGGCTCCTTATCCCCTAACTGTTCCATCCCTGTCTTTTCATAAGAAAAGTGGACTGCCTTCAAGTCAAAATAAGAAATTGCTTTCAAAAGCCCCCGGATGATCCCAGACTGCCTCATCGGATTCTCATGTTTCTCTCTCGGCAATGCCATTACTTCTTCGTAACTCTTTTCCTCTGTTCTGATTTTCATACTTCCCCTTCACATAAGCCCATTCATCAATCTTATTTTATTCTTGTAACATGGAAATTACAACACTCATCTCCATGTGCCAGTGTTTTGGTACGGTGTAACTGCCCGCCCTCATTCCGGTAGTTTCGTTCATCCATGTTACACAGACACGGAACAAACTCAAAACAGTTTTCCCGCTTGCCAAGCTTGCAAATACCACATTCCGTATAGGTATTGTAAAATTCATCGACTCCCTTTTCATAATGAAACTTCCAGTCCAGTTCATAGGCCGATGTCTGGCTTGCAATACTTTCTTTTACCTTCTGATCCTGTACCTTGTCTGTAAACAGGGTACACTTCTTATTTTTATGTGCCTTGATCATAAATGGCGAATCAAAAACCGCCGTCACCATCTCGTTTACAATAGCAGGATTAATTTTGTCCGGTTCTGCTTTATGTAAAGAAAAAACAAACGCAGCAATATAAAGATTCATTTCTAAGGAACTGCCCCCAATATCCGGTGTTCTTAAAAGCATCGCCTTATATTCCCGTTTTACTTTCTTCTTATATTCCGACATATCCATATCCGGACGCAACATGGAAAGTCTTGCCAATGCGGATTTAAAACATAATAATTCTACGGCCTTTGCATAAATTCCGTACTTCAACATTGTATCATCAATCCTTTCGATTATGCAATTATTCTTCCCGCCACTCTTTTAATGCAGCAGACAGTCTCTTGTCAATATCCTTTCTGGTTGCTTCACATTCATTGGGATAATCCTTCGCAGCCTTAAAAACAAACCGCAGCACAAATTTAAGTCCTACGGGCAATGCCTTACGAAGCAGGGATTCCGGCAGCACAAAATGCGTTCCATGTTCATACACAAGCGGTACATATTCGCAGGTATGGGGATGTTCTTTTAAACGCTGATCCATACGGTGAATATATTTTCCGGTCTCCCAGAAGGAATCGTCCTCCGCTCCTATGAGAAACAGCTTTCCTTTAATATTCTCAACTTTGATCATTTCCTCTTCGGTATGTTCTCTTGCCTTTTCGGAATCAATAAACAGACAGGTGCTGCGTTCAAAATCCCCGGAACCTTTCGTCTCTTCCTGAACCTTCTGCCAATATACCGGATGTTCATATACAAACGGCATGTAAGGAAGGGGCTTTCCCTGATAAGAAAGAGTGGAAGCACCCGGAATCGGCCATTCCCCGCATCCATCCTTTTTTCCCTGTTCAAATCCCTGCCATACAAAATCACTGGGAGTAAGTCCGAAAGTCAGGGTAATATCCGGAAAAAGAGAAGCTGCAACGAGGGAATCCATACCCGCCGTACTCATTCCCATAATTCCGATTTTCCGGTTTCCGTTATCCTTCAGCCACTTAATCGCTGTTTCAACCCTTTCCATCGGATAATTTACATGACTGTAATTTTTCTTCCCGGGAGACATGCAAAGTGCATTCACTCCGTTTTTATGTAACCATTTTGCTCCACACTTTGCCATATAATCATTCGGATCATCCCCAAACAACCCGATAACCACGCAGTCGGAACCCTTGGGATTTTCATAATACGTTCCATAGAAGCCATCTTTTTCTGTTTCAAAAAATTGTTTTTTCATGTCTTTTCCTCCAGCATCACTTTCAAAAATCTGTCAACAATAAGATCAGTTTCATGTTAGTATACGCTAACTCCATTGTCAACTGTCTGCCGGCATCACACATGAAAATATTAGATCTCTTTTTCTTCTTTTGCCATATTTAGCAGATCCATCAGACCTTTTTCTTTGATAATCGCAATTCCCTGTCCTTCATCTCCAAGGATGATGAGATTATCTCCCGGTTGGATGTTGAAAATCTTTCTCGCCCGTGCCGGAATCACAATCTGTCCCTTATCACCGACTTTGACTGACCCAAACATATGCTTACCTTTGGGTGGAATCTTCATTCCTTTATTTTCTGCAGGATCATAATTCGCAAGATCATCTAACGAAACACCAAAAAAATCCGCAATGATTTTGGACTTATCAATATCCGGAACCGACTCCCCTGTCTCATACTTTGACAGTGTCTGTCTGCTGATACCGATCTTTTCTGCAAGCTGCTCCTGCGACATGTTATGTAATTTCCGTAATGTAATCAGATTTTCCCGAAACATGATCTTTCCTCTTATTTCCTATGCTATTCCAATAATTTTCGATTATTTTAAATAAGTATATCACATTTTTTGTTACCCCTTGACACAAAAATATACCATTGCTATAATAATTAGCAAATGCTCGGAGGGCGAGTTGTTCAGAGAAGCGACAGCCGGATAAGAGGCAGATTGAAATATCTGTTTCTTGCCCGGCTATTTTTTATGCAAAAGGAGGAATCTAAAATGGATTTTCTGAACGGAAAAATCAGACCGATGTACCTCAAATATCTGGCAGCAGCGTTTGGCAGTGCCATGATCACATCGGTTTATTCTATCGTGGATACTGCAATGGTTGGACAATACCATGGACCGGAGGGAACTGCTGCATTGGCAGTCGTTGCGCCGGTCTGGAACATCATATACAGTCTCGGACTGCTAATGGGTATTGGCGGTAGTGTCATTTTCAGTATGAAACGTGGCAGTGATAAAAATGATGGCAATGATAATCAGTATTTCACATCCGCAGTAATCGGTTCCATAATCTTATCGATTGTGGCATGGATCGGAGTGATATGCTTTGAACGACCGATTCTGACCTTTTTTGGTGCGGACAAATCCTTACTGGTACTGGCACAGGAATATATGCGCCCGGTTAAATGTGTGTTTCCGCTTTTCCTGTTCAATCAAATGCTGGCGGCATTTCTGAGAAATGATAAAAACCCAGGGCTTGCGACTATCGGTGTACTGTCTGGCGGCATCTTTAATATTTTTGGTGATTACTTTTTTGTATTTTCCTGCGATATGGGGATCTATGGTGCAGGACTTGCGACCGCCATTGGTTCCGGCGTTTCGTTTCTTGTGATGATGACTCATTTTTTCAGCCGCAAAAATACGCTTCGACTGGTGAAACCGGAAGGACTTTTCAAGAAGCTCCACGATATTTGCGTTACAGGGTTTTCTACGTTCTTCATTGATGTGGCAATGGGTATTCTGACCGTACTGTTTAACCGTCAGATTATGAAATACCTTGGTTCAAACGCATTAGCAATCTATGGACCGATCATTCAGGTCAGCACCTTTGTCCAGTGCTGCGCATACAGCGTCGGGCAGGCATCCCAGCCGATTATTTCTACCAATTTCGGCGCGGGAAAAGGAGGACGTATCAGGGAAACACTTCGGCTGGCCTTATGGACAACCGCGTTCTTCGGGATATTCTGGACCGCACTCAGTATGGTATGTCCGAATGTCTATATTCATATTTTTATGGCGCCTACGCCGGAGATCCTCCATATGGCACCCGCCATTATCCGAACCTATGCATTGTCATTCCTGCTGCTGCCGTTTAATATTTTCTCTACTTACTATTTTCAGGCGGTTATGCAGCCAAAAGCAGCGTTTATTGTATCCGTTGCACGTGGACTTGTCATCAGCGGTATTTTAATTATGGTTCTCCCCATTCTGGCAGGAGCAGATTCTCTGTGGTTTGCTATGCCGATTACGGAGTTTCTGGTTATGATCTACGCTGCTACGACAATCCGCAAATATACAAAGGCTTTACCCTGAACCATAAATAGATTTGGTTTAAAAACAAAAGCTTAAATCATATTAAAAAAAGCGGGGATTTCCAGCTAAAGTGCCGGTCATGCCCGCTTTTATCTTATCATTCTGTAATTGATAACTTTCCGAATTCTACTTTCCAGAGTCTTGTCTGCTATATCGGAAATCACAGTACGGTGCGCCTTCCGCGATTGTTCCTGTTCTCACTAATTTCATATTCATAATATCTGCAAGCACATAATCCATCCGGCATATATAAGGTGTCAGTTCCGGACATCCTTCATCCTGACACAGCTTGCACGCACCACATTCATGATAGTCATATCCCAGATCATATTCTCCATTTCCCGGCAGAATATCAACGACCCAGTCATTTTCATATTTATGCTCATGGCTGTCTGCAGACCATTGTAACCTTCCCGGCATCTTCTTCGGATCTAAATATTGATCGACATCTCCTATCACTTTGTGGAACAGCTTCGATGCACACAGACCATCACGGAATATTTCATAATTCTCCTCTGCTGATTTTCCCGTACCCCGGTTCATTGCAATAAAATAACTTGTCATGATGTATGAACTGAGAAGTCTGGATTTTCCAATATCTTTTGCTCTCTTAACAATCTCCTTATGCGCCTTATCAATCTTCTTAGGAACATCCTTTGAAAACCCTCTTTTCTTCAACTCCGCTTTTATCGCACTATGATAAAAATGATAAATCATTTTTACATTAATCGTATCTTTCATGTTCTTTGCCCCTTTGATCAATTCATCTCTACAGCTAACTTGATTTGTCTATATAATAGCGTACATAAAATCAGATGTCGATGGGTTTCTCATCATTATTTAAATCATAATATTTAGCATCTTTTCACAATGCATTATTTTTCTTATATAAAAAAACATCTGACTCTGCTACCACCGCAATACCGTTTTCAATTGCATAATCATAGTTAATATCTTCGTACAATAATTTCTGAGTCACATTTCGATAATCAGATTCATAAAACCGGCTGACAATAACCTCCTTCAACATCTCAGGAATATTATATTCTAACTGAGCAGACGGATTGTTCTTTGAATGCATTCTGTCGTTTCTGACAATATCAATAAGTTCATCCAATTCCTGATCCATTTTTATTGTCGGGAGTAATTTACAGATATCATACAGATGACGTGAATCTCTATCCTGCATATTCTGAATGCGGTAATCACAAATTGCAAATACCTTATCAATAAACGTTCGCTCAACCGACTGTATATTCATAATGAAATTTGCTGCTTCAAATGGAATTGGAAGTGATATTCCATTTTCCTGACAGAATTTTCCTGACAGAATTTTCCCACAAAACTTCCAACCTCATGTTTTTCAACCGGATATACCGTCTGATAATAACTGGTCTCTACTATAATCTCCATTGGATTTACTGAGAAAAGTGAGTCATATCTAAACATATACATATTATAATCATGCCTTGATTTAATCTGATCTGGATTTGTAAGTTCCATCCCCAACGACTTGGCAATCTCCACAATGTGCTCTTTCGATGCCTTTCTCTCAGTTTGCGTTGGTTTCCGATTCATTGACAGATCAATATCTTCCGAAAACCGATCTATCAGATTATATACTTTTGACAAGGATGTCCCACCTTTGAATACAAACGGAAGGTCAATCTTCGATAGTTTCAATAAAAACATTGATTGAATGGTGTCCTTTTCAACCATGAGTTCTGCTCTTTTACTTTCGCGAGCCACAGTCTGTATGATTTCTTTCCATTCCTTCCCATATTCACTATACCAACTCACCCATTAGTCCTCCTTGATAAATATTCCGGTACACTCGATCTGGAAATAATGAAATATATCTCTTTACAACAGAAAAGTCCACATTTAATATATTTACGAATTCCTTTAGTTTCATTCTCAATAAACTATCTGAAAGCTCGCTATATTTGTCGATAGTTGTCATCAAATCTAAAAACTGCAAAGCCGTCTGATTTTCTTTAGTTATTTCAGTAATAGGTTTGTAAATAATGAGATTTCTACCGTCAATACAAAGTTTTCTTTGTTTTGTAGTCGCTTCATTTGAGCATACCTCTATGCAAGCTGGTGTTTGAGTTGTAAATCCGTACATATTTGCAAGCTGAATTCCAGTAATGTATCCGGATACTCCACCACTATAATTAATAAATTTTTTATCAACATATTTTTCTACTGATATCTTCCCTTTTGTTCCCAGGATCGTGGTGTATGACAAATAATAAACGCCATTAAACAAACGCTCTAATTTTCCATCATCTACAAGCTTTTTCATTTCCTGACGAACGTAATCCCTGGAATTTCCCGGAAGTTCAGACAAAAAAATTGGCTCATCTTTTTCGTAATTTTTTAATATATAGTCATATAACATGCTCTTTTCCTCACATATCTGAAATATTTAATTTCATTTTTATTATACTATATATTATACACTTGTCAAATGTGATTCATACTTCTATTTTCGTAAATTTAAAAAGCCGGGAGCTATTACTCCCAGCTTTATAAATAAAATTCCGTTCGTCTAAGCTGCGTATATGGTTTCGCATTTCTTATTCTTTGAGCTTCCTGCATATCTATATCCACATATACAACCCGTTCCATATCATCTGCTTTCGCAAGAACATCTCCTTTTGCATCAATAACAATAGATTCTCCTGAAAAATGCATATTTCCTTCTATACCGACACGATTGCACATTGCCAGCATAACACTGTTTTGAAATGCCTGCACACGGAGTTCCCACTCAAACATCAAAGACGGCTCTGCTTTTGTATTCACTGTCGGTATCAGAATTAAGTCTGCTCCCTGTAATGTTTCTGTCCGTATGCTCTCCGGGTAATGTCTGTCAAAACATACGACAATACCGATCTTCCCATATTCCGTATCAAAAACCTGAAAGCCCTCATCGGATGGGGCGTAATAATCCTGTTCATAAAATTGTTCGGCCTGTGCTACATGCACCATTTTTTGTATGCCTTGAATTTGGCCATATTTATCAATAAAAATGCTCGCATCATATGTCCTGCCTTTTTCAAGCAGATAAAGATTAGGTACTGCTGAAATTCTGTTTTTCCTGCATGTGTCACAAAATTTCTCCACAATCTCTCCGTCAATGGACACCGCATATTTACGTACATCCTGCCCGGGATACTGTGGAAAAAACTCTGTTAACTGCACTTCCGGAAAGAGCACAAGGTCAGCATCCTTTCGTGCTGCCACCTCAATCGCCTGAAGGCTTTTGCTTAAATTTAATTCTATACTGCCATAGTTGGGCATTTGAACTAATGCTAACCTCATACTTCCTCCTGCTTTAAATACAATTATTGCACACTCGCATGATACAGGTCCATAAAATAAGAATCTGTACGTAATAGTTCTTCAAAAGTCCCTTGTCCTACGATCTTTCCTTCTCTAAAGAGAATAATTCTGTCAAAACCGGAAATAGAATTTAATCTATGAGCAATGGCAATGACCGTTTTGTCTTTCAATTTCTGCATAACGGATTTCATTACGTTCTCTTCGGTTAAATTATCCATTGCGGATGTTGCTTCATCCAAAATGACAAGTTCCGGATTTTCAAACCACAAGCGGGCCAATGCAAGTCTCTGTTTTTCTCCACCGGATAGACAAGTCCCTTTCTCACCAATTTCCGTATCTAAACCTTCCGTAAGATTCTCAACCAGATGAGATAGCTGCACTTCTCTCAATGCATCCCGCATTTGTTCTTCCGGCATCATTCTGTCAAATACCAGATTTTCTTTTATTGTTCCATCAAAAACAGGGGCATCCTGTGATATGAAACTGACCCGATCATACAGATTATTAAGACAGATTCCACTTAACTCCATGTCTCCTAAGCGGACCTTTCCCTGACTGTATTTCAATAATCCCAACAAGATCTTAATCAGGGTCGATTTTCCGGAACCACTTTCTCCTACAAAAGCAATCTTTTCTCCCTTTTTTATGGACAGACTCAAATCATCAATAATTTTTCGTTCCTCATATTGAAATGATAAATTCTTAATTGCTATTTCACCGATATCCATATGGATTGCATCGCCTTTTGTTAATTGAACATCATCTTTTAAATCCAGAAATTCTTCAAATCTCTTATAGGATGCCTTATCCAATTTATATTGAACATAAAGTACATTAAAAATTGCAATCGGCGTATAAGCATTTTCGATCAGTGTAATTAGTGCAACTACCGAACCCACTGTAAGATTTTGCGTTTTCCATGCGTAAAAAAGAATCCCGATATCCAGCATGGCCACAAGCAGCGCAAATATTGTGAAAAACGCTTCATGGATCATATTCATTTTTACTTTTGATGAAACAATATCCTCTTTGGCCTTATTCGTTTTCTTTATTTCATCGGGAAACTGTTTACTCATGCGGAATACCAGCATTTCCATAAGGCCTCTGACCAGATAATGATTGAGCAGTTCTTCACTGTTCAAAATTTTTTCTTTTATCTTGTACAAAAACTTTAGTAAAATATTGGTTATGATAAAAATGAGTATATAACCTGCAAACAGGACATAGGTAACTTTTTTATCAATTTTCCAGATAAAGTATACACTAAAGACGATGGTGGGAATCAGGTCACGAATCAACCGCAGCCAGAAATTGAATACCACATTTCTTCCTGCTGATGAACCATTTTCAATTCTCTGAACCAGTTTCCCGGTACCTGTTTTCTGATATTCTGCATAATCAATGGTACTTATTTTTCTAAGTGACAAAAGCTTAAAATCCAGATAAATACCATGCTCCAGCTTCTTTTCAGGATAATTATCCAGATAGTTCATATCATAATTTACCAGCAAAAGAAAACCATATGTGACAACTCCTGCAAATGCAAGTGTCCCATCCGCAAGTCCATCAATGACCTTCTGGAAATAGCCGGCCTTGTAATTAGCCATAAATGCATTAAATATACCCAGTCCAATGTAGACCAATACCCATATTCTGTTTTTCTTTAATACTTCTTTTATATAGCGCATAACTGTACTCCTTTATATTATATTTCAATCATCAGGTCAGTACAGCCAACGACTGCCAGCAAGTTTCTTTCACCTCAGCACAATCTGCCAACAGTTTACATCAACTGTACTGAGTAATTACCTCGGATCAATTTCATACGAATCTCACCTCTTTCATATAAGATATTTCGGTTACTATATACCAGAATTTCTTTTACTTTATTTTTATGTAAGCCAAAAACAAACGGAACGTTGCTATTTATTCATGTTCTCAACTAAGCTCGCAGCTTTTACGGTCATCTCCACCCAGCCCGGCACAAAACCACTTCGTAATGCATTTTTAACAGATTTAAGATTCGACCAGGCACAACAATAAAACGGCACCTTTCCTCTATCCATTATCTCTATTGCCAAATTACTTGTTAAGGAAGAAGCGATCCCCTGCCTGCGATACTCCGGTAAAACATCAACTCCAATCTGCCACATATCATCACAATCTGCAGAACAGGCTGCAAGTCCGATCAGTTTCCCATTATCATAAGCGCCAACCCCCAGAACATCCCGTTCCTTTCTATCGTCACAAAGTGCATTGCTCCAAATCGGAAGATACAAATTTGCAAAATCCTTTTGTTCCAATACCTTAAGTTGATAGTTACATTCTCTTCTTTTCAAAGCATTAACATCCGGTAGAAAATACTCTGCCATAAAACAGACACGGTATCCGTTTTCTTTCATCCGTTCATCCAGCCAATGCATATTAGGAGTTTCAAAGCAATGATAAAACTCATATTTGCTCAGATAGCTTTCAACAATTTCTCTATATTCATCTTTTACAGACGCAACTATATTATTTCCATATGAAACCAGATTGCAGGCAATAGGTTCTTTATAGTATTTTCTTGCCAATGGACCAATCCCAGACTTTACAAACACATTTGTGTCCATAAGAAAATCAGAAGCCTTAGCATTCGTATCGTAGGCAGATTGCTGCATTGCAATATCAAGTACCTCTTTATTTGTCATATTTTAATCACCTCACATATTATATAAAATCGGAATTCACAAAATAGGCAAATTCCGATTGAGTAAAAGCCCAAGGGACTTTAATGTCCCTTATGCTTTTCTCTTCTCTTTTGCTGTCCCAGCTCAAACCTGCGCTGACCTTCCACTTCTTTGTTCTTGTGGCCCCTTTCTTTGCGCTCCTGTTTGTTCTGTTCCTGTTGTAATTTCAATGCCTGCTGCGATTTTGTACCAATTCCTGTTTCCAGCATCTGCTTTTTTGCTTCACGCTGCATCCGTTTCGGATTTCTTTTTATATCCTTTACAACAGTTTCAACAGCCGGACTGAATCTCAAACTGAAATAGTATTTTTGAATATATTCCTGCACTTCGTAAGCTTTTGGTTCTGCACCAAATGTTACCTTCGCCACAGATAGCTTACCATCTTCAATATGCTCAAATACACCTACCCAAAATGGTTCTTCAAAATATACCGTCAGTTTTCCATTTACTTTGTCCATAAGAATCCCTCCTAAAATTAATTGAACAAAGAATGGACAACCCGGAGGTGCAGGTTACTTACCCTATTGGCATAGGACGGCCGGGCTACCTACCGGCTCTGGCACATCAAAGATGTACGTTGCGTTTTTATCCTTGTTTTTATAATCAAGCCATTAGGCACGATTATCTTAATTTGATATATCAAAACTTTCTTTTATCACTTTTGCGCATTCAGCACTATCTTGTTCTTCTACTCTTTTAATCATAATATACATGGCTTTATATTGTGA
>CAVHRK010000056.1:0-10528 GCA_963638365.1 Anaerobutyricum sp. | reverse complement strand
ATTGGAATAGTTAAAGCATAGACTTTCTATAATGAGTTTCCGGGAAACAAAACAGCGAGAACTGTTGTGCTATATGTGAAACAAAAAGAATGTAAGAAACTGTATGCTTTGATAGGATATTAACACAAAATATATGAAAGTAGCAACAGATTTCAGAAAAAGTGGATAGAGAAGTTTGGGGTGATTTTTTTTTTTTTTTTACCATAGTGCAGGGAATCGGAGTGAAAATAAAAAATGATAATTACATGAAATGATTAAAATTGTCATATCTTATGTAAAATTTTGTCATTTGTGTTGTATGGTTATTTTATTTACGTTAAAATAAATCTTAGAAAATAGATCATATTACTTTCTTGTGGGGAACAGGGAAAATAGATGAGGGGAACTGTACTATGAAAATTTATGAAATTCTTTTAGGGATTATTATGCTGGGATTGACACAGCTAAGTCAAATTCCGGCAGATATAGAGGTAAACGATGTTGTTGTGGAATCAGATTGCTCTGGCACAGAGGTAGAAGATACCGCTATGGAGCCAGATTATTCTGAAACAGAGATAGACGATATCGCTGTGGAATCAGATGATACTGATATGAGTGTTAGTAATGCTGCTACAGAAGAGGATTATTCTGACAGAGTATCCATAGAACGGCGGGATGAGTCTGTTTATGATGAGGAAGGTCGGCTAATTGCTATTGTTTATTACGATAAACCGGTACTTCAAGGGGATTCAGAGGCCGTAAAGAAAATTAATGCTTACTTTGATAATGAAGCCAATGCTTTTTATGATCGAGGAACAGGTATTTCATGGCTTTCCCAAATAAATTTTTATGAAGAATTTAAAAATGGAATGGAGCTGATGAAGGAAAGGTGGGGGAATGAAATGTTATCGCAACATCCAACCCACTATACCATGGACACCCGTGTTTGTTATATGGATGAAGATATGATTAGTATTGTACAAGTCTGGAATTATAATCTTGAGCACAATGACTGGCATTGTTATGGAAGTACCTTTGATTTACGGACGGGTGAACTAATTCCGATTACAAAGCTCATTAGCATAAAGCCGGAAGAAATGAAGGCAATTTTTCTTATCACAGGAAATGTTATAGATATCGGAGTATATGAAGTCCTCAAAGATGATAATTATGTTATAGATGATTGTGGACATCGTATTGATATGAAATATGAGTATTTCTATGATGGGGAATCGTATTATCTGATTAATGAATTTGCATTGGAGTTTCGGACAAGTCTTGTGATTAAGTGGAACGGTAAATGGGGAGAAAACCTGGAAGTCACAGAGTTTTATTATTACACAGATCGTACAACAGGACAGATCGCATGCCGGGAGCCTGGAATGTCATAGAACGAACACTATTTTGGAGGAACGAACATGAGAAGCACAATGATTATTATGAGTCTGTTATTGGCTACATGGGTTGGATATGAAAAGCCGGAAACACAAATCGTAAAGAATTATGAATATACAGAGACAGAAGCAGAGATGGACACAGCCGAACAGGAAAACAGGAAGTGGTTTGAGAGTGATGAGGAATGGGAAGACAGAAGAACGAAAAGTAATTCAACTCTGGAGGTTACCATAGAGCGTACAGATCATTCTGTTTTCAATGAAGAAGGCTTGCTATTGGCTAGTATTTATTATGACAGACCGGTTGTTACCGGTGATACTGTTGCGGCGGAGAAAATCACGGAATTTTTTGAAGATGAGGAGTTGGAATGGTTTTTGAGTTTGAAAAGCCCATTAGCCTTTAAGGAAGATGCTGCCAACTATTACTACTATGAGTTGGGAGACTTTTTATATACCGTGATGAAAATGCGTCGATGGTATGGTGATGAGGATGTGGCTGAATGGCCGTGCGTATATAGTATAGAAGCCAGAATCGTATATATGGATGATGATATATTGAGTATTATGCAGATTATGGAAAAGCGTACAGAACGAAGGGAATATAATTATTTTGGAAGTACATTTGATCTGAAAACAGGAGAACTTCTGAAGCTCACAGATCTGACAGATATGAGTAGTGAGGACGTGGGAAATATCTTATCCGAAGTCGGATATCCTGCTCCTTTTAATGAATTATCAGATGATTATACTCTTGTAAGTTATGGAGAAGAAATTAATATGGCCTATCAGTTTTTTGTGGATGAGAATTACCTGTATCTGTTAGATAACACAAGGCGGAATTATAACGATGGGATCATATACCGGGTTGATGAGACAGGAGAGCCGGTCATGCTGGAATACAGGATCGAAAGGAAAGACAATAAGAATAGAATCCGTTCAAGGATCATTACAGATTATTAAGCGTATCAGATGAAAAACAACTGTAAAATAGGACATTCTTATGAAGAACGGGAAAAGATGAGGGGAACTTAACAATGAAAGTTTATGAAATTATTTTAGGGATTATTCTGATTGGAATGACGCAGCTAAGTCAAATCCCGGCAGATATAGAGGTAAATGATGTTGTTGTGGAATCAGATTATTCGGATACAGAGGAAAATAATACTGCCACGGAGTCAGGCTGCCACTGCACAGAGAGAAGTGAGGCTGCTACTGAGTCAGATGATTCTGCCATGGAGGTAAGTGATGTTGCTACTGAGTCAGATGATTCTGCCACGGAGAGAAGTGAGGCTGCGATAGAAGCAGATGAACAGGAAAATATGGAGTGGCTTGAGAGTGATGAGGAATGGGAGGACAGAAGAACCAAAAGTAATTCGACTCTGGAAGTTACCATAGAACGTACAGATTACTCCATTTATAATGAGGAAGGATTGATGATAGCCGGCATTTATTATGACAGACCGGTTATTTCGGGGGATTCTGTTGCAGCAGAGAAAATCACACAATTTTTTGATAAAGAGGAACAGGACTGGGTTTCGGGAACAGGAAGGCTTGTGGATCTGCCGGGAAATAGTGGGGGCAATGGTTTAGTTGCTTTTTTAGATGATGTAGGAGAACTGCGTGAACAACATGGTGATGAGGACACGGCAGAATGGCTGTGCTTATATAGCGTAGAGGCACGGATCATGTATATGGATGAGGATATATTAAGTATTATGCAGATCAAGGAATGGCGGGCGTCACGAGTTGGGTGGAATTATTTCGGATGCACATTTGATCTGAATACGGGAGAACTTTTGAAGTTTACAGACCTTGCAGACATTAGTGTGGAGGATCTGAAAAACATATTATCCGAGGTGGAATATCCGGATGCTGATAATGTATTATCCGATGATTATATCATTGTAAGCTATAGGAAAGAAATGGATATGACATATCAATTTTGTGTGGATGAGAAGTATTTGTACCTGCTCGATAATACACAGCAGCATTATCGTGATGGGGTTATATATCGTGTCGATGAGGCAGGGAAGCCGGTCATGTTGCGATATTGGGTGGAGCGGGAAGATGATAAGAACAGAATCCGCTTAGAGGTTATCCAGCATTAGCATGGAAATGATATGGGGGGAAATAGATAATTTATATGGGTAAACAGACAAAAAGAAATACGATTATTTTTTTATTAGTGCTTAGTATCATGCTGTCTGCATGTGGAGCAGCGGAAGTTCCAAAAGAAAACGATGCATATGTAGAAGAAACAGAAAATGAAGCTTTTGAAAATGCCCGGGAAGAGCCGAAAACAGAAGCTGTTCCGGAAGAGCAGGAAACGGCTGAAAGTATAACAGAAGAAGCAGAAAGTCAAATACCGGAGGATGCCAAAGAATATCTGGAATATCTGTTTGATTATCTGCACCCGGACAGGTCGCAGATGGTGGATCTTAAGCTGTATGAAACAGAGGATAAGCTATACTACGAGTGGAAATCCATAGACGAAGAAGGGGAACTGACGTATCCTATTGTGCTTGCCTATGAGGCGTATAAGCGGATAAGTAAGGATGAGGAGCGTTATGGTTATACGGAATACATGCGGGGATCATATTTTATGATTATAAATTGCGGAGGATACTGGGAAATTGATCCGGACACAGGAGAGATTATACCTGTTGCAAAAGAACTTCTGGAATATCTGTTTGATTATCTGCATCCGGACCGGGAAAGGATAGTGGATATTGAATTATATGAAACAGAAAGCCGGTTGTGTTATAGGTGGAAAATTGAATTTAAGTCGGGCGGGATTTCGCCACCCTATGTTCTTGCATATTATTCTTCAACACAGGATGGATTGTATCATCAATATGCAATATACAATGAGATCTGGGACACGCATTATGATGAGAATGGAGAGACGTATAAGGAGTATACCAGAGACTCCTATTTGAATTTCTGGATAGTAAACAGTGAGACAAAAGAACTAATTCCGAGAAGTATTTTCAACGAGGAATCAGAGGAGGAGTATACTATCTGGAATGAAAGGTATTTGGATATGCTTCGTCTATATACAGAGGAATCAGAGCAGCAGGAATGATGTGGATAGTTGTGGATCGTAGAAGGAGGGGAACGGAAGTGCTTCATAAAAAATTAATGTCCATATTAGGCTGCGTATTTCTGGTTATGATTTCCGGAAGTGCGGACAATCGTATTGCAGCAGTAAAACAGAATGGTGCCTGGTACTTTATTGATCGGAATGGAGACCCCGCAAGTGATGAAATACAGATGGATGATCAGGAAGATGCGAAAGAAAATCTGAAGTATTTATTTAATAATTTGTATGCAGACCGGTCGGATATGGTGGGTGTTGGACTATATAAACTTGAGGATAGATTATATTATAAGTGGAAATGCATAAACGAAGCAGGAGAACTGTCTGATTACAAGGTGCTTGCTTATATGATGGTCAGTGAGGATGGAGAGCGGTATGCTTATACTGCATATTCACAGAAGCCGTCCACTGAGGACGATGAGGCGGGGGAATATGTACCATGTTATAGTGGTTATTGGGAAATTGACCGTAATACGAAAGAGATAGTACCGGTTGCCAAGGTGCTTTTGCAATATTTGTTTAACTATTTGTATCCTGACCAGTCGGATATAGTGGATCTGAAATTATATGAAACAGATGACGGTCTGTATTATAAGTGGAAATTCAGACTCGATACCGGTGAGACAGGAGATCCCGTTATACTTCAATACAGGTTTTCAACCAGTGATGGATTGTATTTTCAGTATGGGATATATCAGGAGGTATGGGGGACTTATTACAATCATGACGGGATGAAATGCAAGAAACATATCAGAGACTGTGAAGTTGATCAGATACTGGTTAATAAACAAAACTATGACGTGACAAGGCATTGGATACGAAATGAAGATAAAGATGCAGAATTTTATTATGTAGAACTTTATTATCCGGAACTTTATAACGTGGAAAATGAAGCGTATGTAAAAATACTGGATTTGTATTAGATGATCAAAATCTGCATATCTGATGTACAATTTTGTCATTTGTATTGTGTGGATACGGGATCTTCGATACAGTAAACAGAAATAGAAGTTATATTGATTTATAATACATATACATGAGGAGGACCAAGGGAAATGGTGAGTGAACAGGAAGGACTGGAAAGATATCTGAAGGTTTTAAATGAACAACTGGATCGAAAGAAAGGGACAGAGGATTTTAAACAGTTACAGGAACTGTTTGAATCTAAAGAGTTTTTGGAGGTGCTTCGGACACAGCGGCTGGACACTCTTTTGGAGGCTGCGAGGAAGAAGAAAGCGAATAACAGGGCAGTGGTAAATTATCTGATCGAAGCATTAAAGAAGTGCCTGCAGGGGGAAGATGCCGGCAATGAGAATATGGAGTATCTTTATTTCTATCTCAAAAGACAGATAACCCGAAAAGACAATCGTGTACTGCTTTTATTGATGACAGGTGTGGTAATTGCTTCCATAATCGGCTGTGCATGTTCACAGTGGTACCGGGTAGATTCCATTCTTTTGAAAAAGGCGCCTGCACTGCAGGAGGTTTGTGAAGAACTGGAGCGGCAATATGGAATTGAAACATCTCCGGAAGGAATTGAAGTCTCATGTGGATTCAATACGGATCGATATACCAATAAAAAGTACCCCAAGATGGTTATTTATACGATACCGGTAACCATTCGCAACATGGAAGTAAGCCTTACAGCAACGTGGGTTCCCGGCAGAGAGATCTATTCAGACTATGCAACTCAGTATATGAGACAATGCCTTATTGCAAACTCTATAACGGTCAGCGAGTATGAGAACGATCCTGAACCAAGCTATGGGCTGGATGCAGGGATTCACAATGAGAAGGATAAAGAGCAATTTGAACAGCAGTTTATTAAGGCAGTTCGGGAAGCGTATGAGGATGAGAAGGTACAGAAGGAAGATTTTACTTTCCGAATTAACCTTGGGGTTAATGATTTAGATGAAATAGTGTATGTACATATATATCATGATGATCCGGAGAAAGACCTTGAGGAGTTTTCAGCAGATCTGGAGGAAGCATTTGGCAAAGCAATAGCATTTCAATCATTATTTGAATAAAAAAGAAGCGAGGAAAAGAGATGGAACAAACAAATGAAACAATAAATAACAGTGTGAATACAGAAGAAGGTAAGGAAGAGCAGGCAGATACCATGGGGATCCTGGATAAATTCTGTTGGCCGGGATTTCTTATGCCACAGTTCTGGGGGATTGGTAATGGAATGCCGGTCGGCATGATTGCTTTTATTCCGGTTTTTACGCCAATTATGTCACTGGTATTCGGTTTTGGGGGATATCGTTCTGCTTATGTGAAAATGAGAAAGTCTAAGATGGAGTTTTATGATTTGCAGACCAAGTGGCAGAAAGCGGCAATAATTTATATTGGAGCATTGCTCTCACTGCTTTTGTTGCTTGTATCCGGCAGAGTCATTAATTATGTGTCCAATAAAAATGAAGTTGCAGGAATTGTCAAAGAATATGAGGCCAAAAAGGAACAGACGATTGAAAAGGCAGAGACTCTGCTTGAGGAAGAAAATCTGAAAAAGTATATAGGAGACTTTGATTTTGTACCGGAGTCGGAACTTGAAATCAGTGAAAACGGAAATCTCTGGCACATACAAAATGGATACCGCTATCAGGAGTTATCGGCGAGGATAATTGATTTCAGGGAGGATATGCCCTATATTACCAAGGTGACGCAGTATTTTTCCATTGGAGATGGATGGATGATCTGGATGAGCCTGTCTGTTGACGAGAACTTTGATATTACTGAGTCTGAATTTTACATTCTGGCACCGGAAGAGGCAGAAGCCATGTATGGTTCCGGATTGTCCATTGATGGCAGCCGATGGATGGAATATATGGATCGTGAAACCATGGATCGGATTTTGAAGGAAAGAGAATAAAATGTTTGACATAGCAATTTGTGACGATTCTGAACTGGATCGAAGTCTGTTAATTGAGGATGTCAGGAAGTGCGAAAAATATCGTGAAACCGTCCGCTTCCATCAATATTCCTCCGGAAAGGAACTGCTTGCAGCAATGGAGATTGCGAGGTTTTCGCTCATCTTTCTGGATATTCAGATGCAGGGAATGGATGGGGAGCGGACCGCAGAAGAGATCCGGAAAATGGATGACAGTGTGGTACTGGTATTTTATACCGGGTTTGCGGAGCCGACACCGCACAGCTTTGAGGTGCAGCCGTACCGTTTTATGAAAAAGAATATGCCGCCGCAGGAAAAAAGCAGGCATATTCTGGCTGCATTGGACCGGATGGCAGAGCTGGATCTGGGACCGGTCTTTGAAGCAAAGTTCAATGGAGGAAGACTGTTCTTAAAACCGGATGATATCGTCTATATGGAAAAATATCGAAGAGGCATCAGAATACATGTATCTCCGGCTGCAAAGCGAAGATATCACATAGGCGGCTTGGAGGATAAGGAGCCGGAAATCCGCATGGGTGGTAAGCTGAGTGTTTATTACGGTATTTTGAAGCAATATGGTTTTGGCTATCCGCATGACAGTTATGTCATTAACTTTAAATATCTTATGAGTTGTTATAAGGATGAAATCCGTCTGCATGGATTTCCCAATATGGTTTTTAAGATAGCAAGAAGTAAAATGAATGAGTTCAACCAGATGAAAAAAGAGTTTTTAACCTCGAAATATGGAGATCAGCAGGTATGGAACAGGTAGTGGTGTTATTCCTAGGATTTTTATTCTGTGGATTGGATGTGGGCATGTTGTGTGTTTTTTTTCAATCCATGTTTGAAAGAAAACACAGCAGCATTTTCTTTGGTTGTGCCTGCGTTATTACAACAGGGATCATATTTGGAGTGAATTCCTTTCAGAATTCCATGTTAAATTTTGTAATATTACCATTGGTTATGTGGATTTTTGCAGTGACTATGTGGAAGCTTTCTCTCAGAAAAGCATTCATCTATATGGTCATTTTTTATATTGTGTTTGTATGTGAAAGGGAAATGGCATTTGAGATGGTCTATCGTTTACTGGCATCTGTGCTTCCGGACTTTTCCATCGATTTTGCAACGATCAGTGGAATGGGGATTCTGTTCATGGAATATGTGGTGTCCTTTTTGCTGCTGCTTTTCTTCCGGAATTATATGGTCAGAATGGATAACCGGGAAGACAGTGCGATAGACTGGTATCTTCTGATTATGCCATTTACTTCCGTTCTGATTCTGTTCAGCTTTGTATTCATGGACTTCCCGGAAAGCCGGGTGATTCAGGTGTTTATGTGCGTGGGTGCTTTTCTGCTATATTTTTCCAATGCGATTATCTTTGTGATTCTGGCACATTATGCACAGATCGTGAATGAAAGTAAAATTGCAGAGATGTCGCTGTTAAAGCGTGATATGGAAAGAAGTAATTTTGAAACGATCGAGAAGAACAATCAGTTATATCGGAAATATATGCATGATGTTCACCAGTACTTTTCCCAGTTCCGTAGTCTGGTATTAAGGGGAGAAGGAGACAAGGTCGTACATATTATTGATGAATGGGAGAATGGGCTTACGAGGGAAGAAAAGTCATCCCTATATACGGAAAGTCCTGTATTGAATTCCATTCTGGAAGAATATGAAAGCAGGGCGGCCATGAAGAATATAGAAATGAACCTGTTTGTGGAAGAAGGTATTCAAGTAGAATTTATCAGGGATACCGATAAGATCTCATTATTCGGGAATCTTCTGGAAAATGCGATTGAGGCTGCTGCAAAGGCAGAAACAGAGCACCGGCTTGATGTCAGACTGTATATGGGAAACTCTTACATGCTGATCTTTCAGATTAAAAATACCTGGAATGGGCAGTTAAAGAAAACCGGAGAGGGGTTTCAAAGTATGAAACAGGATGCAGAGCATCATGGACTTGGAATTGGGATTGTCAGAGAAATCGCAGAAAAGTATAGAGGATCTGTTGAGTTTGAGGAACAGGGAAAGTGGTTTGTAACAACACTTATGATTTCCAACTGTACGGAAGAATAAATGTCAATTTTTGTACTTTTAGAACTTCCTTTAGAGGTGATTATGTCAGGACACATTAAATGGAATAGAGTTAGCAGGGGCGTAATAATTAGTATGCTGCTTCTTATAACAATGGGATGCGGCCATAATATGAGGATAGAAAATTCAGTTGAGCAAAATACGGCTGAAATACAGAAAGTAGAAGATCATGCAGGGACAATCGTATTGCCGGAGGGGCAATTTTATGAAATGATCAGAAATAATCCCATTGATCAGGATTATAAATGGGAGGATACAGGGGTAGAAGATAGAATTGTGAAGGCTGGCAAATGCTATCAGGCGTGGTGCGCAGAAATTGAAAATTCTCTGAACCATTTAAAAGTATATTTAGATTCCGAAGATTATGAACAGTTGTATTCATCTTATGTAGGTTGGAAGCAGTATATGGATGGAATGTTCAGCGTCGAGCAATCAATATATTATGTGGGAAGTAAGTATATGACAAGTTCCGATCTTGCCGGAGGCAGTATTACTTATCCTGTCGTCATGGAGGTCAAGGCAAGACGGGCGAGAGAATATGCAATCCAGTTAATGGCTTTGGAATATACTTTTTCGCAGGATATACAATTTGTATATAAATGAGAAGAAGTTTAAATTGAATAAAACAGAAAATCAGCCAATTGCATCAATGAGGTATTATTATAGGATATGGTGTTGAAGCAATGAGATTTACGGAGAATGACTGCGAAGAGATCCTGCGTGCGAGAGGAAGAGAGGCAATATGAGGAGATCTGCAAAGAGGAAGTAGGAATCCAATGACAGGAGTTACAAATGTGGAAAGATAAATTGAAGGAAATCATACAGGAGAAAAAAATATATGGAGAAAAGGTAAATATTGGAGCAACGGAAGAAGAGATTGCAATATTTTTTAAGGAAGCTAAGACTGAACTTAATGTAGATTTACCTAATGATTATGCAAGTATATTAGAACTAGTAAACGGGTTAGAGTTTAATGGATTTATCTTATATGGAATTGATCAGACTCTGTCTTGCAAGCAACCAAATCAAAGTATCAACGGACTAATTGAATATAATAAAATATGG
>CAVHRK010000055.1:0-24787 GCA_963638365.1 Anaerobutyricum sp. | reverse complement strand
CTCCAGATGACGTTCTATTATTATAGGAATACTCCAATTAATTCTATTAGCAATGGTTTTATTATCCAGTTCTTTTTCTGTCCAAATTAATTCCATAGTTTCTTCTGATATCAATGTGTCATATGCTTTGTCAATAATCGCAACAACAATATCTGATATGGTGTATTTCTCTCCATTACATTCCTCATTACGTTTCCCATTAAGTTTTTCTTGTAACTCTAGAATTTCATTATAAATGTTTTGTGTTATATAAATACTTTTACGTTCTGCAAGATCATCCGTCATGTCCATTTTCTCTTCGTATACCTTTGATCTTCTCTTCATTTTTTTGATTTCCAGTGTTTTGGAATCGTGATGACATATATCTAATCCTTGTCCAAGCATATATTGCATTATTTTAGTTGTCGACATAGACATAGCAGTTGCAAAACGTTCTATATTTTTCAACATCTTACAAGGAAAAGCAATGGTTATTCTACAAATGCCCTTTTCTAATTGAGCTTCAAGTCTTTTTTGATACGGTTTCTTTGGTTTTTCCTGTTCCATGCAATTATCTCCTAAATTTTTATCTTTTTTCAGCAATGCGTTTATTCTTTACATCATAGCACATTTTTTCGGATGAGATGACTATTTTTTGTTAAGATAGTCATTTTTCGGGTTCAGATGGTTATTTTTTGTGTCGAGATGCCATTTTTTATTGTTCAGTTGGTTTTTCCACGTCCATAAAAAATTGAATCAAATTATGGTATATTCACCGCATAACAAGTGAACAAGCCTTGTGAACGCCGGTTAGTAGCGAGGCTCCAACAGAAAAGGAGCCTTGAAATGTACAGAACAATATTAAATATCGCAAAAAACTTAAATAAAGCAGAAAGGAATATTAAAGATAACATTTATCAGTTAGAACAGAAACGCGGACAGATTGGAGAACATTCAAAATATCGCGCAGAACGGATTGAAAAAAAGATAGCACTTCTAAAGCATTATGAAGAAGTGATTCCTCAAATGAAGAACCTTATTATTCCGTTAGTCGACGAAGGGGTTAGCGCTCTGGAAGATCCGGGAGATAACAGCCTTCGCAATTATGTGGATAATTTCATCAGTCAAAAATCGTATAAGGAAGATTCCACACATGAAGCATCCATAAAGCGTGTTGAGCGTTTTTAGAAAATGTCCATTTTTAGACATGGGCGTTTGGTAACATTAAATTAGATCAACAAAATAAATTGAAGGAGGTATAAGAAAATGTTTGATCTCGGTAAATTAAAACTGACGTTGGAGGCTGTTTTAGGTGGAGGTTCCTATGATGTAATTACAGTATCCCCCTATTACGAGTACGTGGACGGAAAAAGGAGCGACACGGTGTTGGGTCAGAAATACACCGTAGGAATTGGAGCTCCGCTTTATTGTCAGGTTGCCGTCAAGGTACCTAAGCTGGCACCGATCTTCGACAATAAAGAAATTGAGTCAAGCGGTGGTTCCATTCCGGTTACATTCAAGAATGGTGTGGCTAGCTTCTATCGGACTCCTAATGGCGGCTATGATATTACCTTTTCAGCTGAAAAGGTAGACGTGAGTGACAGCATGGACGATCTGTTCAAGAAGTAGGGAAAGGTTGGGAATTGTGGGGCCTCACAAAGCCCCACTCCCAGAAAGATGAGGTGTTGATTATGGTTTCTAATACTGCAGTACAATTATTTATTTTAGGTATTATCCTGTTCGTTCTATATATTGGAATTATCTTCTGTATTCAGATTTATAAGAACGTGAACACGATCACTGCCGCCAAGATCTTCTGGCAGTTTATAAAGGAAGCATTCCATTCGGAAACTAAAGTAAAGATATTTTATCCGGTCTGCATTGGAATAGATGCTTTAGGATGCTGTGATTCAGATAAAATCAACGAAGCATTTGAGTCCCTGCATAAAGTCTTTACTTCCATTGTCTTTCAAGGGTATAAAGCTTATTCCGATTGGATGGAATATTATTTCCATATTGGAACCCCAAAGCGGGAAATGTCCACGCTTGAAACGATGGATTTATGTGAGGAACTCTGTGAGGAAATATTCAGGGCTTTCTCTGCCCGTAGCAATGTCTATCTGGGTGGAATCCAGCATTTAGTAGCCGTTGCCATTATTGATAATGCCTTGATTGTTTATGTAGCTAGAAGCGAAGACGGCGTAAAGATGATAAATGAAAGACGCAGGTCTCTCCGTGATGCCGAAACAGCCAAAGAAAAAGTAGGTGACAATAAACCATTGACAGAGGATTGGCAGGAGTGAAACTCGGATATTATCTTGACTTTTATTATGAAATGGGAAAACGAATTGCAATTAAAAAATCCTTAAACAGCCACTGCCATCTTCTACTAACAGGTGGTAGTGGTTCAGGAAAAAGTTATGCACTTCTTTACCTATTAGGGAATGCACTGAAAGAATGTCCTGAAACGATAGTCTATTTCTGCGATTTCAAACAATCTGCGGAATTTTCCTTTCTATCAGAATATCCACATTACTATAGTGGTGATGCCTGTTATCAGGGAATTATGGATTATTATAAGAAATTTCAGGATATAAGAAAGTCTGGAAAGGTTACAAGCAGATATCTTCTTATTTGTGATGAATATCCGGCATTATTACATTACTATATGTCGCTGGATAAGAAAAAGGCAAATGATCTGCTAATGAGGATTGCAGAAATCCTTATGATGGGGCGGGGTTTATCCTTTGGTTGCTGGATCGTTACCCAGAGAGCCGATGCACAGTTATTCCAAAATGGTGCCCGTGATAATTTTATGGTATTGATTGCCCTTGGACGTTTAAGCAAGGAACAGAGAACTATGCTGTTTTCTGGTGAGGAATTACCGGAACGGGTTTACCAGCGTGGTGAAGGATTGATTTTGGCTGACGGGGATTCTATCCATGAAATTAAAATTCCGATGATCGCTAATGTATCAGACTGGTGCTTCCATATTCTTAAAGTGCTTCGGTTGGGGGGCATTTCCTCTTGATAATTGATTGCTGGTCTGCTTTGCAGACAATCCGGCTTGGGCGGCGGCTTGCCGCCAGCCTGTTGCCGGATTACCGCCGTAGGCGGTTACGCCCCACCTTATTATTACTCGGGGCGTATGCATCCACCCACAAAGCCTTTAAATACAAGGGGAACCGCCCTGAATACATTAATGTATGCACTGTATACGCCCTATAAACAAATTGTCCATTTTAGGACACGACGGTATGGCACAATAAAAATATCAAACGAAAGTTTGAAAAAAAATAAAAAAAGGAGGTTTCTTATATGAAAAAAGAAACAACCCAAGATTTACGTGAAGCCATTATGAGCTTCCCGAACGAAACCGGAAATATCCACGAGGAACAGGCAGAGGCACTTATCCGGTGCATTCTTGCACAGCATCTGTATGATGCGGATGAAGATATTCCACTGGATGTCAGCCTTTACGATCTGTATCACGGCATCGAACGGGCATTCAAGGAATCTGCAAAGCTGGCAACTCCGTTTACCAAGCATCAGCAGAATGTTATTATTGGAAACCTTATCCAGATGGATGAGGATATCCAGAAGCTTCCAATCAAAGCGCATTGGGTAGACGGTGACTGGCATTACTACGTAGTTGAGTACCGACTTGGTGTTGTCATTGGACTTGCATTTCAAAAGAATATCCATTATGCCGATTACTTTGAACTGTCCAGTGGTAAAAGGCAGTTCTGTGAAGAGCTTCCAGTGGGTAACTGTACCGTGGATACTGTGCTGACACAATGGGTCGACACGCAGACTGCAGTCATTGAAGCCAACCATTGGGCGGTGACATTTGCAAGGAAAGGGGGATTATAGGATGTCGAACCAAAGTAGACGGTATTTAATCACCATCAACAATCCGGTAGAAAAAGGACTGAGCCATGACAACATCATGGCTCGCCTCAACCAAATAACAGGTTCAAAGTATGTCTGTATGGCTGACGAGACCGGTACATACCATACCCATGTCTTTGTGATTTATCAGAATCCAAAGAAATGGAAGACCATGTTACTAAGGGGCGTATGATTCACCCCAAAAGCCTTTAAATACAAGGGGAACCGCCCTGAATACATTAATGTATGCACTGTATACGCCCTATAAACAAATTGTCCATTTTAGGACACGACGGTATGACACAATAAAAATATCAAACGAAAGTTTGAAAAAAATAAAAAAAGGAGGTTTCTTATGAAAAAAGAAGCAACCCAAGATTTACGAGAGGCAAGGGGGTGTATAAGATGTCAAATCAAAGTCGGCGGTATTTCATTACCATCAACAATCCGGCAGAAAAGGGGCTGAGCCATGAAAACATCATGGCTCGCCTCAACCAAATAAAAGGTTTAAGGTATGTCTGTATGGCTGACGAGATCGGAAACGAGACCGGTACATACCATACCCATGTCTTTGTGATTTATGAGAATCCAAAGAAATGGAAGACCATATTTAACCTGTTCTCAGGCAATGCGGATATCAGACCTGCCAAAAAGACTAGTGCCGAAGTACGTAACTATGTCCTAAAGTCCGAAGGATGGGCAAAAACGGAAAAAGCCGAAACTTCTGTGGAAGGTACCTTTGAGGAACATGGTGATTTTCCTCATTCGCCTGGCAGTTCGTTAGATACGGCAGATGATAGAGTGCTATATGAGCTGATTAAGGATGGACGGACTAATGCAGAAATTTTGGAAGAATTTCCTCAATTTATGCATAGCTTAAACGATATTGATAAGTGCCGCCTTACGGTCACTCAAGCGAAGTATGCTTCTGTTTGGCGTGATGTGGAAGTTATTTACATATACGGTACTACCGGTGTAGGAAAGTCCCGTTATGTCATGGAGAAATACGGATATGAGAATGTCTTCCGTGTCACTGATTCTGTGCATCCTTGGGATACTTATCAGGCAGAGCCTGTTGTTGTCTTTGAAGAGTTCAACAGCAGTTTTGTTCTCCAACGTATGCTGAATTGGCTGGACGGCTACCCTGTTAAGCTGGAAGCACGATACTGTGATAAACAGGCTTGTTTTTCAAAGGTATACATCCTGTCCAATCTTTCTTTGTCAGAACAGTACAAAGAAATTCAGCAGAGCAAGCCGGAAGTATGGAATGCTTTTCTGCGCAGGATCAGCTACAACATCCACTTCTTTGAAGATGGCGTGAAGATTCTGCAGAGCAATACATCCACGAACCTCTTCACAGATGAGGGATTTATTTCAGGCAGTCCCCGTGAAGTGCTGGATGAATACTTCAAGAAAAAAGAACTGGCTCTTCAATCAAGTGAAACTGAATTGAAGGAACTGGAAACTATAGGTGCAAGTCCTGAAACAGCACCTGCATTTGAATTAGAAGGAGGAATAGCCGTATGAGAGCTATAGCAACATCACTATCAACTAATCACCACAGGATTAATGGCGTTTTTGCAAAATCCTGTGCATATGATTCCACGAATCCGTGCTGGATCCTGTTTATTTCAATCTTGGTAACTGGTGCCGATTTGGAAGCCGCAGAAGAAATCCTGATTGACTGTCTGAAAAGATGGTTCCGGTCTGGAAAAACACGAAGCGGTTGCGCTTACTTTGGGGAAGATCCCAATGGTAGGCGTTATATCGGCATGGCTCTGGCAACAACATCACAGACAGGTATCAGCATCAGAGGCATTGCAAAAACTTTTGCAAGCTATATTAAAGATGCACCGGAAGGTTACATTGATGCTTATGCTGTTACCTTGAATCAGCTAGATAAGTTTATGTCATATAACAGTGACCTCCAGCAGGAACATTTTGTACATATTGGGTTTGACGATTCAGCGGTTGAAGCAACCCATAATTGTGCCCAGCAAAGAATTAATGAACGTCGAAGCAGTCCTAACGTGTATCAACCTGTTCCTGATCCTGTTAACCGCTATAATTTCGCCCGCATGGCGAATATGCTCTCCAAGGTCTTTGACTGCACCTTGGAACGGTATGAAGGTTACAAGATGGGGCGTTACGTCCGGTTCACTGATTACCGGATTATTGATAATGCAACCGGTGAGGTAAAACTGGATCATATAGCGTTGCATCATATTGGTGATGCGTTGCAGTATGATTACCGTAACTTTGACAAACCAGATTATCAGAAAGGGGGTGAAAGACGATGGCAGTAACCGATAACAATATAATAGCAATGGCTGATCTGCAAGTGATGCAAGCGGCATGGCTTGCTGAAATTGAAAAGATCAATATCGGCATCGACATGGAAAATATTCCATTCGAGTCTGATAATGAATAGTAAACCAAGTTGACTTCGTTCCCTTTGGGAATGTTTTAGGCTTGCGCACAATAAGGAATCAAAGAGACAAAGAAATCAAGAAAGCCGCAAGCCCCATTTTAAAGAAATGAGGCTAAAGGCAATGACTAAAAAAGATCATTCATCGTATGATACCATATTGCAAATTTTAAAATCGGATGCTACTCTATTAGCAGACAGTGTGGTCGATAATATTATGGCAACACAAAGAGAAAAAGTAAAAAAAATACATCCCTATGCAATTACTGCTCCGTCCTCTGAACATGGTCGCTGGCAGACATTTTATAAGGATGCTCGTGGTGTACGAAAGAATATCAAGGCACCCAGCGAAGAAGCTCTATTGGATAAACTTATTCCTATCTACTTCGCAAAGACGCACATTGACAACTTAACATTTCACGAACTGTACGAAGAGTGGCTTGAATATAAGTCTGCTCTGTGTAGTAGCACCAATACCATGAAACGCCATAAACAGCGTTATAAGAAATACTTTGAAACATCGGTACTTGATTCCATGAAAGTCCATTCTATTGACGAATTGCTTCTCGAAAAGGAATGCAACCGGATCGTTTTAGAGAATAATCTGACACGCAAGGAATGGATCAATGCTAAAACCATTCTAAACGGTATGTATGATTACGCATTCCGCAAGCGTTATATTGAAGACAATTACATAAAAAAGGTAGCTATTCAGGTACGTTATAAGCAGGTACAACGCAAAACCGGAAAAACGGAAACCTACGACACCGATGAACTTTCTGCTTTGAATGCTTATCTTGACCAAAAGTATTCGGAAACACACGATTGTAGTTTTATGGCTATCAGGCTAAATTTCTTTTTAGGTCTGCGTGTGGGGGAACTGGTAGCTTTGAAATGGGAAGATCTTTGCGACGATAATCATCTCCACATTGTGCGTGAAGAAATTCGTAATCAGGATACAAATGCCGTAGAAGTTGTGGAACATACCAAAACGAATACTGATCGCTTTGTGGTTCTTATTCCACAAGCAAAAGAGATTTTAGAAAAAGTCGATCATGTTGATGAGTACATTTTTATCCGTGATGGTAAAAGGCTTACTTCCAGACAGATTAATTATGTTTTGGAGAAATTTGCCGAACGCATGGGAATGCACACAAAAAGCAGTCATAAGATGCGAAAGACCTATGCCAGCCGTTTAAATGCCGCTGGTGTACCACTTGACGTTATTCGTGAGCAGTTAGGGCACAGTGAGCTCTCTACAACGCTTGGATATATTTACAATCCATTGACGGAAAAAGAGACATACGACGCTATTTCCTGTGCTCTTAAGTAGTCTACAAAGGCTGTCTACAACTGTCTACAGCTTTTAAGGAAAAGAAAAACACCCAAAACACTGTATTTATCAGCATTTTGAGTGATTTTAATAAAGCGCGAGACGGGACTCGAACCCGCGGCCCCGACCTTGGCAAGGTCGTGCTCCACCAACTGAGCCACTCGCGCATATTCTGTTGTATCTGCAAAGTGCTATGTCTTGCGGACAATTAGTATAATACTATATGATCTTTACTTTGTCAACTTTATTCTTATAATTTTTTCAATTTTTAAAAAATTCCATCATTTCAATTTGGTGAATGCCGTAAATACAGCATTCACCAAATTATCTTTCAGGTTCTTTCCATATTGAATTTATTCAATTCTGTCCCTGTATTTTACCCGGTAAATTCTTTTTAAAGACTCATTAATCCGATCTTCAGAAATCGTTCCATTCTGAACTGCTTCCAGAACTCCCTGATAAGCCTCTTCAAAGTTCTCCGGCATCAACAGCATATCTGCGCCTGCTTCAATCGCCTTGACTGCCGCCTCTGCGGAAGAATAAGAATCCGTAATCGCACTCATGTTAAGGGCATCGGTAATGACAATGCCATCATAACCTAGCTGGTTTCTCAAGAGGTCATTAATCACTATTCCGGACAAAGAACACGGGGTATCATCTCCTACCACATTGGGAAGGGACATATGGCTGATCATCACAAAGTCTACACCTGCGTCAATGCCCGCCTGAAATGCCGGGAGATCGGTCTGCTGCATATCCTCCAGTGTCTTCTCCGATACGGTCTTCTCATCATGTGTATCGGTCGTGGTATCTCCAATTCCGGGGAAATGCTTTAAACATGCACTCATGCCGCTTTCCTGCAGCCCCTGTACCTCTGCTGCCACCATCGTGCCCACAACATTGGGATCGGATCCAAAAGACCGGTTTCCAATCACGGAATTCTCTACCGAAACGACATCGGCAACCGGTGCAAAATCAACATTAAAACCTAACTCTGACAAATAAGTTCCGATTGTTATTCCGGTTTCCTTTGCCTTTTCCGGATCACAGGTGCTTCCAATCTCTGACATATCACCCACATCATCGGCAAGTCCTGCACCCGCAACACGGGATACGCTTCCCCCTTCTTCATCCACGGCAAGAAAAACGGGATAAATCATCGTATTTCTGGTTGCATCAAGCATCTCCTTAAGCTGATCTGCTGACTTGATATTTTTGCTGAAATAAATAAGACCGCCTACCGGATATTCACTCAATTTCTGCTTTGTGGTATCTCCTGCCTGGATTACCGTATCCACACCCGTCAGCGATTCCGGTGTAATCATAAACAGACCTGCCACTTTGTTCTCAAGAGACATTTCCGCAATACAGGAATCTGCAATCTGATTCAGATAGTCCTCCGAGGTCAGCTCCTCCGGCTCTTCTTCTACCGGAGCCTCTACAACCGCAGGCTCGGATTCTGCCAGTTCCTCAAGCTGCGCCTGAAGCTCTTCCGTATGCTTTTTATCATTCAGATGCTTCATTAACCGGGTTACACCAAAGATTCCTCCGGCAACCAAAGCAAGCCCCACTACAATTACTACAATAATCGCAATAAGCTGATTCCTCTTACGTCTTGCTCTCCGATACTCTCTTCGGTCTATTTCGTTATCATAAGTTTCCTGTCTGCTCATGGTACCTCCTAAGTTTATTTATCTATTTCAAGTAAAAAGTAGTTTGTATGTTCATTTGTTCCACACTCACATGCCCGTGCTTCGCACTCCTGACCAACTTCGTTGGTCGCATGTTCGTTGATAAGCGCAGAAAAACAAATGCCGCCTACGGCGTCGCTTGTTTTTCTTATGCGCTTATCATATCACGAATCGAAGCGGGCATCAACACAATTACTTTGACACCCGCTTCTAAACTATGCTCTCCATTGGACTAACCTCTTTTCTTTATAATTTCTATTTCAATGGATTATCCTTTATTCAATTGTACTTTCTCTTTCGTATTTTCTTCACTACTCATTCGTATTAACAAACATGTAACGGTTTCTATTCTCTTATCTTCTGTTGCTCGTCACTTTCTCTTTTGTAGCTGATACGATTCGAATTCTTCGTCTTGTCTTCTGTACTTCGTTCTTTAGTACCTTTTACTAAGTTGTTACAACTTGTACTCATTGCTTTTGAAAAGCTATGAGGAAAAATTATTCAGTTTCCGGTGGACCGTACCTCCTTTTCTTTAGATTATCTATGTGAAAGATATCTCTTGTTTATGTCTTTATTATAACAGACATATTTAATTTGTCAACACATTTTTTCAATTTTCTTTTTATTTTTTAAATTTATTTTGCATTATGTCGTTTTATCAGATTAATTGTCATATTTTGTAAATAATTCCAAATATTTACAGGTATCCATTATACCCCATGTAACTATATGAAACAAAAATAGAAAAGATCTGCCTCCACACCCATACGGCACGTCAGCAGATCTTTTGTAAATCTTCTAATTTATTTCTATCTTTGGTAACTTATCTTCTTATAATTACTTTACACCAGACTAGATCAGTGGATACTTATCGGTAAGCTTCTGGACAATCGCTCTTGCTTCCGGAATCTTCTCCTCGCCGCCCTTTACAATTAATGCAATGGCTTCTGCGATCTGATCCATATCCTCCGTGTTCATTCCTCTGGAGGTAACAGCCGGTGTTCCAAGGCGGATACCACTTGTTACGAAAGGAGACTTCGGATCATTGGGGATGGTATTCTTATTTGCCGTAATATGTGCTTCATCAAGCATCTTCTCAACAGCCTTACCGGTCAAATCAAACGGAGTAAGATCCATCAGCATCAGGTGATTGTCTGTACCACCGGATACAATCTTGATTCCTCTGTTCATCAGCCCCTTGCAAAGTGCCTGCGCATTGTCGATAATGTTCTTCTGGTACTCCTTGAACTCATCGGTCAGAGCTTCCTTGAAGCAGACAGCCTTGGCTGCGATCACATGCATAAGCGGTCCTCCCTGAATACCCGGGAACACGGCCTTATTGAAGTTATACTTATCTGCTGCCTCCTGATTGCAGAGGATCATACCACCTCTGGGACCACGCAGTGTTTTATGTGTGGTGGTTGTTACTACATCTGCATAAGGAATCGGACTCGGATGAAGTCCTGCTGCCACAAGTCCTGCAATATGAGCCATATCAACCATCAATACTGCTCCAACCTCATCTGCTACTTCGCGGAACTTCTTGAAATCAATCGTTCTTGCATACGCGGAAGCACCAGCAATGATCATCTTGGGCTTGCATTCCAGTGCAATTTCTCTTAATTTATCATAGTCAATAAATCCTTCATCATTTACTCCATAAGGCACAATGTGGAAATATTTACCGGAAATATTCACCGGACTTCCATGTGTCAGGTGTCCGCCATGATCCAGGTTCATTCCCATAATGGTATCTCCCGGGTTACAGATTGCAAACTGTACGGCAAGATTAGCCTGGGCACCGGAATGCGGCTGTACGTTTGCATAATCACAGCCAAACAGTTCCTTAGCACGTTCGATTGCAAGGTTCTCTACCACATCCACGCACTGACATCCGCCGTAATAACGTTTCCCCGGATAGCCTTCTGCGTACTTATTGGTCAACGGGCTTCCCATAGCTGCCATAACAGCCTTGCTTACCCAGTTCTCAGAAGCAATCAGTTCAATGTGACTGTTCTGGCGCTGCTGTTCATCCACAATTGCCTGTGCAATTTCCGGATCTTCTTTTCTGACTTCATCCAATGAATACATAATTCTCCTCCTCTGATTATAAATATAGGTAAGTATACCATAAGAAACCCGAAAAAGAAACATTGCTTTACTCTTTCGACAAATACTGCTAAAATATAGTGAGAATTCATAGGGGAGGACACTTTTCATGGTAAATATGATTGTAAATCCGGCATCCAAATCCGGCCACGGACTTGAAATGTGGAAGGAACTGGAAACCTGTTTAATCCGCGAAAACACAGATTATAAGGCATTCCTGTCAGAAGGTCCCGGCGATGTCACCCGCATCGTACATGAATTATGTGAAAATGAGCTTTCCTTGGATTCGTCATCCGTTCTGCGAATCATTGTTTTGGGAGGAGACGGAACCTTTAATGAAGTATTACAGGGAATTACGGACTTTGACCGTGTAGAGATTGGTTATATACCTACCGGTTCAAGTAATGATCTTGCCCGCGATCTTGACATCAAAGGAGAAGCTTCTTCTCTTCTATCCGGTATACTGGCATGCAGGGAACCTTTCCTTATGGATCTTGGCTGCCTTACTTACCACGATTCAGCAGACGAACATTCAAGACTTCATGAAGAGATAGTCTCCGATACCCGGTATTTTGCAGTCAGCTGCGGAATCGGATATGACGCCGCAATCTGTGAAGAAGCGCTGTCCTCGCACTTTAAAAATGTACTTAACAGGATTGGTCTGGGAAAACTTACCTACTTGACCATTGCATTAAAACAGCTTATATTGACAAAGAGAGGAAATTGTACTATTACATTAGATAACAAGGAACCTTTCGAACTGAAAAGCTTCTTATTTATAGCAACCATGATTCACCGTTTCGAAGGCGGCGGTTTTATGTTCTGTCTGGATGCTGATGCGCAGGATGGACACTTTAACCTTTGTGCGGTCGGACCGATTGCGAAGCTGCGGATTCTCTTTGCACTTCCTTCTGCGATGAAGGGACAGCATTACCGCTATCCGCACATTTATCCCTATGACGGAACCACGGTTCACATTGAGGCAGACCGTCCGTTCTGGGTTCACACCGATGGAGAAGTTTCCAGAAAGAGCAGCTCCATCACAATTGAGTGTTTACAAAAGAAGATTCATCTATTAAAATAGGAATGTTTCTGTGTAAACCTGAGGAGGAAATGAGGAAAATGAAAAAATTTTATGAAAGGTATAAGCATGCCATACCTCTTATTGTGTATGCATTCATATACCTGAGCTGGTTTTCGTATCTGGAACGTACTGTACAGAACCCGCAGACCATCATCCATATGAAATGGGATGATCTGATTCCGTTTTGTGAAGTATTTGTTATTCCGTATTACTTATGGTTCGGTTACGTTTCCATCGTTGTACTGTACTTATTATTTAAAAATAAACAGGACTATTACAGGGCTTGTACTTTTCTTTTTACCGGAATGACAATTTTCCTGTTAATCTCTACTCTCTGGCCTAACGGACATCATCTTCGTCCTGCGGTAATGCCGAGAGATAATATTTTTACAACTATGGTAGCTGCTATTTATAAGGCAGACACACCGACAAACCTTTGGCCGAGCATCCACGTATATAACTCCATTGGTGCTCACCTGGCCATTACTCATAATGAGAAGCTCCGGAAGAACAAGGTGATTTACTTCGGATCCCTGATCTTATGTATTTCCATTATTCTTTCTACTGTATTCATCAAGCAGCATTCCTGCTTCGATGTCATTACCGGCATTCTGATGGGTGCCATCATGTATGTGGTAGTTTATCAGCTTGATATTATTTCGATTTACCAGACAAGACAGGCTGCCAGACGCCATCGTACACGTGAGGTATAAGGCAGAACAACATAGTAAAATGTCCGGGGCAGAAGACTTAACAAGTAAAAGAACTGCAATGTAAAAGAGTACATAGAAAAGATTTTCTCTTCTCTATGTACTCTTTATTCATCTCTCCAACATGATTCCTGTTCAGAAATCCATTAACCGATCTGTGTACCTTCCGGTATCTCAAGCGGAAAATGAATGGTTATCTCGGTTCCTTTTCCAAGCTCACTCTTTAATTCCATCTTACCATGATGATACTGTACGGCATGCTTCACAATCGAAAGTCCAAGACCGGTACCGCCGGAAGACTTGGAATGGCTCTTATCCACACGGTAAAAGCGTTCAAATACCCTGAACTGGTGCTCCGGTGCAATTCCGATTCCGTTATCCTTTACGCAAAGAATAGCTTCATCCTCCTTCCGGTCAACCATAATTTCAACCTTTCCTCCCGGAAGATTATACTTAATTGCATTATCACAAAGGTTATACACGATCTCATAAAGAAGTCTGCGCACACCATGCATAATGGCATTTCTGCCGGACAGGGAAAGTACAATATCCTTAGTACCCGCCGTGGATTCCAGATTCTGTTCCACTTCCTCCGCGATGTCCATAAGATCAATCTCCTCACTGGGAAGCTCATTTCCTTCATCTAACTGCGACAGACGGATAATATCCTCAATGAGTGCCACCAGACGCGTTGCTTCCTTACGGATATGACCGATAAACCGCGGCATATCTTCCGGCTTTACCATACCGGTTTCTATCAGATCCGCACTTCCGATAATTCCCTGAAGCGGGGTTTTTAATTCATGGGAAACGTTCGCGGTAAACTCTCTCCGGTTCCGTTCCGCATATTCCTGTTCCGTGATATCAAATGCCAGAATAACTGCCCCCAGAACCTTTCCTGCGGATTCAATCCGGCTGATATCCAGCTGGTATTCCCTTCCCAGACGTTCAATCCGGATCTCAATATGTCCCTCTTCAAAGGTCTTTTCAATGGCTGTGCTCAATGCCCTGCTCCGGTCCAGTGTCAGGAAGTCATGTCCGACCGCCCCTTGTGTATCACTGCCAAAAATATTTCTGGCTGCCGGATTGATGCTTAATACGATGCCTTTGTTATCTAACAGCACCAGACCTTCCTTCATGCTCTCTGTAATCTGGTTAAATTCATCGGTCTTTTCTTCCAGCTTGCGTAGCTGCCTCGAAATTTCACTGCTCTGCCGGTTAATCCGGTTAAGCAGCGGAGAAATTTCTTCATAGGTTTCATTTTCCAGCGGATTTTCCAGATCCAGATTGTTAAGCGGCTCTACAATCCTCTTCGAAAGACGGCTTGCCAGCACCCCGGAAAGAATCAGGGCACCAATAATAATGAAAATAATCGGCTGTAACATTCCAAGGATCAGAAGTCCTGTCGTCGCATATTTTGCAGAAATACGGAGAACTGTTCCGTCCTCAAGGCGCTTGGCATAGTATCTGGTCTTTTCCATCAGCGTTGCAGAATACCGGGTAGATTCACCCACTCCATTTTCAAACGCTGCCTTTACTTCTGCACGGTCCTTATGATTTTCCAGTTCTTCATTCCCCGTTTCCGTATCATAAAGAACCATTCCATCCGTATCAATCCAGGTCAGACGATAGTGATCCGACTGTAACTGCTCTAAATAATCTGTTCCATCCTTTGTAACCGAAACAGCCGCCAGATTTAACTCATCCGTCAACTGCCCCTTCTGGATATTTCCAAAATATTCGTAAAATACTCCCAATATAATCGTCAGACTGGCAAGTAATACGGTTGCCGCAACAATTACGATCGATTGAAAGATTTTCTTTGTCATGGTTTAGCCTCCATCCTGTACCCTACATTACGCACGGTTTCAATAATTTCACCGTAGTCCTTAAGCTTCTGGCGTAACGTCCGGATATGCATATCCACGGTACGGGTATCCCCGCAGTAGTCCATTCCCCATACCTCGTTAAACAGCTGGTCTCTGGTAAATGCCATGCCCGGATGTGACAAAAACAATCTCAAAAGCTCGAACTCCTTGTAGGTTAATGTAATTCTTTCTCCATCTATGGTTACAGTGTGTTCATCGATATTTACAATCAGTCCGCCGGTTTTAAGCAGGTGCTCAACCTGACGCGGCTGACATCTGCGCAGAACCGCTTTCACGCAGGATACAAATTCCATCACACCGAAGGGTTTCGTGAGATAATAATCCGCACCCAGATCAAGACCCTGAATTTTATCGTATTCTGCTCCCTTTGCCGTTGCCATGACGACCGGAATATCCCTGGTTTCCGGATCTTCCTTCATCTTCTGCAAAAGAGTAATTCCGTCAGTTCCGGGGAGCATCACATCCAGTACAACAAGCTCCGGCTTCTGATTCTTTAACTCCTTCAGAAAAGAAGTGCCATCCTCAAAACCCTTTGCTTCATAGCCTGTGGACTGCAATGCATATACCTCGATATCACGGATGCTTGCATCATCTTCTACACACCAAATCATTTCTATTCCTCCTTGTGGACTCCCGTAACGGAAAAGATCACCCATTTTGCAATGTTCACCGCGTGATCTGCAATACGTTCATAATATTTGGCAATGATCAGCAGATCAATGGCATATTCGCCGTCCTTCGGATCCTCTGCAATCTTCCGGATCAGGTCTTCCTTCACACGGTCAAAATACCGGTCTACAATATCATCGTCATTAATTACCTTTTCTGCCAACATTATATCACGTTTTACGAACGCATCAACGCTTTCTGTTACCATGCTGATGGACGCCTTTGCCATTTCGGGAAGCAGATTATCTTCCTTCCTTTCTTCTTCCTTAAGGAAACAGATGATCTCTGCAATATCCTCCGCCTGATCTCCGATCCGCTCCATATCGGTAATCATCTTAAGTGCCGCAGAAATCTGACGCAGATCCTTTGCAACCGGCTGCTGCTGAAGCAGGAGACGCAGGCACATCGATTCAATCGTACGCTCCTTCTGGTCAATCTGCGCATCAATCGGTGCAATCTGCACCGCAAGTGACTTATTTCCCTCCGCAAGTGCGCGGGATGCCAGTTCAATGACCTCTTCGCATAAGGCTCCCATTTCAATCAGCTCTTTGTTCAGTAATGCAAGCTGTTCATCAAAATGACTTCTCATCATCCAAACCTCCCTGTTATATAATCTTCGGTTCTCTTATCCACAGGATCGGAGAACATTTTTTCCGTATCCCCATATTCGACAAGCTCACCCAGCAGGAAAAATGCGGTACGGTCGGAAATACGCACGGCCTGCTGCATATTATGGGTGACAATAATAATCGTATATTTTTTCTTCAGTTCTTCAGCAAGCTCCTCAATCTTTAAGGTAGAAATCGGGTCAAGGGCACTGGTCGGCTCATCCATCAGTAATACCTCCGGTTCTACGGCAAGCGCTCTTGCAATACAGAGTCTCTGCTGCTGTCCTCCGGAAAGTCCCAGTGCATTTTTCTTAAGGCGGTCTTTTACCTCATCCCAGATCGCCGCACCCCGCAGGGAACGCTCCACAATATCATCGAGTTTTGCTTTATTCTTTACACCATGTGTACGCGGTCCATAGGCAATGTTATCATAAATGCTCATCGGGAACGGATTGGGCTTCTGGAACACCATTCCAACTTCCCGGCGCAGATCGTTTACATCCACATTCGGAGCAAAAATGTTCTGCTCCTTGTATTTAATTTCTCCCGTAATCTTTACATCCGGAATCAGGTCGTTCATACGGTTGATGGTCTTTAAGAAGGTTGATTTACCGCAGCCGGATGGACCGATCAATGCGGTGATGCTTTTTTCCGGAATCTCAATATTAATATCTGTCAGTGCCTGATGGCTTCCATACCACAGACAAAGATCATGTACCGTCACAATGTTGTTCATCACTTACATATCCTTTCTCTTTTTGAAATACTTTCCAACCAGTACTGCTGCGAAATTAATCAGCATCGTGAGAATCATCAGAATTGCTGCAATCGCAAATGCCACTCCGAATTCCCCCTGTTCCTTTGCATATACATAAAGGGCTACCGTCAGGGTGGCTCCCGCGCTGCCAAGTCCCTTTACAATATTATTGAGTGCGTGTGCAAAGCCTGCGGTGAATAGCAGTGCCGCGGACTCTCCTAATATTCGTCCAACCGACAGGATGCATCCGGTAATAACACCATCAATACATCCGGGCAGCACTACCGTACGGATCACTCTCCATTTACCTGCTCCCAACCCAAAGGCTCCTTCCCGGTAGCTTTGCGGAACGGTTTTGAGACTTTCCTGTGTGGTACGCATGATCGTTGGAAGGTTCATAATTACCAGTGTCAGGGCACCTGCCAGAAGGGACGTCTTCATATTTAAGAACTGGCAGAAGAACAGCATACCAACCAGTCCATAGATAATCGAAGGAATACCGGACAGTGTTTCTGCCGCATATTCAATTGCGGTAACCAGCTTCTTATTGGCTGCATACTCCGTCAGATAGATTGCTGCCCCTACTCCAAGGGGAAGAACAATAAGTAATGTTGCAAGCACAATATAAATTGTATTTAAGATATCCGGCAGGATTCCGATCCGGTCTGCCAGATAACTGGGTGATGTAGTCAGCAGCTCCCAGGAAATGTTGGGAAGTCCCTTGATAAATACATATCCGATCAGAAAAAGAACCAGGAGCGCGGTGAGTCCCGCTGAGATCCACATCAATATTTTCATCATCCAGATATAAAACACACGTCTGTGTGTCATTCCACCATGTTTCATCTTAAGCCTCCTTATCCCGTTTCAGGAAAAAGTTCAATGTTGCATTAATCAGCATAATGAACAGAAACAGTACCAGTGCAATGGAAAACAAAGCCTGTCTTTGTAATCCGGAAGAATACGACATCTCACTTGCTACAGCCGTTGTAAGGAACCGGACGCTCTGAAACAGTTCAGGCATATTGGGTACATTTCCCGATACCATCATGACCGCCATCGCCTCTCCGATAGCACGTCCGACACCCAGCACCACGGCTGCCGCAATACCACTTTTGGCTGCCGGAACCGATACCCGGAAATAGGTTTCCACAGGTGTGGCTCCAAGAGCCAGGGAAGCATCTTCATACTCCTTCGGTACCGCCTCCAGACTGGTCATGGACACTTTGATAATAGAAGGCAGAATCATAATAGCTAATACTATAATGGCTGCCAGTAAGCTCGCTCCATCCGGGACATGGAACAGCTTCCGGATCCCGGGTACAAGCACCTGCATGCCCACAAGGCCGTATACGACAGAAGGAATTCCGGCAAGAAGACTGACTGCCGATTCCATAATGGTACGTACTTTTTTCGGCGCTACCTTGGCAAGATATACTGCGGTCAGGAACCCGAACGGAACCCCAAGCAGAATCGCTCCTGCCGTTCCGTAAACACTGGTCAGAATGAAGGGCAGAATTCCATAAGAAGGCTCTGCCGCCGTCGATGCCCAGGTTTTTCCAAACAGGAAGGAGAAAAGTCCGATCTGCCGGATGGCCGGTATGCCGGAAATGATCAGATACACAGAAATCAGCAGGACACATCCTACTGTAATCAATCCGAGTACCAGGAAAATCCCGTGTATGAAGTTTTCAAAAAATTGCTTCTTTTTCATGTTGTTCACCTGTTATATTTCTTTTTGGGGATCATACCAATTAATATAGCCACATCCAGACAGCAACCCGGATGTCTGACTCAAAATGTTGCGCTGTCTGGATGTTCTATTTGTTTATTATTGATGTATATTTACATCCGGCTCTAGTTTGCTGCTACTGCTCCGGCTTCGGAAATGATGCCTGCTGCATCAGCGGAGGTAATGTAGTCGAAAAACTTCTGAGCGGTTGCGGATAATGCTACACCGTCTTTGGTTACCAGTACGAATGGACGCTGGATGACATAAGAACCATCTTTTACAGTATCTTCAGTAGGAACTACACCGCCTACAGAAAGTGCTTTTACCGTATCCTTTACAGAGGCAAGGGAGGCATATCCGATGGCATCCGGATTCTGAGCTACGGTTGTGATCACATCACCTGTAGAAGTTAATTCCTGACGGTATGCACAGGCATCTTCGGTTCCGGTAATGGATTCAAAACCATCTCTTGTACCACTTCCTGCTTCACGTCCGATCAGAACGATTTCTGCATCGTTTCCACCAACTTCGCTCCAGTTCTTGATCTCTCCCTTGTAGATCTTAGCAATGGTGTCAATGTCAAGATCGGAAACCGGATTTTCAGGATTTACGATAATTGCAATTCCGTCGTATGCAAGTACGGTCTGGGTTAAACCTTTTGCAACTTCTTCATCCTTTAAGTTTCTGCTGGAAAGTCCGATATCGCATCTTCCTTCTTCCACTGCGGTAATACCGGATCCGGATCCTGTCGGATTGTAAGTAAAGGTTACTCCATCGTTCTGTGCCATGAAGGATTCTCCTAATGCACCGATTACTTTCTCCATGGAAGTAGAACCATCGGTAGATACGGTTCCGTTATCTTCGGTTGTCTGTGCAGGTGCTTCTGCAGTCGTATCATCTGCCAGTGCTGCATCTGTTGTCTCTGTTGTTGTTTCGGTTGTGGTGTCGGCTGCTGTGGTGGTGTTAGATCCACATCCGGCAAGAAGTGCTGCTCCTGCGAGAGCCATAACAAATACGCTTAATTTCCTTTTCATAATAAATCTCCTCTCGGTTCACCTTTTGTTTTTCATTCCGGTGATGTTTTGTTTGTTTTGATCTTATGTATTTCATCATAAAGACCGCTTGTAAAATGAAAAAGTGCGCTTATGTAAAATGTTTGTCAAAACAGGAAAAGGAAATGTAAAAGGCAGAACCCGTTTCTGAGTTCTGCCTTTTACATTTGATCATCATTCACTTTGCACTCATTATGCACTTTTCATCGTTCTTAATTAAATCCAAAAAACTTCTGGCAAATCTTATAACCTTCCACGGAAATCATGCGGCCGCCTTTACCGGGAAGGTTCATACACTGGCCTAAGAGTCCGAAACGGATCCTCTTATATAATACCCAATCCTTCTTCTTTAAGTACTCCCAAAGTTCCTGCTTCTTCTGCAGGTTTTCTTCTGTGCCGGAGCGGATTAAGAGAATCGAAGAGATCGTTGTAATGATATCCAGATAGCTTAACATATAACGGTATCTCTTCTTATTGGAATTCACCAGAGCGCGGTTTTCAACCATATAGTCGATCATCAGCTTATTCACACGGATCTGCTGGTCAATACGGCTGATCATGACACTCTCATGCACGGACTGGTCTTCTCTTCCGATATAATAACGGTAGAAATTCACGTCCATATAATACATATTCCGTACAAACGGAAGCGGCTCGAATACATAAATGTTATCCACGTAGAAGGTATGCTCCGGAAGCTGAATTCCGCATTCCCGTAACAGCTTCGTACGAAAAATCACGGAATGCATGAGAATATACTGTCCTTTGTGGAAATGATGTACATCATCCCAGGTAAACATCTGATCCACCGGGAGCGCATGACGGTAGCGCATCACCTTCTTATGCTTTTCGCCAACCTTTTCATAAACAAAGTTGCTGATCAGCATATCCAGTGTCTGCTGCCCGCCGGTAAGCTCATGGAGCTTTGCAAGAATCTGCCGGTAAACCTCTTCCTTCACCCAGTCATCACTGTCAACCACCTTGAAATACAGACCGGCTGCATTTGCAATTCCTGTATTTACGGCAGAACCATGTCCCCCGTTTTCCTTATGGATTGCTTTCACAATAGTCGGATACTTCTTGGCATAACGATCTGCAATTTCTGCGGTACGATCCTTTGATCCATCATCGATAATTAAAATCTCAACCTCTTCTCCCCCGATCAGAAGTGATTCAATACACTTTTCCATATACGCTTCGGAATTATAACATGGTACTGCAAACGATAATAATTTCATGTGCCATCCTCCAATTAATATTTGTTACTGCAAACGTACTTAATCGTTACCTTTCTTCCAGAAATGCTTTCAGATATGCCTTATATGCCGTAGGGATCGGATACCTTTCCCGTGCCTCCTGCTGCTCTACGAACACCAGGGAATCCTCTCTGTTTCCCGTCGTTTCTGCCAGTTCGTCCACCTTTACCGCATAGCCGATCATGTGCCATTCCTTATGGGAAAAGATATGCTTACTTTGGCTAAGCGGCTCAATCCGCAGCACGGACAGGCCCTTTTCTTTTAAAAATAATAATACTTCATCCGGCGAAAGATGTCCAGTAACGCTTGGGAATTCATACATCCCGGCAAGAAGCCCTGTTTCCGGACGCTTTGTCAATGCTGCCTTCTTATCGTCCTTGATAATCAGAACCGTTTTGTCCTCGATCACGCGGGCTTTCTTCGGAGGCTTGCAAGGGAAATCCGTCTCACGTCCTTCCTTATGTGCTCTGCACAGCTCCTTCCAGGGACATTCCCCACACTTCGGTGCTCCATTCGGCGTACAGACCATGGCGCCAAGCTCCATCAGGGCCTGGTTAAAGTCTCCCGGCCGGTCCTTGGGCATGACTTCCAGAAGCTCCTCTTCGATTCCTTTCCGCACAGACTGCTGCATGATATTCCCTGCATCCGCACGCAGACGCGACAGAACCCGCAGTACATTTCCATCTACTGCAGGTCTTTTGATTCCAAATGCAATGGAGCTGATGGCTCCTGCCGTGTAACTGCCGATTCCCGGAAGGGAAAGAATGATTTCATAGGAAGGAACCATCTCGCCGCCATATTGCTCAACCAGTATTTCCGCTGCCTTTTTCATATTACGGACACGGTTATAATATCCAAGTCCCTCCCATAGTTTCAGGAGTTTTTCTTCCTCTGCCTGTGAAAGACTCCGGATATCCGGCAGTGCTTTCATAAAGCGGTCATAATAGGGCTTCACGGCTTCTACCCTTGTCTGCTGCAACATGATCTCGGACACCCACACATGATATGGGGTCGGCTCTTCGCGCCATGGCAGAATCCTTCGTCCACGGTCATAAAATGCAAGAAGCGGTTCCACACTCTGCTTCAAAATTTCATTGTCGCTCATTGATTGCTATCCTGTCTGATTTATTCATAACTACGTAACTGTTCAGTACCCTCACAGTTACAAACTATCTTCTTCCTTCAACCTTCAACCCATTTCTCTCTATGGATCCTTATTCAGCCCGGCCTTTTTCTTATAGGGCACTCTGGCAGACGGAACCACCTGTGCTGCCGACTTCGTATGTACTGCCTGATCATCAAAGAAAATCTGCGCTCCAAATGCTTTCAGCACATCGCTCTTTGAAATTCCTCCTAAGAAAAATGCTTCATCAATCCGCACATTCCATGCGCGCAGGGTTCGGATCACACGTTCATGCGCCGGTGCGCTTCTTGCGGTAACAAGCGCTGTCCGGATCGGTGCCTGATCCTGCGGAAAGTCCTTCTGGATATCCGAGATGGTCTTTAAAAACTTGGCAAACGGCCCCTGATTCATCGGCTGGTTCGCCCGGATCCGTTCATTCTCTTCAAAGGCTTCCAGTCCCTGTTCCTTATAAACCTGCTCCGATTCATCCGAAAACAGAACCGCGTCCCCGTCAAATGCAATCCGGATCTGTGAGATCGGTTCCGCATTCTCTCCCACTGCCTGGATCCGGTCACAGCAGATAATTCCGGCTGCAATTCCACTGTCGATTGCTGCCTGCACATCCTCTTCATCCGCAGAAAGATAAAGATCCGTGTGAAAGGCGTTTAAGTATGGCGCTAACGATGCCCCGCTTGCCAGTACCGCTCTTGAAATCTGCAGTCCGTAATGCGCAATGGAATTAAATACACGCAGTGAGGTATCCGGGCTGTTATGGGACATGATGATAACCTCCACTCTGCCCTCCTGTCCCGGAATTTTATTAATATTAAGGAGCGCTTCAATCAGCCGGAAGCCATTGCCCGGCATCAGATAATCCTTTTCATGCTCTACCTGATACTGGCAGTAAGCCTCAACTCCCTGTGTTTCAAACAATTCATTCTCCACGGATAAATCAAACAACGCCCGCGAAGATACTCCGATTACCAGCCGGTGTTCCAAATCATATGCCATCGTGTACTCCTTCCTGATCTCATATGGTACAAGTACACTCTGATGCCACAGCTTTCCTCCCCGTCCGGCGGTCTTTTACCTGAGCCGGTTACATTCATACCGCTCGAAGGTCAGAAGACAATTCTTCAACTCTTCATAACGGTCTTCGAGGTCTCCGTCCTTGATCTCCAGATCAACGGAAAGGGCCATGGTATTAATCATATCATCCGTAATCCGTGCGTGCAGTCCATGGAGGATGTTCAGTCTTTCTTCAAAAGTATCTGCCTCCAGAAACTCAAGTACCATAGGATCAATATTCATTTCTTCTGCTTCCTGCTGATTGTCTTCCTGTACCGGTTCAAAGCGGTATTGCTGCCGGGCGTCCGGGTATTTCATCCGGTCTACCATCTCCGTGAACATCGGAAGAGGACGCGCGTACACCTGATGGTCACCGTACTGTGCCTCATAAATCACCAGTTCTTCTCCCGTTTCACTGTGCTTTGCAATAGCCATCACCCGATACAGATTTCCTTTAAAATGACGATAAAGCTGTCCTGCCTGTGGTCTCATCTGCCAGATCCTCCATTCAGAAATATATATCTAAGTATAACCCTGTTTGGAGTTCTTGTCATTCTTCTTTTACTTTTCTTTATAGGAAGATATAAGTAATTACTCCATCCATTCCCTCTCCCTTAATCTGCGAAAGTTCCTCCTGTAACTGCTCCTGTTCTTCCTGCTGCAGATTTCCGATTCTCCGGTGATGAATGGTCACGGTATAGCTTCTGTTCTCTTCTTCATCAATTACCTTCGTCATGGTCACTCCGCTGTTTGAATATCCCTCTTCGTTCAGGAAAAAACGGACCTCTTTTACATATTCCGCTTCTATCGCACGATAATACTTCTCCCGTTCCCTGCGTTCCACCTTTTCACTGCTGTGTACCGTTCCCGAAATACAGAATGCCGTAATTCCGATTAACACCAGTGCACTTATGGCCATAATAACTCTCTTCATTCCTTCTCTCATAGTGACTCCTCCGTTCTGACTCTGTTTCATCTGTTTCTCTAAGGTTTCCTGTTCTTATGATCATAGTTTAGCAGAGGATGTGTCCCATAAATGTCACTCAAAAATGATCCACTGGATCATTTTCTCATATGCATGGCAACTCAAAAATGAGCCACCGGATCATTTTCTCATATGCATGGCAACTCAAAAATGAGCCACCGGATCATTTTCTCATATGCATGGCAACTCAAAAATGAGCCACCGGATCATTTTCTCATATGCATGGCAACTCAAAAATGAGCCACCGGATCATTTTCTCATATGCATGGCAACTCAAAAATGAGCCACCGGATCATTTTCTCATATGCATGGCAACTCAAACATTGAAAGCCAGATGATTTCTCACCTGGCTTTCTGCTTACTTATTTGTAACTATTCAGAGCCATGCAAATTATGGCAATATGGACGATGAATGCTTGCATT
>CAVHRK010000054.1:0-2452 GCA_963638365.1 Anaerobutyricum sp. | reverse complement strand
AAACTAAATCATTCTGTTTTTCTGTTTCTTCGCAATTCATGCACCAATTTTTCGTAAAAATATCCAGGCCATGAACCGCTTCTGTCAAATCATCTTTGTTCCCATCTGTCTGTTTCATACTCATTCTCCTTTCCACGGCTCCGGCAGTGGCATCCAGGCATTGACAAACAAATCATTTTCAACAAAACTTTCATCCTCATCTCCAACACGGAATGTTCCAGAATCTTCATCATCCACTGTATACCGTCCGATCATTGGTACTGTAAAGTTTTCAAATGACAGCAATATCAGTTCATCCGGATCCGGAAGTTTTTCCTCTATCGGAATCCACCGACTCTGCTCATATGCCTTTATCAGATCATCATAATCAGCTTTTCCCTTATCTCCTCCCGCATGTTCCCATTCCAGTCCAAATTCACCAATTGTTATATTCATTTTCCATCCTCCAAATTGTTCAGACTAGTGTTAGCATCTAAATAGTACAAAACAAAATGAGATATCCCCTTAAAGTATTATATAATCTACATACGGAGGAACTCATTATGTCACGACAAAAAGCTCAACACACCAAGCAGTTCAAGCTGGATGCCATCAACTATCGCAAAGAGCATCCTGATCTTACACAAGTTGAATGTGCCAAGAATCTCGGAATTGGTACCAGCACCCTTGCCCGCTGGGAAGCCCAGTTTAAGGACAATGACGGTGATATTCCGGTTATTGGCTCCGGTAGTTACGCTTCGGAAGAAGAGAAAGAAATTGCTCGTCTCAAGCGTGAACTCCGTGATACCCAGGATGCACTTGATGTGTTAAAAAAAGCCATCGGCATTCTGGGAAAAGACTGACAGAAGCTATCTATACTGAAGTTTCTGCAAAGGTAGAGGCTGCCAATGTAACCGGACGCCGCGTCTCTATCTCCGGAATGCTGAAAATTTTAGGCGTGTCCCGCTCTGGATACCGGTCCTTCCTTAACAGGAAGGTCTCTCCTTCCCGTCAGCGAAAAGAAGCTGTCAAAAAGGAAATCCAGAAAATTTATGATGATTCTAAACAGAATTACGGTGCTCCTAAAATATCCATGGAACTTCGTAAATCCGGCGAAACCATTAGTCAACGCACTGTCGGTAAATACATGCGTGAAATGGGCATTCGTGCCCAGTGGACCAAACCATGGACTACCACAACCAGGGACTCTGATTTCAGTAAAGAACTTCACAACATTCTTAATGAACAGTTTAATCCGGAACGTCCCAACGCTGTCTGGTGCACAGATATAACTTATATCTGGACTCATGATGGTTTTGTGTACCTCAACTGCGTAATGGACTTATATGCCAGGAAGATCATTGCCTGGACTCTTGCAGATACCATGGAAGTATCTACAGTTATCGAAACTATCAACAAGGCTAAAGCTTGCCGCAATACTGACCAGCCACTTATTATCCATTCTGATCGTGGCAGCCAGTATGTTTCAAAAGCGTGGCGTGAAGCCACTGAAAAGATGCAGAGGAGCTATTCCCACAGCGGCTATCCATACGATAACGCCTGCATCGAATCCTTCCATTCCCTGATCAAACGAGAATGGCTTAACAGATTTAATATCATTAATTACAAACATGCCTACCGGCTTGTATTTGAGTATATCGAAACCTTTTATAATACTGTCAGGATTCATAGTCACTGTGATTACATGTCTCCTGATGACTTTGAAAAACTGTATGAGAGGGTAAGCACTCTGCCGGCAGCTTAGCTGGCAGAACTTCTCATTTTATTTTGTGCTAAATCTTGACACAGGGCCAACTGCCGAGCAGACATCTACGTCAATATATATTTGTGTTCCAGTTTCTTACAGTACATTTTCAATCTATCTTTTAATTTGACTGGTATCATTTCCCTCTGTTTCTTAACCAATAATTCCTCCATATGCACTTCGAAAAGTTCACTCAACATCAACAAATGATTAACCGATGGAAGAATACTTCCCTTCATCCAACGATAAACTGGTTGTGGACACGAAAGATGAAGATATTCTTGAATATCCTTTACAGACAAACCTGCAACATTCATATACTGTTTCAGTTTATTACCCGTCTGTTTCATATCAATATTGGGATATTCCTTGGACTGTTTCATCTTGCATTCCTCATCTTCATCACAAATTCTTTGGTACAAATTCTAATCTAAGTACCATACCCATACCTTCCGCCAAACGCTGAAGCGTTGATAATGCCGGGTTCGCGTTTCCTGTCTCAATCTTGCTTATGTCCGCCTGATTAATTCCTGTCTTTTCAGAAAGTTCTTTCTGTGTCATATGTTTTTCTTTCCTTGCCAGAACAAGACTTCGTGCAAGACTATACTCGCATTCTGAATAATCCCATTCCTTTTTAAATTCCTCATTTTTCAATTGTTGATCAAGATATTCTCTAAAATCACTCATGCAAATCACCCTTTCTTATTA
>CAVHRK010000053.1:0-23536 GCA_963638365.1 Anaerobutyricum sp. | reverse complement strand
TGTGGCTCCTGATCTTTTGAAGTGGTTTGTCTGGTATCAAATTTTACAAATTTATTATCATTATAGAAAGATAGTAATTTAGCATCATCATTTGCTTCCAAAAATGTTACCACTCCACCTGCCTGATATTGAATTTCTTCCACTTTGTTCCACGCTGCTTCAAGAAGTTCTGCACCAGTAATCTTCTCATTTGCACCGTTTGTAAAATTTTTTCCAAGCTGTGCAATCAAGTATGCGGACATCGTATAGGTCTGTGTTTCTTCATCTAACTCACTGATCCGCAATAATTTCTTTTTCACTGTATTACTTACTGTTTCTCCACGAACCGTTAATGGTTTCAATGCAATCGTAAAATATCCCAGCAATTCACCATCGTCAATGGACAGCACAATATATGTAATAGATTGATTCTTTTTAGTAAACTCAATAGAACTCTTTTTCAAAAACCTTTCAACATCCGGGTTCTTCTCACATGAAAACTCGGAGAGAATTTGAATTAAATCTTCCTCTCCGAGCCTCGGATCATCACTTTCGAGATACTTACGAATGTTAATTACTGAATATTTATCTTTTTGCAACATTCGCTTTCTTCCTTTTCTCCATCAATTTTATTATATCATTTGTGTCTGTTAATTCCCTTGCTGCTACCGGAACACGCACTGGGCGATTATTGGCAGAGCTTTCTATCGCATCGACAAACATCTCCACCTGCTTCTGACCAGATATAACAAAATTTTTAGTGATACTTGAAGTTGCCATATAAACACCTCCTTTATTAGTATGGCTGTTATTCTGCCTATTACTCAATGTAATTTGCATTCTTTTCTATCTTTATTCTATTATGGAAATGTCCGCTTTGCAACACAAAAATTATGAAATTTATATTACTTCCTCCTTTCCTTTTGCCTTATCCACTGCATCCCTTCCTGCAGGTGTCCCGGACACCCTTGCCTTCATTTCGGACAGTTTCCCCTTCAATGAAGTCCGTTCTGCTGGTCGGTCTGCAAGTTTTCTTTCCGGTTCTGCTTCCTGCGTTTCCTCGTCCATGCCAATCGCATCGTTCCCCTTTTCATCCATGTTCAAAAGAGCATTCAGTGCAGTCAGACGATCCAGCTTCTCACTAAGCTCCGCTTCCTGCGCAAACGGCTTATTTACCTCCGCTTTTGCTGTCTCAAGCTGATGTTCCACATTGGAAAGTTTCGTCTGTGCTTCCTCAAGCTGTGCCGGCATTGCTTCCAGTGCATTGTTGATACGGGTGATATTGCCGAGCGGATCAGTACCGACTTCCATCGGATGGCTCATGTTGCCTTTAACATTCATCACGAATTTATTATTGAAAGAATCAAAGGTCACATTCAGCTTAAATCCAAGGTATTCCCCCACATCTGCACTGGCATTGATGCCCTTGATTTCCTTACACATGGCAATGATGGCAGTTCCGGCTTCCTTTTTATCGGTGTATGCCTTTCCCCCGATGGTTATGGCAAACTGCTCCTTATCTAATGGCTTATTCTGTTCATATTTCTGCATATCCGCAGTAAAACCATTGATCCGCTCCTTGAAAATAGCGATCTGCTGTGGGTAATGCTTTGTAATATTATCCTCCAGACGGTATTTCTGGCTTGTATGGTTCGCCTTCATCAGTTTCAGCTTCGATACCTGAATGTCCAGATCCATCTTTTCCTTGATATACGGGTTGCCTGTGGCAAGTGCCTTTACCTCTGCATAGGAAAGTGCCGCTTCGTCCACATCCTCACAGCTTCGCACCGGGGATTTACTGGTCATGATCTGACCGATGAATTTCTGCTTATTCTCTATGAGCTGGTCGGGTAGGTCAGCAGTATTACTACCGCCTTCCCCCCTAAGAACCGTACGTGAGAGTTTCCCCTCATACGGCTCAAGCACTTATAAACCCTGTTGTTCTAACAGAGCCAGCTCATCAACTTCAATCGAGTAGTGTATCTTTCTGTGACAATCGGCATGAAGTAAATAATGTCTTTCCTTGTAGTCGCTGCCTAGTGTCGTGTGTATTCTGAAACCTCTTTCAATCGTAATGCGTTCGTTACAGTGAGGGCATATTCCATTCTGCATTTTATACAGTGCGTTTATCTTCTTTCTTCCCTTTATCTCACGCATCATTCGCATAGTGTCTCTTTCCTCAAAATATTCTTCCCATCTGCTGTCAAGCGGTGTTGCTTCTGATTTTGTTTTCAGAAATCTCGTGATATGAGTATCTGTTGCATAAATCAGTTTTAGTGCAAAACCATCTTTCGTTGTGGCACAGAAAGTCCAGCTTCTTGTACCTATCTGTCTGAAATATCTCTTGGCAATCCACTTTTTACCCTTTTTCGGATGTCTGCGATAGCACCATCTCCAAAGGCTTCTCCATACATCGAAATCAAATCTTTCAAACGCTTGTGATGATACATTATATTTCTGATAATTAACCCAACCACGAATTACGGGATTTAACTGTCTGATTAAATCTTCCTGTCGGCATGTTGCATTACTTTTAATAATTGAACGAACTTTATCCACGATTGCTTTGTAATTCTTTTTAGATGGCTTGGTTAATAACTTATCCTTATACCATCTGATGTTACAGCCGAGAAAATCAAAGCCGTCTGTGATGTGTGTGATTACCGTCTTTTCCTTAGACAACTCCAATCCTCTTTCTGCCATAAATTCCTCCACAATCGGTAGTACACCATTTTCAAGAAGTTCCTTTGTTTCGCCTGTGATAATAAAATCATCTGCATATCTGATAAAATTTACTTTTGGAAAATATGCTTTCCCTTTTATCTTCGTTTTATGGTATTTCGCTTTCAGTTTTGCTTCCAATCCGTCAAGCACCATGTTACAGATAACTGGCGAGATAGCCGAACCTTGCGGACTACCCTGCTCCGTAGGAAACAGTTTTCCAGTTTCGATATATCCGCATTTCAGCCATTTACGCAGGATTTCCTTATCTAATGGGATATTCTTTAAAATCCATTCGTGACTAATGTTGTCAAAACATCCCTTAATGTCTCCCTCAAGTACCCATTTTGGCGATTTTACCTTATTCAGACTTGTAAAGCACTGCTCTATTGCGTCCTGCGTACATCTGCCAATCCTAAAACCGTAGGAATTAGGGTCTGCTGTGATTTCCGCAATCGGCTCCAATGCAAATTTATATAATGTCTGCATTGCCCTGTCTTTCATAGTAGGAATACTTAAAGGTCTCTTTTTCCCATTCTTCTTAGGTATATATACCCTTTTTAATGGTTGTGGTTTGTAGTTCTTGCGTTTTAAATCAAGAATTGCTTCGTATTTGGACTTGGGTGTAGACCATAATACTCCGTCTACTCCTGCTGTCCTTTTTCCTCGATTTTCTGTTACCCTTTTTACAGCTAAAGCTCTTGCGTAAAAAGAGTGTGTGAGTAACCACTGCAAGGATTTTACCCTGCCATGTTTACCCTCTTGATGAGCCTTTACGATACGCATTTGTAGTTTTTTAACGTACGCATTGGCTTTGTTCCAATCAATCTTGTCCCATTCCTTTGCGACGTCAGAAGTCGCACACATTTTCATGTCCATTTGCTTTACTCCTTTCAAAAATTCTATAAATTCTCTCGTAATTAAGCACCATGCGGAAGTCTGCTCCCCTTTCGGGTGGGGCAAATTTTGAACCTCTATCCACTCCGTTACAGAGTGGCATTCGCTTTTTCCGCAATCCCATACCCGCATTCCCAACAGCTTTCCTTACGGTCTGCCTGCCCCATGGGCAGAAATACGGGCTTACCGTGTTCCACTTAATTAACATGATAGGTTAGGTTCCGCCTCTTCTCCGGCAGTCTTATGTCCGTGTACCCCCATCGCTGGAGAGGGGTATCCAACTGCACACCTTTTGGTTCAAGCCTGTCAGCTACTTTGGCTTGTTCAGCCTTAACGAAGTTTATCAGCGGTTCACATATGTTAACCATACTATCAAAGCCTGCACCCTAACCGCTCTGTAGCTAGCAGTTTCGATTTTAACCTCACGGTTTAAGTCTCCAAATAGGGTTACTTTTATCACCAGCTTTTGAACAATGTCATTACTTCCAAAGCCAATGGTGAGGGCTTCAGCCAACGGAATGGCTGGTTTGGTCGGATAGTCCGCCAAACAGTTAAATTAAGCAACTTCACGTCGCACCCACGAATAACTGTCAAAGGTTCCTTCCGTCACATAGCGGAAAATCTTGACCTTGGGATTAAGATTGCCCTGTCGTAAAATACGCCCCTCCTGCTGTTCAATGTCAGAAGGACGCCAAGGCACATCGAGGTGGTGCAGTGCGATAAGCCTGTCCTGCACATTGGTTCCGGCTCCCATCTTCTGTGTGGAACCAAGTAAAAAACGAACCTGTCCGCTTCTTACTTTTCCGAACAGCTCCGCTTTCCTAAGCTCCGTATTTGCTTCATGTATAAATGCGATTTCTTCCGGTGGGACACCCTTTTCGATCAGCTTGTTGCGGATGTCATCATAAACATTAAATGTACCATCTCCTTTCGGTGTTGACAGGTCACAGAAAATAAGCTGCGTTGACTTCTGCTCCTTTGTCTGTTCCCATATTTCAAATGCCTTTTCCACACAGGTGTTTGCCTTTGAATTTTCATCATCCGGCAGCATATCATTGATAAGCCTCTGGTCTAATGCCAGCTTTCTTCCGTCATTGGTAATCTTTAGCATATTGTCCTCATAAGACTGTACCTGTCTGTCACGCACGGCTTCTGCCCTTTCTGCCAAAGATGCCACCATGTCTTTCTGATATTCACTTGGCTTTAGCACCACATTTTCATACTCTGCTTCCGGCACAGGGAGATTTAACATATCCGGTGTCTGAATATCGGCACTCTCCTTAAAAAGTGCAATCAGCTCTGGGAGATTAAAAAACTTTGCAAACCTTGTCTTTGCCCGATATCCGGTTCCCTCCGGTGCAAGCTCAATGGCGGTCTGCGTTTCTCCAAAAGAGGATGCCCAACTGTCAAAATGTCCCAGACCTAACTTCTGAAGCGTACCATACTGAAGGTAACGCATATTGGTGTAAAGCTCCGTCATACTGTTTGAAATCGGCGTACCTGTTGCAAAGGTCACGCCCTTACCGCCCGTCAACTCATCTAAATACTGACATTTTGCAAACATATCCGAAGACTTCTGTGCCTCAGACTGTGCAATTCCTGCCACATTACGCATCTTAGTATAAAGGAACAGATTTTTATAATTATGGCTCTCGTCCACGAAAAGCCTGTCCACACCAAGCTGCTCAAAGGTCACCACATTATCTTTCCTTGATGCATCATTCAGCTTTTCAAGCCTTGTAAGAAGTGATTTTCTTGATTTCTCCATCTGCTTAATGGTGTAGCGTTCTCCGTTGTCGGCTTTTGCCTGTGCAATGGCAAGCTCAATCTCATCAATCTGCCTTTCAATAATGGCTACCTGTCTTTCCTGCGAAAGTGGAATTTTCTCAAACTGACTATGCCCGATAATAACCGCATCATAATCTCCTGTGGCTATTCTGGAACAGAATTTCTTACGATTGGCAGGCTCAAAGTCTTTCTTTGTTGCAGCAAGGATATTGGCTCCGGGATATAACCGTAAAAAATCACTTGCCCACTGCTCCGTCAAATGGTTCGGAACCACAAATAAGCTCTTTTGACATAATCCCAGACGCTTGCTCTCCATGGCTGCCGCTGTCATTTCAAAAGTCTTTCCGGCTCCCACACAATGGGCAAGCAGGGTATTATCCCCATAAAGTACATGAACCACTGCATTTTTCTGGTGAGGCTTTAACTCAATATCCGGTGTCATGCCGGGGAATTTCAGATGTGAACCGTCATATTCCCTTGGTCTGGTGGAATTGAAAAGCTCATTATACTTTGCAACAAGTACCTGCCTGCGCTCCGGATCACGGAACACCCAGTCCTTAAAGGCTTCCCGGATGGCTTCCTGCTTCTGGCTGGCAATCATCGTTTCCTTTTTGTTGAGGACTCTCTTTTCCTTTCCATCTTCCTCAATGGTATCATACACTCTGGTATCTTTCAGATTTAAGGAATCTTCCAGTATCTTATACGCATTTACCCGGCTCGTTCCATACGTCATGTTGACAAGGGAATTGCCATAATCTGCATTTTTCCCTTTGACATTCCATTCGCCCGTCACATTGGAAAACTGCACACCCATGACATCCCTACGGAATAAATGCTCCGGTGTCTCAAAGGTATCACGCATGAAATCTTCGATGTACTTCGTAGCAATCCATGTGGCACCGATACGCACCTCAATTTCACTGGCATCCAGTTCTTTCGGCTGCACCTGTTGTAGTGCCTGCACATTTACCGCATACTCCGGATGATTCTCCGCATAAGTAACTGCAACTTCCAGCTTTTCCCGGACATTGCCGCTCAGATATTCGTCTGCTGTCTCCCACTCATCAGTAAGAGGGTTCTGAAAAATCACACCTCGAAGCTCCTCGGTCAAGGTATCTTTATCTTTTCCGGTCAGATCCTCCATATATGCAAGATCAACCTTTGCTTTTTCCCCAAGGGACACCGCAAGTGCTTCACTGGCTGTGTCCACACTGGTCACCACCTCGGCTTTCTTAATGGTGCGCTTTGTGAACATATCTGCTTTTCCTTTGAAATTGCCCTCATCATCGAGCTTTTCCAAAGAACATAGCAGGCAGTAACTAGAATCCTGACTAAATGCCCGCTTATTGGTCTGCGAATTGATCAGACCATATTTCTTTGAGAAAGCGTCATACAGGCTGTTAAGTTCTGCCTGTTTTTCTTTGATTGCCGTATCCCCATAGTCATCAAGCTGCATATCTATCAGTTCCTGCGTACAATTGCGGATTGCCACCATGCCCTTGATACGTTCTTTTACCGTGTCTGACACTTCCACAGGTTTCATGACGGAATTTTCACGGTAATACACTTTCTTCTCTGCTACCGTATAACTGAAATTTTTCACATTCGGATCAGCAGGAATATTCTGCCTGCCCAGTTCGTCCTCCAGCTCCTCATCCAGTTCCATCGTATCAATCTGTCCGGTAATACGTCCAACCGCTTCTTTTAGCTGTTCCTCAAAAGATCGGCTCTCATCCGGCTTGCAGGTGCTTTCCATGCCATACGGACCGGATACCATTTCCATCTTTCCCACGATCTGCTCCGGATGTTCTGCAAAATAGGAGTTCATGGCAATCCCATCGGCATTTTCCGATAAATGCACCCAGTCCGGCTCCCGCTCCACCATGCGGTCACGCTTCTGGAAAAATAAAATATCCGAAGTAACTTCCGTCCCCGCATTTGCCTTAAATGCCGTGTTTGGAAGTCTTACCGCCCCAAGCAGGTCTGCCCGCTGTGCAAGATAGCGTCTTACCTCCGGACTTGCCTTGTCCATCGTTCCCTTGCTTGTGATAAAAGCTACCACACCGCCGGGACGTACCTTATCCAAAGTCTTTGCGAAGAAATAATCGTGGATCAGGAAATTATTTTTATCATATGCCCGGTCTGCCACCTTGTACTGTCCGAAAGGCACGTTGCCGATGGCAATGTCAAAGAAATCATTCGGATAGTCGGTCTTTTCAAAGCCTTTGATCTGCACATCTGCTTGTGGATAGAGCTGCTTTGCGATACGCCCCGTGATACCGTCCAGTTCCACGCCATACAGTCTGCTTTCTTTCATGGAATCCGGCATCATCCCAAAGAAATTGCCGATCCCCATCGAAGGCTCCAGAATGTTGCCTTTGGTAAATCCCATTTTTTCAATGGCATCATACATACTGCGGATAATGGCAGGACTGGTATAATGCGCATTTAATGTGCTTTCCCTTGCCATGCGGTATTCTTCCGGTGACAGCAGATTTTTTAATTCCTGGTACTCTGCTGTCCAGTTCGTCTTGCTTTCATCAAAGGCATCGGCAAGTCCGCCCCAGCCAACATACTGTGATAAAATCTCCTGTTCCTGCGGTGTGGCATATCGGTGTTCGCCCTCGATCTGCTCCAACAGCTTAATGGCTTCCACATTTCTGCGGAATTTTTCTTTCGGTGTCCCCACACCAAGGGCATCATTGCTGATATGGAAATTGACAGCATTCCTTTTATCCGGTATAGGTTTATTTTCTTCCTGTGAGGGAAGTGTAACCGGCTCCCATTCCCCGGTAAGCACCTGTGAGAGCATTTTCTCCGTCTGGCGGTCTGCTTCTCCATTTTCCAGTTTCTCACGGGCAGCCTGTGTGTCAATGGAATCGAGTTCATCGTCCATTTCCCTGCCACTTTCTGCAAGTTCATCGCCCCAGTCCATTGCTTCCTGCAGCGTTGCAAAGGTTTCCAGTGCCGAACGGGTTGTATCTTCCGTATCATAAATGGCATATCCATCTATTTCCTTATCAATCCATAAGAATACACCTTCAGAAAGCGTAGCACTCCACTGTGTCGGATTTCCCTCATCATCATCCGCATCATGAATCACATGCCATGACAGTCCATGTGTTTTCTCCGGTTCCTCTGTTCCATCGGTTCCCTCAAAACGTGCAAATACCTCCGCTTCATGCCGGTCTATATCTGCCTCTGCCATTGCATTGACGTAGTCCTCTTCTACCTCATTACGCTCCGGCTTATGGTCATATTCAAAGATCATTTCATTGATCTGGGCAAAATAATACTCTGGATCTGACACATCGTTTCCAAGAAGATACGTTTCCTCCTCTGTCCCCCATTTGTCAATCAGCGTACATTCAAAACCATCTATTGTGATCTTTTCCTGTTCCTTTTCCCTCAGCACATTGATATATCTTCTCGCCTGATTGGTAAAACCGTCCAATACTGCCGGATGTGTGCTTAAAATCAGGTCATTGTTCTGCCATTCATTCTCTGCAACAATACCTTTTGCCCATTCCTTGTTGTTCAAAGAAAAACGCCCGTCATAATCAAAATGTCTGATCGTATTGGCAAGGACAAATTCTACACACTCCATGCCATATTCATTGACGATTGCATCTGCCGTATTTCTCGGAAGTATAAAACCGTCAAATTTCTCTGCAATGGTACTTTCTATCGCATTTTTACAGTTCAGCCGCACGCCATGTTCAAGCCTGTCAAGTTCTCGCTGTCTTGCTGCCCTTGCCTGTTCTTCTTTATATTCCCGGTATTTTATTTTTCCCTCTGCGGAAAGGTATTTGTCCTCGGCAATCAGTTCCCGCAGTCTTTTCTCCACAACATTCCAGTTCAGAAGCACTTTTGCATACGGATTGCCATAACTGCCTTTTTCCAGACGGATACCCTTGCCGTCATGGTCATGATGGGAATCATCATTCCCCGGCAGACCACTGGAACCTCCGCCAATCCCATATTCATTTTTCAGAAATGCTACCGTTTCCTTTTTGTCATGTCCCTCTGTGAAATAATCATAAATACGGAACGCTCCATTGGAATATCCACTTCCCCTTCCAAGGGCATAGTCAATCTCATCCTGTGTGATGAAATCCTCCTGCTTTACCTCCAGTGTGTCCGGCAGCGGGAACTCCAGTTTTTCCCTGTCAAGGTCTGCAATCTCTGACAAAAGATACTCCGGCGACTTCACATGACGCCATCTTAATGTTGCTTCCCCGGATGCAAGACGCTCCCCCGCATCTTCGATAATCGCCCTGATTTTTTCTCTGCCATCATGATCAGAAAGCAGATTTATAAGTGTTTCTTCACTGTCCGGATAATTGCCTGCCTTGATTCCAATTTCTTCCGGTGCTTCATCCATCCCGTCACGCAGAAAGAAAAATATCTGATTGGCTACCCGTTTTCTCTCCTGCGTATCCACAAGAAAGGCTTCGCTGGCACTCATATACGTTCCGTTTTCCACCATAGAGCGGATATGGCTTTCCACATCCTCCCAGTTCATGGTTGCAATCGGTGCTTCCTTTGCCTGCGTTCCATAACCAACACTCATGCCGTGTTCATCAAACCATACCGACACCGGATGACCACCAATTTCAAATCCTTTCCCGGTCTGTCCGTATTCATTTTTCAGAAACTCTACCATGCCCTCTGCATCCCTGCCCTCGGTATATTTGGCATAGATGCGCTTCCTGCTGTGCTGCTTTCCCCCACCACTTCTTAAAATGGTGTCCAGCTCCTCCTGTGGCAAAGAAAAAGCAGCGGGCATGGTATATTTCATACCAGCTTCCGCTGCTGCGACTGTTCCGACCTGTTCCTCAAAAGAAGGAAACAGGCTTAATTGTGTAAAGACAGGTTCCGGTGCTTCTCCCTGTAAAGGTGTATCTTCTACAGACGGTAAATCAGTTCGTCCCTCACGATCTCCTCTGCCCGGTTCTGGATGCTGTTCATCTTCGCTACCCAGAGCATCTGATCGGCTTCCTTGAGCTGTTCGGTCACTCCCTCGCCTGCCGCCATCTGTGATGTCAACTGCTCCATCCGCTCCTCTGCCTGCTTCTGTATGGTCAACAGATGCTCTTTCAGTTTGCCCTTCAGAAGAAACGCTGAGTACACGCCCCTGTGGTTCTCCTTCAGAAAGCTCTCCCTCATCATCCCGAATTTCGTTACTGCTTCCTCCGGCTGGATGTCCGCCTGTAATGTCGGGATCAGATAATCCCCGTTCTGTTCGTAAGTCAGATTCATTGTCATTGCCCCTTTCTACGCTGTGATATTGGTTGTCGATGGATTCTTCCTGTGCGTCCTTGCTTTCACGCTTTAAAGCATTGTAGTCTACTTCTAAGGTATTTGCAAGTCCTTTCTGCGATAAATTTTGTTCTACCTCATTTACATGGTTCCGGTTGTATGCCCGGACTGTCCTTCCAATCTCTAAAAGCACCGGTTTCGCCAGTTCGTTTGCTGCATCCCCCAAGACACTCAATGTATCCATAGAATTAAATTCATGGATAAAATCAAAGGTAAGCTCCGACTTGTACTCCTCCATATCCGCTCCGCAGGCTGATAATAAAGTAAAAGAAATACTGTCTGCCAGTGTTTCTCTAAGACGGATACCTACATTCTGCTCATCCAGTCCGTCAAGGAAACTACCCTCTGTCAGATACTTTAAATCTGGAAGCAGTTCTTCATAATAGTCTGCCGCAATCCTTCTGGAAATCTCGATCAACTTTTCCTCAAATGACTGTTTCTCATCTGTACTGCCATAAGTCTGTTCCAGTCTGTTGATCACAGCATCCTTATGTTCCTCATGTACTTCCCAAAGCTCTGGATAACGTCCGATGCGCCTTGCGGCATGGACATCGGATACATCAAAGACATATTTCAGTCTCTTTCCATGCGCATCGTCCTCATCAATGAGTGCAATACCCTTAGCACCTTTGTTTACCCAGCAGTGCATCCGCTCATTCCAAATCTCAATGGAAGCACACGCTGTTGCGTCCGGTCTTTGTGCATAGATTAAAAGCTGTTCCCGGAATGGGTACTTATACAGCCTTGCCGCTGTGGTCAGATACTTCATCCACTCGTCACGGTTTTTCACTACTTCTTTGGCAGTTTCCTGTGCCAGAGCAGATATAAAATCATATTTTCTCACGCAAAAATCTCCTTTCTTTGATTTCAGATAGCAGAAAAGCAGCCCCTGCGGACTGCTTTCACCCTACCCTTACTTTCCTTTCCTCGGTGGAAACTCCATCTTAAATTTGTACTGCGAACCCTTGATTTCTTTTCCATCTTTGGTATAAGAAAAATCTTCAATGTTCTCCGGGATCAGATACGCATCATAGTTCCCTTTCTTCCCTTTTAACCCTTTGACCAGTATCTTTTTTCCTGCAAGAAGGCTCTTTACCTGCGCATCGGAAAGCTGCACTCCCAATGCCCTGCCTACATTCATGCCGCATTTATTTTTACAGTAAGCTCCGAACTTACCTTTTACCACATCACCGCCACACTTCGGACACGTTCCAAAGACTTCCTGCTTATTTCCTGCACCAAACATATTTTTCTGTTCCTCACTGACACTGTGATAAGTCTTTACAAGGTCACTTACCATAGCCTTGATCCCCGACATGAACTGCCCGGCAGATACTTCTCCTTTGGATACCTGTGTCAGCTCATTCTCCCAGTCTGCGGTCAGCTTCGGGGATTTCACAACATCCGGCAGCACTGTGATCAGCTTCATACCGTCCTCCGTCGGGATCATCTGTTTTTTCTCACGCTTTACAAAACCGTCCTTTACCAGCTTTTCAATAATGTCTGCTCTTGTGGCAGGTGTCCCCAGTCCCTTACGCTCCACATCCTCGTCCATATCTTCACTTCCGGCACGCTCCATTGCTGATAAAAGGCTGTCCTCTGTAAAGTGTTTTGGTGGCTGTGTGAAATGTTCCGATACTCTGGTATCTTCAACCGTTACCGTCATGCCCTCGGTAAGCTCCGGCAGTTTCTTTGTATCATCGGAATCTTTCTTATCTTCCGAGGTCTTATACGAATTTTTGAAAAAGTCCTCGAAATCTTTCCATCCATTTTTCCAGATTTCTTTTCCGGAAACCTTGAAAACCATACCATTACAGGTAAGTTCTGCTTTGGTGGAATTGTAAATATGTTTCTCGGCAGTGGCACAGAGCAGGCGGTTAGCGCAAAGGGAAAGTATCTTCATTTCACTCTCCGGTATCGCCTTTAAGTCCTGCTTTACGATTTCCATTGTCGGGATAATGGCATGGTGGTCTGTTACTTTCTTGCTGTTCAACACTTTTTTCACATCCGGGTTGAACATGATATTCTGCTCAAACAACAAAGAATTAAAAATCGCTTCGATCACATTTCTTGCTGTCCCCTCCATGTCATCGGAAAGATACTGGCTGTCTGTTCTCGGATATGTCACCAGCTTTTTCTCATAAAGGCTCTGCGTATATTCCAACGTCTGCTTTGCGGTAAACCCAAATAAGCGGTTGGCATCCCTCTGTAACGTGGTAAGGTCATAGAGCTTCGGCGGTGCAATCCACTTTTCTTCCTTAACCACGGCGGTCACAAGAGCCTGTCCGTTTGCGCAGGTTCCTGCGATTTTTTCTGCTTCTGCCTTGTCACGGATATGCTCCGATACTGCATCCAGACCATTGCCCAGGATATGCGCCACATAGTAGGCTTCTTTCTTGAAATTCATAATCTTTGCTTCACGGTCTACCAGCATGGCAAGGGTGGGTGTCTGCACCCTCCCCACCTTCAATGCTTTTCCGCCATATAACACGGTAAAAAGCCTTGTGCCGTTGATACCGACAAGCCAGTCTGCTTCCTGCCTGCACAGTGCGGATTCATACAGATGGTCATATTCACTTCCCGGTCTGAGATTGGAAAATCCCTCTTTGATGGCACTTTCCTCCATAGAAGAAATCCATAAACGCTGCATTGGCTTGTCACAGCCTGCCATGTTATAAGTCAGACGGAAGATCAGTTCTCCCTCCCGTCCGGCATCAGTGGCACACACTACGGAGTCCACCCTGTTATCGTGCATGAGCTGATACAGCACCTTATACTGCGCTTTTGTATCGCTCTTAACTGCATGCTGCCATGTATCTGGGATGATTGGAAGGCTCTCGTATGTCCATTTTTGTAAGGCTTCATCATATCTTTCCGGCTGTGCCAGTTCGATCAGATGTCCCACACACCATGACACGATATAATCATTGCCCTCCATGTATCCGTCCTTACGCTCGGTCGCGCCAAGCACACCTGCAATGCTCTGTGCCACGCTCGGCTTCTCTGCGATCACTAACTGCATCTTTTATTCCTCCTCATTCTCTGTATCTGTTTCCTCAGCATCCGTGTTTTTCATAAATTCTTCGTCCGGATCAGCTTCTTCCCCGTCCTCATCGTCGTAATCTTCTTCGTAATCGTCCTCCAGTTCATCCTCATCATCGTCAATGAAGTTTTCCTTTTTCTTCTTTGCCTTTATGACGTAAACCACACCAATCACGGCTACCGCAGCAATCCCCATGATAAGATAGGAAAAGCCGGAACCATCCTGTTTCTGCTCTGTGGTTTCCGGCTCACTGCCTTCCTCAGTACTCTCCTCGGTATTTTCTTCCACCGTTTCTGCATCCGGTTTCTTATTTCCCGTGGCATCGGTATTGTTATTGTCAAGAGCCGCATCCTTGACCGGGATTGCCGACTCCAGTGCGGCAGAGTTTTTCGGAAGTGTCTCACTGTTATCGGATGTGGTGTTAAGCAGGTCATTTTCGCTCACTTCCGTAAGGAAATATACCTTTTCCTCGTCACCGTCCCTGTCAATGATAAGATAAAACACCTTCTCCGAAGCAGTCTGGATCGTATAAAACTCTTTGCCCTGCTTCGATGTACTGCTTTCACTGCTTTTATCTGCACTGTCTGTGGTATCTCCCGTACCCGGAGACTGTTTCGTGGATGAAGTGCCTGTTCCGGTTCCCGTCTCGGAAATGGTATTCCCATTGCTGTCTGTTTTGGTATGCTCCGTAACCTGTGCGGTTGCGGAACTAGGCTTAGTTGCAGACGCATCCACCGGGAGCTGTTCCGCTGGATCTTTTTCATTGCTGTCCTTCGTCTCCGGATCGGTGTAATAAGGATTGGCAGTTTTGTAAATCTCCGATATATTTCCCGCATTGTCCATAGCGGAAATCGTAAAATACTGATACCCGGCATCAAACTGTTGCAGTCGGATGTTCAATGCCCCATTCGTATGCTCCGTAAATTCATAGCCATTTACATAGATTGCCTTGATACCGGAATCCGTATCATGCGCCTGAATGCTCAAAAGACCGTCACTGACTGCCGCATTTAAGGTAGGCTTTGTGAAATCAAAGCACTTGATATAGCGGTTTTTCTCATAGGTCTTTCCCTTCTGGTCAGTGACCTGCACATAAATGGTGCTGTTCTCGGAAATCTCCACATACATATCCTCTGTGATGTCCGTCCAGCTTCCATTCTGCGCCACTTTTGCCTGCACTTTCTGGATGGTAAAGTTGCCGGATTTTCTCGTATCTTCCACCGAAATATGTACCTTTGTGGTATCGTTATGCCATCCTGCCGGTGTAGCAATCGTGATTTTTACACTAGGATTTACATAGGCACATTCCTTGTAGTCTTTACTGCATACTGCACAGTCCTTATCCACCTCATACTGGCTGCACTTTTCCGTACAGGTACACTTCGCTGGCTCTGTCTCCTCGGTTGTTTCTTCCGTCGTTCCTTCCGCTGCTCCCTCTGTGGAATTTTCTGTTTTTTCATCCCCGGCAGTTCCTCCGGAGTTTTCTTCCTTGCCATTGCCGGGTGTCACCGTGTTCCCGGTACTGCCCGTACTTTCTGTATCCCCTGTACTGCCTGTATTTTCTGTACTCTCTGTCTGCTGTTCTGCGGTATCCTCCGCATGAACCTCCACCGTATTTGCCCTGTTAGCGAAAAATGCCCCTGCCGGCATACAAAACAGTATTGCCGACAGAACAAGGGACATCAGTGCCTTAACGGATAACTTCTTCTTTTTCATTGATTGAACCCTCCTTTTCCTGTTCCCGTTTCTGTAATAATTGTCTGACTTCATCCTCACTGAGCCTGTTTAACATCTGTAAACGCTCGGATGAAATTTTATATTTCTTTATGATCTTCATGGTTTCGGCATCCTCTGCCATCTGTTTCTGCTCTGCAAGGTCTTTTTCCTTTGCCTGAAGCTGTGCGATCTGTTCCCTGACCTTTTTAAGCTGTGAATTGATTCTCTCTACTGACAACCTGTGTTTCCTCCCTCCGTTAATTTAATCTTCCAAAGCCGTAAAAATGGCTCTGCCAGTAAGATGTATTGATGGATGTGTACTGGATCGGATCGCCGCAATGCACCATCGTACCGTTTCCACAGTAGATGCCAACGTGCGTGACCGGACGCCCTGCGTTATATGTCCCGGTAAAAAAGATAATATCCCCTGCCTTCGCATCTGCCGCTGATACCGGAGTACACTGGTCATAAATGCCCTGCGCCGTGGTTCGTGGCAGGTCATGCACCCCGCTGTTGGAAAATACCCAGCAGACAAACGCTGAACAGTCAAAACTTGACGGTGGTGTGCCGCCAAAGGTATATGGCATACCAAGATATTTGTTGGCTTCTGTCATAAGTGCCTGTACGGTTGCATCATCATAGGAATCTGGCGGTATGACATTTCCTGTTCCTCCTCCGGTTCCGCCCGGTGTCTCCCCGTAAATGGTCTGTGTGCCTGCTTCAAAATAAAATAACGGGTTATAATACTCCCCGTTATACAGACACTCAATATGAAGATGGCTTCCGATACTGCTTCCCGTATTACCGCTTTTTCCAACGGTATCGCCCTTTTTTACACTCTGCCCTGCGGATACCGTTAAGCTGTCCATGTGGGCATATTTTGTGGTATATCCCTTACTGTCCGTGATCATCACATAATTCCCATAATAGGAATCGTAAGCCGCTTGTGTAACCGTTCCGTCATGCGCCGCATACACAACCGTACCTGTCGGCACTGCAATGTCCACACCCCTGTGAAGCTCCTCCGCTCCGGTGTTCGGATTTTTCCGGTATCCATAATAACTGCTGATATAGTAATACCAGTAGTAATCCACGGGTGTACCAAATACCTGTAACCCGCCTTTTGTCTCCATGTAGGCGGCAAAGATTTCTGCCTGTTCCGTATCCATGCGTCCGGCAACAATGCTCTCAAGAGGTGTGACAGTAAGCGTGACACGAAGGATTGTTACCGTATATTCCTCTTCGTCCTCATACTCATATTCCTCTGTCTGCACATTGCCATCTGCATCCAGCACAGGATTACCTTCTGCATCTGTTACGGTTCTGGTTCCGGTCTTTGTAACTGTCCTCGTCCTTGTTTCTTCCACTTCCTCTGTTGTAAGGGAATACATGGCATTAAACAGTTCCTGTATTTCATTTTCCACATCCGCTGCGGTAAATTCTGTATGGACTGCCGAAAGGTAACTGATGAGCGTATACGGATCATGCCCGATTGCACCAAGGTTATAATCATATTCGTCATACCCCGGATGATTGGTTTCTATCGCATCAATCGTATTTTGCAGTTCCATTTCTTTCTGTGTGAAAGATAAATCTGCCGCATCAATTTCTGCCGGAAGGCTCAAATAAGTACTTGCCATAGTTGTTGTCACAGTTCCCGTAAACATGGAGCCACAGCTTGATAGTGCTGACATAATCATGATAAGAAGCAACGAAAAAATACCGACTGTGATGATAAGCGTTTTATTCTTGACCGCAATTTCCTGTAACTTCTTTGCAATCCCGGTTGCGGCATTAGCGGTCTTTGTAAATGCTTCCTTTGCAGTCTTTGCTTCTGCTCCTGCCCTCCTCGCTTTTGCATATTCCCGTTTGATACGCTGTTTCTGTAACTGTCTCTGCAACTGCTTTTTCGGACTATTCCCCTTTAAATGTGGATTTTCACTCAGGAATTTCTCATACTCCAGCTTCATATCCGCTGTGACCTGTTTTTTCTGAAGCCTTTCAATCCTGTCCTTTTTGCGTTGTGCCTTGCTTTTACGGTGGTACTTCATGTAATGGTACACATCTTCTGCCCGCTGTTCAGTCTTATGTGCGCCCTCCACCGCAGAATTGTCTTTCTCCGTTTCTGCAATCTTACGATGCACAAAATACATATTTTCCGTTTGCAGCTTATGAACCGCAGCTTTTCCGATACTCTCCGGCTTAAATGGCATCTCCACTTCTACCGGAACAACCACATATTTTGCCTTTCCTGTCTGTTCATCAAAGACACGCTTCATCTCATACTGCCGCTTCTTCGGCATCTTATCTTTCGCCTTCTGCAACTTCCGGCGGTTCTTCTCCGATTTATCAGCAGCCTTCTGTACCCTCTTATCCGAAAATCCTTTCGACTGCCCCTGCGAAAATGTGGCATCCTTTGTCTGGAAATCTCCATACTCAGACTTCTTTGTATCTTCCGACTTTGCACACTCTCTGTGTGCGTGTTCTCTTTGCACACGCTTTTTGTGATATTTTCCTTTTTTCTCAGACCGTTGGTAGGTATCCCTTACATGAACCTCATTTTCCATCGTGCTGTCAGAATTGCCCGGCTGTTCCTCCTGCATGAAGCTGTTTTCCTTTAAGAACGCCTTTTCCGCATCAACTTGTGACTTCTGGACGTTGTGACCAGAAGTTGCGTTTTTTGTATCATTCCCACGGTTTGCATCCCGTGGCAGATTGCTTACAGGCTTCTCATTGGCATGAAAATGATTTTCCTCAGAAAAGGTGTTATCCTGCCTGTGTTCTGTATTCTTTGCTCCAGTCACTTCCTTATCCTTGGAAAATGCTTCTTTCCCAAATGCCTTTGCCGCCTGCTTTTTCTGTCTCTTGTCTGCCATTTACACTGCATCCTCCTTCTGTACCGATTCCTCCGGCTTAGTATTCATAATTCTGTAAGTCTTTGTGTCTGTCGGGTATTTATCCACGAACGGGATTACCACGTTATCAAACAGTATCAGACCACTTCCCGGCTCGGAATTGGTAACATAGGAGAGCTGTTTATCAGAAAGTCCCAGCTTATCCGCAAGTATCGCCTGATCTTTGGCATTCTGATTTAACAGATAAACAAAGTCACTGTTACCAAGGATTCCCTCAATTTCCTCCGAACGCAAAAAATCTCCGACGTTCTGCGTCAAACCTGTGGGGATGCCACCCCACTTACGAAATCTCTTCCATATTTCCACCGAATAAATGGCAGTCTGCCTTTCCTTCAGAAGAAGGTGGAACTCATCACAGTAATAGCGTGTGGCAATCTTTCGCTCCCTGTTCTGCGATACCCTGTTCCACACCGCATCCTGTACGATCAACATTCCAAGCTCTTTTAACTGGTTTCCCAAATCCCTGATGTCAAAGCACATGATACGGTTCCTGCTGTCCACATTGGTGCGGTGATTAAAATAGTTTTGGGAGCCATGAACATAAAGCACAAGGCTGTTGGCGATACGCTCTGCCTTCGGGTTCTTGTGTTTCAAAAGCGCATTATATAAATCTTCCAGTATCGGCATATTCTCCGGCACCGGATTTTCAAAATATTTATCATAAATATGTCGAATACACTCGTCAATGATACCTTTCTCATCATTCTCCAGACCGTCCTTGCCACCTGCAATCAGGTCACACAACGTAATGATAAAATCCGATTTCAGCTTTAATGCTTCCTTATCTCCCTTATGGCTTAACTGAATATCCATTGGGTTCAGATAATCTTTGGAATTAGTGGCAAGTTTTACGACCTGTCCATGCAGTGCCGCCACCAGTGCAAAATACTCTCCCTCTGGATCGCAGATGATAATATCGTCCTTTGTGATAAGAAAGCAGCTTAAAATCTCTCTCTTTGCACTGAAGCTCTTACCGCTTCCGGGTGTACCAAGTATTACCCCATTTGGTGTACGAAGCCTTTTCCGGTCTGCCATGATCATGTTGTTGCTGAGAGCATTTAAGCCGTAATAGATTGCCGGAGCTGGCATAAATAATTCCTGCGTGCAGAATGGTACTAGGATTGCGGTACTCTTCGTGGCAAGAGTACGTTCAATTCCTGTTTCGTTACAGCCAATCGGTGCAGATGCCATAAGTCCCTGCTCCTGCAAATACTGTAAACAGCGTAGGTCACAGTTTGCCTGCTGAATGATACCGGACACCCTCTGCATCAGGCTCTCCAGTTCCCGCTTTGTTCTTCCGTAGCAGGTAATGAGAAATGTCATGTTGATCATCTTCTGGTTGCTTGTGTTCAGATCATCCAGAAACTCCAGTGTGTCCTTTTCATAAGTCACAATGTCCGTCGGTAAAATATCCATATCATAGCCGCTGCGGACTGCCTTTTTCTGCTCCTCAATCTTCATTTTCTGGATATTGGAAATGACCGCTTTTAACTTCTTGATTGCCTTTACCGGATCTTCCGTCTGCATATGCATGGAAATGGTAAGGTTTGCATCAATGTCAAGAAGCTGCTTGATCAGCTCGTCCGTAAACTTCGGTGCCAAAATATCCAGATAGGACACACAGCCATACATATTTCCCGACTTGAAGCGGTTCGGGTAACGGAAATCGAACCCCGGCGGTGCGATATAGTCCTTTACCGATTTGCCAGACTCCGCCACATCCTTAAATGAAAAACGGAAAGGCTTCATGGTATCCTGATTGAAATATTCATGCAGGATGCGCAGTCGTTCCTTTCCGTCCAGTCCTTTTGCTGTCGTGCCTATGTTATTTAAGTTTCGTATCACATCTTTCTCGATGTTATTAAGGCGGCTTTTGGCTTCCTTGTAGCCGTTGCTTTCCACACCAAAGATCAGGTATTTTGACTTGATGATGCCGTTATTTCCCTTTGCCGCCTGTTTTTTGAGCATTTCCGTATATTCTTCACGAATATCGTTAAAATCATCCTCCTGCCGTGGAATATCGAACTGCTCCGTAAGTACCTGCTCATTGACCTGCCGGTTGAATAACACCAGTTCAAATTTCACAGACGGATCAAAATAATTGATGAGCTTACTGTACTGTGCCAGTATGTCCGCCTGCTCGTCCACTTCTAGAAGCGAATAGTTAATATCAAAAAATTCCACCATTTTCGTATAATAGCGATGACTAACCTGACAGATCCCGTCACGGAACATCTTCTCAAAAGTTATCGTCTTTTGTGCGGTAGTCGGCTTTTCTTTCTCTTTGCCCTTGCCGGATAAAATGTGTTTTAATTCCATAAGACGCTTTTTCTCTGAAAAAGTAAGACCGCCACTTTTGCTGTTATTTCTGCTATTGCCCTGATAACTGCTTTTTCCGTGTTTTTCCCGTTCTGCCTTTTGCTTTTTCTTCAAGATAATGAACCTCCCTTCGTAATTTTTCTTTCTCCTCCAACTGCTTGTAGAGGTTTTCTGACCGGTACGGTCTTATTCCCGGTGTGAGTATCTTCTGCCGGAGCATGAAATATAAAATCTTCTCCGCCGGAAAGCCGTTTTTCTCATACATTGCAAAAAAGAAAAATGGAAGCATTGCCCCCATCATTAAAAGTGATGCCGCTGATGTCCCGATCAGTCCCTTAGTCAGAAAATACAGAGGGATGCCCGTTACTGCCGCACCACTGAAACAGATAATCTGTCTCTTTGTTAAATTCAGTGCCACTTTTGTCTTGATCCCGGACAAATCCTTTGGCACCTGCACAGATATTGCCATGTTTTTCCTCCCTTAGTGCGCATTCCAGATAGATTTTGACAGAGAACCTGTCTTAAACAGGGAAAAACATAAAATCACGGTATATGCCGCCACCGACCAGAGTGCCGTATGCAGGTTGTCGGCTACTGCCACCCCTGCCACCAGCACCGCATAGATTGCGACGCACACCATCATAAAAAATCCCTGAAATGCCAATGCACAAAGTCCCTTAAAATAATTGGTTCCTATCGTTCCCCATTCCCGGTTGGTTACGGTTGCACAGGGAACGGGTGCTACTGATACATAAAGGTATATTTCAATCATTCGCCCATAAAGAATGACGGTGATGAGGACGGACATGATTTTCATACATAAACTGACGATCATGGTCTCCATCCCCAGTCCTAACAGCTCGCCTATGCTCATCTCCGAAAACTGGTCATTGAACATCGTCTGCAGCGTGCTTGAAACATCAATGCTGGTTTTCCCGCTGATTGCTGCCGCTGCGGAATTGACGATGTGGCTTCCCACATCAAAGACAGCCATGACAATATCAAAGGTCTTGCTTAAAAGCATGACTGCAATACACGCTTTCATAAAAAAACGAATAAAGATCGCTGTATTGAAGTCATGCAGGTTATTCTTGTCAATGACCATAGAAATAAGCTCGTAGACGAGTACAAAACTGATGATCATACCTGCTATGGGGATCATCACGTTATCGGACAGGGTTTTTATCATGTCAAAAATACCGGAGTTCCAAGTGCTGGGAGTTTTGCTGACCTCCCCTGCAATCGTGCCTACCTTGTCATTGACATCGGTAAACATGGTTTCAAAGTTTGTCAGCACCCATCCCTGCAACAGTTCCTTTATGAATTCAGTAATCTTATCAATGATCCCGCCCATGAATTATGAGAACAGTGTGGTAAGCTGTGGAATTACCGTCTGTGCCACAATGATGATGCCACCGCCACTCATAAGCTGCTTGATTCCCTGTGATTTTGCACCCGGATTATCGTTACCATACCCTTCCAGAAGGTTGATAACGCCCCATACTCCGACACCTGCGCCGATAGCGGTTACTACTGTTTTAAGTCCTGTTACTGATGTTGTAAAAAAGCTCATTATTCGTCTCCTTTTTCAAAAAAATAAAAGGGAGCCTTGTGTATATTTTTTTCTACATCAAAGCTCCCTGTGTACTGGTTCCCTATTCAGTTGTTCCACTTCTGGACGTTGTGACCAGAAGTTACTCCACAATTTCCCCGACATCGCATACCTCGTCCACCACATCATTCCTCTTAAAACGTAGTCTGTTGCGGTTCTTAACGTATTTTTCAATGTCAAACTCATTCTTTTTGTCATAATCGGATAACAGCGGGTACTGCTTATGCTTCGTTATATCAAACTTGTCTGAGAAAAAAGGTCTCACGCCCCTAAGCTGCATGATACACTTGCTGCCATCCATGACTGCAATCTCGTCCTGGCTCATCAGTTCCTTTCCGGTCTTTTGGTAGTTCAGACCGTAGGACTGGCTCGTCCCCCTTGTATCTGAGGTATTGTAAAGGTCAATCGTTTCTTTCCCAAGAATTTCTGCCAGATCTTTCAGAGTATCTTTCTCTTTTCCTCCCAAAAACAGGGTTGTGTCGCAGTTTCCTTCGATGGTCGATGCGTTGTCCTTATACAAAGCTTTTAGCTGTGACTTTGACTGCAAAATAATAGAAGCTGATATTTCCCGGCTACGGATAGTAGCAATCAGCTTCTCAAACTGTGGAATCTGCCCGATGTTCGCAAACTCATCCAGTAAGCACCGGACGTGGATCGGCAGTCTCCCGTTATATACATCATCTGCCTTGTCACAAAGCAGGTTAAATAACTGCGAATACATGATACTTACAATGAAATTGAATGTCGCATCGGTATCGGAGATAATGACAAACAGTGCCGTCTTTTTCTCCCCCAGTGTATCAAGCTCCAGTTCATCATAAGCAGTCAGGTCACGCAGTTCCTTGATGTCAAATGGTGCTAACCTTGCACCACAGCTAATCAGAATAGATTTTGCTGTCTTTCCTGAGACCAAATGTCAACAACTTTTTAGTATTTTCCCAAAAATAATCTCAGGTAAGGGCATCACTACCCTACGATCAGACCGCCATGCCAGCCATATCCGACAGTATGACTCGCTCCATCTTGCTGCCTACGCTCTCCCTGGCGTCCTCATTGAAATGGATCAGCACCGTGTAGGTTCGCCCACCCACGATGCGGACGATGCTTGCAGGCTTCTTCTCAGTCTGCTCAGCTTGTGCCATGCTTTCTGCCTGTGCCGTGCTCTCTGTCTGTACGGCATTCCTGTTCATGCTATTGCTCATTCGTTATCCTCCATATCTGTCC
>CAVHRK010000052.1:0-20109 GCA_963638365.1 Anaerobutyricum sp. | reverse complement strand
CGGTACGCACGGTGGTGTGAGAGGACGGCGGTTAATCACCGCCTCCTACTCGATTTTTGTAAACCGGTCTCAAAACTATCAGAATCACATCATTTATTTTTGAGAACGCCCAAGAGCGTAGAGAGGAGTAACTTATGAAGAAACAGTTATTAGCAGCAATTCTTTCCGCAACCATGATTTTAGGTCTTACCGCATGTGGTGGTACTTCCACACAGACCCCTGCAGCAGATACCACAACTGCAACTGAGGAGACAACCGATGCAGCGGACGCCGAAACGGCAGACGCAGCCGGAGATACCACAGCATCCGATGTTACCTATACGATTGGTATTTCCCAGTTTGCAGAGCATGGTTCCTTAGACAACTGTCGTGAAGGATTCCTGGCAGGACTTGAGGAAGAGGGTATTGTAGAAGGCACCAACCTCACCGTTTTATTTGATAATGCACAGGCTGATACCGGAACAGCAAGCACCATTTCCGATAATTATGTTTCCAAGAAAGTAAACTTAATCTGTGCCATTGCAACACCGAGTGCAATGAGCGCTTATAACTCCACCATGAATACCGACATTCCGGTAATTTATACTGCAGTATCTGATCCGGTTGGTGCAGGTCTTGCAAAGGAAGACGGCAGCCCGGTTGGCAATATTACCGGTACTTCTGATGCACTTGCAGTTGATGCACAGCTTAAGATGATCCGTGAAATTCTTCCGGATGCAAAGAAGATCGGTATTCTGTATACAACAAGTGAAGCAAACTCCGTAAGTACGATTGCACAGTATAAAGAAGCTGCAGGAAACTATGGATTCGAAATCGTAGATTCCGGTATCAACACCATCGCAGACGTTGATCTGGCAGCAGCAGATCTGGTAACCAAGGTAGACTGCATTACAAACCTTACTGATAACACCGTTGTATCTGCCCTTCAGACCGTAATTGCAAAAGCAACCGATGCAGGCATTCCGGTATTTGGATCTGAAGTAGAGCAGGTAAAAGCAGGCTGTGTTGCTTCCATGGGTCTTGAATATTTCGAATTAGGAAAGCAGACCGGTCATATGGCAGCAAAGGTATTAAAGGGTGAAGCAAAGGCATCTGAAATGAATTATGAAGTTATCACAGAGCCCAGCCTTTATATCAATACCGCAGCAGCAGATAAAGTAAACCTTGCATTAGATGATGATTTCGTAGCATCCGCTTACGAAAAGTTTGATGAAATTATTGTAGAGTAATCACGGTCTGTTATGATATGATTTTCTTATTACTTAGAATGATAATAGAGTAATGAGAGAGTACAGATTGTTTTGGGAGGAAGAAACGTGTCACTATTATTAAGTGTATTTGAACAGGGTATGATTTACGCCATTATGGCGTTGGGTGTCTATATCACCTATAAGATACTGGATTTCCCGGATCTGACGGTAGATGGAAGCTTTCCGATGGGAGCAGCGATTACCTGTATCCTGATTTCCAAAGGAATGAATCCGCTGCTTACGCTGCCGATCAGCTTTGCAGCCGGGGTCCTCGTTGGAATCCTGACGGGTATAATCCATGTAAAGCTGAAGGTAAGGGATCTGCTTTCCGGTATCATTATGATGACTGCCCTTTATACCGTAAACTTAAGAATAGCGGGACGTGCCAACCTTCCCATTTATACCAATGAGACTATCTTCGATAATGGTCTTGTGAATAAGATTTTCCCGGAAGCAATGCGGCCGTATCAGACGGTAATCATCATTCTGATCCTTACCCTGATTGTGAAGTATCTGCTGGATGCTTACCTTCGTACGAAGTCAGGATTTCTGCTTCGCGCCGTAGGAGATAATGATATCATTGTTACTTCCCTTGGCGTGGATAAGGGACTTGTGAAGATTGTCGGACTGGCGATTGCAAACGGACTGGTTTCCCTTGGTGGATGTGCTTATGCACAGCAGCAGCGTTATTTCGATGTTTCCATGGGAACCGGAACGGTGGTCATCGGACTTGCAAGTGTCATCATTGGAACAAGCTTATTTAAGAAGGTTACCTTTATGCGGGTAACGAGCAGTGTTGTGATTGGTTCCATTATTTATAAAGGATGTGTTGCTCTGGCATTACGCCTTGGACTTCCTTCTACCGACTTAAAGCTGATTACCGCAGTATTATTCCTTGTGATTCTTGTAGTCAGCATGGATCGTAACAAAAGTGCGAAGATTAAGGAAACTGCAGGAGAGAGCAAAGAACAGACCACACAGGGGGGTACGGAAGCATGATCGAGTTAAAGAACATTCATAAATATTATAATCCGGGCTCCGTAAACGAACTCTGTCTGTTTCAAGACTTTTCTCTTGAAATTCCGGATGGGGATTTCGTAGCAGTAGTTGGAAGCAACGGCTCCGGTAAAACATCCCTGCTCAATATCATCTGTGGAACAATACCGATTGATTCCGGTGATATTGTTGTGAACGGAACTTCTATTGTTGGAAAAAAGGATTTCCTGCGTCACAGAAGTATTGGACGGGTATATCAGGATCCGTCGAAGGGGACCTGCCCTTCCATGACCATTCTGGAGAATCTGTCTCTTGCAGATAATAAGGGAAAGCCTTATAACCTGGGAAAAGGTGTGAACAAGGCAAAGATTGAGCAGTATAAAGAACTTTTAAAGAAACTGAACCTCGGACTGGAGGATAAGCTGCATACACAGGTAGGATCCTTATCCGGTGGACAGCGTCAGGCACTTGCCCTGCTCATGTCTACCATGACTCCGATTGAGTTTTTAATTCTTGATGAGCATACGGCGGCACTTGATCCTAAGACCGCAGACCGTATTATGGAGCTTACTGACCAGATCGTGAAGGAAAAGAAGGTTACTACCATTATGGTTACTCACAATCTCCGTTACGCGGTAGAATACGGAAACCGTCTCATCATGATGCACCAGGGAGAGGCGATTATCGATAAGTCCGGTGAGGAAAAGAAGGCACTTTCCACAGAGGACATTATGAGCACATTTAATAAGATCAGTGTTGAATGCGGTAATTAACAATTAACAGTTAATTACGGAGTAGATCTATTTTCTGAACTGCATATTATACAATTCCGCATAAATTCCGTTTTTTGCAAGAAGTTCTTCGTGGTTTCCGCTTTCTGCGATACCATTTTCCGTAAGGACTAAGATACGTTCTGCATTCCGGATGGTAGACAATCGATGCGCAATTACAAGAGTGGTACGGTTCTTTGCAAGCTTTTCCAAAGATTCCTGTACCACTTTTTCACTTTCATTATCGAGTGCAGAAGTAGCTTCATCAAAAATAAGAATCGGAGGATTCTTTAAGAAAACCCTGGCAATGGATAGCCGCTGCTTCTGACCGCCGGAAAGCTTGATTCCCCGCTGACCGATATAGGTATCATATCCGTCCGGAAGGTTCATAATAAATTCATGGGCATTGGCGTTGCGGGCAGCAAGAATAATCTCTTCATCCGAAGCATCCGGGCGGCCGTAGCGGATATTATCCATTACGGTACCGGCAAAGAGGTATACATCCTGCTGAACAATACCAATATTATTACGAAGACTTCGCATCGTGAAATCACGGATATCCCGTCCATCAATGAGAATCTGTCCTTCCGTAACTTCATAAAACCGGGGAATCAGGCTGCATAAGGTAGACTTTCCGACACCCGAGGTTCCGACAAGTGCAATGTACTCGCCTTCTGTAATATGAAGGTTAATATGCGAAAGAACAGTTTCTGTAGTATCCTCATATTGAAAGCTGACATTTTGAAAAGTAATCTCTCCCCTGGCATTTTTCAGCTCGATGGCCTTGGGACGATCCGTAATATCCGGGCATACATTAAGAATTTCAAGGAATCTGGTATATCCTGAGGCACCATTCTGGAATTGCTCGGTGAAATTAATGAGCTTCTTAATCGGCTCCGTAAAGTTGTTAATATAAAGCAGGAACGTAATCAGGTCCGTAACGGAGATGATGGATCTGGTAATGAAGAAAGCACCGGATGCAATTACAATTACATTGATCAGGGTTGTAAAGGCACCAAGACCGGAGTTATAAAGTCCCATATAGCGGTAGCTTTCCCTCTTGCTTTCTACAAAGCGGTCATTTCCCTTTTTAAACTTTGAAAGTTCAATATCTTCATTGGCAAACGATTTTACAACACGGATCCCGGACAGATTATCTTCGATCTGTGCATTAATATCTGCAATACGTGCACGATTTTTCACAAAGGCCTTTTTCATTTTAATATTGAAATAAAAGGCATAAAGAAGCATAATAGGTACAACGGCAAATGCAATCAGGGCAAGCTGCCAGTGAATAGACAACAGAATGCTGAAGGAACCAATCAGCTTAATGATGGAAATAACGATATCTTCGGGACCATGGTGGTAAAGTTCGCTGATTTCAAATAAATCATTGGTAACACGGCTCATAAGCTGCCCGACCTTCTGATTATCAAAGAAACTGAAGGAAAGCTTCTGATAATGGGAGAAGATTTCATTACGCATATCGTATTCCATTTTAGCGCCCATAATGTGGCCGTAATAGGCAATGAAATAGTTGCAGTAGAATTCAAGGGCAATCAGTCCCAGCATTAACAGTGACAGTTTTAAAATGAGCTGTAAGGATTCACTTGCATCCCGATAGATAACATCGCTTGTAATATACCGTATAATAAGAGGCAATATGAGTGTAACACCCGCACCGATGCAGGCAAACAACATGTCGGAGAAGAAAAGCTTCTTATATGGTTTATAATAAGAAAAGAATTTCTTCCAGAAGTATTTTTTACTGATGGAATTTGTAGTTTCGTTTATATTTGTAGTTTTCATAGGAGTTAGTCTAGCACAGAAGAAAAATGAAATCAATCCTGGTTAGAAATGATAAGGGGAATCTATGAATTATATTGTACTTGATTTAGAATGGAATCAGAGTAATACGGGTGATGAAGAGGAAGTAAAACAGATTCCTTTTGAAATCATTGATTTTGGAGCAATAAAACTGAATAGCGAAGATGAAATGATTGATGAATTTAATCAGCTTGTGAAGCCGCAGGTTTATCAGCATATGCATCATATCACCAGCAGGATTATTCATCTTCATATGAAGGATCTGCAAAAGGGACGTCCTTTTCCGGAGGTTATGCAGGAGTTTCTCGACTGGTGTGGAGAGGATTATATTTTCTGTACCTGGGGACCATTGGATTTGTTTGAGCTGCAGCGGAATATGAAATATTATCATATGGAGCCGTTAGCTTCTGCGCCGATCCGTTTTCTGGACGTACAGAAGTTGTTCAGTATCCGGTATGAGGATCGTAAGTTGCGCCGGAGTCTTGAATTTGCGATTGATTTCCTTCATATCGAGAAGGATATCCCGTTTCACCGTGCGTTCAGTGATGCGTATTATACTGCCAGAATCCTTGCGAAAATTGATCCGGAAGTCCGGGCAAATTATTCGTTTGACACTTATATTCTTCCGAAAACCCATGAGGAAGAGATTCATGTGCTTTTCCCCGATTATATGAAGTATATTTCCAGAGAATTCGGGGATAAGCAGGAGGCTTTAGCTGATCATGAGGTCATCAGCACAAAATGCTATCTATGTCATAAGAACCTGCGAAAGAAAATCCGCTGGTTTACACCGAACGGGAAGCATTATTACAGCGTTTCCGAATGTCCGGTGCATGGTCTGATGAAGTCCAAAATCCGGATCCGTAAATCGGAGGATGATAAGATATATGTAGTCAAGACTTCGAAGTTTATTACGAGTGAAGAAAGTGATCAGCTTGTGGAGAAGAGAGAAACTGCAAAGGAACATCATAAGAAGAGTAAGTAAAAGTTAAAACAAAGAGGACCTAGAAATGAGGTCCTCTTTTTGATTTCCGCGTACGCCGCCTGTAATGCTTCCGCCTCATATCATCAAACAGGTTGTAATTGATAAACACGGAATGAATCAGGCTGATGAGGATTGCAAGCAGAGCAAGTCCGAGAATCCAGATGATCAGATAAAATACATTAATAATGACGGTCTTTCCCAGAAGCTCTACCGGACACAACGGGAAAAAAATCCGCTTTACAGGTGCGCCCGTATATCCTTCTGTATTAAGTAAATTTACCGTGGCTGATCCTAAATAAGCACCATGATAGCTGTAATGAATTATGGCAATCTCCTGGTCGTTATTCGAATCATAAGAGACTTCAGAATCAAGGTCTGCAAAGGTAATCGTCTTTGGCATAATCAGATAACTGTTTTCATTTAATCCAAGAAGCTGTGCGGAATTTCCTAAAATATCCGTGGAATTATGAAAGAAGCTTGAGCTTTTAATCGAATACTTTGTTTCATTCTCTGAGATATTTACAGGGGCAAAATTCGTAAATCCGTAATCAAAGAGCTTCACTGTATCATAAAACTGATTCGGTGATTCTTCCTTTAAAATCACGCAGATCAGACGCATATCGTTTCTTTCCGCACAGGTAACAAGGGTCTGTCTGGCCTGTTCGGTATATCCGGTTTTACCCCCCTTAATTCCTTCATAAGTAATTTCTCCGGAAATGAGCTGGTGCTTGTTACGGATATAAAAATCATCCGGCTGGGTTGCAGTTGCTTCAAAATGATAATTGCCGGTATTTCCGATCTTGGCAAGCTGTTCATTCTGGAAGAAGGCTTTGGCAATGAGGGCTAAATCATGTGCGGTGGTGTAGTGGTTTTCGTTATGAAGCCCGTGTGGATTTACAAAGTGTGAATTGGTACAGCCAAGCTCTGCTGCTTTTTCATTCATCATATCGGCAAAAGCATCAATTGAGCCTGCAACATGTTCCGCAACCGCATTTGCAACCTCGTTTGCGGATCCAACAAGAATTCCATACAGACATTCGCGTAACGTCATAGACTGTCCCGGATCAATACCGATGTTGGAGCTTCCGGATTCAAGGCTGAATACCGCATCATGGGAAAAGGTAATGATCTCGTCCATGGAGCAGTTTTCAACAGCAATCAGGCAGGTAAGAATCTTGGTGGTACTTGCAAGGTAAAGCTTCTCGTCCATATTTTTGGCATAAAGAACCGTACCGGTATTGGCTTCTAACAGGTAAGCCGCCTCTGCCCCAAGCTCCGGACCGGTTGGCCAGTTGGCAATTTCATTGGTCTTTATCGGAAGGGACTTGCGTGCTTCTGCTTCTTCATTATAATCGGTAGAAGCCGAAGGGGCTGCCAGAGCCGTCATAGAATATGAAATTAACAATCCCAGCACAAGCAGGGAAGTAAGAAAGCGTTTCATGCAAAAACTCCTTAATTGATTGGTATTATCATCATACATCATTTCCTGATTTATATGAAGATCTTATTTTCTTTTTTACAGGTGTAAAAATTTTGTAAAAGTTTCTTATTATATAAGATTTTCGCTTGACAAAGGCTGCCAAGATGTGTTAGAAAAGATAAGTCTTAACAAGATATTAATATTATATTAAGAAAACATAAAGACAACCACTTACCATAAACAAAGAAGTTTGCGGCAAAGGAGTGGTATTTTTTATGTAAAGAAGGAGGAGTAAAATGGCTCAGATATTAGCAGTAATTATTTTTGTGGCTATGTTTGCACTGATTGTTTCCGAAAAGATCGAGCGTCACATCGTAACACTGGTATGTGGTCTTCTGGTTCTTGTTCTTGTATTCGGAATAGCAATGCACAGTCCGAGCGCTATTTGGGAAACACTGAATCTTCGGACGATCTTTACGTTAAGCTTCTGGTATCCGGCAGGTCAGGGAAGTGAGACCTCTGCGGGAATTAACTGGGAGACCATTATCTTCATTGCCGGTATGATGATTATGGTAGAAGGAATGGGAAATGCAGGATTCTTCCGCTGGTTATGTATGCGGATTGCAAAGGCCGTTAAGTATAAGACCATTCCGATCTTCATTACATTTATGTTAATGGCAAGCTTTCTGTCCATGTTTATTGACAGTATTACCGTTATTCTGTTCCTGGCAGCAGTTACCGTGGAGCTTGCACAGTTATTGAAGTTTAATCCGGTTCCGTTAATTCTTTCAGAGATTTTTTGCGCAAACTTAGGTGGATCCGCAACGATGTGCGGAGATCCCCCAAATATTATTATCGGAACATCCTTAGGATTTTCTTTCGCAGATTTTATCACCAACACAGGTGCGATTGCAGGAATCTGCCTGGTTTTGTCTATCATATATTTTTATGTGGTTTTTCACAAGCAGCTGGTTCAGAAGGAAGCTTTGGATATTACAAGCTTTCCGGAGCCTAAGGAAGCTATCACAAGCAAGAGTAAATTTACGGTTAGCTGCGTAATTTTTGCATGTGCAGTAGTGCTGCTGGTTACTCATGCCCAGACAGGCTTAAGTGTCGCTTTTATTGGATTATTTATTGCTGTTGTGACCTTGATTACTTCCGGAAAAGACAGTATGATATTATTAAAGAAGGTAGATTATAAGACACTGTTGTTCTTTGTGGGACTGTTCATTGTAGTAGGTGGTCTGGAGCAGACAGGAATTCTGGAGCTTATTGCACAGTTCATCGGAAATATCAGCGGTGGTAATGTGAAGCTCATGATTGCCATTATTATCTGGGTATCTGCATTTGCCAGTGCGTTTATTGACAACATTCCTTTTGCTGCAACAATGATTCCGGTTATTAAGAGTCTGGCAGCAATGGAAGGTGTGGATATATCTACCCTCGCCTGGGCGTTATCTATGGGTACAGATATCGGAGGAAGTGCAACCCCGATCGGTGCATCTGCGAATGTCGTAGGTACTGCAGTGGCAGCAAAGGAAGGTTATCCGATCGGATGGGGCAAATATTGCAAGGCCATGGTACCTGCAACACTTATGGTAATTCTGGTTTCCATGATTATCATTTTCGCGAGATATCTGTAAATCGGACAGAACAAGGAGGGATACCGTATGGCAGAACAGATTATTATTGCAATTGGTCGTGAATTCGGAAGCGGCGGACATGAAATCGCTGAGAAGCTTTCTGAACTTTACGGGATTAAACTGTATGATAAGAATATCCTGCAGAACATTGCAGAAGCTAAGAACGTTGATGTAGCAAATTATGAGAAATACGATGAAGTTCCCAAAAAGATGATATTTTCAAGAACCGTTAAGGGACTTTCCAACTCTATGGAAGAAAATATTGCACAGATGCAGTTCCGTTATCTGGAAGATAAGGCAAACGCGGGAGAATCTTTCGTTGTTGTAGGACGTTGTGCAGAAACCATGCTGAAGTATCATCCGGCACTGGTATCAATTTTCGTATTAAGTGACTGGGATGCAAAGGTAGAGCGTATCATGAGAATCTATGAGCTTACCAAGGAAGAAGCGGAAAGCCTGATCTATCGCAGCGATCGTAAGCGTAAGGATTATCACAACTACTATTGTAAGATTAAGTGGGGTGATTCCAGAAACTATGACCTGTGCGTGAACAGCAGCAGACTTGGAGAAGAAGAGACCGTTCAGATGCTCAAGGAGTACATTGATAAAAGAATTGCACACAGAGCTAAGAAATCATGAGATTAAGGAATATCGCAGGTTCCAGAGATGTGATTGCAGAAAGTGAATGGGTGATTCAGGATCCCTGTTCACAAAAGGGCAGATGGAACGAAGTATTTGGAAATAATCATCCTATCCGCATCGAGATCGGTATGGGAAAAGGAAAATTCCTTCATGAAATGGCGAAGGAAAATCCGGAGATTAATTACATAGGAATTGAAAAGTATTCCAGTGTTCTGCTTCGTGCCATTCAAAAGATGGAAATGGATCCGCTTCCAAATCTGCGGTTTATCCGTATGGATGCAGAGGAGATCAGTGAGGTATTCGCAGCACAGGAAATTGACCGGATTTATCTGAATTTTTCAGATCCATGGCCGAAGGACCGGCATGCGAAACGACGCCTTCCGTCCAGAGAGTTCCTGAAACGTTATGATACCTTTCTTAAGAAGGATGGTATTCTGGAATTTAAAACGGATAATCGTCCGCTGTTTGATTTTGCGGTGGAGGAGTTACCCTTTGCAGGATGGGAACCGATCGTAATTACTTATGATCTGCACCATGATGAAGAACTGGTGAAAGGGAACATTATGACAGAATACGAAGAAAAATTTTCTGCCATGGGAAACCCGATCTGCAAATATATTATTCATCGTAAAAATAATTAAAAAACAACCATTGACAATTGTTCCTAAAAAAGGTATGATTGTCAATGGTTCGTATAACGGCGTGTGGCTCAGCTTGGTAGAGCGCTACGTTCGGGACGTAGAGGCCGCAGGTTCGAATCCTGTCACGCCGATTATAAAATATAAGCAGCTTCTTCATAAACTATGAAGGAGCTGTTTTTATTAATGACATTATTTACTTGTTAATTGAGATGATTACATTTATAATCAGATCAGGTGCTACCATATCACGGTAGGCGGTTGCCCTTCATTCATGGAGGGTTATGCCCTCCAATCAAAAGAAAGGAGGGATAGCCAATGGTTACATATGATGGATTAATACAATTCGGAATATTGATTGTTGCTATTGTAAGTCTTGTTTACAAGATTTCACATAAAAAATAACCGCCCTAGCCCAACAAACTAAGCGGTTATTTTTTAACTACTATTGAGGGCAACCGTCTATCGGTAGCACCACTTTATGGATATATAATAGCATAGAATATTTATGAAGTCAAATATAGGTGATTGGCATGGATGATCAGAAGGATAAGAAGCAGAATCAGGAAAATATAAATTCCGGGGAAAAACCCGAAACAACAGATTTTATGAAAGAGACAATCAAACAACGGCCACTGAACCGGAAGAAGCTTCTGCGGAGAACAATAATCACAGCTTCCATGGCGGTGATCTTCGGTCTGATTGCGTGTGTGACCTTTTTACTGTTAGAACCGGTAATCAGTAACCGGCTGTATCCGGAGGAGGAACCGCAGACCGTTGTTTTTGTTGAGGAAACCAGGGAGGATGAAATCTCGCCTGAGGATATGCTGACAGAAGATATGCTGGCAGAAGAGGCTGAGAGCTCACCGGAACCGACAACGCCGGTCGTTTTGGAGGAAGCCCAGATTGAACAGGTTTTGTCGGAGATGGAGCTTGGGGTGGATGATTATTTATCCTTATCCGGAGCAGTACGTGATGTGGCGAAAACCGCAGAGAATTCCATGGTAAAAGTTGTAGGCATCACCTCGGACAGAGACTGGTTTGATAATGAATATCAGAATGAGGATGTTGTGTCCGGAGTGGTTGTGGCAGATAATGGAAAGGAAATTCTCATCCTTGCGAATTTAAAGAATATCAAGGATGCAGAATTACTGGAAGTTGTATTCGTAAACGGAGATACTTACGTTGCGGAAATCAAGCAGGAGGACCGTAATACCGGCCTTGGAATTCTGGCGATTGTGAAAGCAAAGATGGCGCCTGCGACTATCGATGTTGCGAAGCCGATCAGCATGGGTACATCATCCAATGTAAATCTTCCGGGAAATCCGGTCATTGCCATGGGAAGTCCGATGGGGGTTGAAAATTCGATCAGTGTTGGTGTTGTAACATCTTCCGGGAATGCGATTCATCTTCCGGATGCAAATTATAAATGGATCGGAACCGATATTTATGGAAGTACTTCGGCAAGTGGTATTCTCATTAATCTGCGTGGACAGTTAATCGGAATCATTGATATGACTTATAATGACACGGATATGAAGAACCTCATCAGTGGAATTGGAATATCCGAACTTAAGAAGCTGATCGAATGTCTTTCTAATGATAAAGAAATTGCCTGTCTGGGTGTTTACGGTATGGATGTTACTGCAGATGCCCATGAGCAGATGCAGGTTCCTTTGGGAGCATTTATCCGTGAAACCATTGTGGACTCACCCGCTATGGAAGCAGGCATTCAAAGCGGAGATGTCATCACGAAGATCGGACGGACCGAGATAGCTTCATATCAGGAGCTTGTAAATGCACTGTATCAGTTCCGACCGGATACGCAGGTGGCGGTAACATTGATGCGTCAGAGTCCGGATGGTTATGCAGAAATCGAAGTTAATGTAACATTAAAATAGAGACAGAAAGAGGTAGCATGATGAAATATTTAAAGGATTATAAGGATGGAGACCGTTTCTTTGACATTTATCTGTGCAAGCACAAGGTATCCGCAGTAACCAAGAATGGCAAGCCATATGAAAGCGTCATTTTACAGGATAAAACAGGAACGATTGACGGTAAGATCTGGGATCCGAACAATGCAGGAATTGCAGATTTCGATGCACTGGATTACATAGAGGTCTATGGTGATGTAACAAGCTTTCAGGGAGCTTTACAGGTAAATGTGAAGCGGATCCGTAAATGCTCGGAGGAAGAGGTGAATCCCAGTGATTATCTACCGGTAAGTAAATATGATATTGAGGAAATGTATACCGAACTGCTGAAATACATTCACAGCATCCAGAATCCTTATTTAAAGCAGCTTCTTTCCAGGTTTTTTATTGAGGATAATGATTTTATTGCCGCCTTTAAGAAATCTTCCGCAGCCAAAACCGTGCATCACGGCTTTGTGGGAGGGTTATTGCAGCATACCTTAAGCGTAACCAGAATGTGTGATTATTACTGTAAGAATTATGAACGGCTGAACCGGGATCTGCTTTTAACCGCTGCGATCTGTCATGATATGGGTAAAACCAAAGAACTTTCTGCTTTTCCGCAGAATGATTATACGGACGAGGGACAGTTCCTTGGACATATTGTAATCGGTACGGAGATGGTTGGAGAAAAGATTCGTGAGATCCCGGGATTTCCCGCTATTCTGGCAAGTGAGCTAAAGCATTGTATTCTGGCTCATCACGGGGAATATGAGTTTGGCTCTCCGAAGAAACCGGCGATCATGGAGGCAGTTGCTTTGAATTTTGCAGACAATACAGATGCAAAGCTGCAGACCTTTACCGAATTAATGGACAATACCACAGAGACTGGCTGGCTTGGATTCAACCGGCTGTTTGATTCCAATGTTATTGGTACCAAGGTGGAGTAAGACCTGTATAATTTGGCAGCTTATGAATGAAGTGACGGAACTGCTGCGTAAAATATGGGACAGGATCGAATCAATAGGGAAGAATAAAGAGAAATGGATTTTCAGAAGAATCAACTGCTTACAACTGAGATTATTGATATGAGCACGGAGGGAGAAGGGATTGGCAAGGTAAATGGTTATCCCTTTTTCATTAAAGATACGATCATTGGCGATCGGGTGGAGATCCGTGCAATTAAATTAAAGAAGAATTACGGATACGGAAGATTAGAGAAGGTGATTACACCTTCTCCTTTTCGTGTAATGCCGTCCTGCTCCTTTCACAGGCAATGCGGGGGATGTCAGATTCAGGCGATGAGCTATGAGCAGCAGCTTGCATTTAAGCAGAATAAGGTCAGGAATAATCTGCTCCGTATCGGTGGATTTCAGCCGGAGGAGCTTGACCGGATTATGGAGCCGGCTGTGGGAATGGAAGAGCCGTTTCGATATCGAAACAAGGCACAGTACCCCATTGGCAGGGATAAAGAGGGAAATCCGGTTGCGGGATTCTATGCCGGACGGACGCACAGTATTATTGCCAATACGGAATGCCTGTTGGGGGTGGACGAGAACCGGAGCATTCTGGAAATGATTCTGCAGTATATGAAGGAATATGAGGTAAGTGCTTATGAAGAAGCCTCCGGAAAGGGACTGATCCGCCATGTATTAATCCGCAAGGGCTTTACGAGCGGACAAGTTATGGTGTGTCTGGTGATTCAGCAGCATGCACCGAACCGTCAGGGAGAATGGCTGCCTCATCAGAAAGAACTGATCGAACGACTGATAGAGATCCCTGGCATGACCAGTATTTCCGTAAGCATTAATTGTGAGAAAACCAACGTCATTATGGGGACAGAGATTCACACACTTTGGGGAAAAGAGAGGATAACGGACACGATTTTCGTCCGTGATGTGGATAACCACTTTGCACGGACCGGAGATGGCATTACTTTCTCTATTTCACCGCTTTCGTTCTATCAGGTAAATCCGGTGCAGACAGAAAAGTTATACAGTCTGGCACTTTCCTATGCAGGACTTAGCGGTAAGGAATCCGTATGGGATTTATATTGTGGAATCGGAACGATTTCTTTGTTCTTAAGTGGAAAGGCATCGAAGGTCTATGGAGTGGAGGTCGTGCCACAGGCGATTGAAGATGCAAAGCAGAACGCAGCAAATAATGGAATTACCAATGCCGAGTTTTTTGTTGGAAAGGCAGAAGAGGTACTGCCGGAATTCTATGGAAGAAAAGCTGCTTCATTTGGTTCCGGAAGCGATGTAGGGCAGGATGGGGAAGATATGCTTCATCCGGATGTGATCGTCGTGGATCCTCCCCGGAAGGGCTGCGATGAGATGTGTCTTCAGACCATGCTTAAGATGGCACCGGACCGGATCGTTTATGTAAGCTGCGACAGTGCGACGCTTGCCCGCGATCTGCGGATCCTGTGTAACGGAGGCTATGAGTTGGAACGCGTCCGCCCGGTTGATATGTTTCCGCAGACGGTGCATGTTGAGACGGTATGTTTATTGTCCAAACTTCATGAGGCAAAACATCATGTGAATGTGAAACTGGATATGGATGAGATGGATTTGACCAGTGCAGAGAGTAAGGCTACTTATGAGGAGATAAAGGTATATGTGGCTGAGCATAATGATGGGATGCAGGTATCTAACCTTTATATTGCGCAGGTGAAAGCTAAGTATGGAATTAAAGAACGTGCGAATTATAATTTGCCTAAGTTGGAAGATGTAAAGCAACCACATTGCCCGAAAGAGAAAGAGGATGCTATTGTGGAGGCATTGAGATTTTTTCATATGATTTAAAAATTTAAAAAGAAAAAGTTGACAAAATGAAATAAAAGAATTATATTATTAAAAATATTTTGGAAAGGAAGCCGAATTATGTTTTTATTCGTAGTCGAAAATACATACGAAAGTATTCAGACAATGCAGATTAACGTGCAGGGTCTTAATGTTGTATGTAAATATTCCGGTTACGAAGAAAAATAAGCTTTCAGGAACATAGTATTTTTGTATAGTTGTTTTTGACCACTTATCTTTCGGGTAGGTGGTCTTTTTTATTCATCAGGGCCCGGTGAAGTAGCTAAATTTATGAAAAGGAGAAAGACGATATGATTATTGATGATGTAAGGTTTGAATTAAAAGATGGGCGTGAAGCGATACTTCGTAGCCCTAAAGAGGAAGATGTAGAAAGTACATTGGAGTATTTGGTTACTTCTGCCGGGGAAACTGATTATATTTTGCGTTATCCGGAGGAGTGTGGAAAATATACAGCAGAAGGAGAAAAAACGTTGTTTGAGCAGAAGAATGCCTCTCCAAATGAAGCAATGATTATGTGTATCGTAGAGGGTAAGGTTGTTGGAAATTGTGCAATAAGCTTTTTCAAGGGAATGAAAACAAAACATAGAGCCAGTATATCAATTGCATTGATTAGCAATTTTTGGAATCAGGGAATCGGTACAAAAATGTTTGAAGAAATGATTCGTCTTGCAGAACGTAGAGAGGGCGTAATGCAGATTGAATTAGAGTTTGTAGAAGGAAACGCCAGAGCACGATACTTGTATGAGAAAATGGGATTTAGGATTACAGGTGTTCATCCAAATGCAATTCGCTTAAAGGATGGTACACTTTTGAACAACTATACTATGATTAAAGAACTCCGGCGGTAAACACAGATAATTTTGCCAAGTGTACAGAGTAAAAAATAGAAGGGAGATTATTATGGCAAACTTAGTTATAGTATGTGGTCCTCAGGCAGTTGGAAAAATGACAGTTGCAGAAAGCCTGAGGGATAAATTAAGGTACAATATGATGATGAATCATGACAGCATAGAAATGTCTGACAAGATATTTGGTTTTGGAACACCGGCACAAAAAGAATTCAATGCTATTTTTAGAGAAAAAGCATTTGAACTTGCAGTGAAACATAATGTGGATTTGATTTTTACATACGTCTGTGCATTTGAAGCTCCACAAGAGAGGGAGTACTTAACAAGTCTGGCGGAATTGTTTAAGATTAATGGAGGAGAATTTTATTTTGTGGAATTAAGTGCCGACCTTGCAACAAGACTTGAAAGAAACGAAACGCCACACAGAATGGAATGCAAAGCATCAAAAAGAGATGTTGCATGGAGTAAGGCTAATCTTTTGAAAGATGCAACAAATCATAGATTGAATTTAGAGGATGGAGAAATATGGTTTGATAATCATATAAAGATAGACAATACCAATCTTCATCCGGATGAAGTGGCTGATATGGTTATAGAGCAGTTTCAATTGGTTGCAAATGAAAAGGAAGAAAAAGAATATCGCTTTGGCGTATGATATAAAGTAAAGGAGGATTACAAATTATGTTTATAAGAAATGATTATCCAATATTAGAGTTTGATGACAATAAGGATGCAAAAATCAATCCTACGACTTGGGTTGACAAGAAATTCGAATGTAACAAGATGGTTATCACTTTTTTTCCGGAAGTGGTTGATAAATTAATTGCGGATGGGAAGATAGTGCTTGAAAGGACAATCGGTGGTGAAAACATCGTTCTTGTATATCGATTTGTTGACACGGATATACTGATTACGCTTGGTGCAGTAGGATGTCCATCTTGTGCAGGTAATTTGGATTTATTTAACGCCATGGGAGCAGAAAAGGTTATGTTTTGTGGCGGTGGCGGAGTGCTTGACAAGAAAATAGAAGTTGGACAGCTTCTTGTTGTAGATGGAGCGATTCGAGATGAAGGATTTTCCTATCATTATATAAAACCATCAAAATACATATATACAGATAAAAATGTAACGGATAAGATAGTTCAATACCTAAAAGAAAATAATATATCATATATACAAGGATTGACATGGACAACAGACGCTATTTTCAGAGAGACAGCAGAAAGGATTGCTCAAAGGAAAACAGATGGAGCAAAGATTGTAGAAATGGAACAGTCAGGATGTATAGCTGTTGCTCAATATAGGGGTTTTGATTATGGAGCTCTCATATATGGTGGGGATGACGTATCACAGGAAGAATGGAGCAATCGAGGTTGGAGAAGCCGAGAAGGTATACGATATGATCTGGTGATGCTGTGTAAAGAATTAGTGAATGTTATTTAAGGTAGACGTATTCAGCTTTTGTTTGGACAATGTACCGACAGATAAAACGAGTGTGTCGTGTTGATGTCAAGGGTTGAAAAGTAGGTGTGTAGGAAGGCTTTGGTTTCAAGGAATTTGTGGCGTTTAAGTGCGATTTTACGGCGTTTTCAATCCTGTCAAATTCCTTGAAATTAAGGCTTAGGGAATATATCGAATGGCAAGCCTGAGTTGACAGAATGGATAAATAATAGGGTTGTGTAGACAGGATTATTGTGGTTGACAGGATTGATGTATAGGCTAATTGCCATTTGGAAAAAACTAATTAATGATAATTAGTCGAGAACGGATAGGTGAGAAAATATGCCAAATAATCCAAAGGTTCATTACATTCCGGCAAGCCCTCCGAAGAGAGAAAAGCGGGTCGGGATTTACTGTCGTGTAAGTACAAACAGTACGGAGCAGCTCCAAAGCCTGGTTGCTCAGGTATCACATTTGACAAGAGTAACAGCTACTGTACCACAATGGCTTTTGGCAGATGTTTATATGGATATTGCTACAAGTAAGACAGGCTCATCACGAAAAGAGTTCAATCGAATGCTTGAGGATTGTAAATCTCATAAGCTGGAGATAGTAATAACGAAAGATGTCAGCAGGTTTGGAAGAGATACCGTTGAAGTCTTAGATATAGTCATTTTGTGTGTGGGAAGTCAGAGTGATGACTGTCTATTTTATGTTGAATTTTTGGTTGGAACACAAGTATAATATTGTTGAGATAATATCAACGGATGATTTATATAGATAATGGAGTGCGATGATATGGCTTTTGACTACAAGAAGGAATATAAAGAATTTTATATGCCGAAAGGCACACCGTCTATCGTAACTGTTCCGAAAATGAACTATATAGCGGTAAGGGGAAGCGGCAATCCAAATGATGCAGACGGAGAATACAAGCAGGCTATCGGACTTCTGTATGGAATTGCATTTACGATTAAAATGAGCAAAAAGGAAGATCATCAGATTGACGGATATTTTGATTATGTGGTGCCGCCATTAGAGGGATTCTGGTGGCAGGATGGAGTATCCGGGATTGATTATGCTCGTAAGGAAGATTTTAAGTGGATCTCTGTCATTCGCTTGCCGGATTTTGTTACCAGGGAAGATTTCGACTGGGCTGTCAGGAAAGCTACGGCAAAGAAAAAACAGGATTTTTCTAAGGTTAAGTTCTTTTCCTATGAGGAAGGTCTGTGTGTACAGTGTATGCATATCGGATCGTATGACGATGAGCCCGTTACGGTAGATGCAATGCACACATTTATGGAAGAACAGGGATACACATTGGATATAACGGATCAAAGAATGCACCACGAGATTTATCTGAGCGATGCGCGGAAAGTAGTGCCGGAGAAGCTGAAGACTGTAATCAGGCACCCGATAAAGAGAACCTAAGGGTATGGAATATACATTAAGAACTAAGGCTTGACAAAATCGAACAAAAATTCTGTATGTAGTAGCAGAGATTCTATATCCAAAAACAGAAAATGTGAATGTGCAAATGAAGTGAAATGTTAGAAGATTTCCGGATGATTTTATGTTTCAGCTGAATTAAAGAAGAAATACCACATCGTGAAGTGAGGAGTTTATGATAACTAAAATATATCCCATTGGAGAACTGCAGACATATAAATATGTTGTAATTTGTTCCCAATATAGAGGAAAAATTCTTTTAAGTAGACACAAAATGAGAACCACTTGGGAAACGCAGGGAGGTCATATCGAAAAAGGAGAAACACCTCTGGAGGCAGCAAAACGCGAACTTTATGAGGAATCCGGTGCCACGGATTATTATATTGCACCGTTATGTGATTACTGGGCTGGAGACAATGAGAAGACTGGCGCAAACGGTATGATATTTAAAGCGGTCATTCATAAACTGGGGGCTATTCCCGAAAGCGAGATGGCAGAGGTAAAGACATTTGACAATTTGCCGGATAATCTCACCTATCCTGCAATTATGCCGGAGGTATTTAAGTATTTGAAAGAGAATGGGAAAGCATTATCTGCACCGATTGCGAAAATGTTGTTAAAAGAGGCGGCTTCTTGCAATCCCGGTCAATGGGAGCAGCACTGTGAGTTTACAGCGGAGGCGGCAGAAAAAATTGCGCTGGAATGTGAAGGACTTGACCCGGAAAAAGCATATGTTTTCGGATTGCTTCATGATATAGGTAGACGTTTTGGTGTGGTCCAACTAGCGCATGTATATAATGGGTATCATTATTTGCTGGAACTTGGCTATCAAGATGCGGCAAAAATTGCGCTTACGCATTCTTTTGTACATGGGAAAATTGAGAACTATTTGGGTAAGTTCGATATTTCAAAAGAAAAGCAGGAGGAATTAGTTTTATTGCTTGAAAAGACACAGTTTGATGATTATGATTACCTCATTCAACTATGTGATGCAATCGCAGGAGCAGATGGGATTGTGTCGCTGGAAGAGCGGATGGAGGATGTTAAGAGTCGATATGGATATTATCCACAGGAAATGTGGGACAGAACTGTGGAATTGAAGCAGTATTTTGAGAATAAAATGCAGAAAAATCTGTACGAGGTTGTGAAGGGGTAAGTGTTTGGAAAGAGCAGATTGTCTTTACATAAAATTATTTTGTAATTCAAACGAGGAAACAGAAAAATTATTTATTGAAATGTAATTGATATAATAGCCTGCAGAAATATATCAGCCTTTGATATGTTATCTGACAGGCTTTTATAGTCTATTTCAGCAGATATGTAGGTTTAAAATAAAAATGACATAATCGGATTGACTAAAAATGCGCGAATATATATAATATAGACAAAATGAGAATGGCATGAATGGAGAACTATACAATATGGAAAAAACGGTAACACTTGAAGAGGCATTAAAAAGA
>CAVHRK010000051.1:0-28491 GCA_963638365.1 Anaerobutyricum sp. | reverse complement strand
TTCTAATATATTTAAGCTTAAAACCTCATCCAGATTCTCTTTGGTTATTGCTCTTAATTCAACCATTGTTGTCCTCCGTAAGCTTTATTTTATTTTGTCGGGATCTAAAATTCCAAGGAATCTACATTCAGTAAAAAATCATATACATTCATGATCAAAATACCCTGCTCATTATAAAATGGTTTTGGTGTATTAGATGTAATTACCATCTTCTTGAAGGAATCATTTATTTTCAAAAACGGGCGAATTTCCTGTGCCATTTTTTCTTCCGTCTCCAGCATATATGCTGACTGAATATAATACTTTTTAGAACCCTTATTGCAGATAAAATCCACTTCAAGCTGCTTCTTTACCGGTTTTGTATCCTTCCCCTTCTCCACAACAGTCAGATTTCCAACATCCACATGAAATCCTCTCATTTTTAATTCATTATAAATTACATTCTCCATAGAATGCGTCACTTCCACTTGTCTATAATGAATTCTTGAATTTCTAAGTCCCATATCCATAAAATAATACTTCAATGGCGTACCGATATAAGCTTTTCCCTTAATATCATATCGATTTGCCTCTTCAATTAAAAAGGCATCTTCCAGATATTCAATGTACTTCGTAATAGTAGTTGCAGTAATTTTTGAATTATTTACACTTTTAAATGTTTTCTGAAGCTTGTTAGGATTTGTCAAAGCGCCAATTGCAGATGCCAAAACATCAAGCAGCGATTCCATTTCTCCGACATTTCTGATTTTGTTTCGTTTTACAATGTCGCTAATATATGTTTCCTGAAACAGATTATCCAAAAGTGCCACTTTTTGCTCATCTGTTTCAGCCAATACCACCAATGGAATACCGCCATAAGTAATATATTCATTCCAGCCATCATATCTGTTTCCATCATAGTAACTCATAAATTCAGAAAAACTCAAAGGGTACATATGAACTTCATCCCCTCTGCCTCCAAATTCCGTTGCTATATCTCTTGATAAAAACTTCGCATTACTTCCCGTTACAAACACGTCACAATTTTTTCGATCGGCTAATCCATTAAGCACACTTACAAATTCATCCAGCAACTGTACTTCATCTAAAAGAAAGTAATATTTTTCGTTGTCTTGAATTTGTTTCTTTGCCCAGGGATAAAAGATTTTCGGGTCTCGATATTCCATATTATCAAATAAATCAAATGCCATTTCAATAATGTGTTGTTCATCCACACCATTTTCAAGCAGATGCTTTTTAAACAAAGTTCTCAATAAATATGATTTTCCACATCTTCTTATTCCTGTTACAATTTTAATTAGACCATTGCCCTGGCGCTTTATAAGTTGTTCTAAATAATAATCTCTCTTAATTTCTTTTACCATATAATTTTCTCCTGGAAGATATTTTGGTTATTATCTACCTAAATTTCTTTTATTATACAGGATAAGATTGTATTATTCAATAAAATAAAAAGACATTTTGGTTAAAATATCCCAAAATATCCTTTATTTGTTTTTATATATTTCTTTAAGATTATATAGTCAAATTTACGTTTGCATTATTTATTATTTCCAAGGTCTTTCTTTACCAAGCCAGCCCTTTTCCTCCCAATATGCAACATCCTTAGGATTTGAAATCATCTTCTGCATGAAACGCATAACCATAAACATTCCCCTGGTTTTGATCCCGGGTTTCACATTTTCCGAACGGTTCCTGATTTTCTTTGCAATTTCTGAGGTTGCTTTATCAATTTTTCTCTTTTTCTTTTCACTGACACCGTTCCAATTAACGGCAGCAACACTAACCCCATACTGATATATCCTGGCCACTCCCCAGAAAAGCAGACTATCCATCATATCCTTGTTCGTCGATTTCATGCCTGCACCAGCCGCCGTCGATATGCATACGCCCTGCTTTTTAAACATCGATTCTTCCGGGCAATGCACCATCCATCTGTATCCGTAATGATCTAAAAAGGCCTTCATGGATCCTGCCGCATGATATACATAAACCGGACTGCCTAAGATAACCACATCCGCTTCATCGATTGCAGCCGTTAATGGTTTTAGTTTTTCATAATGGGGACATTTCTTCTCCGATTCCAAAATACATCTTGTACATCCAACACAAAATTCACCAAAATCTCTTGGAAGAAAGAATTCTTTTATCTCACCATCTAATTTTTCCGCTAGCATATGCGCGATGTGATAGGTTGAGCCTTTATGGCTTTGACCATGTATGATTACGATCTTCATGTTGTCTCCATTTACCGTTCTTGTACTTCTTTACCGCTAAGATGCTCAATTTCTATTTCAAAAAGCTGCGTGGCTTTTCCTGCACGTGCAATCTCCTCATCCGCCAACTGTTCACTCGGATAATATTTCATAGCAAGTTTCTTTAGCAGTGCGGTTGCTCCCGGACCAGCCTCAAGCAAATGACATCTTCCAAACACAACCGTACTCTGCATATACGGTGCCCAGGATTCTTCCTTAACCGTTTCGTTTCCATAAACGGTAAAACATACCTTGTCACAGGAACGCAGTGCATCCACCTTGTGTCCCTCGCGTGCCCCATGAAAATATATTTTTTGCATCTCCGGCTCATAGAAATAGTTAACAGGGATTGCATAAGGATAACCCTCATCTCCATTTACAGCAAGAATGCCCCGCCGGCTGCACTTCAAAAGTGATTCAGCCGCCTCTGTATCCATTTCTCTTTTCTTTCTCCGCATTTCCCTAAACATTATTTTTCCTCCATAAACTGAATGATAATCTCCTGAATCTCCTCCGTCCAAAACTCACTTCCACCATGATCTGCACCTTCGAGGAAATAAAGTTTTACATCCTTACCACATTGTTTCAATCTGTTATATACTTCAACACTGACATGCGGATTGATCGTCCTGTCCTTCGTTCCATGAAACATTAATACCGGCGGTAATTCTGTATCTTCGTCAATATTGCACTCCACAGACAATTTTCTGCACAGCTCCGGGTGCTCACGCAGATTAACGCCACCCATCTGCTTTCCTTCCGGACTCTCCGGCAGGTGATGATTTATTGTGCTCGGCATTCCATCATCAAGCATTACACTGCATGCACCATAAAATGAAATAATACCTTTTACATCTGCATTGATTCCAGGATAAAGATTGGTATCCTCCTCATCGTCTTTTATAATCTGTGAAAACATTGCCGCATGTCCTCCCGATGAATCTCCTCCAACAAACAGATTCTCTGTATCCACCATATATTCAGTACCATGCATTTTCATAAAACGGATTGCATTTCTGGTATCAAGTGCAACCGCCGGGAATGTGGCAATCTCTGAATTCCTGTATTCTACAACTGCTATGACATATCCCTTTTCGGCAAGTCTGGCAAGTAATCCAAGCTTTGCACTAATATTCTGTTTCAGCCACGCTGACCCCTGAACAAATACCAGACACGGATATTTTCTCTTCTTATTATCATTCTGCATATTACGGGTCTGTGGTGTGATAATCTGCAAATGCAACGGAACTCCATCCATATTTGCATACTCAACATTAGGATATATGTACGTTCCTATCTCGTCTCCACTTGTATGAATTCTTACTGCTCCGTCCACATATTCCTCAAAAGACGGATATTCCTCATAGGTCCATTCCTTAATCTCCATTCTGATGCTTTCCTTTCTTACCTGTATAAATGCCGCCTGACTATACTTCCAATTGCCTGCTTATAATTTATCGGTATGTGCACTGATAAGTATTTTCAGTTTAAACACAATCTCATCTGATGCCACTGTACATTTCCATGTGTGGATTTATCAGTCACTCCTTCATCAACAAAACCATATTTTCCGTAATAAGAAATCAATTTTTCTTTGCAGGTGAGTACCAGTCCCTTGCGTCCCTGCATTCTGGCATCCTCAATAGCACGGCAGATCAATTCTCCGGCATATCCCTGTCTGCGGTAATCCGGCAGCGTATTGACGCCAAAAATCATCTGCCACGCACCATTCTCATTATGCATAGCCGCATTCTCATACATTTCGTCCGTTAAATCGGGTTCATCCGTTACAAATCCATCTACAAAAGCAATCAGTTTTTTCCCCTCATACATGAGCCAAAAATGATTTCCATAATATTGGATTCTATCAATAAATTCCTTTTCTGTTGCTGCTTCCGCAGGTGGAAAGCATTCTGCCTCAACCGCCGCAATCGCAGCAAGATCCTCCATTGTTGCATATTTTATATTCATAATGTATTTCTCCATTAAACCAGAAGTTATCTGTTATTAAATGCCTGAGACAAATTCTTCTATCAGACTATTTATCAACTCCGGGTTATCTGTATTAGTTAAGCTCATACTCCAAATTCTTTTAATTCCTCTCCCCGAATAAGATTTTATCGCCGTATCAAAATGCCTTTCATATATTGTGTTTCATTATGAGTTTGATATACTTTCATCATTTCTTCTTCCGTACAACCAATTAGTATTTTAATTTCTGAATCTTTCTTCATCAAATCAACTGTACACATAATTGCAACAATCCTTTTATCACCACTTCCGACCCAAACATCTATTCCAGAGCCATCCATGGATGACGTACCTTTCAGATAGCCATAATCAACATAATAAATAAAATTAGGATACTTTGGATGCATAGTACCTTTAGGTCTATCTATTACAATTTCAGAATTATCAATTAATTTATCCAATGCTTTCCAAAAATCTTCGTCGTACTCGTTCACTTTTTGTCCTCCGATTTTCCATCATATTATCCAGTTCACCAGCTGCACCAGAACACCTGCCAGCAGGCACCCCGGAAGTCCGATCACCATTCCTTTCAGACTCGCAATAAAATGGAACCGGTAATCCTTATAGGAATCCATCAGATCCTCCGTACCCGGAATAATCAGCTTTTTGCTGTGGCATACCCAGATCCAGTCAATGACAAAACAGTCATACCAGTCAACAATCAGCCAGATCACATAGGAAATCAGAAATCCCTGCAGAAAATCAGCCGCATGATTTACAAAGTAAAGTACCAGTGTCAGAACAAACAAAATCACAATTGCAGCAGCAAGTTTCTTCTTTTTAGTCTGTGGGCTGTCTGCCTTTCTGCTTTCATCGATTAATCCCAGTTCCAGACAGCGGTCTATAATCGCCTACGGCATGTCATAGACCGTATCAACCGGATTTTTACTGCCAGCTGCCACCGCAATGGTAAATAACACAATCAGTACTAAGGTTTCTATTAAAATTACAGTGATATTCATTTTATCATCCTCCCATTTTCCCTGAACTTCCTAAACTTCATTCAACAGCCGGACTGCCTCATAAAAACTTTCTTTACTTTCCGGGAATACCGGCATACAGGAGTAGCCATGCATCATTTCCGGCTGGATATGAATATGCAGCCGTTCACCGGCTCCGGCCTTTTCATATGCTGCCTGATATGTCCTGGCATTTCCGGCACAAATCTCCTCTGCAAAATACATATAGGTAACCGGTGCATTATGAAAATCCATATAAACAGGGCAATAGGCATCCTTGGGCGTCTCCTGCCCATGGCATGCAATCTCTGCAAGCCCCCGAAATGCATTTATCGTAAAAAAAGGATCCTTGGAAGCATAACGTTCCATTTCTTCCCAATCCTCTGCTGTGTCGGGCACACCGGACGGCGAATTGGCAATAAAAAGCTTCGGCATGCCAATCCCTTCCTGCCTTTTGTTAATCTGATGGAGGATACCGGCGGCAAACAATCCTCCCATGGAATCTCCCACGATTGCAATATTCTCTGCACCATATTTTTTGACCATTTTACAGTATGTATCATAGAGAACGGATATGGTAACGGTTATATTTACTTCTGTGATCGGCGGGTAAACGGGATACCACACATCCATTCCGGTCCGGTCTCCATAACCTCTCGCCATTCCGATTTCGCTCTTCCACTGAATTGTTTCACCACCATAGATAAACAGCATTGCTTTGTTCTTTTTATTCTCCGTCTTCCTGCTTCGGATAATCAGACAGGGATAACCACTTATCGTAATTTCTTTGTACAAGGACTTATGATCCGTTGGAAAAACATATTGATTCTTTTCATTTATTTTTCTTGCTTTTTCAAGTTCCGTATCCAGATCGGTGTAGTCCGCTTTCATGGACGGAAATACTGTTGTCATGATCTTAAGCAGCCGATATGCCGCTTTTCCCGAAAAGCTCATTCAAAATACCTCCACATCTGCTACTTTTTATAAAAATGAAAATCACAGCAGTCTCCCCCGGAACCTAGTGCTTTCGTTCTGGAAAAGCCGATTTTTTTCAATCCGCCATAGGTAACATGGTCTGCATCACAGAAAATATGGCACAGCTCTGCACAGCCGTTTTCTGCGCAGGTGGTATGCCAGAGACACTTATGGATCGTAACATCAAAATAATCCTTACCACGTTTCTGGACGCTTTCCTGCAAATCAGTTCCGTGCATCACTTTTAGGAATATCCTGCTATAAAGAGCATAAAATCCTGGGATTAATTCCATCTTTGCCATTGAGGAATGCATTTTTGCCCCGACCTCATCAAACAAATATTTCTGCATATACTCATACACGTCTTCTTCCGGCATCTCTTCTTTTGAAAGAATTTTAAACAGTGCAATGCCCGGAAGAATCACCTGGATAAGCGTTTTCATCTGATTTGGGGATTTATTCTCCGTATTCTTAATTAAGATGTTCAGCATTTCTTCCTGCCGGTTAAACAATGTGCTTCCTCTGTCTTTTCCAAACTCTTTTATCAAAAAGGCTTTTACCTGTTTCTGCTGTTTGATCTTCATCTTTACGCCACCCCGAATACTTTTCTTTCTGTATCTCTATGGCTCATTATATCACATCTTATCTCCACTTCTAAACCTATTTTGATTGACCTAAGGATGCTTTCCCTATATCTGCTCTTATTTCCGACCGGAGCAGAACGAAGCCACGACCGGATTGACTTTATCTGGAAGATCGGTGAAATAATTATGCCCGGAATCCTTTACCACATAGCTTTCATGATTGGGAAATTTCTTTTCCCACAGCTTCATCGACTCACGTATTTCCCCAATGTCCTTTTCAGCAACCAGAAATAATGCTTTTATTTCCTTATGGACTGCTAAGGAATCCAGGGAAAATTTCGACCAGGCATCTTTTTGCATATCACATACACAATCCCATGTCGTTCCATCTTTCAGATACCTTTCTTTGTTCTGCTTCCAGAGAATGTGACATCCTAGTTTTCTCGTATAGAGCCAAAAGAGCAGGCTTTTCTTCACATTGGTACTTCCTACCACAATTTTCTCAACAAGCTCCGGCTTTCTTTGCAGGATTTCTTTCACAACCAGGCCTCCATAAGAATGTGCAATGAGGATTACTTTCTCATTGAGGGACAGATGCTCAATTAACTGAATCACTTCCATTGCGGAATCCTCAAAGGAAAAAGCCTTGTCCCCTACACGTTCACTTTTCCCGCATCCGGGCAGATCCACAAAAATCATTCTTTTATCCGGTAGCAGATGATATTGCTGTTCAAACGATTCATTCGTCGTAAAACCACCATGAATGAATACAGCCAACTGTCCATCCGGATTTCCATACTCTTTATAATACATGTTCTCTGTTCCTCATTTCCGGTTCCAGTTCTTCATACTGCTCCCCTGTTGTTCCACAAATCCACGATGGCCATGTACAGTAATCTTCTCTAATGCTGCTTCCAATGCTGCGAATTCTTGTTCCGTAAGTATTACATTCCATGCTCCTAAATTTTCAAGAATACGTTCCTGATTTTTAGAACCCGGAATCGGTACAACATTAGGATATTTATGCAGCATCCAGCTTAAGGAAATCTGCGCCTTAGTCGCATTTTTATCCCTAGCATAGCGTTCTAACAGATCAAGAACAGGCTGATTCGCCTCCATATTTTCTTTCTGTAATTGAGGAACAAATTTTCTCACATCATCGCTATGTGAAAAATCGGAACTTGTCGTTACCTTTCCTGACAGAAAGCCACTTGCAATCGGGGAAAATGGAACCAGACCTATATTGTTCGCCTGACAATATGGCACCACCTTTTCCTCCACACCACGTTCCAACATAGAATAAATATTCTGTACAGCCGCCAGTGGTGTAACGGAATTTGCCCGATCAATTACATCCACGTCTACCTGGGATAATCCCCAGCCACGGATCCATCCCTCTTGAATAAACTTCCCCATAACCTCTGCCACATCTTCCACCGGAATATCCGGATTCATCCGATGCAGATAATAAAGATCTGCATAATCTGTTTGCAGCCGTTTTAAAGATGCGGACAGATGATCGCGCACCACGGCCTCCAATCCTTTCGCCGTAACCTCATTGGTATCCAAATGCAGTTTCGTAGCAAGAACGACTTCCTTCCGAAAAGCATGTACTGCTTCGCCAACAATTTTCTCATTATGTCCACGATTTTCCGGCAGCAGATTGGGACCATAGGCTTCTGCCGTATCAAAAAAAATACAGCCAAACGCATATGCTTTACGAATTGCCTCCATACTGTAATCCCGATCCGGAATTTCTCCGTATCCATGACTAAATCCCATACATCCCATACCAATCGGGGATACTTCAATATCTCTGAGTTTACGTGTGTTCATCTGTTCTCCTCCATTCATTTATTTCCAAGCATAAACTTGATATAATTGTTCAGTCCCTCTTCTGTGTCAATCGCATATTGCTTACTTACATCCAGATAATATTCTTTTATATTTTCTTTTGAAAGCGGTTCATTGGATGGGATATTTTCTCCATATCCTTTGCGGGCATTCTTCCATGGAGCTTCATTATGCGTAATTCTTTCAAGCACCTTTCCTCCATACAGTCCAAAAGTATTTACAACAAGATCTATTATTTTTTGTTCCTCTGCCGTTAATGTTTCTTTCGTTCCATCTAACACAGCAAAACGTGCATCTTCAATTGGATTATACTTAAAATCCCTAAACAAATCATATACTTCAGGAAATACCGGTCCATGAATCCACGCCTGGCAGTTTTCAGCAAACATCGGTCTGTCATATAATGCCAGACAAATACCCTGAATAAAATACAGTAATTTTTGCAGCATCAATGGAGTAACTTCTTCAAGTCTTTCAAACATATACGATATTACTCCAAGCATTTTCTCTGATACAGAAAAGAGGGTCTCCAACTGGTCTGCTGCAAGCATTGCTTTGTTATAAGCAGCATCTGCAATTTTAGCTCTGTTCTCATTCAGACATTCCTTCATATATGCCGGAGAGGTAAGTGCTTTCCTTATAATATCTGAGTATTCCTTTGACGGAATCTGCCCTGCCAAATAACGGGTAATTGTTACCTCACCAAAGCCTAATGCTAACGACAAGGGAGCCTTTCCGATTTTATAAATCTTCATAAGCTTTTCGATATCTGTTATTGTAACAATACCTTCATATGCACGATATTGTTCATCCATCTCCTGAACATTTTTATCAATTAATCCCGGAAGGGACATCTCTTCTCCACACGCAGTACATATCGCTGTTGTAATACTAAAAATATATTCTTTATCTCTGATTGCCTTTGTAATATTCCTTTTTTGAAGAATATACTCCGTTTCTTTTCTGCATTCTGTACAAAAATCCTTTCTTCTTCCCGTCGCTGTCATTTTGGTTTCCTCCCACTATTTTCAGTTACTATTTTCTGTCTTTTGCCTTTGCTTCATCAATAACATAATCCCAAAATAAATCCCGATTATCCCGGCGTTTTAAATTATTCTCTATTCGATATCTGTCATTACCAATCGCTGTTTTTACATTTGAAAGATAAGTTTCAATTTCTTCATATGTAACACCCAATATATAGTCCTCCGTGCTTTTATGATTGCCTTTTTGCTTTTCCCGATCATCTGTTATTAAGCTTCATTCCATGTAAAAAAGGCCTGCATTCTAAAATGCAAGCCCCAACTGCTTTTCTTTAAGATCATATAAGAAACCGGGACATTCTACAAAGGAATATCCCGGCTTAAGTATCTGCATTATTTCATTTCAAACTTCATCATCCACACTACTTCACAACTCTCACACGGAATACCCCATCTACAGCCTGCAGTTTCTTAAGAATTTCTTCTGTTGCAGGGCTTTCGATGTCGAACATGGAGTAAGCAACCTCGCCTTTCGACTTGTTAATCATGTTGGCGATGTTGATTCCTGCATCTCCGAAGCATGCGGAGAATTTCGTAATCATGTTGGCAATATTCTTATGGAAAATAGCAACTCTTCCTGCGGTCTCGCAGACACCCATATCACAGTTCGGATAGTTTACGGAATTCTGGATGTTACCGTTATTTAAGTATTCCATCATTTCCTTAACAGCCATCTTCGCGCAGTTGTCTTCGGATTCCTCGGTAGAAGCACCCAGATGAGGAATGACAATACAGCCATCCTGTCCTGCGGTTGTCGGGTTCGGGAAGTCGGAAACATACTTACGGATCTTGCCATCCTTGATTCCATCTAAGATGTCCTGTTCATTGCAAAGCAGATCTCTTGCAAAGTTCAGAATGATCACGCCATCCTTCATCTTGGAAATGGCATCGGCATTGATCATTCCCTTGGTGGAATCCAGTAACGGTACATGAATGGTAATGATGTCACAATTGGAATAAATATCCTCTACATTCAGTACATGCTTGACATCACGGCTTAAGTTCCATGCAGCATTTACAGATACATACGGATCATAGCCGTATACTTCCATGCCAAGATGCTTGGCAACGTTTGCCACCTTTACGCCGATGGCTCCCAGTCCGATGATACCTAACTTCTTGCCCTGGATTTCTGTACCGGCAAATTTCTTCTTTTCCTTTTCGGCAGCCTTTGCAATATCCGGGTTGTCCTTATCGGATAAAACATAATTCACACCGCCTAAAATATCACGGCTTGCAAGCAGCATACCTGCAATAACAAGCTCCTTCACACCGTTCGCATTCGCACCCGGTGTATTGAAAACAACGATTCCTTCCTGTGCACAACGGTCTAACGGAATGTTATTGGTTCCGGCGCCTGCTCTTGCGATACAAAGAAGCTTTTCGTCAAACTGCATATCATGCATAACTGCGGAACGAACCAGAATACCTTCTGCACGATTCACTTCATCGGTCTTTTCAAAATCACTGGTAAAATCATTCAATCCAACCTGTGCGATCGGATTTAAGCAATAATAATTAAACATGGCTCTCTCCCCAATCTTATAAGTTTTTCGCTTCAAAGTCCTTCATAAATTCTACAAGCTTCTCAACACCCTCAATCGGCATTGCATTATAGATACTTGCACGCATACCGCCAACGGTACGGTGTCCCTTTAAATTCTCAAAGCCGGCTTCCTTTGCTTCCTTTACAAACTTGGCATCGAGTTCTTCGGAACCGGTTACGAAAGGTACGTTCATCAAAGAACGGTCTTCCTTGCGGACAGTTCCCTTGAACAGCTTACTTTCATCCAGATAATCATAGAGAATCTTGGCTTTCTTCTCATTGATCTCCTTCATCTTCTCAAGGCCGCCCATCTTCTTCAGCCACTTGAATACCTTACCACAAATATAAATTCCATAAGCCGGAGGGGTATTGTATAAGGAATCATTATCTGCATGAATCTTATATTTCAACATGGTCGGTGTTCCCGGTAACGTATCTTCGGTAATCAGATCTTCACGGATGATCACGATAACCACACCGGCCGGTCCGATATTCTTCTGTACACCACCGTAGATCACACCATACTTGGTAACATCTACCGGCTCAGACAGGAAACAGGAAGACACATCCGCAACAAGGGTATGTCCCTTGGTATTCGGAAGGGTCTTATACTTTGTTCCGTAAATGGTGTTGTTTTCACAAATATATACATAATCCACATCATCAGGAATCGGAAGATCCGAACAATCCGGTATGTAGGAAAAGGTCTTATCTGCGGAGGATGCTACTTCAATTGCTTCTCCGTAAATCTTAGCTTCCTGATATGCCTTCTTAGCCCACTGACCGGTAACGATGTAAGCTGCCTTACGATTCTTCATGAGGTTCATGGGAATCATGGCAAACTGCTGGCTTGCACCACCCTGAAGGAACAGTACCTTATAATTATCCGGAATATTCATCAGTTCACGCAGATCTTTCTCTGCTTCCTTGATGATATGATCATAGGTCTTAGATCGATGGCTCATTTCCATCACGGACATACCGCTTCCCTGATAATCTAACATCTCATCTGCAGCTTCTTTCAGTACTTCTTCAGGTAAAACTGCGGGACCTGCTGAAAAGTTATACACTCTGGCCACTTTCTTCTCCTCCTGCTCATGTAAAATCTGAATAAATCTATCAAAAATTTATTTTATACTCTTATTTGCCATTCGTCAACCGCTTTAGCAATTTACTTTAATAAAACATCACACAGGGCGTTCCGATTTCCACCATATCATAAAGCTCTGCAACCTGATCGGTCGGAGTATTCACGCAGCCGTGGGATCCATTGGTCTTATAGATCTCACCGCCAAAATTCTTTCTCCAGGAAGCATCATGAATCCCGATTGCCTTATAAACCGGAATCCAGCACTTTACGGGAGTGGCGTAATCTGCGCCACGCAGTACCCGGTTACGCTGCTTATTATAAACATAGTTGGTTCCTGACGGAGTTCCGCGTCCAAGGCTCGTATTTCCCGTCACTACATCGGTTTCGAGTTTTAAAACGCCATCTACATAATAATACATTTTCTGTTCCGTCATATCGACTTCAATATATGTGGGGCCAATGTCATTCTTTCCCTGATATAGCGCTTTTTGCAGGTATTCCGGTTCATGCCGTTCGGTCTTTTTCTCACAAAATGCCTGATAGAGATATTCCTTTTCGGCATCCCGGTCAATCTGATTTCCATAGATTCCACCCTCGACAATCACCTTTTCCCCGCGGGTAGCCATAAATTCACGGGCAATGCCAACGGTATCGTATTCATCGGCCAGTTGATCAATAAAAGCATCGGTCTTATTCCTGTCCGCAATGAGATCGCCGTTTTCATCAAGCAGAAAGCTGCCGTCCTCATCCAGTTGCATGAAGTTGCAGGTAACGGAAGCATCCACTTTCACTTCATCCTCTCCCAGCACATACACAATGCCGCATTCCTGAAAGACACGCACCTTTTCGTAAAGCGCAGCATCCTCCTTCATCTGCTCCGTAAGCGGAAGATCCTCATAACATCCTGCAGCCTCCAGATCCAGTTCTCCCTGAAAACTGTCAAATGCCCTTTTAATATATTCTTTTGTCTTCTCTTCGTTTAACACATGGGATCTTTCATTTAACAGATAATACCCCTGAGGGCCTTTACAGAGCTTTACCCTGCGGTTTTCCGGACGGATGCCGGTAAAGATCGGGAGCGCATCGACTTTTTCTTCAAACGTCTCCACCTGATAAGAAACTGCCGGAAGGACTTCATGATTTTTCTTACCTCCAAGCATATTGTCAATCCAGAGCATCGGACTTTGCTGTTCATAAAAAGCCTTAAGCCCCGGAAGATAATCCATGGAAAGGGAAACCTCCTGTGCAGGGATCGTATAGGCGTTCCCATCACTGTCTGTAATCGTAAGCCCCTGATAGGCAGACTTCTCCTGCAATTCTTCATTGACTTCATCTAAGGTTTTCCCTGTGCAGTAAACACCGTTAATCCAGGTATTATAGGAAAAGCCATCCCGGTAATAAAACGCCAGCCCCAGATACATGCACAAAACCGATATGATAATAACCAGAATTCCAATGCCGAACCCCTTTGCCAATGCCTTATTCATGCAGTATACTCCCTAAAAATGAGGACTTTCCTGTAAAATATTCCGGAAAGTCCCCACTTAGAACTTCTTTTGGTAACTCCTCTTGGAAGCTTCATTACTCAACCATAGTAACAGTTCAGCCATGACCATTCATAAGTCGCCGGATTGTACAGATTGGCTAGCAAATGTACATGTTTTCCGGCAACTTATTTCATGTCGGGCGTCTGCCCTATAGAAATAATTGTATAAGATGCCCTTAGTAAGCAAGCTCCCACGGTCATCTTGCACAATCATTTCTGCATGGCGGAACTGTTACCCCTCCATATCAGATGCGTCAAACGCCTCACTGATCGGTGCTCCGGCAGGAACCATCGGGAATACCTTGTCATCCTCCGGAATAATGCATTCAATCAGAACCGGTCTCTTTAAATCAATGGCTTTCTGAATGGCATCTGCAACTTCTTCCTTCTTTGATACGCGGATGGCTTCACAGCCTAGCCCCTTTGCAACCATACAGTAATCGACCTGCTCACTTAATACGGTCTGGGAATACCGCTTGCCGTAAAAGAGCGTCTGCCACTGACGTACCATACCAAGTACATGGTTGTTAATCACCACTTCAATAATCGGAATATTATAATGACTTGCCGTTGCAAGCTCATTCATATTCATACGGAAGCAACCATCACCTGCGATATTGATGCAGATCTTATCCGGCTGTCCAAGCTGTGCTCCGATACAGGCTCCAAGTCCATATCCCATCGTTCCGAGTCCACCGGAAGAAAGGAAAGTTCTCGGCATGGTATAGGTATAATACTGGGAGGCCCACATCTGATGCTGTCCGACATCGGTTGTAATAATCGCTTCGCCCTTGGTAATCCGATCAATTTCCTGCATAAGATACGGACAGGATAAGTTCGTAGGATCATAGGAAAGCGGATACTTTTCTTTCAGGTCTTCAATATGTGCCATCCATTCTGTATGCTGCTGTTTTGGCAGCTTTTCATTGATTTTTGTCAGAATTTCCTTAAGATCCCCGACTACGGAAGCGGTTGTCTTAATATTCTTGTCAATCTCTGCGGCATCAATATCAATATGTAATACCTTCGCACCCGAAGCAAACTTTGCTGCATTTCCGATTACACGATCCGAGAAGCGCGCACCAAGTGCAATCAGAAGATCACATTCACTGACGCCAAAGTTCGATGCCTTGGTTCCATGCATACCAATCATACCGGTATATTTCGGATCATGTCCGTCCATGACACCCTTTCCCATCAGGGTATCGCATACGGGGGTATCCAGAATTTCAGCAAGCTCCCGTACTTCCCTGTAGGCTCCGGAAATGACGGCACCGCCACCGACATAGATAAACGGCCGCTTTGCTTCTTTCATCAAAGCAACGGCGTTATCAATATCTGCCTCCGTGTATTTACATGGATTTTTATAAGCAAGAGGCTCCTTCTTTTCATATTCACAGGTGTTGGCGGTTACATCCTTGGTAATATCCACAAGCACCGGTCCCGGTCTTCCTTCCTTCGCAATCCGGAAAGCCTTGCGGATCGTATCCGCCAGTTTCGTAACATCCTTTACAATATAACCATGCTTCGTGATCGGCATGGTCACACCGGCAATATCCACCTCCTGGAAGGTATCCTTGCCAAGTAAGGGAAGGTTTACATTACAGGTAATGGCAACGATCGGTACAGAATCCATATAAGCGGTTGCAATACCGGTTACGAGATTCGTAGCCCCCGGTCCGCTTGTTGCAAGACACACACCGACTCTTCCGGTCGCTCTTGCATAACCGTCTGCGGCATGAGCCGCACCCTGCTCATGGGAGGTCAGTATATGACGGATTTCATCCGAATGCTTATATAACGCATCGTACACATTCAGAATGGTTCCGCCCGGATAACCAAATACCGTATCTACTCCCTGTTCCTTTAAACATTCAACTACAATTTCAGCTCCCGTCAACTGCATGGAAGTCTCCTCCTTATATCAGAATAAACTCTTCAAAACCCTCAAAATAGTCTCACAATCTGTATTTCTTATCTCTTTATTTCTTAGGTACTTCTAAGATTGCTCCACGGTTACCGCTGGTTACCAGTTCACGATATCTGGACAGATATCCTGTCGTTACCTTGGGTTCTCTTGGCTGCCACTTTGCTCTTCTCTTTGCTAATTCTTCGTCAGATACCTTCATGTTGAGGGTATTTTCCGGAATATTAATGCTGATGATATCTCCCTCTTCCACAAGGGCAATCGGTCCGCCAACGGCTGCTTCCGGAGAAACATGCCCGATGGATGCACCACGGGATGCGCCGGAGAAACGTCCGTCTGTAATTAAAGCTACGGAAGAGCCAAGTCCCATTCCTGCAATGGCAGAGGTCGGGTTCAGCATCTCTCGCATACCCGGGCCGCCTTTCGGTCCTTCGTAACGGATCACAACAACATCTCCTGCTACGATCTTACCGCCCTTAATGGCTGCAATCGCATCCTCTTCGCAGTCAAACACTCTTGCAGGACCTTCATGTACCATCATTTCAGGCACAACTGCGGAACGCTTTACCACGCCGGAATCCGGTGCAAGATTTCCCTTTAATACCGCAATACCACCGGTCTGCGAATACGGATTGTCAATCGGACGGATAACTTCCGGATTGAGGTTTTCTGCATTGGCAATGTTCTCGCCTACGGTCTTACCGGTTACGGTAAGAAGATCGGTATAAAGGAGGTTCTTTTTGGTCAGCTCCTTCATTACTGCATAGACACCGCCTGCTTCATTTAAGTCTTCCATGTAGGTCGGACCGGCAGGTGCCAGATGACAGAGGTTCGGTGTCTTTGCGGATAATTCATTCGCAATATCCAGGTTTAATTCTACGCCTGCTTCATGTGCAATCGCAGGAAGATGAAGCATGGAGTTCGTGGAACATCCCAGCGCCATATCTACGGTAAGGGCATTCATGAATGCCTTTTCGGTCATAATGTCTCTCGGACAGATATTGTTCTTAACCAGTTCCATAATCTGCATACCGGCATGCTTTGCAAGACGGATTCTTTCGGAATATACGGCAGGAATCGTACCATTACCGCGGAGTCCCATGCCAAGTGCTTCGGTCAGACAGTTCATGGAGTTTGCGGTATACATTCCGGAGCAGGATCCACAGGTCGGGCAGACCTTTTCTTCAAACTCGGAAAGCTCGTCCATGGTCATTGTTCCTGCAGCAACACTTCCGACTGCCTCGAACATCGAGGATAAGCTTCTCTTGCAGCCATGTACATGTCCGGCAAGCATCGGGCCACCGGATACAAAGATGGTCGGAATATTAACTCTGGCAGCAGCCATCAAAAGTCCCGGTACGTTCTTGTCACAGTTCGGGATGCAGACCAGTCCGTCAAAGCCATGTGCCATTGCCATACACTCTGTGGAATCGGCAATCAGATCTCTCGTTACCAGGGAATACTTCATTCCGATATGTCCCATGGCAATTCCGTCACATACGGCAATAGCCGGAAATACCACCGGTGTTCCGCCTGCCATGGCAACGCCCATTTTGACAGCCTCGGTAATTTTATCCAGGTTCATATGTCCCGGTACAATTTCATTATAGGAATTCACAATACCAATTAAGGGACGGCGGCGTTCCTCCTCGGTATACCCCAATGCATTAAACAAACTTCTGTGAGGAGCCTGCGCGGTTCCTGTCTTAACAGAATCACTTCTCATCTCTTATCCTCCTAAACCAATCATTTTCTCTATCGTTTTTATTCTTTACGCAATCTCTGCTGCGAGGAGATCTCCCATCTTTGTACAGCCTACCAGCGTACATCCCTCTGACATAATATCGGACGTACGATATCCCTTTTTCAAAATCTCTTTAACGGCCTTTTCCATGGCATCGGCTTCCTGATCCAGGTCAAAGGTAAAACGAAGCATCATGGCTGCGGATAAAACCGTTGCAATCGGATTTGCAATATCCTTTCCTGCAATATCCGGTGCGGATCCGTGGCTCGGTTCATAAAGTCCAAACTTCGTATCATTTAAGGATGCGGAAGACAGCATTCCGATCGAACCGGTTACCATACTTGCTTCATCGGATAAAATATCTCCAAACATGTTCTCGGTAAGGATGACATCGAACTGCGCCGGATCCTTGACAAGCTGCATCGCACAGTTATCTACCAGCATATGTTCCAGAGTAACCTCCGGATAATCCTTTGCCACCTCTTCGACCACCTTGCGCCATAACCGGGAAGAATCCAGTACATTCGCCTTATCGACGCTGGTGACTTTCTTTCTTCTCTTCATGGCAATGTCGAAGCCTTTAATCGCAATCCGGCGGATTTCATTTTCATCATAGGTCAGTGTGTCTACCGCTTTACGGACACCGTTTTCTTCGGTGGTGTGACGCTCTCCGAAATAAAGGCCGCCGGTCAGCTCTCTCATAATCATCATATCAAATCCGGCATCACTGATTTCCTTCTTTAACGGACATGCATCGGAAAGCTCCGGATAAAGAAGAGCCGGACGTAAATTGGCAAACAGATTCAAGGCCTTTCGAAGCTTTAAAAGTCCTGCTTCCGGTCTTAACTCCGGTGCCAGCTTATACCATGGAGAGGTGGTTGTATTTCCTCCGATGGATCCCATCAGTACGGCGTCGGATGCTTTCGCAGCTGCAATAGCCTCATCCGTAAGTGGAACTCCACAGGCATCAATTGATGCGCCTCCCATTAAAACATCCGTGTACACAATCTCATGTCCGTAGCATTCTGCCACGCGGTCTAATACCTTCTGTGCCTGAGTAACGATTTCCGGTCCAATTCCATCACCTTTGATGCAAGCGATATTCAATTTCATAACACACTCTCCTTAGTATTTTCTTATTACAAAAAAATGAGACGCTGCCGCGCCTCATTCCTTATTTATTCTGCATCAGCTTTTTCGATCTGAGTAATTGCAGATTTCTGCATGGGGATACGGCAGTTCTTGTTATTACCAAATTCCACGATGACTGTGTCGTCCGTAATGTCAATGACAATCCCATAAAAACCACTTGTTGTCAGTACGCAGTCCCCACATTCCAGTGTGGAAAGCATTGCCTGATGTTTCTTCTGTTCCTTCTTCTGCGGACGAATCATAAAGAAATACATAAATCCAATAATAATCACGAACCATGCGATCAAAGGAATGATTGCTGCGATACCGGTAGCGCCTTCTGCTGTACCTGTTGCTGTCAATAAAATACCCATTGTTGTTCCTCCATTAATATACTTGTTTATACATCATACACGGTTTGTTCCATACCGTCAAGTTTCCGCTTTTTATATGCTTTAAATTCTCCCCTGTCAAGTGCATCCCTGATTTCTTCCATCATCGTATTATAGAAATACAGATTATGAAGCACGCAGAGGCGCATGCCAAGCATCTCCTTTGCCTTTAAAAGGTGACGGATATAAGCTCTTGAATACCTGCGGCAGGCAGGACACTGACAGCCTTCTTCAATCGGGCAGTCATCCAGCTCATACTTTGCATTAAAAAGGTTAATCTTACCCTGATTCGTATAAAGATGTCCGTGACGGCCGTTTCTCGTCGGATATACACAGTCAAAGAAATCAATACCGCGGTCTACACCCTCTAAGATATTGGCCGGAGTTCCGACTCCCATCAGATACGTTGGTTTATTCACCGGTAAATACGGAACGGTCTCTTCAAGAATATGATACATCTCCTCATGCGTCTCACCGACTGCCAGGCCTCCGACCGCATAACCGTCAAGATCAAGCTCTGCAATCCTTTTCGCATGTTCAATACGGATATCGCTGAACACAGCTCCCTGATTGATTCCGAATAGCATCTGCTGTTTATTAATGGTATCGTCGAGACTGTTTAACCGCTGCAACTCCTTCTTACACCTTACAAGCCATCTTGTTGTCCGGTCAACGGAATTCTGTACATAGTTTCTGTCAGCACGGCTCGATGGACATTCATCAAATGCCATGGCAATCGTGGAAGCCAGATTGGACTGAATCTGCATACTCTCCTCCGGTCCCATGAAAATCTTATGACCGTCAATGTGGGACTGGAAATAAACACCCTCTTCTTTAATCTTGCGTAAGGAAGCTAAGGAAAAAACCTGAAAGCCACCGGAATCCGTAAGAATCGGTTTATTCCACGACATAAACTTATGGAGTCCGCCAAGCTGCTTGATGATCTGATCTCCCGGACGCACATGCAGATGATACGTGTTCGACAGTTCCACCTGTGTTTTAATTCCTTCCAGATCCTCTGTGGACACAGCACCCTTAATGGCTGCAACAGTTCCGACATTCATAAAAACCGGAGTCTGAATCACCCCATGAGGAGTCGTAAATTCTCCCCGCTTGGCTCTTCCCTCCTGTTTGAGTAAACGATACATAATTCTTTTTAAACCTTTCTGTTCTTTCTATAAATAATGACTATAAATATTGATCCCAGAATTCCTCCAGACACAGTCCCTGTTCCATAATGATGGTTGCCGCATCCTTTCCGACATACCGGAAATGCCATGGCTCATACTCAATACTGGTGATATATTCCTTTCCCTTCGGATAACGCAGAATAAAGCCGTACTCATTGCAATGCTCCGCTAACCAGATTCCGGCATCGGTATCTCCGAAGCCCTCATCCAGAAGCTGATAGGTATCACAGACAATATCAATTGCAAGTCCCACCTGATGTTCACTTGCTCCCGGCAGCGTAACCGCCTGGGATGCCAGCTTATATGCCTCCAGATAAGACATTCCCTTATCCATATAATTCACAATTTTACGGTCAAATAACAGTTCCTGATACTTCAGATCACGATACGGGGAACAGATTGCCAGATTCACACCGTCCTTCTTGGCATCCTGCATCATGGATAACAGCTCTTCAATGATCCGTTCGTCACATTTCATGGTTCCCTTCATTGTCTTGATATTGCCAAGGGTGAAGGTATAGTCCTCCGGAATGGGATGCTGCTTGTTAATCAGTATGATCTTCCAGTCCTTCTCGTCAAATTCAATATCCTCTGTCTGTTCTTCCGATAGATCTGTGTTCTCCTTTTGTTCTTCTTTCGTAAGAAGATCCTGATTCTCATTCAGGATATCATCCACCAAATACTTATCGGTCTGCTCCAGATTATGATAATCTGCATCGTCAAACCCTTCAGCTTCCTGTGCCAGTTCTTCCTCCGTTAATTTCTCTTCTGCGGTTTCTGTTCCCTGCGCAAGTGAAATATCTGATTCCTGTGCAATCGAAAGATCCGTTTTTTCTTCCGTAATAAATCCCCTGTCCATATTAAATACCGGATAAGCAAAACTGTTTCCTGTAAAAAAACAGCATAAAATGAATAATGCACAGGCAAACCGTTTTCCGCCGGTACGGCAATACTCTGCAAAACGGAAAATCAGAAGGGAAATCACCAGACCGATCATTGCCAGAACACGGAAAAATGCATTCTTATGACCTATTTTTATAAAAAAGTCTCTTGTTCTTTCCCGGAAATTTTTTTTCATTTTTCTTCCCCTTCTTTGGTATACATAACTATTTTACATAAAACCTTATTTTTTTACAATAGAAACTTGTCAGTTATTCCGTTTTTTTATATACTGTATCTGTTTAAATATGAAATTTTTACAGAAAAGATGAGGATAACACTCTATGGCAGGATCAACTTTCGGAACTTTATTTTCGATTACCACTTTTGGGGAATCCCACGGTGAGGCGCTCGGCGTCGTCATCGACGGATGTCCCGCAGGATTAACTCTTACCCCTTCGGATATCCAGGCATTCTTAGACCGGCGCAAGCCCGGACAGAGTGCCATTTCCACGCCCCGTAAGGAAGCGGATGCCGTTCAGATTCTCTCCGGCGTTTTTGAAGGAAAGACCACCGGCACACCGATTGCCCTTCTCGTACCCAATACGTCCCAGCGTTCTTCGGATTACAGCCAGATTGCCAGCTGCTATCGTCCGGGACATGCGGACTATACCTATGATACCAAGTACGGCTTCCGGGATTACCGCGGTGGCGGTCGTTCTTCCGGACGCGAAACCATCGGCCGTGTGGCAGCAGGTGCCATTGCTTCCAAAATTTTAAACGAGATGGGTATTCATATTCTTGCTTATACCCGCTCCATCGGACCGGTTACGGCTTCCATGGATCAATTTAATGAAGAGGCCATCCGGAACACTGCTACCTGCATGCCGGATTATTCTGCCGATGAACAGGCGCTTACTTATTTACAGGAATGTATGAACCGGAAGGATTCCGCAGGCGGTGTCATCGAATGTCAGGTTACCGGAGTTCCTGCCGGAATCGGTGATCCTGTTTTTGAAAAACTCGATGCGAACCTATCCAAGGCAGTCATGTCCATCGGTGCTGTGAAAGCTGTAGAAATCGGGGATGGTATCGCCGCTTCCAAAAGCTGCGGTTCCGAAAACAACGACCATTTTGAAATCCGTGACGGCAAAATTGTCAAAAAAACCAATCATGCCGGCGGCATTCTCGGCGGCATCAGCGACGGCTCTACCATCGTCCTGCGTGCTCACGTAAAGCCGACTCCCTCTATCTTTTCCGAGCAGGATACAGTAAACAATCAGAAGGAAGAAATAAAAATAGCAATCCGTGGACGCCACGATCCGGTAATTGTTCCCCGTGCGGTTGTCGTGGTCGAGTCCATGATTGCCATTACTTTATTGGATGAAATGATGAAAAATATGAGTTCCCGTCTCAATGACTTAAAAACCTTTTACGCCATTTTAAAAGACGAGAGCTGCTGATATTTCTTACTTTAAAATTATTCTGCTTATGAAATTCGTGTACTATTGCGGAAGCTTATAAAAAATGATGCAGTTCGGGCGGTCTACCTTGATCTCCTTCCCGTTCATAACCAGTGTCTTATCCTTTACATTCACTGTAAAGAAGGTCATGGTATCGGATTCGTGATTCAATGATACCAGATGCCGGTTATCCGGGAACAGAGCTGCATCCTTCGGATAATCCCCGCTGATCGGCAGACAGAAAATCTTCGTCAACATTCCCGTTTTGTGATCAATTGAATAAAGAATGACGCTGTTATCTCCCGCATTGGAGCTTACCATGTACTTAAAGTCTTCGGATAGATTCAAACCGCTGGCTGCGGTTCCGCCTGCATGGTATTCATTGACCGTCGAAATATTCTGGATCTTATCAAAGACCGGAAGGTCATGCTCATCCAGATAATAATGATAGACATCAATGTAATTCTTAAGTTCATGTACAATATAAAGAAATCTTCCATCCTTGCTGAACTTCATATGTCTCGGTGCGGACTCCTGCTCGCTCCGGATGATATCCACCTGACGCAGCTTGCCGGTATAGTGGTTCAGCTCATATACCACAATATGATCAAGTCCCAGATCCGCTGCACATAAGAAGCGGTTGTCTCTTGTCATCTTCACGCAGTTGATGTGCGGACGGAAGTTACGCTCTGCAATACTTCCAAGTCCCTTATGGAAAATTTCATCGGTAATCTCTCCGATGGAACCGTCTTCTGCCACGCGGAGTACCGTAAGCTTCGCATCATGGTAGCCTGCCACAAACAGGAACTTATCTTCATAGTCCGTAGAAAGATAACAGCCTCTCATTCCGTTGATGGATGCACGGTTGATTGCCTTAAGACTTCCATCCTTCTGAATCTCATAAGATTCTACTCCAAAGTCGGTAATGGAATACAGATACTTCTGGTTATGTGAAATGGTCACATAAGAAGAATTCGTAATCTCTACCTGATCCTTCTCGGTCATTCTGCCGTTTTCCATATCCACATCATAGATCCGGATACCGAAATTACTCTTGTTTCCCCAGGTATAGCTGGAGACATACGCTACATATTTATCCTTGTCCATAATCTGCCCCTTGCCTGTCATATTAATTGTATTATGTTTGATTCTATCATAAGTTATTTCTTTAAACAAGATAAGGAAAAGATATTGACATTACAAATCAATCTTGTATAATAATCATCAGTGTTTAGTAACACTAAACTTTTTGTTTACTTTTTGTTTGACGATACAGAGGCGGACATTTATGAATAATACAACCAAAATCGGAATGAAAATCAAGGATCTCCGCATCCAGAAGGGACTTACCCAGGAAGAACTTGCGGACCGCTGTGAATTGTCCAAGGGATTCATTTCCCAGTTGGAACGGGACTTAACTTCACCTTCCATTGCAACCTTACTGGATATCCTCACCTGCCTTGGAACAGATCTGAAGGACTTCTTTAATGATTCGGAAGACAATCAGATTGCTTTTAAGGAAGCCGACTACTTTGAGAAAATTGATGAAGATCTTCATAATAAGATTGAATGGATCATTCCCAATGCACAGAAAAATATGATGGAGCCAATCCGTTTAACGCTCGCTCCCGGCGGTTCAACCTACCCGGATAATCCCCATGAAGGTGAAGAATTCGGCTATGTCCTACAGGGAAGTATCACCCTCGTTTTAGGGAAACGGAGCATTAAAGTGAAAAAGGGCGAATCGTTTTATTTCAAAGCCGATTCCACCCATTATATACAGGCAAGTCAGAAAACCGGTGCTGTTCTCATCTGGGTCAGCACCCCGCCCAGCTTTTAACCGACAGAAAAGGAGCTTACCATGAACAAAGTATTGATCGACTTAAAAAACATTAGCAAATCCTTCGATGACCAACTGGTTCTCGATGACTTAAACCTTTATATCCGGGAGAATGAGTTCCTGACACTCTTGGGTCCAAGTGGCTGTGGTAAGACTACTACCCTGCGTATCCTGGGTGGCTTTGAAACGCCGGATAGGGGATGCGTCATCTTTGACGATAAGGATATCACGAAGCTTCCTCCCAACAAGCGTCAGTTGAACACCGTATTCCAGAGATATGCTCTCTTCCCGCATATGACGATTGCGGAAAACATTGCCTTTGGTCTGAAAATTAAGGGCAAATCCAAAAGCTATATCGATGATAAAATCAAATATGCCTTAAAACTTGTAAACTTAGATGGCTACGAACATCGTATGCCGGATTCCTTAAGCGGCGGCCAGCAGCAGCGTATCGCGATTGCCCGTGCGATTGTAAATGAACCGAAGGTGCTTCTGCTCGATGAACCGTTAGGCGCTCTTGACTTAAAGCTTCGTCAGGATATGCAGTATGAGCTGATCCGTCTGAAAAACGAGCTTGGAATTACCTTTATTTATGTAACACACGATCAGGAAGAGGCCCTTACCATGTCCGATACTATCGTCGTCATGAACCAGGGCTATATCCAGCAGATCGGTTCTCCCGAAAAGATCTATAACGAACCGGAAAATGCTTTCGTTGCAGACTTTATCGGAGACAGCAATATCATAAGCTCCGTAATGGTTGAAGATAAACTGGTTAACATTCTTGGTGTGAACTTCCCCTGTGTGGATACCGGTTTCGGCAATAATAAGCCGGTCGATGTTGTGATCCGGCCCGAAGATGTTGTACTTTCTACTGATCTTGAGAAAGGCCGCATCAAGGGAGTTGTCTCCCACCTGATCTTCAAAGGGGTTCATTATGAAATGGAGGTTATGGCCAACGGCTTTGAATGGCTGGTACATTCTACCGGCATGTTCCCTGTCGGAACCGAAGTCAGCATTGATGTGGATCCCTTCAATATCCAGATCATGAATAAGCCCGCATCCGAAGACGAGGAGGCTGTGAAATTAGATGAATAACGCACAACTCAAGAAGAAATTATTAGGTACACCGTATTTTCTGTGGTCGATTGTGTTTATCCTCATTCCGCTCGGCATGGTGTTTTACTACGGATTAACCGACCGCTCCGGCGCATTTACCTTAGATAATATTATTTCGATTACGACTGCGGAACACGCAAAGGCCCTGTGGCTCGCTCTCCTGCTTTCCCTGATTGCAACCGTTTTGTGTCTCCTGCTTGCCTACCCGCTTGCCATGATTCTTAGCAATATGGGCGTGAACCAGCACAGCTTTATTGTATTAATTTTCATTCTTCCCATGTGGATGAATTTCCTGCTGCGTACCATGGCATGGCAGACACTTCTTGAAAAAACAGGTGTCATTAACAGCATCCTGAATTTTCTGCATCTGCCCGCGCTTAAGATAATTAACACTCCCTATGCCATTGTGCTGGGTATGGTGTATAACTTCCTGCCCTTCATGGTGCTGCCGATTTACAATGCCTTATCCAAAATCGACCGCAACATCATCCATGCAGCGAAGGATCTTGGTGCCAATAATGTACAGGTATTTTTCAAAATTACGCTTCCGTTAAGTGTTCCCGGTATTATCAGCGGAATTACCATGGTATTTATTCCGGCGCTTACCACCTTCGTAATCAGTAAGCTCTTAGGAGGAAGCAAGATTCTTCTGATCGGCAATGTCATTGAAGAAGAATTTACACAGGCCAGCAACTGGCATTTAGGCAGCGGACTGTCTATTGTGCTGATGCTGTTCATCATTGTCAATATGGTGCTTTCTGCCATCTTTGACAAAGACGGGGAGGGATCCTTCTTATGATTAAGACGACCTTACAGCGGATTTATGTGACACTGATTTTTATTTTTCTTTATGCCCCGATTGTGACGCTGATTGTGCTTTCCTTTAATGCCAGCAAAACAAGGGCAAAATGGGGTGGCTTCACGACGAAATGGTATACCGCTCTGTTCCGAAATGCCGCCATTATGAATGCCCTGTCCAATACTCTGCTCATTGCATTGATTGCTTCCATCGTATCGACACTGATTGGTACGATTGCCTGTATTGCAATTATGAACTTAAAGAAGCGCTCCCGCGCGATCGTCATGGGAATTACGAACATTCCCATGCTGAATGCAGATATTGTAACCGGTATTTCCCTGATGCTGCTCTTTATCAGCATGGGCCTGAAGTTCGGTCTTGGTACCATTTTACTTGCCCACATTACCTTCTGCATTCCTTACGTGATTTTAAGCATTATGCCGAGAATGAAGCAATTGAATCCCTATACCTATGAGGCAGCCTTAGACCTTGGCGCGAACCCGGTTTATGGATTTTACAAAGTTGTCCTTCCGGAAATTATGCCGGGAATCTTATCTGGATTCCTTATGGCCTTTACCATGTCTCTGGATGACTTTATCATTACCCACTTTACCAAAGGTGCCGGAGTGGATACCCTGTCCACTAAAATATATACCGAAGTAAAAAAAGGAATCAAACCCGAAATGTACGCGTTATCCACGATTATTTTCGTAACGGTTCTGGTACTTCTGATTTTAGTAAACAAGGCTCCGACCGATAAAAAAGTATCCAAAAAGAAAGCAAAATAAAACATACGGAGGAACATTATGAAAAAAACACCCATCTATGTCTTACTGCTCACTGCTTTTTTTGCTCTTGCCCTTACCGGATGTGGAAAAGGTGCAGGCGGCGAAAACGGTGAGGTCATCGTTTACAACTGGGGCGAATACATCGATCCCGACACGATTACCATGTTTGAAGAAGAAACCGGTATCAAAGTTGTTTATGATGAGTATGAAACCAATGAAATCATGTATCCCAAAGTTGAAGCCGGAACTACCGCTTACGATGTTCTGTGTCCTTCCGATTACATGATTCAGAAACTGATTGAAAACGATCTCCTTCAGGAAATCAACTTTGACAACATTCCCAATGTCAGGAACATCGGCCAGCAGTACTTCGATCAGTCACAGGAATTTGATCCCGGAAATAAATATTCCATCCCCTACTGCTTCGGTACGGTTGGTATTCTTTATAACAAGACCATGGTAGACGAACCGGTAGACAGCTGGTCCATTCTCTGGGATGAAAAATATGCCGACAACATCCTTATGCAGGATTCCGTCCGTGATGCATTCATGGTTGCTCTGAAATTAAAGGGCTACTCCATGAATACTCTCGATGAAGGCGAATTAAATGAAGCAAAGCAGATCTTAATCGATCAGAAGCCTCTTGTACAGGCTTACGTCATTGACCAGGTCCGTGACAAAATGATCGGTAATGAAGCTGCCATTGGCGTCATTTATTCCGGTGAAGCCATTTATACCCAGCGTGAAAATGAAGATCTGGAATATGTGATTCCGAAAGAAGGAACCAATGTCTGGATTGATTCCTGGGTTATTCCGAAGAATGCTCCGAATAAGGAAAACGCAGAAAAGTTTATCGATTTTATGTGTCGTGAAGATATCGCATTAAAGAACTTTGAATACATTACCTACTCTACTCCGAACGATGCAGCCAGAGCCTTAATTGAGGATGAAGACATTAAGAATTCCAAAATTGCTTTCCCCGACCTTTCCCAGTATAACAATCTGGAAACCTTCCATTACTTAGGTGCTGACGGAGATGCTTTGTATAATGAACTCTGGAAAGAAGTAAAGTCTGAATAGCCTCTCATAACTTAGTTATTACTTAGGTATTTTAGTACGATAGCATTAAAAAACCCCGCAGACTATCTGCGGGGTTTTAAATCCTGTTAAGAAACTCTGTTACAATCTTTCGGTATTCATCGGGTGCTTTATATATGGAACTTGCATGCTTCGCACCATCAATATAATGCAACTCTTTATATGAGGATGCCGTATCATATAATTTTTTTGCATGAGAAGGCAGGATAAAATTATCTGCCGTTCCATGTATAAGCAA
>CAVHRK010000050.1:0-20936 GCA_963638365.1 Anaerobutyricum sp. | reverse complement strand
AACTAGTAATTTCGGCAAAAGAAACCAAAGATTTAACAGATAATTTAAAAGATGCAATATCAAAACAGACGTATGATTTGATAAAAGAACAAATGGGACAAGTTGCAAAAGAAATGCACGATATGAGGATATCAGTTGATGGGATAAATGGTTTCTTTATAAATAATGGAGTGCAAAAAGGAAAAACTTCTGATATTATTTTTTCTGTATTTCAAAACACTATAGAGGGAATAAGGGACAATAATCAAAGAAGAAATCTATTATATGCAGTGATAGAGTTATTCGATAAAAAAATAGAAAATTCAAAAGTAAATATAGGGCAGGAGTATATAAATATTAAACTCCCACCACAGCAAAAAGAGATAATGTGGGGAATAATAGCAACGATTGCTAATAATGGATTTTTTGATAACACAGACAATTATGACAAATTGCAGAATTATAAAAGAGAACACAATTATAATTAAGCCAAGTGTATTAATGAAAAATGGTTATAATTTAAATATATCAGTAGCGCCTAAGTGCTAATATGTGGAGAGATCCATGTATTGGCTCTTTTTTAATTTTGTCAGGAGGGAGGTAGACAGTGGCAGCAAAGAAGAATCCATTAAGTGACAAAGCATACGAGATGTATAAACAGGGCATGAAGCTGGTAGACATTGCAGCCGAGTTGGATGTACCTCCGGGAACAGTAAGACGGTGGAAAAGTACGCACGGATGGGATGGCGAACGTTCGGAATGTATCAAAAAGAAGAAAAGCGAACGTTCGAAAACAATCTCATGGGTGGCTATAGAACATGAGTATTTGACAGACATCAGAAAGAAGCTTTGTAGCCTTGAAAAACTGTCAAAGAAATACTCTATTCCAATTGATACGCTGAAAGATAGATGCGCAAGAGACAGCTGGGTAGATAAAAGAACAGGGTATACACAGCAAACACTCCAAAAAGCAAGGGAAAAGCCTGCTGATGCAGATGGAGACCGTATTGCCCGGCTTTTGCAGATTGTTGATATGGCAACAGATAAAGCAGAGAAGGCACTTAGTGAGTTGGAGCAGTATGTAGTGAGGGATAAGAGGAAAGTCCGAACAGTGGAATATAAGGACAATATGGCCATCGGCAAGCCCACAAAGGAAGTTGTGGACGAAAAGGAGACTGTTCGAACGGAGAAGGGACCGGTGGACAGGCTGGGACTTTCACAGGGCACCAACGCTCTAAAGAATATCAAGGAGCTGTATGCTCTGCCGGTGGATATGGATAGCAAGAAGTATCAAGCAGAACTAGACCGGCGAAAAGCAGAAAAAGAGGGTGGAGAAACCATGGAGTACGAATCAGATGGCTTTATGGAAGCACTGCAGGGCGATGTGGCTGCAACTTTTAAGGAGGATGATGCAGTTGAAACGTAAGGCATTGTTTAAGTTTATGAAGTTCAGACATAAGCAGAAGGTAGTCCTTGAATGGTGGATGCCTGGGAGCCCATATACAGATAAGGACGGTATCATTTTTGACGGATCTATCCAATCGGGAAGACAACGGTTATGTCTTTATCGTTCGTCATGTGTGCGATGGAAACATTTGACGGACAGAACCTTGCTTTGTGTGGTAAGACAATCCAGTCACTCCACCGTAACGTGGTTGGATAGCAAAAGCGTATGCTACTGTCTCGAAGATATCAGGTCGAAGAGCACCGCTCGGAGAATTATATGGTTGTTCGGAAGGGAGACAAGGAAAATACCTTTTATCTGTTCAGTGGTAAGGATGAAGGATCAAAGGATCTGATGCAGGGTATCACACTGGCCGGAGTATTCTTCGATGAGGTTGCCCTGATGCCGGAGTCGTTTGTCAATCAGGCAACGGGAAGATGTTCAGTGGAAGGGGCAAAGTACTGGTTCAACTGTAACTCGGAGGATCCAGACCATTACATAAAACTGGAATGGAGCGACAAGATCACTGAAAAGAATCTGATCCGGGTACATTTCACCATGCGGGACAATCCAAGCCTGTCACAGAAAATCATCGAGCGATATGAACGCATGTACAAGGGTGTATTTTATGACCGGTTCATATTAGGATTATGTATACTGGCATCCGGCATTATTTTCTGGTATTTTGCCGAGGATGATACACCGTATCTGTTCGATGATAATGAGATTTTCGATGATGAGGGAAAACTTAAGGTTCCGTTTTTCAAGATCGTAATGGGAATTGACTTTGGTGGTATGGGATCCATGACAACATTCAATCTTACCGGATACCAGAACAGATACAGAGATCTTAAAGGACTGGAAGAGGGTGGCTTACCGTTATCAGAGGATATTGATAGTAAGAAGATCTGTGATGAGTTTATAAAATTCTACAGGATGTGTATAGAGAAATACGGTCGTGTGGATTGGATCTTTCCAGACATCGCAAGTACGACTATGATAAACAGTTTGCGGAGTGCTGCAAAGGAAGCAGGACTTCATACCGGAAGATAAAGGGATGCCGTAAGAATGAAATATCAGAACGACCGAAAACAGTGGATATGTTGTTTGACAGTGGCAGATTAAAGATCAATAAGCGGTGTGTACAGACTAGAAAATCTATAGCATCGCTCCGGTGTGATGAAGACCATCCGAATCAACCAGAGGATAAGAACATAGGAAACTGTAATGACCGGTGGGATAGCTTCTGCTATACTTGGCTGGACTTTAGAGTATATCGATTTAAAGAGATAAGGAGAATGACATGGAACAGTGTATAAAGAATTTTGGGCAGAAAAAGGGATACACGGTTAACGACAAGGACATGACAGTAATACTGGCTTGCGGTGACTGGTATAGTAACTGTGTGATTGAGGACTTTCATAAGTGTAAGACGATCAATGCCGATGATGGAGAGCAGGGGGGATTTTGTCAATGGCGTACTGAATCAGAGTGAGTTTAACACCCAGTATCGTAAGCAGCTGGAAAAGATCTCGGCAGATGGTACGACAGCCTGTTACATCTGGCTGGATAATGCAACCTTTATGGATAACAACTCTGTACAGGGTTGAACCATCAAGCTGAATTATGTAGAAGCGGATGCGCTTATGCTGTTGACTGTGGAAAATGATATTGTGATAGAAGCTGCCTCCGGATCCGGATTGAGTAAGGGAAAGAAGCAGACCATTCTTGTACTTTTATGCAATTATTCACGGAGGGTTTATGTGATGAAGGGAATTGATGTAGCAAAGTGGAACGGAACCATTAAGTGGGATAAGGTAAAAACAGCAGGAATCAGCTTTGCGATCCTGAAAGTGATTAATAAACAGTGCCAGGAAGAAGATCCATTTCAGAAAAATTATGTGGGTGCAACAACCCAGGGCATTACCGTAGGGTGCTATAATTATTCTTATGCAACTAACGTGGAGAAAGCAAGACAGGATGTTGGGAAGGTATTGCAGGTTCTTAACGGACGGAAGATGCCGTGTAGGGTATGGCTTGATGTGGAAGACAAGTGTCAGTAGGGACTTGGACATCTTCTGATCGATATTATTAATGCATACCGGCAGGTAATCGAATACGCCGGTTATGAATTTGGCGTGTATATCGGATTATATTTCTACAATACCTATTTGAAGCCTTATGTTTCGAAACTGAAATATCAGTTCTGGATTGCAAGATATCCTTCCGGAGCAAAAGTGATGGTATCTTATAATCCTCCGGAAGGGAAAAAGCCAGGCATTCGTCATACGCTCTGGGGCTGGCAGTACAGCAGCAAAGGAAGTGTTCCTGGAATTACTGGTGATGTGGATCTTGATTTATATTATGGAGAAGTTGCACCGGTGCAACAGCCTACATTAAGAAGAGGATCCACTGGAGAATATGTCAGACAGATGCAGGAGTTCCTGATCAAAGCCGGCTATAACTGCGGTAAGTATGGAGCAGACGGCCGCTATGGTGTCAGCACTCTGGAAGCAGTGAAAGCATTCCAAGCGGACAGAGGTCTTACTGTTGATGGTGTAGTTGGAGTGAATATGTGGAAAAAGTTATATGAATAGTAAAAGATCCCGGCTTACCGCCGGAATTTAAAAGAACCAAAGTTGAAGGACTCCCCAAAGGACGAATCCTTCAAACTACTGCTTATAATACATAATTTTCGTGTTGCATTTCGTGTTGCAAACATATCTATTTTAATAGATTTTATTGTAAAATTACGCACTATAGTTTATAATAAAGCAAATACGAAAACAAAGAAAAACCAGTAAATACGCGCGTTCCGCATATTTACTGGTTGAAATAAAAAGCTGATGACGGGAATCGAACCCGTGACCTCCGCCTTACCAAGGCGACGCTCTACCGACTGAGCCACATCAGCATTGGTGTAATCACCGTTTAGTATAGTATCATACAGGCCATTACTTTGTCAATGGATTTTTGTGGAAAAATTTTGAAGAAATTATGCCGGAAAAAGATGATATGGAAATTGGAAGAGAATCAGGGAGAAGAGTGCAATATGCAGGAAATTTTGGGCATTCGCGGAAATACTTATATACAGGTACAGGACAATGGACAATCAACCTATGGAGGCAGTCAGCTCTTTTTTAAGCCATTACCGGATAAGAGCAGCCAGAGGAAATATGGTGGCGGCTGTGGAATGGTTGCGCTGGGTGACTTATTGCTGTATCTGATGGAGAAAGAGAAAAAACCATATCAGATCGATGGAATGACTCATCATACTGTATTTCAGGAAAAAGAAGCCTATATGGATTATTTTAATAAGCTGTGCCGCAGGCTCAAATGGTTTCCTACGAGAAATGGAATGTCCGGTGTGCTTATGGCAATGCGTTTTAATGCGGCTATGTGGAAAAGTCATATGCCGTACCGTGCCAGATGGGGGCTTTTTGAGACAGTCAGGGAAAAGCGTATTGAAAAGATGCTGCGAAAGGATATTCCGGTCATTTTATGCATTCCGCGTGTTTTGCTTCCATGGCAGAAGGAAGATAAGCTGCCGCTTTATATGGAGAGTAATGGGCAGATGAAGCAGGTCGATGCCACCCGCGCCCATTATGTGACGATTACAGGGCTTGTAAGCCATCAAGAGAAAGATTATTACCGGATCTCTTCCTGGGGACGGAAATATTATATTTCGGTAAAGGAATACAGGGAATTTGTGAGAACCCACCTGTTTGGAACCGTGTTGGGGAATATCCTGTATATTACGCCATAGAGAAAGATCCAAAATAAGGCTCATACCGGATACCTGTTTTAGCAGGTTATCCAATATGAGCCTTTTCATTACTTTCCTTTATTCTGATTTCAATCGAAAGACAATCAGCCTTTTATTTAACCTGCCGGTTGCTCTGCGGAAGGCTGTTCTCCACCGCCTTCCCCGACATTGGCAGCTGCTTCTGCCTGAGCCACTGCAATGGCATTCTGCTGGGCAGCGGAGATTTCATTGCGCTGCTGTTCAATGATTGCCGCTGCATCCGGATTGGCAAAGAATTCTGCATTGTGAGGACAGGTTCCGGAGGTGCTCGGAATGGTTACCGTGGTAATGGAGCCATCTTCGTTTACAATTTCCTGTGTCTGCGGTTCCTGCTGTTCCGGAAGGGTACTGTCACCACTCATCAGAGGATCATCGGCAGGAATAACCTCCAGGACACCCTCTACCTTGAACGGACACTGTTCACTGGCAGGAAGGTTCGAGTACTGGCAGACCGGTCCCTGATAGTGTACATTACAGCTTTCGGTCGGTACATTTCCCTCGGCAAAGTATTCGGTCTTTAAGGTACCGTCACATAAGCCGGCGATCGGAAGCTTGCCGGAGCGGGCACATACCGTTGCCTGTACAATGCCGCTTGGCATCGTGAAGGACTGGGACGGCAGTTCCTCATGAATTTTGGACATGGCAGCACGCCATAACTTCTTGGCAAGATTTCGTTCCTCGCCCTTGCGGAGTTTGGTGTTGTTATCGTAACCGGTCCAGGTGGTAGCCGTATAATACGGTGTGTAGCCGGAGAACCATACATCATTGTAATCGGAAGTGGTTCCGGTCTTACCGGCGATTGCCATACCGCCGAAGTTAACGGAAGCACCGGTTCCCTGGGTAACAACATCCTGCATGGCATCGGTGAGGAGCCATGCGGTCGTTTCCTTGATGACCTGCTTGGTTTCCGGTTCGGTATTGTCGAGAATGACATTGCCATCATGATCGACAACTTTAGTATAAAGCTTCGGTTTAATATAAGTACCGCCGTTTGCAATACATGCGTAGGCAGCATTCAGTTCTTCATTCGTGACACCATGTGTCAGACCGCCAAGAGCGGTAGACTGCTGGATATCAGAGAAGACATAGGTTTTACCGCCATAGGTAATTTCTTCACGATCCACAACGGTTGTAAAGCCGAAATTCTTCAGATAATCATAACCAAGCTGCGGAGTAATCGCCGTAAAGGTTTTCACTGCAATGACATTCATGGAATCGATGATTGCCTGACGGACGGAATTCAGTCCACGGTATTCGCTTCCCCACCAGTTGTTGACCGGGCGGCCGTTTGCATAATTGAACGGTGCGTCATTGACCATGGTCGCAAGGGTTAATCCGGCACTGTCCAAAGCCGGTGCATAAACGGCAACAACCTTAAAGGTGGATCCCGGCTGACGGGTGGTATCGGTTGCACGGTTTAAAGTTTTACTTCCTTCCTTGGCACCACGGCCGCCGACCATGGCTACAATGTAGCCGGTATGCTGGTCCTCGATCGTAATGGATACCTGCGGCTGGGGAGTTAAGGTGATTTTTTCATCATAAACCTCGCCGTCTGTGCCTAAAACAAATTGCTTATAATATTCGATATCCTCATTTGCTGCTTCCTGTGAATCATAAATCAGATTGTAGGAAGCATTCTGTTCCTTATAAAATGCCTGCAGCTTTTCGGTGCTGTAGTTTTCGAAGTCTCCGTTGGACCGTTTGATGGTAAGCGCGTAGCTTAACTGCCATCTGGTGTTTTCCGGATAGTTTTCTTCATTGGAAAAAACCTCATCACAGATTGACTGGATGTTCGGATCCTGTGTTGAGTAAATCTTCAGTCCACCACTGTATAACAGGGTAAATGCCTGTGTCTCATTGTAACCGGCAGCAAGCAGATCATTCATGACATCGTCGGTCAGCGCATCCACGAAGTATGTATTGACGAGAGTCTCATCTACTTCATCGTTGACGATCTGGATGCGGGAATAGACATCGTCGGCAATGGCTTCGTCATATTCTGCCTGAGAGATATAGCCCTGATCCTTCATATTGTTCAGCACCTTTTCCCGGCGCTTGGCGTTTTCATCCGGATGGGAAATCGGATTGAAGCGGGAAGGGTTCTGGGTGATACCTGCAATCACGGCACATTCGGACAAGGTCAGGTTATTTACCGACTTGTTAAAGTAACGAAGCGAAGCAGCCTGTACACCTAAGGTATTCTGACCAAGGTTGATGGTGTTCATGTAGTTTAATAAAACCTCATCCTTGGACATGGTTTTAGTCAGCTCAATTGCAAGATACTGCTCCTGAATCTTACGCTTCATGCTGTCTGCCAGACCTTCTTCTTTGGTCCAGTCGGTAAAGACATTGTTTTTAAGTAACTGCTGGGTAATGGTACTCGCACCCTCGGTAAAATGAAAGCCATTGGAAATACCAACGTAGGCGGCACGGATAATACCCTTGATGTCGATACCGTTATGCTCATAAAAACGTTCATCCTCAATGGCAACAAAGGCATGTGCCAGATCCTCCGGAATCATATCCCAGGTGACCGGAATACGGTTGGAATTCTGGGAGATCAGCTTCGCAATCTGGTTGCCCTCGAGGTCGTATACGAAGGTGGAGAAGCCGGTAGGTGTTACCTTGACGTTCTCAATACTGGGAGCGGTATCGATGACTCCCTTGAAAATACCGATTCCGAGACTGGCACCAATGATGCCGCAGGCCAGTACCGCAATCAGAAATAAATTTAAGACTGCCAACAGTCCCTTCTTTAACAGACGGGTGGAAGTGGCATGCAGGGATTTCTGCTTTTCATGAATCCCTTTTTTCGTATAATTCATTGAATAAACCTCCAAAATAAAAGCAAAGTGTTTTTAGACAATACAAGTAGTATACCAAATTGTGGTACTGAAATAAAGTTTTTTCACTAAGAATTCATAGAAACATAACAATTATTCACATTTTACACAGGTTTTATTCCTTTTGCACAATACATATGTTACACTATTCAGAGTAAACTAAAAAGGAAGGATCATGCAGTTGGCACCGAAAGAGCAGGAGTTTTTACCATACCGGGTAGTGAATACGCCGGGGTGTGGAGAATACGAAGAAAAGAAGTCCCGTTTCATTGCACATATCTATCCGGCACAGTCGGAAGAAGAGGCAATGGGATGGATCGAACAGACACGCAGGAAATATTATGATGCAAGACATAATTGTACAGCATATATTATAGGAAGAAACAGGGAACTGACAAGGTGCAGCGATGACGGGGAACCGGGCGGTACGGCAGGGAAACCGATGTTAGAGGTTCTTCTTTCCGAAGGCATTACAAATGTTGTCGTGATTGTGACGAGGTATTTTGGCGGAACGCTGCTTGGGACGGGGGGGCTTGTCCGTGCTTATACCCAGGCAGTAAAGGAAGGCCTCGCAGATGCCGGAGTGGTTACGATGATCTATGGGGTATGCTTTACCTTAAAGCTTGCCTATACGGATGTCGGGAAGGTACAGTATCTGCTTGCCAATGAGCAGATTGCAATCGGGGAATCCCGTTATGCGGAAAACGTGGAATTTGATCTTCAGATTCCGAAGGAACGTGCAGAAGAGATCCGCAAGAAGCTGACGGAGGCAACCGCGGGACGCATTCAGATCGAACAGATTTCGGAAGGATATTTTGGTAACAGTTCAGACATGCAGAAATGATTGTGTAAGATGACTGTGGGAGCTTGCTCACTAAGGGCAGCTTATACAATCATTTCTATAGGGTGGATGCCCGACATGAAATAAGTTGCAGGAAAATACGTATATTTATTAGCCAATCTGTACAATCCGGCAACTTATGAATGGGCAAGGCTGAACTGTTACATATTTTTTCTGGTTGACAAATGTTTGTCCTGTGAATTAAAGTTAAAACTGGTGACAGAGTTTGTGATCTGCCATACGCAGTTTCGAAAGGTGGTGGTTTTTATGAAGAGTCGAATATTAAGCAGTAATACAGATCTTCCTCCCCATGGGCGGAGCATAAAAATCACATATAAAGGAGATTGCAAATGGAAGAGATCAAGGATTTGGAACTCGTAAAAGAACTGCTTGAAAAGAAGCAGTACACCAAGCTTCGCCAGATGCTGTCGGATAAGAATACCGCCGATATTGCCGTGATTTTGGAGGAGCTTCCGGAGGAAGATCTGTTAAAGATTTTCCGTATTCTGCCTAAAACAATGGCGGCAGATGTATTTTCCTATTTAGAGGTGGACCATCAGCATGAACTGATTACCAGCATGTCTGAAAAGGATGCAGCCAGCATTATCAACAACCTGATGGCCGATGATGCGACAGACCTTTTAGAGGAAATGCCTGCAAATATTGTTAAGAAAATTCTTGCAAATGCAAGCCCGGATACCCGGAGGGATATCAATCACCTGCTTCGTTATCCGGAGGACTCTGCGGGAAGCATTATGACTGTGGAGTATGTGGATCTGAAGGAAACCATGACCGTAGAGGATGCGATTGAACGGATCCGGAAGGTCGGAGTGGACAGTGAGACCATTAACATCTGTTATGTTTTAGATGCCAAGCGGAAGCTGATCGGTACGGTGGCACTGCGTTATCTTTTGATTAGTCCTTCCGATGCCGTGATTGGTGAGATCATGCATGAGGACGTGATCTTTATTAACACTCTTATGGATCAGGAAGAGGTTGCCAGACAGTTCCAGAAATATGACTTTACGGCGATGCCGGTTGTGGATAATGAAGAACGGCTGGTTGGTATTATTACCGTCGATGATATTGTGGATATTCTGCAGGAAGAGGCTACTGAAGATATTGAGAAGATGGCGGCTATTGTGCCGACTGATAAGCCTTATATGAAGACCACGGTCTTTGAAACCTGGAAGAAGAGAATTCCGTGGCTGTTGCTTCTGATGATTTCGGCGACCTTTACCGGCAGCATCATTACCTCCTTTGAGGATGCATTAAGTGCCTGCGTGGCGCTGACGGCATATATTCCGATGCTGATGGATACCGGTGGAAATGCCGGAGGACAGGCGAGTGTTACGATTATTCGTGGACTTTCCTTAAATGAGATTGAATTTAAGGATGCATTCCGGGTATTGTGGAAGGAGGCGAGAGTAGCGGTTCTGTGTGGACTCACACTGGCGGCCGCGAACTTTCTGAAGCTCCTGATATTTGATCATGTGGCGATTGCAGTTGCAACGGTTGTCTGCCTGACACTGATTGCGGCAGTATTTATTGCGAAAGTGATCGGATGCCTTCTGCCGATGTTTGCCAAGAAGATCGGTTTTGACCCGGCGGTTATGGCGAGTCCCTTTATTACAACGATTGTAGACGCGTTGTCCCTGCTTATTTATTTCAGCATCGCAACAGCAGTCATGCACATCTGAAAGCTTTGGGATAAAAGAAAGCGTACCTCCTTATTGTGGGAGCGTACGCTTTTTATAAGTGGATTTATTCTTCCATTAATTCTAATTTGCTCACGGAAACCTCATAGGCAATGCGCTTTTCGGATTCCTCTTCCGAAATCTTTTTCATATATTCACGGCTCTGGATCCGGCCCCACAATTCGCACCGGGTGCCAACCTTAAAGGTATTGGCAAACCGGGCATTTCTTCCCCAGCAGATGCAGGGGATATAGTCACTTTTGCCATACGGACGGTTCACGGCAAGGAGAAGATCTGCGATTTCGCGTCCTAACGGAGTCTTCCGGTAAATCGGTTCCTTGCAGATATAGCCGTCTAAATAGATCTGGTTAGTTTTCGAGCTTTCCGGCATTTCATCCACGAATTCCAGTTCCCTTGCAAATACGGACAGAACAAGTTTATTCTTGCGGGTCATCAGTCCCTGCCCGGACACACTTTCGTGCCGGTTATAAGAGCGGAACTGACCCTGAACCATGATTCCCTGTCCACGATAATCTTCATTTACATCAATTAGTCTTTCTGAAACCATTAAAGGAATCACATCGCAGGAGTCACTAAGGCGCGGTACATTTACGTCTACCATATAGAAGCCTTCCCCGAATATCTCGTGGCTGAATTGAAAATCACTGATGATTTCGCCCATAATGATTACCTGATTGTTCTCAATTACTTTGTCTGTCATGTTTTGTTACCTCCATTTGTCTCTTCATTTTGCTTTTTCCTACATGCAATAAAATTTTATGCGTACTTTCTTTGTTTAGAACGTTAAAACATCGCAGAATTCGACAAGCGTGCGACATCATGCTTGCAATCACCGATATATAGTGATATACTGTTACGGTTTAAGAAAAGAAATGGTGTAAGAAACAGTTATGAAATGGCTTTAAGGAAAGGATACAGGTATGAAGCAGAAGAGAGAAGATGTCCGTAATATCGCAATTATTGCCCATGTTGACCATGGTAAGACAACCTTGGTAGATGAATTATTAAAGCAAAGCGGTGTGTTCCGTGAAAATCAGGAGGTCGCAGAGCGTGTCATGGATTCAAATGATATCGAACGTGAGCGTGGTATTACGATCCTTTCCAAGAATACTGCTGTTACCTATAAAAATACAAAAATTAATATTATTGATACACCGGGACATGCGGATTTCGGTGGAGAGGTAGAACGTGTCTTAAAAATGGTAAACGGTGCCATCCTTGTGGTAGATGCCTTTGAAGGTGTTATGCCGCAGACCAAGTTCGTTCTGAAAAAGGCACTGGCATTAAAGCTTCCCGTCATTGTATGTGTGAATAAGATCGACCGTCCCGAAGCAAGATGCAATGAGGTTGTGGATGAAGTGTTAGAGCTGTTTATGGATCTGGATGCGACCGATGAGCAGCTGGACTGTCCGTTTATTTTTGCTTCTGCAAAGAGCGGTGTATCCGGTCTTGATCCCGAGCATATCGAGCCCAATATGGTGCCGTTGTTTGAGGCGATTTTAAACTATATTCCGGCACCGGAAGGAGATCCGGAGGCAGGAACACAGGTACTCATCAGTACCATTGACTATAATGAATATGTCGGAAGAATCGGTGTCGGTAAGGTGGATAACGGTGTGATTAAGATCAACCAGGAGGTTGTCATCGTGAACGCCAATGAACCGGAGAAGCAGCAGAAGGTTAAGGTCAGTGCTCTTTATGAATACGATGGTCTGCGCAAGATCAATGTAAAGGAAGCAACCATTGGTGCGATCGTAGCGGTATCCGGTATTGCAGACATCCATATCGGGGATACGATCTGTTCTCCCGATCACCCGCAGGCGATCCCGTTCCAGAAGATCTCGGAGCCGACCATTGCCATGCAGTTCATGGTAAATGATTCGCCACTTGCCGGACAGGAAGGAAAGTTCGTTACTTCCAGACATTTAAGAGACCGTCTGTTCAAGGAATTAAATACGGACGTTTCCCTCCGCGTGGAGGAAACCGAGTCTACCGAATGCTTCAAGGTATCGGGACGGGGCGAGCTTCATCTGTCCGTCTTAATTGAAAATATGCGCCGTGAAGGTTATGAATTTGCCGTAAGTAAGGCAGAGGTGTTGTACCATGAGGATTCCAAGGGACGCAAGACTGAGCCTATGGAAATTGCCTATATTGATGTACCGGATGAATTTACCGGAACGGTTATTGAAAAGCTTGGACAGCGTAAGGGCGAGCTGCAGAACATGACCCCGATTACCGGAGGCTATACGAGACTGGAGTTCTCCATTCCGGCAAGAGGCTTAATCGGATATCGTGGTGAATTCATGACCGATACCAAGGGAAATGGTATCATCAACACCATTTTTGATGAATATGCACCCTATAAGGGAGACATCCAGTACCGCAAGCAGGGATCCCTTATTGCATTTGAATCCGGAGAATCCATTACCTACGGCTTATATAATGCACAGGAACGTGGAACACTGTTTATTGGTGCTGGTGAAAAGGTATATGCCGGTATGATTGTCGGACAGAACGGTAAGCCGGAGGATGTGGAAATCAATGTCTGCAAGAAGAAGCAGCTTACCAATACCCGTGCATCGGGTTCCGATGAGGCATTGCGTCTCACACCGCCTAAGGTACTGAGCCTTGAGCAGGCACTGGAGTTTATTGATACGGACGAGCTTCTGGAGATCACCCCGAAGTCTCTGCGTATCCGTAAGAAGATTCTGGATCCTACCCTTCGTAAGCGTGCAGGATTCAATAAAAACAACTAAGTCGTAATTAATAAATAGTGATATTCTTTGAGGTGGAGTATGAAACAGGGAGCAATTTGTATCTTTAGCGGAGACGGACATGGAAAGTCTCCGGCAGCGCTTGGTGAGGCGGTTCTTACGGCTGCTGCCGGCGGAAGTGTGGTGATTATCCAGTTTCTTAAAGGTAAGGGGCTGGAGGATACCGAGTTTATTCACCGGCTGGAGCCGGAAATTAAGATTTTCCGGTTTGAAAAGTCGGATGTAAACTTTGATGAACTTCCGGAGGACAAGAAGCAGGAGGAGATCCTGAATATCAAGAATGGTTTAAACTATGCCAAGAAGGTACTCTCCACAGGAGAGTGTGACCTGCTGATTCTCGATGAAGTGCTGGGACTGATTGATAACCGGATTATTACGGTAAGTGATCTGGAGGAAATTCTTTCCCAGAAGATGGAGGATACCCGGATCATCATGACCGGCATCACCATGAATGATGAGGTCTGCATGCTGGCGGATGATGTTTCAAGGATTGAGACACATAAGTTTAAGCGTTGGTAGTTCCGGAGTGTTGACAGGAAATCACTGTGGTGCTATGATATTTTTGTAACTAAATAGATGAGGTAGAGGTTGCGTGAATTATGAGTAATTTTTTGGATGTGGCAGTCGCAAGTGAAGGAAAATGAAAGGGAGGAACGCCGAAAGAGTTTTTTCATACTGCAGAGAGGCTCTTGGGCACACAGTTAAGAGCTGTGTGACTGTCATCAGTTATTTGATGGGGCGCTATCCGATTCATACTTTAGGAAGTCATTTGATAAATCGGTGCGCAGAAGTGTACTGATTTTTTTTTGAAAAATAAGGAGGATTTTACTATGGCAATTTTTAAGGGAGCAGCCGTTGCAATCGTTACACCGTTCCATGAGGACAAAACCGTAAATTATGAGAAGTTTGGAGAGTTAATTGAGGATCAGATCGCCGGAGGAACCGATGCGATTGTGGTCTGCGGAACTACGGGAGAATCTTCGACCTTAACCCATGAGGAACACCTGGATGTGATTAAATACTGTGTAGAGAAGGTGGCAGGACGGATTCCGGTTGTTGCCGGAACCGGTTCCAACTGTACGGAAACGGCGATCTATCTTTCTACCGAAGCAGAGAAGTACGGAGTAGACGGTGTTCTTTTAGTAACTCCTTATTATAACAAGGCAACCCAGTTTGGTTTATTCCAGCATTTTAAGGCAGTTGCAGATTCGATTAAAGTCCCCTGTATCCTTTATAATGTACCGAGCCGTACCGGATGCAACATTCAGCCGGAAACCGCAGTCAGATTGTGTACTGAGGTAGAGAATATCGTAGGCATTAAGGAAGCCAGCGGAGATATTTCACAGATTGCAAAGCTCATGTCCTTAGCGGATGGCAAGATCGATCTGTATTCCGGTAATGACGATCAGATTGTGCCGATCCTTTCCTTAGGCGGAATCGGTGTCATTTCTGTTTTATCCAATGTGGCGCCCAGACAGACCCATGAGATCTGCCAGAAGTTCTTTGATGGAGATGTAAAGGGAAGCTGTGCAGAGCAGTTACGCGCGATTCCTTTGTGCAAGGCTCTGTTCTGTGAGGTAAACCCGATCCCGGTTAAGATGGCTCTTAACTTACAGGGTAAGCAGGTTGGTATTCCGAAAGCGCCTTTAACCGAAATGGAGCCGGAGAACGCAAAGAAGCTTGAAGCAGAAATGAAGAAATACGGAGTGTTATAGAAAATTATATAATCGAACAGGAGGAACAGTGCGGTGACAAGAGTAATCATGCATGGATGTAACGGTAAAATGGGACAGATGATTGCAGGACTGATTGCACAGGATGAGGAAGTAAAGCTTGTTGCAGGTGTCGATGTTTACGATCAGGGCAAGAATCCGTTCCCGGTATATAAGCGTATCAACGATTGTGATGTTGCGGCAGATGTCATTATTGATTTCTGCAATCCGGCGGCAATTAAGGGACTGATGGAGTACTGTGTAGAGAGACAGATTCCCTGTGTTGTCTGCACCACGGGACTTTCCGAAGAGGAGCTTGACTATGTGAGAGAAGCCTCCAAAAAGGTAGCAATCTTACGTTCCGCAAATATGTCTCTCGGAATCAATATGCTGCTTAAGATCTTAAAGGAAGCGACGGCAGTTTTAGCACCGGCAGGCTTCGATATTGAAATTGTGGAAAAGCACCATAACTTAAAGCTGGACGCACCGAGCGGCACTGCGCTTGCGCTTGCAGATTCCATTAATGAAGAATTGGACAATGAATATGAATATGTATTTGACAGAAGTACCCGGAGACGGCAGCGTCCGAAGAAGGAAATCGGATTTTCTTCCGTTCGTGGCGGTACGATTGTCGGTGACCATGATGTGATTTTTGCAGGCACGGATGAAGTCATTACATTCTCCCATACAGCATATTCCAAGGCCGTATTCGGAAAAGGCGCCATTCAGGCAGCAAAATTTCTGAAGGGCAAAGGCCCCGGACACTACCAGATGAGCCAGGTTATTGATGAGGCATAAGGAAGGAACAGGGGAGTAGTTACGAAGAGGGAGAGGATAAGGAAAATATGAGTCAGCAGGAGAGCATGGAACTGAAATATCTGAAGAGTCTGGCACGGCAGTATCCCAATATTGCAGCGGCTTCCACGGAGATTATTAATCTTCAGGCAATTCTTAATCTGCCGAAAGGAACGGAGCATTTTCTGACGGATATCCATGGAGAATATGAGCAGTTTGCCCATGTATTAAAGAATGGTTCCGGCGCAGTCCGCCGTACCATTGATGAGGTGTTCGAGAATGCGCTGAGCAATAAGGATAAGAAGTCACTGGCAACGCTGATTTATTATCCGGTAGAAAAGCTGGATATTGTAATCAGCGAAGAGGATAACATTGAAGACTGGTATAAGATTACGCTGCACCGTCTGGTTCAGATTACGAAGAAGGTGGCATCGAAATATACCCGTTCGAAGGTTCGGAAAGCTCTTCCGAAGGACTTTGCCTATATTATCGAAGAGCTGATTACCGAGAAAGCAGATATTTCGGACAAGGAAGGATACTACAACGAGATTATCCATACGATTATCCGGATCGGCAGAGCACAGGATTTCATTATTGCATTAAGTAATCTGATTCAGAGACTGGTCATTGACCATTTACATATTGTTGGCGATATTTTTGACCGTGGACCGGGACCGCATATCATTCTGGATACCTTAATGAATTATCATTCGGTGGATATCCAGTGGGGAAACCACGACATTCTGTGGATGGGAGCCGCCTGCGGACAGCTTGCCTGTATTGCGACGGTAATCCGTATTGCAGCCCGTTACGGAAGTCTGGACACGTTGGAGGACGGTTATGGAATTAACCTGATTCCACTTGCCACTTTTGCACTCGATACCTATTCGAATACCAACTGCGATACCTTTTCCATTAAATACAATACCGATTATAATACCAAGGACTTAAGCCTTGATATGAAGATTCATAAAGCCATTGCCATTATGCAGTTTAAGCTGGAGGGGCAGGTCATTATGAAGCATCCGGAATTTCTGATGGATGACCGGCTCCTGCTTGATAAAATTGACTATGAGAAGAAGACGGTTATGGCGTATGGCAAGGAATATCCGATGAATGATACCGATTTCCCGACCATCGATCCAAAGAATCCGTATGAACTGACTCCGGACGAGGAGCAGGTAATGGAGCGGATCCGTCAGGCCTTTCTCAAATGTGAAAAGCTTCAGAAGCATGTACGTTTCCTGTATTCCAACGGCGGTCTTTATAAGGTATACAATTCCAACCTGTTATATCATGGCTGTATGCCGATGGATGCCGAGGGCAATTTCTTAAGCGTGGATGTGGATGGAAAGGATTATCAGGGAAAGCAGTTATATGATATTCTCGATAATTATGCCCGGAAAGGCTACTATGCGAAGAATGATCCGGCAGAGATGCGTAAGGCGCAGGATTATATCTGGTATATCTGGGCAGGACCGAATTCACCCGTTTTCGGTAAAGACAAGATGACAACCTTTGAGCGTTACTTTATCGAGGATAAGGAAACCCATAAGGAAACCAAGAATGCCTATTATTCCCTGCTTGACCGCGAGGATATTTTAAATAAAATTCTGGATGAATTTGAACTGGATACGAAGAAGTCCCATATTATCAACGGACATGTTCCGGTAGAATTAAAGAAGGGTGAGTCCCCGATCAAATGTGACGGCAAGCTGTTGATTATTGATGGCGGCTTTTCCAAGGCTTATCAGAGCAAGACCGGAATTGCAGGCTATACACTGGTTGCCAATTCCCATGGGATGCGTCTGGTTGCACATGAACCGTTTGAATCCATGGAGGCGGCGGTATTGCATGAATCCGATATTTTCTCTGATTCCACGGTCATCGAGGTGGCGCCTGTACGTATCCGGGTATCCGATACCGATATCGGACGTGAGCTAAAGGATCAGATCAAGCAGCTTGAACTTCTGCTACAGGCATACCGGGATGGTATTATTGTAGAAAAATAAGAGACAGGATCAATAACGATAAATAAGGGCAAATAAAAGGGCATCGCCTGTTCGCGATGCCCTTTCCGGTATTAATCTGCTGGAGGATAAGCATGCATTATCTTCCGGCATTACCGGTTGTGTTACCGGCTGCACCTGTTGCAGGACCGTTACCGGTGTTTGTAGCTGTATTGGTGCCATTTCCATCTCCATCACCGACAATGTCACCTGCGATGTCGGAAACACCATCCGTGATATTGTCTACTGCACCGCCTACCGCATCTCCGGCATCGTCGATTACATCACCTACGGTATTACCAACGTCATCGATGGCATCGCCTACCGCGTTGCCGGTGTCATCCACCAGGTCTCCGGCGCCATCCATCAGAGAATTGTCATTGTCTGTGGTGTTGTTTGTGCCTGTGCCTGTTGTGCTATTGGTTGTGTTGTTGTCGGTATCCATCGTGCCATTCTGTTCTTTGTTGTCACCGGTGTTATTTGTACCGGCTGTGGCACCATTTACATTACCATTCGCTTTGTTGTTATTTCCACATGCAGTAAGCAGACAAAGCATGGTAAAGGCAAGAGTGAGTACAAGCCATTTTTTTGATGTCTTCATAATGTCCTCCTTATATTTTCAAACTGTGTTCGTACAGTTTACGCAGTTAGTATATCCCGGGATGTGAAATCTATGCGGGAGAAAGAAAGGATCTTACCATGAAATTCAGACCATGTATTGATATTCATAATGGAAAAGTAAAGCAGATCGTTGGCGGAAGCCTTGTCGACACCGGCAATCAGGCTAGGGAAAATTTTGTGGCACAGCAGACGGCAGCTTATTTTGCCAGATTGTACCAGAGTAAAAATCTGGCTGGCGGGCATATTATTCTATTAAATCCTGCTTCTTCTGAATTTTATGAACAGACAAAGCACCAGGCCATGGAGGCGCTTAAGGCATATCCCGGCGGACTTCAGATCGGAGGTGGAATCACTCCGGAAAATGCAGGAGAGTACCTCAAAGCGGGCGCCAGTCACGTTATTGTGACGTCTTATGTATTTCAGAATGGAATGCTTCATTATGAGCGGTTAAAGGAAATGGAGCAGGCGGTTTCGAAAAAGCATCTGGTTCTTGACTTAAGCTGCCGCAAAAAAAATGGCATCTATTATATTGTAACCGACCGCTGGCAGAACTATACGGATGTCGTGCTGAATGAACAGACCATTGCGGAGCTTTCTTCCCATTGTGATGAATTTCTGGTTCATGCTGTGGACGTGGAAGGTAAGGCGAAGGGCATTGAAGAGGAAGTGGCTTCGATGCTTGGAAAGTACTGTGACATTCCGGCAACCTATGCCGGTGGAGTACATTCCTATGAGGATCTCCAATTATTAAAGAAGCTTGGCGGGGGAAAGGTGGATGTTACGATCGGAAGTGCGCTGGATTTATTTGGCGGAACGATGAGCTTTGAAAAGGTGATTGAGATCTGCGAATAATTACAGAAAAATATAAAATAAGAGAACATAAAATAAAAGAATAAAACCAAAAACCTACCGGCTGATGGTTCCGGTAGGTTTTTGGTTTTTCTGTTGGTGATTCTTTTTCTATAAAAGTCCCTGAATTAAGATGATCAGAATTAAAATCGGAAGGATGAACTGGAAGTAAGGCTTTAAGAAGCGGCCGAGCTTCAGTCCCTTTCCGGTATTGGCTTCTTCCAGATAGTGGTCAAAGCCCCAGCCCCATTTCGTTACGCAGAACAGTAAATAAACGAGGGATCCTAAGGGAAGCAGCAGATTACTTACCAGGAAATCTTCACTGTCCAATACATCACGTCCACCGATCAGGTGCAGATTGCCCCATACATTGTAACCGAGAACACAGGGCAGGCTCGCAAGCAGAATAATGATACAGTTGATGAGTGCGGCCTTTTTACGGCTCATACCGAACATATCCATGCAGAAGGACATAATATTTTCAAATACGGCAATGACTGTGGAGAAGCTGGCAAAGGTCATAAACAGGAAGAAAAGGGTTCCCCAGATGCGTCCACCCTGCATGTTGACGAAAACATTGGGAAGGGTAATGAAAATCAACTGGGGCCCTGCGTTGACCTCGACACCGTAGCTGAAGCAGGCAGGGAAAATAATCAGTCCGGAAGCAATCGCAACAAAGGTATCCAGTGCGCAGATCCGGATGCCTTCTCCGGCAAGGGTGTTATCCCTGCTCATGTAGCTTCCGAAGATTTCCATTGCTGCAACACCGAGGCTTAAGGTAAAGAAGGACTGATTCATGGCAGCCGAAATCACATTGCCGATACCCACATCACGGACGGTAGCAAGGTTTGGAACCAGATAGAATTTAATTCCTTCTCCGGCACCGGAAAGCGTAAAGCTGTGTGCGGCAAGTAAAAGGATCAGGAAGAGTAAAGCAATCATCATGACCTTGCTGATCTTTTCAAGACCGTTCTGGAGGCCACGGCTGCAGATGAGAAAACCGGCAACTACGGTAAGGGCCATCCAGAGTCCCATCTGAACCGGATCGGCAAGCAGATTGCTAAATACCGCACCGGTATCTTCGGTGGTCATTCCGGATACGAAACTTCCGGTTGCAAATTTCGCACAATAGGAAACCATCCATCCGGAGACGGTGGTGTAGTACATCATCAGCATGTAGCAGCCGAACATGGCAAACCATCCATGAATATGCCACTTACTTCCGGGCTTTTCCAGTGTCTTGTATCCTAGGACGGCACTCTTGCGGCTGGCACGCCCGACGGCCAGCTCCATCGTGAGGACGGGAAGTCCCATAATTACTAAAAACACCAGGTATAAAAGTACGAAAAGCCCGCCACCGTTCTGACCGGTAACAAAGGGAAAACGCCAGACATTTCCGATTCCAATTGCACATCCGGCACTGACCAGTAAAAAGCCAAGCCGGGATTTAAAAGATTCTCGTTTCATAAAAATTGTTCTCCTTAAATATTTTAAAGCAAGATTCTGCATCAACTGCAAGGCAACGAAAAACCCCATCACTTAGGAT
>CAVHRK010000049.1:0-16483 GCA_963638365.1 Anaerobutyricum sp. | reverse complement strand
GTATTAGCCGGTATCTCTATCCTTGGCACATTATTACTATTGGTCCGCAACACCATATCCTACATCAGAACCATGAACTATCTGAAAAACTCTACGCCTTTATCTCTTTCCTCTGATGACCTGAAATTTATGAAAGAAATAAACACAAACTTTAAAAAACCCGTTTTTATTCCAATTGTTGTGAATCCATCTGTACGAATTCCTTTTCTTATTGGCTTAGTTCATCCAACTATAGTACTGCCACAGATTGCTTTTACGAAGCAGGAATTATACTATATTTATTTTCATGAGGCCTGTCATTATCACTTTAAAGATTTATGGATTCGTTTTACCGGAGAAATCCTATGTTCTCTTTATTGGTGGAATCCATTTATTTATATGCTGCGGAAAAATATGATATCCTACCAGGAACTTCGTGTAGATACCTATATAACCAGACACACATCTGAACTGCAACAATATGAGTACATGAAATGTCTGGTTTCTTTGTCGCAATATTCAATGGATAATTTATCTCCATTATCCACTGCTTTCAATTCAACCCAGAATATAACCTGCCGGGTTAAATACTTGTTGAATTATCACCACATATCCACAGAGGAGCCTAAATATCAAACGAAACGGCTTACCTGTTTTTGTACTTTTATTCTGTTATTACTTGTCATGTTACTGCCAAACCGCATTATTTTTGAGCCGTCATCTCCTTTACCTGACGATATTGAGCAATCTACTTTTTCCATTAACAGTGAAAACAGTTACTTGCTCTTAAACAATGATCAAACCTATGATCTATACGTTGATGGAGAATATTTAACCACAGTATCACAAATTTTTGATGATACCTTACCCATTATAAAACCGGAGGATATAAACTAACGAAACCGGGTGTCTGCCATACCAGACACCCGGTTCCGATATAATTTTATTATTATAATTTTGTTATGAAATCAATCCACTTTCCTTCAACAGGATCTCAAGATCCGTTCCTTTTACCTTCTTTAATACAATCCGAAGGAGTTCCTTTTCGGGAAGGGAAAGCTTCATTTCGGTGATCGGCTTCTTGTCAATTGCATAGTAGCAGGCGCGAAGCAGTTCACGGACATCATACTTGCTGCCCCAGACTTCCGGCACACCACGGTCCACATTCAACAGGGTGTAAACCGCTTCCATACCGGTACGCATCGAGTACTCGGTTGTGAAAATAGTATCACGCGGCGTCTCTGCGAACTGTCCAAGGAATGCGAAGTTTACTGCACCTTCCGGTACAACCAGCGGACGGTCGGACCATTTTCTGGGCTGGAAGAATGCATTGATATACGGCATGAAGCAGGTCGTTGTGTTACATGCATTCTTGGCAAGCTCTTCAATCCGGTCGGTCGGAACGCCGATATGATACAGCCATTCCTGACAAACCTCTTCACCGGTACAGTCACGCATTGCTTTCTGTACATAGTTGCCGGGCTTATTGGTATTGAGGGAATATAACCATACAAGCACCATGTTCTTGTCCTGGGACTTGAACTGCGGCTGACGGTTAATGGTCCATGACAGATACCAGTTTTCTGTACTGTCCTTTACGGTTACGATACCACCGGTTGTAACCTTACCGGTTCTGGGATCACGCTTGCAGACATTCATAATGTGCTGGATAATCTCTTCATTGGAAGTTGCTACGGTAGCACTCATCCAGTTGGTTGCATCCACATCACTGCAGAATGCATCCGGATTACCATATTCGCCATGCTCTGCCTGGGCTGCAATGTTTTTCCACATATCCCAGGATTCTCCGGCGCCATTCTTTACCTGACTCAAATCCGGTGTATGCGTCTGATCGCCATAGCAGGAGGTGTCAGTACAGCAGCCATTGGTAATGAATACCAGATCATCCTCGATGAGGTCAATGGTCTGTTCCTGTCCGTCTTTTACATAAACGATCTGCTTTGCGACCCTCTTGTCGCCAACCTTATCAATAATGACGTTCTTCACATCCATGCCATATTCAATCTTGACATTGTGTGCTTCCAAATATTTTACCAGAGGAAGAATCATACTCTCATACTGGTTGTATTTGGTAAAACGAAGTGCGCTGAAATCCGGAAGTCCATCAATATGATGTACATAACGGCAAAGGTAACGCTTCATTTCCAAAGCACTGGACCAACGCTGGAATGCGAACATGGTCTGCCAGTAAAGCCAGAAGTTGGTCTCCCAGAAAGAATCCGGTAATACATCGGAGATCTTCTTTTCTTCCAGATCCTTCTCCGGTGTGATAAACAACTTGGAAAGCGCCATTGCAGACTCCTTATCCAGCTTGAACTGCTTATCGGTATGGGCATCCTCGCCACGATTTACCGATGCTCTGCAAAGAGAATAGTTCGGATCATGCTTGTTCAGCCAGTAATATTCATCCAGTACGGATACGCCCTCGGTTTCAATGGAAGGAACATCACGGAAGACATCCCACATAACTTCGAAGTGGTTATCCATCTCACGGCCGCCTCTCATGAAAAAGCCCTTGGTGATATCCTTACGGCCATCACAGCTTCCGCCTGCCAGTTCCAGTTTTTCCAATAAGTGAATGTGTTCTCCCTTCATCTGACCATCACGTACCAGATAAAATGCTGCGGTCAGTCCTGCAAGGCCTGTTCCGATGATATATGCGGATTTGTTATCGACGCCCTGCGGCTTTTCGGGATGTGCAAAAGATTCATAAGTTCCTGCTGAATAATACATAACAATTACCTCCTTAATAATCTGCTTATTTCTACTGTATCTCTTTGTTATGTGCTTATTATAAGTTTGCCCCGAATCTTTTTCTATAAACAGAAAAAGACCCCTGATAAAACTTTTATCAGAAGTCTTCACATTGTATAAAATTTTATCAAATCAGCTGTTTTGATGTATTTCCCGAAAGCGACTTATATTTTCATCCGCTCAATCGCATGTGTCACAGAGTCCTTTAAAACCAGTGCCAGCTTATCTACGATGACTTCTGGATCCTCCTTCATATCATCCCTTACCCAGTCGAGCATAATTCCGATAAAGCAATAGGAAAAGACTCTTGCAATAAATTCCTTATCCCCGCTGCGCACCTGCACTCCCTTCGACTTCTCTTCAATAACGCCCATCAGCAGCTCATCCGTAAGCGGCGTCAGATATTTCTCAACCTGCGCCCGGTCCACACAGTGATATACATTCATAATGAAAGGCCTGTTCTCCCGCACCGCATAAAAGATCTGCAGCAGCCCCTCCTGCCAGGTGTCATAGGTCTTCTTTTCCTTCAACGCTTTCTGGGCATCCTCAAGGCACGACCATTCCACCAGATCATAAATATCCTTGAAATGATAGTAAAACGTCATGCGGTTGATTCCGCAATCCTCCGCGATATCATTAATCGTAATTTTATTTAACGGCTTTTTCAGCAGTAAATTCTTTAAGGACTGCTCCAATGCTCTCTTGGTTATTTCTGACATCTCTGTCACCTTCCTTGTTAATCGATCAGGTCATTCTGGAACCGTGATAAGTGTTCATACGGCAAAATCAGCCGTCCGCGGAATAAGCCACACCCGTCATTCATAAGGGTGTTACTCATGGCTGCAAACATGTTGACATCCACGTCAGCTAAATTCAGTCGCTGCAAAAGCATCCCTCGCTCGTATGCTTCATCAAAATAAATGCATTCTCCCTCCGGAATCGCATCCCTTCTGGCTCGGGACTCTTCCTGACGCTTTTCATATGCCTGATGATTAGCAGAACCGATCTCTGCAATATCATCCATTTCCTTTGTACGGAGCTGCATTTCCATATAGCACCTTGCACTGTTATCGTAAAAGGTAATATGAAGGGAACGGTAATTATTCGGGCTTTCTCCTTCAATATAATCCCGGTAATAGGGCCGGACATCGTCCATCAGTAACGCAGAACGGCTCTCCTTAACTCCTCCGGTCGGTTCCACGGTAAATCCCCGCTCCTCTAAAAAACCCGGAAGCACATTCGCAATTTCATAAAGATGCTGGATTTCTTCTTTTTCACGTTCTGACGGATTCTTTAAATGACACCGCGGCATCGATACCACAATCCGGTATGCAATCAGATCCCGGAAGCAGTTCAGCTTTTCCTTCAGTTCCAGCACCGAAGGATATTCATGGTATTTCGTATAGTAATCATAAATATATTCCACCACATATCCGTTGAACTTCTCTTCCGCACGGATCAGGGACTTGATTCTCCCTTTAAAGGTGAAGGAAAGATACGGATACTCTTTTGCCATATATTTATAAAATTCCCGGATCTTCTGGGACTGCGCCGTCAGGAAATCATTGTGCTCCAATAATTCCATAATCTGAATCAGAAAGTTGCAATGCGCCAGATCAATTTCGTTATGCGTTTTCTTTGCTTCCTTCCGCAGATCCTCCATATATTTTTGCAGGATACGCAGAACGGTATCCCCGGAATACAGATAATCATTCAGTGTAACCATATTTCCATTTCCCTGCTTTCGTTTCTTCCAAGTCATCCACTGTCATTTCACAGCAAGTCGATTTTACGCCTCACGGCATGCCAGCTCCACCACACAGCAGACCTCGTCTTCCCTGTTTTTCAGTACCACGACATAGGCTCCCTTTTCCGTACGCGCCACATAAGGAACCAGTACTTCATGGAGTCTCACCTGCTTCTTATATTCCACACGGAGCTGATGGATCTTAAGCGCCTTGGGAACACAGTCCATGGCAATCCGTACATACTGCCCGTTGTTCACATGATGGTTCACATCCAGATGATGCGGCAGAATCAGGATCTCTTCTCCCTTTACTGCCCCGTCCGGAATCGCAATCTTTCTTGGCGCGTAATCCATCAGAATCTTCTCACCAAGCACATATTTTTCAAGCATCTCTTCCGTCGGTCTCATGGGATGCGCTGTTTCCATATCGATCAGGCTGAACAGAGAGTTCGCATAGGCAATCCGGTTTCCTGCTTCATCCTCCATCACGAAGTTTCGGAACCCCATAAAGCTGCGGAACTCATACGGCTGTGTACCAACCGTCACTGTCTCTCCAAGCACTGGATACCGCTCTGCCACGATCTGCCAGCTGCTAAGCACCCACACCATATTCCGTTCCTTCAAATATCCGATTCCAATGCCAAGATCCTCGGACTGAAACGTGGAACAGTCCTGAAAATAATCCAGCAATGCTTCCGGCTTCAAATGCCCGGACTCATCCAGTTCACTGTAACGAATTCTTGTCTGATACTGATACATGATCTGCCTCCGTCCTGAATCGATACGATCATCTTATCACAAACGAAATCGGGAGACAAGTTTGCGTCATTTCTCTGTTTTAATCTTCATTACAGATATTTTAATCCATACCTAACAAGTATTATAAACTGTTCATAATATGTATTTCACATTATAACTACCTTGTGTTAAAGTAAAATCATCAAAAGGAAGTCAGGCCGGACCTCTTAAATGTAGCTGAAAACATTTTTTCCAGAAAGGTTAAGGTGACTGTTATGAAGAAAATTTTAGATAGAATCAATGAATTTTGCAGAGAGTATTACATGAGCTTTGCTGAAAGAATCTAACATCGCATGTTCACTTTGAGAATTCATATTTACTTAATATAAGGGCTGCAGCATGAATGATCCCATGTTGCAGCCCTTCTCCCATTCTTATATCATTCGTGAGTATCTTTAGATTTCCCTGTCAGTTCATCCGTTTCTTTTACTGTAAAGGCAGGACAACAAATTTCCGGTCCTCTGTGTCATCCTTCAGTCCCTGTGACAGCCAGTCCTGAATCTCCTTATTGTATTCACCCGAGGAAAGCATTTCTTCAACAAATGTTCTGCGGATACATAAATATTCTGATCCATAATAGGTTTGCTTCACGCTCTCTTTTGTGTCCTCCGGGGTTATGGTTCCATCCACCACATCCGGGCGGTACCAGGAAGACCGGTAGTCAATATCATTAAAGATAATTACGGATTTCTGCGGAATCTCTGCATAAGCCTGTTCCCATTGTTCGGTAACTGCCTCATAATATGGCTGCTGAACCGACAATTCCCCTCTGTCAAGGACAGACCATATCGACAGAATCACACAGACGCTTACGGCTCCACCGAAGAGATAAGCTTTACTTCCACTCCTTAAATCAGGCAGGAGCAATCCTATCACACCGATACACAGCAGGAAGGTAGCCGGCTCAAAGAACCGGAAATAAAAGGTATCCATAGATGACACATAACGGATGGCAATAAATACGCCATAATACATTACCGCCATGGTAATCATTACTGACTGAAGTGAAAAGTGTTTACACCGCTTAATGATCAGGGTAATCAGACAAATGATCACCGTCCAAACCACAAATAGCTTGATTTTATATGGGAAATTCTCCATATACTCCGGTATCTGTAATGAAAATATATGAAAGAATTCTGTCAACAGGCTTTGGATCAGATCATCTGTCAGTGTCCGGAAATCATCCCACCACATTGTTCTGCTTACTCCGGAAGCCATTCCATTCATGATCTTGTTCATCATCAGATATCCTACGCTCAGAATACCTGAAGCAACCGCCGTTATTCCAAGACAAACTGCCTTGTGAAAATCGGATTTTTCCCGCTGTTTATAATACTTCCATAATAATGCACAGATGTATACCCCGGTAACAATCCATACATAAATTCCAAAATATCTGGTCAGGAAGCTGCATACCCCCATAATACCCAGCAGAATATACCACTTCACACCGGGACGATCTTCCTTCAGAATCCGGGCAAGCACAAGACCGAATCCAAACAAAAACAGAATAAAGGGAACTTCACTCCACGTATAGTAGCATAGATCAAGAAAGCCAATATTCGTAAGACACAGTGCATAAATCCATGCATCCTTTCCAAAGCATACACGCATCAGAATAAGCAGAAGGCCTGCAATCAGCATGGCCAGTATTTTGGAAGCCAGATACGCATTTACCTTCGTGACAAGCATTACCGCTGCGATACATGCCGGATAAAGAACAGGCCAGTTGGCAAACCAGGAACGATATCCGGCAAGCCCGTCATATTGAAAACCATTGCCCTGCACGAGGTTCTCCGCTTCTTCCAGATAGCCTGTGGAATCAGCGGATATGTATATTCCATTCAGATATGCTTTTGAATAGATCAATATACAAACCATTCCGAACAACAGAATCAGGAAAATGTCACTTCCGTATTTTCCGATCCATTCCCTGAAAGGAATTCTTCCGACAAATCCAAGCAACCGTTCCTTTCCCACCCATATCAGCAATAAATATGCAATCAGAAGCAGAATGCTTACCGGAATGGAATAGTAGAAAATGTCTCCATAAGTTACCCGCACGGGTTCCACCTTCTCTATTCCGACAGAAATTCCGCAGGAAAGGGCCTCTCCATTCTCCCATACCTTTTCTTCAAAAGGAAGATTTTCTCCCCATCCATCCGGCACCTGCATGAAATAGGGATCACTTGCATCCGCCTCGATAACAATCCGATACTCTTCCCCGGCCTGAAACGAAAGCTCCGCCGGAAAAACCGTCCACTTACCCGGCTCAATTTCATTTACTGCAAGGGAATCATTAAAAATGAGCTCTTTATCCGAATTCCAGATTTTCAGGCAGAAAGTTCCCTGACTTTCCGAAGATACATTAACCAGCAGAAGATCAAAACCACTGACAGAAAAATCCTCTTTAACCTTCCAGGTAATCTCCCTTTCCTCTCCCGCCGGACATTCCACATATACCGGATCCGGATTAATCGTCGGAAGAATCTGCGTTGTAGCAACACTATTCTGTGCCGTATGGGTAAGTACAAGCATGACCGCCGCAAAAACAAACAATCCAAATAAACTTCCTATCAGCTTTTTTATCCAATTTCCTTTATTCATGACCAATCTTCTCCGAAAGTTTCATTGCCAGACCAACTACCACATCGGAATTATAGTGGCAATGCTCTCCCCATCTTCCAAGACCATAAACTTGTCTTTCGGAAGTAAAGTCGAGCAGCCGCTTCATAATCCGGGGCTTATTGATGGTATTTAACGGGTATGCATATTCATTCATATAAGTAAATACTGCCTGCTCCTGATACATGGGAACCCGTTCTTTCCTTGTTTCCAGCCAGTATCCCCTGCTTCCCTGACAGAAATTATGCCGCACCAGAATACGATGAAAGGGTTTCTGCTCATCCGGAATATAAAGCCACTGTGCATCCGTCTGCAGATAACCACTGATATATCTGGTTTCAATCGAACTATGCTTCAGCATTTTTACATCGTTTTGTAAATCCTCCGGTAATCCGGCAATCTGCCGAAGACTGTTCCACGGAATTGTTGTTATGATCTTTTCCGCTTCGCAATACTCTCCATCCGACATTCTGATTCTGCTATGATTAAGATCAAGCTCAATGACATCCGTTCCATATTTTACATGACCTTCAATCGCTTCTGCCATACGGAGCCACAGCTCTCCATAACCATACTTTTTCGGATAATAAAAGGACGCATGTCCCGGCTGCTGTCCGTAAGCTTTATGAGTAAGACAGGAACGCAGCGTATCCTCAAAGCTTACATCGGGCAGTTTATCAAGCCAGTATATTCCCAGCTCGTCCAGTTCATCCGCAAACATCTTGCGATTATAGGGGAGCATATACATCCCTGCTATCTGATCTCCCAGTTTCCACGTAATCCAGTCACGAAACTTTTCCGGTTTCGGCTTGCCACTATTGCATCCAGCTCTGGCAATCGAAGAAAGCACCTGAACCTGATCCTCCGGTTCCATCTGCCATATATTCGCCTCCAGTGGATGACTGATCTGTCTTTCCCCAATTACTATCCGGCTGTCACGGTCAAACCGCTCCCATTCCTCCTCCGGCATAAACCGGAACAGAAACTCATTCACCAAAGGCCGTCTGACATCCAGAAAATGACCGCCTCCTATATCAAACGGGCTTCCATCCACCTGACATGATCTGCAAAGTCCTCCTGCTTCATTTTCCTTCTCCACTACCAGAAAGGAATCTTCACCGAACTGCTTTAACCGGTTTGCAAAGGTAAGTCCCGCAGGACCTGCACCCAGAATTAAATACTTTACTTTTTCCATATATTTCTTTCATTCTTCTTCAGCATGAATAATATTTTCAAAGCTTCCATCACAGAGCTTCCTTTCAGACTGGAAGCACTTCCCACATAATGAATCGGAACCTCTATCGTCCTGCGGTTTCTGCAATAATAACGCATCTCTGTCTGATACATATGTCCGGTAGAAAGGAAATTTTCAAAATTCATCTTTTCCAGAATCTCCTTTTGAAAAGCCTCAAATCCACTTGTCATATCCTTAAGCCGCGTTCCCAGTACCAGATTGGATAGCATCGTTCCTCCACCGCTTAAAATTCTCCGGTACAGAGGCTGTTCCCTCATGGAGCCGCCTTTCATAAAGCGCGATCCCCAGACACATTCATACCCCTCATCCAGCTTTTTCAGGAATTGCGGAATTTCAGAGGGTAAATGGCTTAAGCCTCCATCCATTTCAAGTATCTGTTCCGCACCATCTGCAAGAGCCCTTCGGAAACCTTCCAGATAACAACTGATCACACCGGTTGATTCTTTGTAATAGATACACTTTACCTTATCGCTGCGCTTCTCCCTCTCACGTATAATCGCTTCCGTACGATCCTTTGAATAATCGTCAATAACAGGATATATGTATAAACGGTCATAGGGCAGCTCCAGAATTTCATCCAGAATCTGCCCCATCGTACTTTCTTCATTCGCAACAGGCATTACAATTATTGTTTTTTTCATATCATATTCCATTCGTTCTTTTGTCTGTTTTCTTCTGAAGCATATATAAACACTATTTTAACTTCCAGATATCGCGGTTATATTCAGCGATCGTTCTGTCCGATGAGAAGAAACCTGCCTTGGCAATATTTACCAGCATCATCTTCTTCCACTTCATACGGTCCTCATAGTCTGCAAATGCTTTATCCTTTTCTTTGATATAAGCCTCCAGATCAAGCAGCGTCATGAACCAGTCCTTGTTCAGAAGCTCCTTGTAAAGACGCTCCAGATTTTCTTTATGTCCGACCGCAAGTGCCTGTTTTCCGACGATAAAGTCAACCGCTTCCTTAATCACAGGACTCTTCTTATAATAATCCTTTGATACATAATCTGCCTTGGCATAATGTTCAATAACCTCTTCGGACTTTGCACCAAAGATGTAAATATTATCATCGCCAACCAGCTCGTTAATCTCTACATTCGCACCATCGGAGGTTCCAAGCGTCACAGCACCATTCAGCATAAACTTCATGTTTCCGGTTCCGGAAGCTTCCTTGGATGCAAGGGAAATCTGCTCGGAAATATCACATGCCGGAATCAGCTTCTCCGCATAGGTTACGTTATAGTTTTCCACCATCAGAACCGTCATGTACCGGTTCACATCCGGATCGTTGTTCACAATTTCCTGTAACACCAGCAGTAAATGAATGATGTCCTGTGCAATGATATAGGCCGGTGCTGCCTTTGCTCCGAAAATAAAGGTGATCGGACGAACGGGCTTCTTGCCTGCTTTAATCTCCAGATATTTATGAATAATGTATAAGGCATTCATCTGCTGACGCTTATACTCATGGAGACGCTTAATCTGAATATCAAAAATGGAATCCGGATTTAAGGTCACTCCTTCCGTCTCCTTCACGTAGGCAACCAATTCCTGCTTGCGGTTCATCTTGATCTGTGCAATCTGATCCAGAACATCCGGATTATCCTTAAATTCCAGAAGCTTTTCTAATTTATCGGCATCCTTCTTAAAGCCATCACCGATCGTCTGTGCAAGGTAAGTGGATAATTCACGGTTACAGCTCATCAGCCAGCGGCGGAAGGTAATACCGTTCGTCTTATTATTAAACTTCTCCGGATACAGCTTGTAAAAGGCATTCAGTTCCGTATTCTTCAGAATCTCTGTATGGATGGCAGCCACACCGTTTACAGAAAATCCATAATGAATGTCAATGTGTGCCATATGCACCCTGCCATCCTTGTCAATGATCTGTACCTTCGGATCCTTGTACTTCGCAGCCACTCTCTTATCCAGCTCCTTAATATAAGGAACAAGCTGCGGAACTACCTTCTCCAGATATTTTAACGGCCACTTTTCCAGCGCCTCTGCAAGAATCGTATGATTCGTGTATGCACAGCACTTACTTACCACTTCAATAGCTTCATCCATGGTAAATGCCTTTTCCTCCACCAGAATACGGATCAGTTCCGGAATAATCATGGTCGGATGAGTATCATTGATCTGAATCACTGCATGGTTATACATCTTACGCAGGTCATATTTCTTCTCTTTCATCTCATGCAGAATAAGCTGTGCAGCATTACATACCATGAAATACTGCTGATAAATACGAAGCAGATTACCCGCTTCATCCGAATCATCCGGATAAAGGAATAAGGTCAGATTCTTCTCAATGGCTTCCTTATCAAAATCAATGCCCTTCTTTACCAGATCTTCATCTACGCTCTCAATATCGAACAGGCGGAGTTTGTTGACACCACTGTCATATCCCGGAACATCAATGTCATAGAGACGGGATACGACCTTTTTCTTACCAAAGAACACATCAAAGGAAATATCCGTTCTGGTAAGCCAGGATTCCTTCTCCATCCAGTCATTCTTCTCCGCACACTGTAATTTGTCACGGAATACCTGTTTAAACAGACCGAAATGATAATTTAAGCCGATGCCTTCCCCCGGTAATCCAAGTGTTGCAATCGAATCCATAAAGCAGGCGGCCAGTCTTCCCAGTCCACCATTTCCCAGGGAAGGTTCGGGCTCAATTTCTTCAATAACGGAAAGCTTCTTTCCATATTTATTAAGAATCTCTGCCATTTTGTCATAGACACCAAGATTGATCAGGTTATTGGAAAGCAGTTTCCCGATTAAGAACTCCGCGGAAATATAATATACCTTCTTCTCGCCTTCATTCTCATCGGAAACCTTCATGAGCCTTTTCGTGAGAACAAGAACTACATAATACAGTTCCTGATCGGTCAGCTCTGCAATTTTCTTATCAAACATACTCTGTGCAATTTCAGAAAGCTGCTGCTCCATATTCAAAACCAGCACATCCTTCTGTAGATTCGTCTGTCCTGCCATAATCTCCTCCTCGATCAATATTGCCAAATGATCCTGCTTTTCTCATTATATTTCTTAAAAACTATAACGCTTTTACGCATGGAATGCAAGTCAAAAGCACGCCTCCCTTTACAGCTCCTCAACGTAAACAACACCCTCAATATTCCGTATCGCCTGTATGGTTGAGTCATGCATATGGGGACCTGTAAGCTCAATGCTGGTCATCACGGTCGTATCATCTCCCTTAATCATCGTATCCATGGTTTCAAATCCGGCAATCCGCAGATCCATCTTGCGAAGCTGCTTCCTCAGCTCCACAATACTCTTTGCACTGTCCACTTCAATATAAAGCTCCAGAACGCGGGAATGTGTATAAACATACCGGTCAAGCCGCGCAAGCCCTACAAAGGTAAGCATCACAAGCACCAGCATGACAAAGGCCCCTTCATAAAAGCCGATTCCCAATGCAAGCCCAATACAGGCACATGCCCAAAGTCCCGCCGCCGTGGTAAGTCCTCTTACCTGATTCCTGCCTGTCACAATGATTGTACCGACTCCCAGAAACCCTACTCCGCTGATCACCTGCGCGCCAAGGCGGCTCACATCATGTCCCTGGCCAAAGTAATTAAACGTATACTGTCCGGTCATCATCACCAGTGTCGCCCCAAGGCAGACCAGCACATGTGTTTTAATTCCGGCTCCGCGCCGCTTCATTCCACGGTCAATTCCAATCAGCGTTCCTGCAACCAGCGCAAGCAAAAGCCGTATCGTAACCGACACCATATTCAGTTCACGTAATACACTCATCCAGTGCATCATCTGTTCTCCCTTTTGCTAAAAAGGAAAGATCCAGAGGATCTTTCCTTCTCATTCCGTTCCCTATGGAAAATTAATCCAGAATCTGTGCGATGATACCCTCTACTTCTTCGCGCTCATAAGGCTTCGTGATGAATTCGGACGCTCCGTATTTTACTGCCTGAATCATCTTTTCCTTCTGTCCTGCTGCTGTAATCATTACGGCCTCTGCATTCTCGTTATATTTCTTAATCAGCATCAGGGCTTCGATACCATCCATCTTCGGCATGGTAATATCCAGAGTTACAAGATCCGGATTAAGTTCCTTATACATCACATATCCTTCCTCACCGTTCGTTGCCTCTCCGGCGATTTCATGTCCCATACCCTCCAAAATCTCTCTTAACATCTTACGGGATGTTCTGGAGTCATCTACGATCAGTATCTTTCCCATTTCTTATTCTCCTCCTGTTTTCTCTATCGCATTTCAAGGCTGTTGCCTATCGTAATAAGCACCTGTACGGTCTCTCCATATACTTCGATCGGAAGTACCAGCATCTTCTCACTGTAAAATCCGCTGATGGAAGCAGAAAATTCCGGAGGACATAATTCCATTTCAATTCTCTGCTGGCTCATATCGGACGCATACAGACCATTGATACAGTTGATCAGTTCCGCCACTGCATCCAGTGCGTCCTCATCCACCTTTTCGAACTCCTCATGTCCGAAACAGGAGGCGGTCGGTAAAAGCGCCTGTCCATTTCCTGCAAAAGCACAGGTAACCGGCTTTTCACCTTCTACAAGCTGCATCGCACCGTTATCTGCAAGGTACTGTTTATCAAAATATGCCTTCATCGGCATGACATTATTATCTACACAACGCATCATGGTGCGGAGTACCACCCCTGCCATATCCAGATATTCTGCTGCATCCGGTGGCAAAAACAGCGGTAATACACGGTCCACATCATCACTCTTCAAATCTTCCATACTGGAATTCGTAAATTCGTTCTCTGCCTGATACTCTCTCATCATATCATCCAGCTCTGTGATCTTCATCAGATTCAGATTCTCAAGAGCCTGGGCAAAGGCAAGATAGGGATTTCCCTGAAGTCTTAACAGTTCATCTACCTGCTTCTCTGTAAGATACCCCTTAATGACTGCAATATCACCAAAACGCTTATCCATAACTGCCTGCAGCCGGTTGATCTTATCTGCCTGTTCCTGTGTAATCATTCCTTCTGCCACAGCAATCAGGCCCAGCTTCACACGGACCTTGGTGATTTCTTCCAATACATCGTCTAACTGCTCCGATGTAAGTTTCCCCTTACTGATAAGATAATTCCCCAAAATTTTTGAAATCATACCCGTACCTCCCAATTGTTTCCATTAGTTTAAGAATACTATATTTTGAGCCTTTCGTCAAATAAGTCATCAGACGAATTCTTATATTCTAACATGTACCTTGGGTTTGCTTTCATTAAGTGCTCTACATGAAAATAGGAAAATAGAACTACCTGCACCAAACAGAGTAATTTTATTTTCCTATTTCATATTCACAGTGTGGTTCCAATATCTGCATCATTGTGATAACGAAATAATCCTTGTTCTGTACCAGCTTCAAAAGGTCATTATAGACCGGCTTGGGCGCGTCCTGATAGCGGTTGATGTATCGGTTTATAAACATACTGTCACCGCCTAAAACATATTTGGCAAATTGGGCTAGCCACTAAAGCCAGCCCAATTCTTTACCGGACGTTAATCTATTGTCATTATGGGTGTACTGCATTTGCAATCTGTTCCACGACATCAGTATTCTCAAGGCTCGGGAACATAGCAAGGCCTGAAAGGACAATAAAACGATCATTCTTGACGGCGTCCATCTCTGCCGTATCTGGATTGTTCTTCATTTCCTCGATTTTTTCTTCGGCATATCCGCTCCGTTAGCGACTTTCAAAATAGCGATTGATGTCCGCTATAATCTCCCTCTCGCCCTCGCGCCCTTCTTTCAGGAACGTGAACACTGGATAAGCGTGCGGCATACCCTCTTTTATTTTGATCTCATAATCCTTCACCCCGCAGCGGATGAAGGATTTTTCATAATCCGGCGCGATTCCGGCAAAAACCTCATCTCCGCCAAAGTACATGATGATTTTAGGGAAGCCTGTGTAATCGTCCTCATCCGCCTTGCCGAGAATGTACTGCGGAAGATCTCCGTTCGGGTTATAATACTTTACCATCGTCTCAAACATATCCCAGTGGAGGATCGGATCGCGGGAATCAATCCCTCTCATCCGCGTTTTCGCATCCTCGCTCATCAATAGTCCTGACACAGAAACGGGTAGCATCAGTCCCGGCATGGGAAGCTCTGGATATTTTTTAACCATGTGCCGTCCTGCCTGCATCAGGACATCCGCGCCGCCGGAAATTCCAAGCCAGACGATGTTCTCCGCAGGAAACCTTTTCAGCATCTTCTCATGCAGTCGAATAGTAAACTCCGTTTCGTCCATAAGATCATAGTCCGGCAGCAGCGGATAAAGCGGTATCCAGAGCTCCGCTCCTGTTCCCTCAATATAATTCCTAATAGACCCCCTATACGGAAGCTGCCATCGCCTCGATCCACCGCCGGGGAAGTACACAACCGCGCGATCCGGCTTGGTTCCGGTCTTTTTTCCCACGATGACGTGAAATCCGTCCATCATTTCGTCCCGAAACTCAAATCCCTTGATTTTCGGAAGAGAAAACTTGAATTTTCGCTGGATGTCATAGGATGCCTGCTTAAACTCCTCATAGGACTCCTCTTTGTGAAGGGAACTGCCCTTCACCACCGTCTTTACGATTGGTTTTAATATGCTATATAGAAGGCTCATCCATTCTTCTTCCTTTCTCTTTCATTCATTCCGCGTTAGTCACCGCTAACCATTATAACACTGTCCTTCAGAAAAAACAAGACGTTCTCGCATGTTTCTGCGATTACCACATCCGTATTAAAAAACTGCGATTTGGGGTTCTGAAATACGCTGGCGGTCTGCTTTGCCAGCTCATATTCCGGAAGCTCGGTTACAGTCACGTCGTCGATAAGGACAACTCCTTCCATTTGCCCCTGAAAGAACTGGGCGGCGTATTCATTCTGATTCTGCGCTGTCTGTGAATTCTCTGCAATGCAGCGTTTCGTCAGCTCGGCCACCACATCGATCTCCTCAAGCAGGCTTTCGATTTCTGCATCAATGCCCGTGCAGTCTGTCAGCGTGGCTTGCATTAAACGACAGTCCTCAAGGATAGAACCAATATCAATATAACAGAAATCTGTACTGGGCGTGATCTGACCACGGTTATAGACGATGCTCCCAAGCCGTACCCACTCCCACGAATCGGGGATGTCAAACGGTACCTCATCCGCCAGCGACCGCACTTCATCGCCGATTTTCTCATAAGGAGTATTGTCAGAACTCGGTGGTTTAACGAATACCCCCGGTAGTTCAACGATTACTCGGCTGTTTAACGATTACAGCAGAGCAGAAAGC
>CAVHRK010000048.1:0-10017 GCA_963638365.1 Anaerobutyricum sp. | reverse complement strand
GGTTATAGATACATAGACAATAATGAAGCATTAATTCAAAAAATTGATAATGGTCCAAATTATATTATTGAGATGAATGAGTCATATTACTGATATGCTATATAGGCTGTTTGGAGGGAAGATGCTGCTGGCAATAGTCTTTTTGTATACCTTGTTTAAGAGAGAAAGAAGAAACAGTGTAACAACATATATATATGCTGTTACACTGTGGACACTATGTTGCTATGTTATTACAGAGGGATTATCTTTGGGGTATCTCTTAACTGGGAGCGGGTTATTCAGTGCATGGGGAATTTTGAATCTCTGTTTAATGATTTTGTTAGTAAAAAAAATCAGAAGAGAGAATTTATCTTTAATACTAATTAAGAATGAGGGGTTGCAGTTACTTCATTCAAAAATGGTTATATGCTTTTTTATCTATGCGGTTGTAATGATAGCATGTGCTTTGATTATAATACCTTATAATTGGGATTCTATGACTTATCATTGTGCGAGACTATTTCATTGGGCACAGAATAAGTCTGTTGCACATTATGCAACGGGGAATTCCAGACAGATTTCCAGCCCGGTGCTTGCAGCTTTTGTTAATGTAAATGTTTATATTTTGACTAAAAGTGGTGGTTCAGTACTTAATTTACTCCAGTGTGTATCCTATCTTTCGAACGGAATGTTGGTTTACTCTATTGCAAAGAAATTACAATTATCATCAAAGAGTTGTGTACTTTCGGCAGTCTTATTTTATTCCATGCCAATAGCTTTTGCAGAAGCATTAACGACGCAGGTGGATAATTTCTCAGCTTTTTGGCTATTAAGCTTTGTGTACTTGATCTTGGATTTTACGAAGAAAAATCAGAAAATTCGGTTTGACAGAGAAACGATGGAAAGGGTTACCATTCTCAGTTTGTGCGTAGCCTTTGGTTATCTTTCCAAACCATCGGTTGGCTTTGGAATGTCATGTTTTGCCGGTTGGTTGTTTATCATGGTGCTGGTGAGAAAGGATAACTGGCAAGTGTTTCTTTATGCGCTTGGCGCAGGAATATTGTTAGTAATTATTTTATTACCTGAATTGAGTAGAAATTTTCAGACCTTCCATGCTTTTGCATCACAGGAAACAGGTGCGAGACAGCTAATAGGATCACTTCATCCAAGACACATTCTGGTTAATTTGTCAAAGAACCTTGCATTTAATCTTCCATGTGTTTGGCTTTATCAAAGTTCACAATATATATATTCAGTTGTCAATAAAATTGCGGCATGGCTGCGTATTGATATAAATAATCCTGTAATATCAGAGGATGGCAGAGAATTTAGTGTCCACCAGCCACAGACCTATGATTGTGATATGGCTGTAAATCCGGTTATTGTCTGGGCGATACTGATCGGCACTATTATTTTTGTTATTAGTCTGAAGAACTATATAAAAAATAAGGGGAACTCACAGAAAATAGGATACTTTATAGTGTCCACAGGTTCATTTTTCCTGTTTTGTGCTGTTCTTCGATGGGAACCGTTTGTCAGTAGGTATATGATTTCCTATTTAGCGCTGTTATGTCCAGCGATAGGGATTGTGTTGGATATGGCTCAAGAGCGAATGCCTCAGGTTACAGTTCGAGGAGTATATGTCATTTTGTATTTTCTTTGCATGACAGAAATATTGGGATTGTTTTTGAATTACAGAGATATTGTTAAGGACTATAGAGGAGATAAAGGGTATTTCGTTGTTCGGAATGGAATATATAATGACTATGAAGAAATCACGGAATATATTAATACGCTGGATATTAAATCATTAGGGTTGTATATTGGAAGTGATAGTTATGAATATCCATTAATACAAATGCTGTCCGGTCATCCTCGGATAGAACATGTTAATGTTGGAAATGAAACTGCAATTTATGCAGACGATAGTTTTATCCCTGAGATGGTCATAACATACGAAAAAGATGAGATTGATTCAATGAGTGTCAATGGTCAGGAATATGTAATGGCAAAGGAAGTTGAAAACGGAAAAGTGTGGAAGTTAAAATGATTCAAGAGAGGAATTAAACAATGAATAAAATTCTTTTAATTATCCCGGCTTATAATGAAGCACAGAACATTGAAAGAGTGATTGGTAACATAATTGAAAACTATCCACAATATGACTATGTGATTGTAAATGACGGTTCTACGGATGGAACATATGAGATATGCAAGCATAGTGGTTATAATGTTTTGAACCTTCCGGTAAATTTGGGAATTGGAGGAGCAGTTCAGGCAGGCTACCTGTATGCGAAGCGGAATCATTATGATATTGCAGTCCAGATTGATGGGGACGGTCAACATGATGTGGCATATGTTAAGGATGTGATTGAACCGATTATACGGGGACAGGCTGATGTAGTAGTGGGTTCCCGGTTTGTAAAGAAAGAAGGATTTCAAACGTCTTCTGGCCGGCGAATGGGAATTACGATATTAAGTATATTGATTAAGATATTAACAGGAAAGAGAATTCATGATGTAACCAGTGGTTTCCGGGCAGCCAATCAAAGATTTATTGATGTTTATTCAGAGGATTATCCGAGAGACTATCCGGAACCTGAGGCGCTGGTTATTGCAATGGTATATGGCGGAACTGTGAGAGAGGTTCCGGTCATAATGAGAGAACGTCAGGCAGGAACCAGTTCAATTAATTTGAAACGTTCGATTTATTATATGATTAAGGTTTCAATTGCGATATTTATTCGTAGATTGAGTTATGGTGTGAGAAGAGAGAAAGGTGGAAATAAGAAATGATACCTTCAACATTAAGAATTGTATTGTTAATTGGAGTGATTATATATTTTATTTTTATCCTGCAATTTTTAAAAAATAAAGCATTGGAATTGAAATATACATTGACCTGGTTTGCCGCGGGCTTTGTGATGTTATTATTTATTATTTTTCCTCATTTACTTCCGTGGCTGATTCATCTGCTTGGTGTCGAAAGCAATATGAACGGGTTGTTTTTGTTAGCTATTGCTTTTTTAATGATTTTAAGTATGACATTGACTTCTATAGTATCCAGGCAGATGAGAAAGATTAATCGTCTGGTGCAACAGGTTGCTATCTTGGAAAATGAACTCAATCAGAGGAATGAATAAGTAAAAGCATGAAATATAATATTTTATTTATATCACATGAAAGAAAAATGGGTGGTGCTAATTTCGCACTGATCGAACTGATTAAGAATCTTAAGGATGCTGGAAACAATGTTTTTGTGGTGGTATTGTATTCGGGATGTCCGGTTGACATAGAGTTAAATAAAATGGGGATATCTACATTTCCCTGTTTTTTTGGCTGGTGGCAGCAACCGGAATACTGGCCGAAAATACTGAAATTAGTGTTTCGGTTTATTCACTGGCTGCAATGGATTTCCGTTCTTCGTATTTCAAGATTTGTCAGAAAAAATCAAATTCAGATTATTCATTCTAATTCCAGTGTAATTGATATTGGGGCACAGGTTGCACGCAAAACGAATTGCCGGCATGTGTGGCATTTCCGGGAATTTGGCAGGGCAGATTATCGATTGGAATATATGTATCCAAGGGAAAGAATTAATGATTATATTAGCAAATACAGTGATATGGTCATTTTTATATCGAAGGCATTACAGGAATCGTATGCGGATTTGGCGAAGAAGTGTCACAATATCATGATATATGATGGAATTGCTGTAATGTCTGAGAAAGAAAAGAATACAGCCGGATTGCAAAGATATTTATTAACAGAGAATAAGAGGTGTCCTTATAGTTTTCTGGTTACCGGAAATATTAGTCCAGGAAAAAACCAGAAGCTGGTTTTGGAGGCAGTAGATTGCCTGATTCATAAAATGAATATGGATAAACAAGGCTTTGAAGTACATTTTGCAGGGGCGGAAACAGCATTACAGGAATCAAAGGATTATGGTATATTATTACGGAAATATGTTAAGGATCATGAATTATCTAATGTGGTATTTCACGGATTTGTTCGGGACATGAACCAATTGCGTGAAGATATTGATGCAGAAATTATTCCGTCTGTCAGTGAAGCGTACGGACGTGTAACTTTGGAGGCTATGATGACAGGAGATCTTGTCATTGCCTCGGATAGTGGTTCGAATCAGGAACTGTTACAGGATAATCAGAATGGCTTATTGTTTAAGAGTAATGATGCGGAGGATCTGGCGCAGAAGATGGGATATGCGATGAAACATTCCTGTAATGAACACAGGAAGCATGCGTTGGAATATGTGTATGCAATTCATACACGGGATGATGCCTGCCGAAAGGTACAGGAAGTATATAGTCAGATATGCGATAGGGATGAGGAAAGTGAATAAACTCTCAATTATTTTAACAACGTTCAATAGCATAACGAACCTGCAAAGAACCCTCAACAGTATCGAAATGCAGGATTATCCGGACATAGAAGTAAATATCAAGGATGGCTGTTCTTCGGATGGTACACTTGATGTGATTGAAAATTATGCAAAGACCAGTAAGTATACGGTTAACTGGATTACCAGTCCCGATCAGGGAATTTATGATGCCATGAATCAGGGATACAGGCTGGCGTCGGGGGATGTCATTGTTTTCTTTAATGATGTTTTTGTGATGAACGATGCGGTTTCCAGGATGATGGAACTTATTCAAAATTCACCCGGGTGTGTGGGAGCACATGCAGATCTGGTTTATGCAGATGATACACGAATAGTCAGAACATGGAAAATGGGACAGCAGAAAAGTCTGTACTGTGGATGGATGCCGGGACACCCGACCTTGTTTCTAAAGAGGGAGATCTATGAGCAGTATGGTCTGTATAAGACGGATTACCGGATTTCGGCAGATTATGAGTTCATGGTCCGGTTTCTTAAGGACAGAAAGAACAGGCTTGCTTATCTTCCGGAGACTATTATCCGAATGTATTATGGGGGTACAAGTACCTCGGGTGCGGGAAGCTACATAGCATCCCTGAAGGAAGGCCATCGTGCATTAAGGGAAAATGGAATTCGCTTTGCATGGATTGCGGATGGGATGCGGACATTACGGGTTCTGTTACAATTCATAAAGAAATAAATGGTTGAAATATTCACAATACAGGAAAAGGAATACGGAAATAAATGAAAGAAAAGAAAAATTGGAAAGCTGCAATATGGAAAGCACTCCCGTACCTATGGTTATTGGGAGGCTTCCTGCTAATGCTTCTGTATCATATGGGACCGGGACGGAGCCTTGTGGACGGAGATATGGGTGGAGAGATGATTCTGTCAGATCTGCTGAATCAGGAAGGAGATTTTCTGTTAAGTAAGAACTGGTACTATGCAACAGAGATCCATGTCTTCTTTATGCAGATTATTTTCAGACCGTTATTATTGATGTTCCCTGATAACTGGCATCTGGTTAGAGTTGTGGGAACGGCATTGATTTATATAATTAATTCACTGGGATGCTTTTTCATGCTTCGGCAGATGGGGGTAAAGGATCATGGAATATGGTGTATTGCGGCATTGTTATGGCCGGTAGGTATGTGGAGACTGTTCCTGGGATTATATGGTGGCCAATATCTGGTATATGATTTCTTTACCTGCTATATACTTGGACTGATTTTGTTTCTTTCAAAGAAAAGCTGGAAAGGGATATCAGGTAAGGCAATGGCAGGTCAGGTTGTCTGTGCATTCATGCTTGGCTTCCTGTCGCTGGCAGGAGGAGTCAACGGAATCCGGGAGACGATGATGTTATTTGCTCCGGTCTGTGCGGGAATCTTCTTCGTTCTGGTAGTTCATACTTATGAGAAACATCCGGTTTCTTTGAAAGAGTGGATCGCGGTATGCAATAAGGAACTGAAGCTGACAGGATGGATTCTGTATGGATTGCTGTTTAATGTGGTAGGCTATGCATACAATTTATTGGTTTTAATGAAAAAGTATGAATATCAGAGTAATACCACGATGAAGCTGACGGAGAACTTTTCCTTAAACCATTGGATTTCCAGTGTTTCCGATTTCTTTGGTCTGTTTGGCTATGGTGGTAATGTAAGGCTTCTCAGCGTAAAAGGGATCAGTAGTGCCTGTGGGATTGTAATTGCTCTTTTGCTGTTATTTGTAACGATCCGCCTGTTTTTCTTAAGAAAGAAAATGACATTGGGACAGGAGTTTCTGTTTGCTTCTTATATTGGTGGTCTTGTAGTCTGTGGACTGGCGTTCGGACACATGACGGATATGAATGAACCAAGATTCTGGCTCCCTTTTATGATTTTTGGCTTCGTGGCATTTCAGATTGCTGCAGATGTTGAGGAATTTTCTTTGCCACATATGAGAGAAATTGCAGGAATTGTGGTGGCAATGCTGATCATCGGGGCAAGTGTGGGAACGATGAAAACACAGATTGATACGCCTCATCAGGGACGGGCAAAAAACCAGGATCTTGCAGATTTTCTTGTGGAGAATGGGTATACGCAGGGGTACGCAGAGTTCTGGACAGCCAATTCCGTTACAGAATTAACAAGTGGTAAGGTTCATGTAAGACCGCTGATGTATAATGAAACTTTTGAAATGATTACCTGGAGTAACCGGATAGACTATGCAACATCGCTTCCGGAGGGAGAGGTTTTTTATGCAATATATAAGAGAAGCTTCGGAGATATCAATGAGTGCTGCTTTTATAAATACGGCAACGGAGAAGTTGTACTGGATGATGAAGACTGGTTTGTCTTAAGCTTTGATGATGCCGGACAAATGCAGAAGGCTTATGAAATTGCATTAGAGAATGGAGAGGTTGCAGATCAGGCAACAAGAATCGGGCAAAATGGATAAGGGTAGCAGAGCGGGAAAACAAAATATATATCAAAGAAAGGGTTGGCTTCTCTTTGGAGCTGTCTGTACCGCATTGTCGCTTATGATGGATATGGGCATTAGTGAAGCTGCAGAATCTGGCATTACCAATGCGGCCTATCTGAGTATCTATAAGGTTCTTGAGAGAATACAGCAGGATCTTAATGGAAAAGGCTTTCAGATAACAGTTTTGTCATTAGTGTTTTATTGTTTTTATAAATCTGTCTGGGTGAAATCGGAGCGGAAACCGGTTAAGTACAGCCGGGTTCTGGCTGCATTTCTGGCGATAATGTATACGGCGGGAATTGCATTTTCCTATGCGGGTACTCTGCATATATTATGGGATTCCGGTATTCGTATGTTGAAAGCATTCATATGGATAGTGGGAATGTATATGCTATATCTGACATTCATACAGCTTTTGTATGATTTACTTCAGCAAAGACCGGGAATGGTGTTTGACCAATGCCGGCTGGGACAATATTATACACAGCATCCGTTTTTTGCGACCTGGCTCACAATCATGCTTTGCTGGTTTCCCCATATTTTATTACGCTATCCGGGAACGATGTCTTATGATAACTGGAGTCAACTGTCGTATTATTTTGGATATTGTGTATATAGTGATGCACAGCCGCTGTTTCATACGTGGCTATTTGGTTCTGTAATTAAAATCGGGCTGCAATTGGGCAGCGCTGATTTGGGTTTGTTTCTTTTTGTTATCCTGCAGTCCGTGTGCATGTCACTGGTTCTGGCATGGTCATTGACTTTTATGAGAAGGTGGGAGACTCCTTCATGGCTTTTTTATCTTACGATGGGGATATATGGAATTGCCCCTTATTTTGCAGGATATGCATCTTTTCCCATTAAGGACTATTTGTATACGGCATGCTTTGTATTATTTCTGTTGTGCATGATGGAATGGACAATGGATAAGGAGGTATGGAAAAACCGGAAGTATGTGTGCAGATATGTAGTAGCTGTGACTTTTATGATTTTGTTTAGAAATAATGGATTATATGTTTATATTCCGGTAATGCTTATTATCATGATTAGGGAAGTGACCGGAATGCGACGGTGTGGAAAGGTGGCTCTTGTACTTTTTCCTCTATTTTTGTCATGGATGATCATCGGTATGATTACGGTGCATTATGACGTACAGCAAAACGGACCCAAGGAGATGCTGTCATTACCCTTCCAGCAGACAGCGCGCTTCGTAAGGGATTATGGGGATGAGGTTACGGAAGAAGAGAAGCAGATCATTGATAAGGTTCTGTTTTATGATCAGATTTCAGAGTCCTATGATGAGATGACTTCAGATCCAATTAAAGGGATGTATCATGCTGAAAGCAGTACAGAACTGAAAGACTATCTCGAGGTCTGGGTTAAGCAGCTTTTCCGCCACCCCTGGTGCTATGTGGAAGCGACATGGAATCAGAATTATTATCTCTTTGCACCGGATATAGATAATATTGTATATAACAGGGACTGCAATGTGGGCGAAGAGATCATGCGGGATTATGGAATCCTTGATGAAATTAACTTTGAAGTTCCGGAATGGATGGATGGAATCTGTACGGTAATGGTAAGCTATTATGCATTATTATCGCGGTTGCCGGGCATCGGACTTCTTAATAATGTGGCATTTTATATCATAATGCTTTGGGTGGTAACAGCTTTTGCATTAAAGGATAAAAGCAAAAGAGTATTTATGGTATTATTACCATTGTGGATTTCGTTCTTTATTATTATTGCAGCTCCCCAGATCCAGAACCAGCCACGCTACGCATTCCCGATTATTTATAGTATGCCTGTAGTGGTCGCATACTATATCAGATCCGGAAAAAACAGTAAAATGGAATATTTTTTGGAAAATTGAGTATATAACTATTATAGAATACGATAACTCTTAAGATATATTTAAGATTTGGTACATAAATCTTAATATTTAAAAAACGGGTTTTATTCTGTATGGATAAGTGGTATGTTAAAATCAGAAATTCTGGAAATTGAGGAGGTTCATCATGAAAAAATATATGAGAATAATTTCAATTATTTTAGTTATGATATTATGCTGTTCCTGTTCTGCAAAGAGTGCAGTAGATGAAACCGGAACTTCAACGGATAATCAGGCTAAGAATGAGGATTCCATTGATCTGGGTGAAGTGATTAAGCAAATGAAAGAGGAACAGACACAGTCGCCGTCTCCGAGTCCGACGCAGGAGCCTGTTGCTGAGGTGAATCCGGATGATATTGTACTTCCAGAGCATGAGCAGGTGATTACGGATGATGATCAGACAGAACCGCAGGGTAAGGATTTACAACTGGTTTTTCTGGGAGACAGTATTTTTGATAATAACCGTGACGGCACAGGAATTCCATATCTGACATCGGTTCAGTGTGATGCGGATGTATATAATCTGGCTATTGGTGGAACACGGGCAACCCTTAAACTGACCGATTCCGCTGAAGATGAAAAATGGGATTCTAAAAGTCTGCTTGGTGTTGTCAAGGCCATGCGTAAGCAGATCCCTACCGATATTTTTGAGGGAACCAGAACGAAGGAAATCCTGGATAACCCCAATATTGATTTTAGTAAGACTGATTATTTTATTATTGAATACGGTATTAATGATTACTTTGAGGGTGCTCCGAGAAGCTATGATGATGAACCGAATAACATTTATACCTATGCCGGAGCCCTGAGAGTTGCAATTACGCTGTTAAGAGACATTGCACCGGATTGTACCATTGTATTATGTCCACCCCATTACTGCCTGTTTTTTAATGGAACACGTTTAGTTGGAGATAGTAATATGTGTGATAAGGGAGCCGGAACACTCCGCGACTATATGGGAACGTGTGAATATATTGCCGGAGAACAACAGACTTTATTTTTAAACACGTATTATGATTTGGGAATTGATGGTTATACGGCAGACAGGTATTTGGAAGATGGAGTCCATCTGACCGCGGAAGGGCGTCAGATTTATGCGGATGCATTGGCAAAGCTGATTCTTTCCAACGAGGAAACAAAGAATAACTGAATTTAGTTTATATGGAAATATTTATAAGAACAAACTCTTGGACAGATTAAAAACTCAATTCTGTTCAAGAGTTTTTCTTTTAAAGTAAGCGCATAATTTTAGGGTAGATTTTCAGTGTCCTATTCATTTTCTATAATG
>CAVHRK010000047.1:0-10357 GCA_963638365.1 Anaerobutyricum sp. | reverse complement strand
AATTCATTCATAAATCTTTTATTTTAGACTTGACTTTTAATAGTTAGTCTTTTTATCTCTTTGTACTAATGTATTTACGGGCATCCCGATTCAGTCCTTTAATAAGTAACTTCAAAAATTCTCGCCATAACCGGCTCACTGAAGGTCACATGCAGCTTCTCATCCTGTACCTCATAAGCAACATGCTCTTTTAAGGTTTCCTTCGGATAAGCAAGCTTAACTTCTTTAACCGGCTTTCCATTGGTAAGCTTGGCAAGCGGAATGTCATATTCTGCAGTTTCCCCATATCTTCTCCATACTGCCAGATAACTTTTGCCATCCACCTTCCATCCGGTACACAGGAAATGGTCAAGACTCGTTGCAAAACCATTCGGCCATGCAGGAAGCGCCTTTTTAATATCCTGACGAATCGACTTATAATATGCAATACCCTCCTTTACCAGTGCATGACGCTCTTTGGAAAGCTGTGCCAGATGACCGCTCTGGTGGATACGAAGCAGAAGTGCATTGACCATATTGTAAATCGTCTCTTCCTCATCGCCATCCTTAAGCGGATAGGACCAGACCGCTGCCTGCTCCGGAGTCAGCCCGGCACCGGCATTCGCTGCAATCGTTGCATAATTGCGGTAATCCTCCTGATCGGAGGTAGACTGAATACTGTATCTTGCAAGCATTGCATAATCGGTACGCAGACCGCCGCTGGAACAGTTCTCAATTACAAGGTCGGGATACTTTGCGAATACGCCGTCAAGCCACTGTAAATATGCTCTTTCATGCTCTAACATACCCTGTCCCACACTGTCCGCATAAAGCTCTGTACCAATTCCCGGCTCAATATTATAATCCATCTTAATATATCCGACACCATACTGATTCACCACACGGTCAATGACTTCATTGACATGATCAATGACTGCCGGATTACGGAAGTCAAGCTGATATCTGCTACGGTCGTATACCCTCTTTCCATGGCGAATAAAGAACCAGTCATCCGGAACACTCTTTGCCTTCTCACAATTGATTCCCATAACCTCAAGCTCTAACCATACACCGGGAACCATGCCCTTTTCACGGATATAACTGGTTACTTCCTCGATGCCGTTCGGGAAGCGCTCATAACACTGCTGCCATTCACCAACGCTGTCCCACCATTCGCCGGGCGCATACCACCCCGCATCAATGACATAATATTCACAGCCCATGGCTGCTGCCGCGTCAATCAGCGGAAGCTCCTTTTCGGTTGTCGGATCACCGAACAGACAGTTCATATAATCGTTAAAAATAACCGGAAGGTTCTCATTATCCTTATTCGGGCGGCGGATCATACGGCGGTACCTGGTAAGCTCGCCCATGGCCGTATCAAAGCATCCTTCCGATACACCAACCGCAACCGGAACAGAGGTAAAGCTTTCACCGGGCTTTAACTGCTTGAACCAGTGGGACTGTACTTCGGTCGGACCGCTCAGCGCTACATAAAAATGATTGTTCACGTCACTGATTTCTGCATGCCAGGAGCCATTATGCTCAATCTGCCAGAACAGAGAAGTATCGGCTTCGGAATTTTCAAGATATCCCATCGGCAGGTATTTCTTCGTGGACCAGTTTCCGGTATTTGTCAGTTCAAACGTAACCGAAGTTCTCTGATATACCGTCGGCTGGGTCTGTCCGAATCCAAGCTCCGGAAAGGTATTCGTCCGGAAATTCATTTCCTTCTGCCATCCGTGACAGGCATAGGTAAGACTCATCTTATCATCCGAGCTTAACTTTCCTTCCTTTTCAATTCCAAGATAATAGAAGGAGGAAAGGTACTCTAAGGTCTGCTCTTCGGATCCTTCGTTAATTACTTCATTGTACATACGGATCACGGAAGTTCCCTGATAGAACTGCCAATAGGTAACGACTTTGGCTCCGGTCATCTCATCCTTCTGGATAAAGGTAAGCTTACGTCCGATTTCATTGCGTTCGTCCTTCAGATCCACAAAGGTAAGCAGATAACCGGGTGCGGTTACAATGTGCTTATTTCCATGCTTCTCATAAGGCCGGTTATAACCGGAAAAGTTCACCTGGACAAGCTGAAAGCCCTCCTTCATGAATAATTCACTCTCATCAAGCCCTTCAAACGGCTTGGAAGAAAAATGAAGGAACTTTAACTGATTTTCTTCGGTCACTCCGAAAACGAGATAAATTCCATTTTCTTCAATGTTAATCCATTTTTCAATATGTGCCATGTTCTGTCTCCCTCAACTGCTTTGATGCACAGTTTTGTTTTCCTTGTAAATAGTAATTATTTATCGTAGTACTAAATTCTTCTGAATGGTCCCTGCTCTTAATCTTTAGGACTCTTAGGGAATCATATCCGCGCGGAAAGGAATCACCGGAAGCGGCTCCGGGGAATGCTCCCCAAGCATCTTCTCCATCCAGACCATATTGTACCAGGTTCCGAACTTATATCCGCACCGATGGAATTCTCCCACCATCGAATAACCCATCTTCTTGTGAAAACGAACGCTGTCTGCATTCAGATGTTCATCTTCTTTTTCCGGATAACCGATGCAGGCATTCACATTCAGGATATGCTGCTTGCGGAGACATTCTTCCAACACGGCATATAATGCCCTTCCAACCCCCATGCGTTTCATATCCTCACGCACATACACTGAAGTCTCAATGCTCCAGTCATAGGCAGCACGTTCTTTAAACGCACCGGCATAGGCATATCCTATCAGCCTGCCCTCATACTCTGCCACAAGATAGGGATATTTTTGCAGGATATTCGCAATACGCGATGCAAATTCTTCCACGGACGGCACATCATATTCAAAGGTAATTGCCGTATGCTCCACATAAGGTCTGTAGATTTCCAGTAATTCTGCGGCGTCCTCTATGGCAGCCGCACGTATCCGTAAATAGCTCATTCTCCATCTCCTGTTCTTCGTTATTTATTCCGAACCACCCGATTGTTCATTACTTTCCATACGGCTTAATTCCTGATAAAGTCTTGCCACCGGAAGTCCTACTACGTTGCTATACTCTCCACGGATTTCCTTAATATAGATTACACAGCCTCCCTGAATGGCATAGGCTCCGGCCTTGTCCATCGGTTCACCGGTTGCCACGTAATCCTCAATTTCCTGCATACTCATCGGATACATTTCCACTTCCGTATCCTCATAAAATGTATTCCGCTGCATCTGCCCCGATGGATCCTCCCACAGGAGGGTAACGCCGGTATAAACATGATGAATATTTCCACTCAGTTCCTGCAGCATGGAAATGGCATCCTGTTCATTCTTTGGCTTTCCGAGAATCTTTCCGTGAATGGCAACAATCGTGTCGGCTCCAAGAACCAGTCTGCCCTTCCGCTCTGCTTCATTTAATTTCAAATATACGTCCCGGGCTTTTTGCTGTGACAATTCCATCACCACTTCACATGGCTCTGTCTTCATCGTAATCTCTTCGCATTCGCTCTTGATCACCCGGAACGGAATTCCGATCCGTTCCAGCAATTCTTTTCGCCGCGGTGAGCCCGAAGCCAGGATAATCTCTTCGGTCGAATGATTCATAACTGCCTCCTAATATCCATATAGGTAGAATATTGATCTTTAAGAAATAAAATCCTGGATAAGCTGCTCACATTCCTCTAACGTCATCGGGTATGCATAATCCGCAGTAAAGGCCATCGTTACCGTTCCATCCTCACTGGCTGCAAAGTACTGATAAATACCATCGGATTCCCCTTCCACGATATGAATAGTTCCATGGGAACTGTCTAACGTTCCAATCTCCTTTAACTGATAACTTTCAAAATAAGTATCCGTTTCTCCATCAAAGAAACGCTCCAACTCATCATCCTGCTTTTCATACAACGTAGCCTGATAGTCTCCATTATCAAAGCTGTTGAAGTATTCACAGCTATAGGTGCACATATAATCGTCCGGAATCGTATAATACAATTCATCCTCATTCAGTTCGGTAATGGCTTCTCCATACTCCGTACGTGCTGCATATCCGGCAATTCCGCTTGCCAGAAAATCAGAAACAATTCCATTCGTAATATCCAGTGCATTGTCGGTATCTACGGTATACAGCGCTAAAATATAAGTCTGACCTTCATCATCCTCACGAATGAATGAAAGCATGAACATGTCTTCCATAATACCGGTAATATAAATTCCCTCATCATGATAATCCATAAGAGGTACTTCCCCGGAATTTTCCTTCATCAATTCGCTCATATCTCCTGCTAACTCAGATGCCGGATAATCTGTGAACACTCCTACTTCCAGAATAGATTCTGTTCCTTCGAGCTTGTAGCCATTCTCCACATATCTCTCAATGGTAACTTCCGTTAATTGAAAGGACTTTCCATTTTCAAAGGTTACGGTTGTTGCATCCTCTGCTTCCGTAATATCCTCTTCCATTTCTTCAAAGAATTCCTCATCATTCCAAATATCTTCATTCAGAATATCTTCATCCAGAATTTCCTCTTCATCAGGAAATTCTACCTCTTCTATATCCTCTTCCACTACAGCCGGCTCATAATTCTCTGCAAGCTTCAAGGCCTGACCATAAGCGCTGCATCCCGTAGATGCAAGTAACATACTGACTGCAAGTAACATTGCAATAATTTTTCTCTTCATGTTCTCTCCCTCATCTGTATTGTATTTCCCTGATATGATTTTCTACAGGAAATACCCGTAATCCATCAAATATGCGATCCTAATATTAAACATACAACATGTTATCAATCCGTTCAACCTTTTTCTATCTCGTAAACCTTTGTTGCAATTTTTTCGCGGAAACGCACATCATGGTCCACAATCAGCATCGTTGGCCGGTACTGCAAAATCAGCTTTTCAATCTGCATTCTGGAAAACACATCAATATAATTTAATGGCTCATCCCAGATATAAAGGTGTGCCGGTTTTAACAGACTTCCGGCTATCAGTACCTTCTTCTTCTGCCCTTCGGAATAGTCCTCCAGATTCTTCTGAAACTGCACCCGTTCCAGATCAAGCTGTCTTAATATGGAAAGAAACAGACTTTCATCCAGATCCTGTGCTTTGGCATACTCTTTAAGACTTCCTGTTAGATGAGAAGTATCCTGATTAATATAAGAAATCACAAGTCCGGATCCAACCTGAAGTGTTCCCTCCTGGATCATCCCCTGCTCTCCTAAAATTGCATGAATCAGGCTCGACTTGCCGCATCCGTTCTTTCCGTGAAGAAATACCCGTTCTCCCTGCCGGATTTCAAAACCAAAATTCCGGAAGATCCATTTGATGTGATCTGCATTGGATTCATTTAGTGTCTGCACCTGCTCTGTCTTCTGTGATTCTTCCTTAAGATAACCAATTCCGTATTCTCTCGCAGAAACTAAAACCTCCTTATGATATTTCAGAGGCATCAGCTTCAAATCAACCGGATTTTCAATATCCTGTAAGAGCCCTTCCTTTTCCTCAATTTCTCTCGAGATCCGGTTCTGCATCTGCTTCACACGGCTTTGCATCTTCTTGGTCTTGGCACCGATATACGCTCTGGTGCTGATACAGCGGTCATGTTCCTTAACCGGGTTAAACCCAATCTTTGTATTCTCACTCTGGTCTGCCCAGTTCCGGGTGCGCAGAGCTGCCTCCTTAAGCTTTCCAATTTCTTTCAGATGCTTCTCATTCTCTGCCTGCGCAAAATGATCCTGCCGTGTCTTATTTTCCCACCAGCTTGAAAAATTGCCGGTCTGAACCTCTATCGTCTTCCGGTTAAGAACGAGCACGTGATCAACACAGGCATCCAGCAGATCCCGGTCATGGCTTACCAGAATAAAGCCTTTCTTTCCCTGCAGATAATGCTTCACAACCTCTCTGGACTCCTGATCCAGATGATTGGTCGGCTCATCAATCAGCAGAAACTCATTTTCACCGGAAAACAGCAACGCCAGCATAATCTTCGTCCGTTCCCCAAAGCTCAATGTCTCAAAAGGCCGGTATAAGACCTCTGCATCGATTTCCAGCAGATTCAGTTCACAGATCACCCGCCAGACTTCACAAGCCGGTTTCAGCTCCTCCATAAACTCTGCACAGCTCCGCTTTAACTGATTGTTGCTTACGCTATATGGAAAATACTCAAATACAGTGCCTGCCGTAATGGAACCCTGATATTCCTGTTTTCCAAGCAGAAGATTTAAAAATGTGGTTTTTCCCTTTCCGTTTCTTCCGATAAATCCCAGCTTCCAGTTCGTATCAATGGAAAAAGATACATTCTCAAAAACCGGTTCAAAACTACCTTCATAAGTAAAGGTAAGATTCGATACATTAATTTGTGACATAAACATTCCTCCTTCAAAAAGCACCTGTTGCCTGAAGGATCGAATCTTCACACGAATGAATTTTCTTTTATGGTGATATGATTATATGACTTTAAACAGGTCGCAAAAGACAGACTCCGCGTACAGATTCCCTACCTTCGACAACATGATGTGCATAACTACAAAGCAATCCAAAAGCTTCCTGATTGCTTCATTGCTTCTGACTGCTTACCAACCGAACCTGCCACTGACAGCTTCTCTGGATGCATGGCAGCTTAAACTTCCTGCTGCATATCATGTTTTCAAAAATAGATCATTATCGCACTGCGGCCTCCCTCTGCTTGCGCAGACATGGTTCTTTGATAAAAAGATGGATTATGTAAAAACAGATCCGCTGTATTAGCGGACCTGTCATTTACATAGTTGCTATTACGAAATTATCTTACTACAAAATTACTCAATCGTAAAGGCATTAATTTCAGCCTTCAGACCGTTCATGTTATCATCCAGAACTACGGCCGTCTGTGTCAACTTCTCAACATTATTCAAAAGCTCCAGAGCCATATCATGAACGAGTGAGGAACTGCTTGCGGTCTGTTCGATGATTGCGGAAATATTTTCAACGGCATCGAGGGTTTCATTTCTCTCCACGTCAGCCGAAGCGGTACAATCGCCAATTTCCTTTAAGTTTACGAAAAGCTCCTGCATCTGGTTGTTCATTTCTGCGAAGACATCGATCACCTGACTTACTGCCTCCTGCTGGAATGCAACCATTTCCTCTGCATTCTTCGCACTCTCTACGGTAGACATCGTCTGTGCGGAAATAATCTCAACCTTATTCTTAATCTCACCTGCTGCCACACTAGAATCATCTGCCAGATTACGGATCTCCTGTGCTACAACCGCGAATCCTCTGCCGGCCTCTCCTGCTCTTGCTGCTTCAATGGAAGCATTTAAGGAAAGAAGATTGGTCTGCTTGGAAATCTGGTTAATGGTCTGTGCAAATCCATTAATACTTTCGGATTCTTTCTTCAACAGGCTGATACTTTCACCAACCTTATTTGTGATTTCAGAGGTTTCCTTCGCTCTCGTAGAAAGGACTTCCACGATTTCAATACCCTGCTTAATCATCTTCTCGGTCTTGTCACTGAGCTGTTCTGCCTTCTCAACCATATCGCTGATGGCTTTCATCTTCTCAGACAACTCATTTGTCTTAACGACACATTCCTCGGCATGTTCTGCCTGCTTCGTCATACCAATGCTGATCTCATCAATTGCCTTGGTAATATCGGAAGAGTAATTATTAATGCTGTTCGATACATTATGTACATCATCGGAAGATGCTTCCAACTGGGTAGCCGTTCCGGACAATCTCATAACAAGCTTCTTATTATTACGAACCATGTTCGTTGCCGTCTTCGCAAGGGACTGGAATTCATCACGTCCCTTTGCATCTACCTGAACGGTCAGGTCGCCTTCTGCCACCTGGTTCAGACGCTTGGAAATTCTTCTCATGTTTCTTAAAATTCCCTGTGCAATCACAGAACCGATCAGTAAGGAAATGATACATGCAATAATAACAAAAGCAATCGTAATATTCTTAATCTTCTCTGCCTGTCCGGTTACCACACTGGAAGGAACTAAAGAACAGAAAGTAATTCCGGTAGCTTCACTGCGGCTGTAAATATACAGATAATTCTTTCCGTTATATTTTACCTCCATGTTGCCATTGAATTCTTCGCTTTCAACGCTCTTTTTGAAGAAATCCTGATCGGCAAAAGTAGTTTCATCTAAGAATGTCACATTATCATTTTCATCTCTTGTACAGACAATCTCCTTACCGGTATCTGTAACAAAACCGATAACACTGTCTGCACCGAAGTCCATACCACTTAACATTTCACGAACCGCATCACTGCTTACATCAATAACGATATATGCCATCTTCTGGCTGGACTGTAATGCATAAGCAACAAAATAAGTGTCCGGATTCACAGAAAACTTCTCATCAATTACATTGTGATTGCTTACCCACTTTACGAGATTAAAGCTGTCCGGTGAAGCCTCCTCCACCTCTGCAACATAATCTCTGTAAAATCCATCAATCTTATCAGCAGTAGCCGTTGTCAGACAGTTATTACCCGGCATCGTAACAATATGAATATTGCTGATAAAGGAGTCTGCTGTCTGGGAAGCCATAAGCTTCACTCTGGCATCACTGTAATAATTCGCCTTCTCGATGGCAGATTTTCCAATCAGCCCAAGGAAATACTTCTCGAGATCTGCATCATATGCATACTGCAAAACCTCAGATTTCACTCCGGAACAGCTTACATCCAAATAGTCTGTTGCCATATTCGCCGTCTGTTGGGTAGATTCCATGTACTTATCACTTAAGCCCTGCTCTGCATAACGATAAGAAACAGTACCTACCACAATCATAAATACAATCGGAACAAGGAAGCACAGATAAATCTTACTTCGAAGACCGAAAATACCAAATTTCAGATTGGAATCCTTCTTCTGTTTGACACTGTCCTTCACATCCTCACGGACTTCATTCTGCGCTTTCTCAAGATCTTTCTTAACCTTTTCGCCCTTGGCCTTTACTTCGTTAAGTCCTTCTTCCACCTGTTGTTTTCTTTCTTTTTTCTTCTTTCTGAACTTTGAAAAATCCAGGCCCTTTTTCTTCTTTGTATTTTCAGAAGGAATGTCTTCAGAGGGTGACACTGCTTCAACCTCATTTACTGTCTCATTTATTTCTGTATCTGATGAATCTTTCTTCAGATTGAAAAACTTTTTGTCTTTCGCACTTTTTTTCATCACATGTAACCTCCCTTCATGCCGTATCCAATATAGATATTATTATAGGAGAGTTTCACAAGTTTTACAACCGAAATCAGACAGTTTTCGTGTATGTTTTCAAAAAAAAATCACTCTTCAAAAATAATTTAACTTAATTTAAGTAATTTTAATTATAAATCAAAATTTTTATGTCATTATTAGTATAATTTAGCCTTTTAATCGTGTCCTTTCCTAATCCTCTTTCTTGTAATTTCAATTTTACCATGATTAAGCCGACAAAATTCCTATATGATTACGATACAGATGCTTCATGGCTATCATAATTCAGAAATCCCTAAGACTGGCGTTTCCTCCTGCTTCCTTTGCAGCATAACAGACCAATCCGACATCCTGTAAAAAGATCCGGAGATCGTCTACGTGTGAGATGATGGGCATGGTTGTAGTGAAGTTCTTTGTAAAGTGGTGCCTTGTTTTTGTGCTGAAAACAGGCAGTGGAAAGGAGAAAGATGGGAAAAGTATTTGGATATATTCGGGTCAGCAGCCGTGATCAGAACGAAGATCGACAGATGATTGCGCTGAAAGAGCTGCATGTTCCTGAAAAAAATATCTTCATGGACAAGCAGTCCGGCAAAGACTTCGAACGGCCTCAGTATAAAAAGATGTTGCGCCGATTTAAGAAGGATGATCTGCTCTATATCAAGAGTATTGACCGCCTGGGGCGCAATTATACTGAGATCCTGGAGCAATGGCGGATTATAACCAAGGACAAGGGCATTGATATCGTAGTGCTGGATATGCCGCTTCTGGACACCCGTCGGGGCAAAGACCTGATGGGCACCTTCCTGAGTGATATTGTGCTACAGGTGCTGTCCTTCGTAGCAGAGAATGAGCGCACCAACATCCATCAGCGACAGGCTGAGGGCATTGCAGCAGCAAAGGCCAGAGGGGTTCGCTTTGGAAGACCTCCAGGTCCCCTGCCGGAGTGCTTCCATGACGCATATCAGCGTTGGAAATCCCAAAAGATCACCGGAACAGCGGCAGCCAAGGAGTGTGGGATGCCATTGTCAACCTTTCGGTATCGGGCAGAGATTTACGAAAAAGCCATGTTATTATAAGTGGGCAATTTACAGAAATGTGTACTTTTCTGTAAATTGCGTATTCCAAAAGTATTTGTATTATTTTACCACAAAAGCACATGTATTTGTCAACCGAAAATTCGGTCAACCGCTCATTGAAAACTAGGTCACTTTA
>CAVHRK010000046.1:10626-16879 GCA_963638365.1 Anaerobutyricum sp. | reverse complement strand
GGGGTGACCTAATTTTCAATGAGCCATGTGACCTAATTTTAGATTAGCATAAACACTTACTATCTATCGGAAATAATTTTATATAATGCACGCCATGTCTGTTTCCAGATTTCGTTGCAGAATTGGGTGGAAGAGCAAAATATTGATTCCTGGGAGTATTGGCTGAAATATTAGAGCGAAGTGGTACTACAAATTTATGGTTTTGTCCTTTGTATTTTAATTTCACAATTAAAACACAGGGTCTGCCACTTTTATTAAATAGTAATTCTTTGTCTGTCCCGTTTTTTTTACATTCCTGGTAAAACTGTTCCCCTACTTTTACTAATTGCACCTATGCATCTCCTCAAATTGCTTTCGTTATTATTCTCAGAAATAGTTAAAGCCACCAAAAAGGTGGCCTTAAACTCTTCAAGTGAATGATATTCTAAATTCAAGTCCCGTCATTCGCGGAGACCAAACATACAAGTGAATAAAATTCGAAGCGTTATTCGCACTGAACAAATCTCTTTGTTCATCTATAGTATATGCAATTTTTATAGTTTAGTCAAACATTTTTTGTAAATGATATAAAGCATTTCTTTCACTACAAATCCTGCAATCATACGACTCATAACCTTTTCTAAATATTTATTCAAATTACTTGCTCTTTTACATTTTCTTTCCTGTGATATGAAAACCTCACTGTATATTACGTGTAACTTTTAAGTATATTATATGTACATTATTGTTTTTTGCGTCCTAAAATTGTTGTGTATTCTGCACAAGGGCATGAAATAGTTTTAAACAAAAAAACGCCGGATTCAAGCCATTTCTGGTCCATCCGGCATTTCATCATTTCTTCAATTTTTTGTGCATTTTTACTATTAAACAATACCCTGAGCAGTCATAGCATCTGCAACCTTTAAGAATCCGGCAATGTTAGCACCAGCAACATAGTTGCCTTCCATGCCATACTTCTTAGCTGCGTCATCAAGGTTGTGGAAGATGTTAACCATGATTCCCTTAAGCTTGTTATCTACTTCTTCGAAGGTCCAGCTCAGTCTTTCGGAGTTCTGGCTCATCTCTAATGCGGAAGTAGCAACACCACCTGCATTGGATGCCTTACCAGGTGCAAACAGAATTCCTTTCTCCTGCAGATACTCGGTAGCTTCCATCGTAGTAGGCATGTTTGCACCTTCTGCTACTGCAAATACACCGTTTGCAACAAGTGTCTTTGCATCGTCAAGGTTCAATTCGTTCTGTGTTGCACAAGGAAGAGCGATATCAACCTTAACAGACCACTGGTTGGTTCCTTCTGCCTTCTTATCATGATACTGTGCAGACGGTCTTGCTGCTGCATACTCGGTAAGACGTGCACGTTTTACTTCCTTAACTTCCTTCAGTAATGCAACATCAATTCCTTCCGGATCATAAATCCATCCGGTGGAATCTGAACAGGTAACCGGCTTAGCGCCAAGCTGCTGTGCCTTTTCAATTGCATAAATTGCTACGTTACCAGCTCCGGAAACAGCAACGGTCTTTCCCTTGATGTCCTTGCCATTGCACTTTAACATTTCTTCTACAAAGTATAATAAACCATATCCGGTAGCTTCTGTTCTGGCTAAGGATCCGCCGTAGCTTAAGCCCTTACCGGTAAGTACGCCTTCATAAAGACCAGTCAGTCTCTTGTACTGACCATACATAAAGCCGATTTCTCTTGCTCCTGTACCAATATCACCGGCAGGAACATCGGTATCAGCTCCGATATATTTGTGAAGCTCTGTCATAAAGCTCTGGCAGAATGCCATTACTTCTCTGTCTGACTTGCCCTTAGGATCGAAATCAGAACCACCTTTACCACCACCAATAGGAAGTCCGGTTAATGAGTTCTTAAAGATCTGTTCAAAACCTAAGAATTTGATAATACCAAGGTTTACAGAAGGATGTAATCTTAAACCACCCTTGTAAGGTCCGATTGCACTGTTAAACTGTACACGATATGCATTATTAACCTGAACCTGTCCCTTATCATCTACCCAGGGAACGCGGAATAACAACTGTCTTTCAGGAGTAACGATTCTCTCTAATAAAGCATCCTTCTTATACTTCTCCTCGTTTGCTTCAATAACAACTCTCAGAGATTCCAGTACCTCTTTTACTGCCTGATGGAATTCCGGCTGTGCAGGGTTTTTCTCTACGACCATCTGATAAACTTCATCAACGTATGACATTGTCATGTCCTCCTTTAAATGTTTGTTGTGGCACGGTATCCTTGTATACAATCCATGATGTAGTATACCGTTTTCTCAATCTGTTGCTATTATATATCAGATTTTTTTCCCTTTCAAGCATTTTCTTACACTAAAGTGTTAAAAATTTGTGATAAAATTTTGTGAAAAATATTCAAAAAAATTTATAGGTACTCTTTGAGTTTTTCAATGCTCTTTTCTTCAAAATCCATCAGTTCTTTGGCGATCTCCACGGAACGGTCACCTGCATTCTCACAGTGATTCATAATTTTCCACATATCGGTTAATCCACGGTTCGTTCCCTGAATCAGAAGCTCCGCCACATGACTGGTACTGGAATTGAGCATGGTATTCGCTTTAATTGCCCCGCGCAGCATCATTTCCTGATATCCGGTTTCCTTGTAACACTCTGCCTTTCCCTGCAGGAGCTCATTGGTTGCCCGGTTGTAGATCTCCCCATATTTCATACTGTCTTTCGTCACCTGTGCCGATAAGGTGTCATCATAAATTTTACTGCTGATGGAATCAATGGCCTGCATTGCCATCTGCGTATTTTTCTGCACCTCACGTAATACATTCTTATCATCACTTTTCATTTTCTTAAAACCCCTTTCTGTCTAAATCTATTGGATTAGTGCATCCGGCACTGATATCCATAAGTAACAAAGAAACAGAGTAAACAAATTCTGTGTATGCAGATTCATTTACTCTGTATCATTTCCATTCATTCCTATATTATACCTGTGATTTCTGTGCTTTCTGAGATTTCCTGCTTTGCCCCTTTCTCTTTTGGACTTTTTTCGCTTTTACAGTGTCTCTGTGGTTTCCGCATCTTCTGCGGTTTTTGAAACTTCGCTGCTTCCTTCCGTTGCTGCAACCTCTGTGCTTTCTGCTGTTCCTGTAACCTCACCAGTTCCCATAACTTCTGTGGTTTCTGCAGTCCCCGTGGTTTCTGCTGCCACCGTGCTTCCTTCCGTTGCTGTAACCTCTACGCTTTCTGCAGCCACTGTGTTTTCTGCGTTTTCCACCACCTGCACCTGACCATCCAATTCAGCTAATTGCTTTCCTTCCTCTTCCTGTGCTTCGCATGGATACTTCATGCCCCACTGGGAGCGGATTTCATCCATGATCCGCATCACACGGAGCGTTTCGCTGTGCGGCATCTGTGAACATTCGATCTGGCCACACTTAATTGCCTCAACACAGGCCTCTACTTCATATTCATAACCCGAAATCTGCTTCGGACATTTATAGGATGCTACTTTCTTATACTGACGGTCATATACTGCAATGCTTTCAAAATTATTGATATTTTCAACAACAGCAAAGCCCTTCGTTCCATAAATAATGCCCTGACGGTCACTTAAAGACACCATAGAGCTGTTTAAGTTCGCTACCTTGCCATCATAGTATTGCAGACAGATTGCATTCTGCTCGTCCACTCCGGTCTCTGTAAAGGTACAGCAGGATGCAATCTTACTGATATTATGTCCAAAAATCATCAATGCAAAATTAATGGTATAAACACCGACATCCAGAAGCGCGCCGCCTCCCAGTGCCAGGTTCGTTAAACGCTCCTTACTGCTGATCACATATCCCAGATTAGCCGTTAAAGTCTTCGGCTCACCGATGATACCGCTTCCAATCACTTCACGGATTGTTGTCAGCATCGGCATATATCTTGTCCACATCGCCTCTGCAAGGAATACCTTATGTTCTGCTGCAATACGCACCAGTTCCTCTGCCTGTGCTGCATTCAGGGTAAATGCCTTTTCACACAGAACCGGCTTTCCTGCTTCCAGACACATCTTCACGTTCTCATAATGTTCGGAATGAGGGGTTGCCACATAAATAAGATCCACCTTTTTATCTGCCACCAGATCAGCATAGGATCCATAAGCCTTCTTGCAGCCATACTTTCCGGCAAAAACATCGGCATGAACCTGTTGTCTGGATGCCACCGCATAAACCCGGACATTCTTCATCTTATTTATCGTCCCTGCCATAATACCTGCAATATTACCACTTCCCATAATTCCAACATTAAAATTTCCAAACATCTCTGTTCCTCCTTTGCAGCCGGTTATCCTGTCTACACGATATTCATAATAACCGTTACTTCTATTGTTTTAATCCGATTCTTACTCACGACTCTGAAAAATAGATTTGTCTACATTTTACCAGATCTTCTGCAAAAAAAACAATCCTTACTAATATCAATCAGTAAAGACTGTCTGTTCTTATTGCTATTCATTCCTGATCATGGATGCATTCATCTGATCAGGTTTGTATCGTCGATGGATTACTCAAGATATTCTGTCTTAATAAAGGCATTATTGCCTTTATATTTGACCTTGGACCAGCCATCCGCCTGTTCCATGACAAGTTCAAAGGTATCTCCGGCATAAGCAGTTCCCAAAACATCGGAATCTGTACTTGCACTCTTACGGATACGAACCGATTCTTTCGCTTTGACCTTATCTCCAGGCGCCTTGCCCGTAGATGCCGTGCCTGTACTCGTTGTGTTGGTGGAAGTATCTGCCGCAGTATCCTGTGTATGATCTGTACTATCTGCGTTAGCTTCCTGTGTATCGGCAGCCGGTTCTTCGGAAATCACTTCCAGATAATCGCTCTTAATATAAGCGTCTTTTCCTTCATATTCAATCTTACTCCAGCCGTTCTCCTTCTGCTCTAAAACAGTAAACTCCTGATCCACCTGGGCTTTGCCAAGTTTATCCGCCTGTTCACTGTCCGAAACACGGATATTTACGACATCTGTTGCACGTGCCTTGAGAGTTACCGGAGTGGCTTCTTCGGCAGTCTCTTCCGTTGTCTGTTCGGTCTCTTCTTCGGTCTGCTCAGGCTGGTCTGCCTGTGCCAGAATTTCCCCAACATCTTCATTGATCTTTTCCTTCATATAAGCAAGGAATTCACTTAAATTCTCATCCTCTGCCAACAGATCATTATAGGCCACTACAACCTTGTTATTCAGATCTACCACATCATCCTGCAACGTAACTTCTTTGATATAGTTGCTTACAGTATCATCATACGTGCCGTTATTGATGTAATAGTTTCCGTTCTCATCCTGTCCGATGTAGTATGTCTGCATTCCCGGAATCGTGGTATCCAGATCATAAAACTTCACTTCGGAACACACATAAGCTACATAGGTATTGTCCGTAAGTCCCGGCTTGGTGTAAACATCCAGCTGCGGGTAGGATTCAATATACTTACTTAATTCTTCGACTTTAATCTTCTGAATGTCATTCAGATAGGTATTAAGACCTGAAATGGTCCCCATATCTCCTGATGCCTGCGCATCGTAATAAGCTCTTACGATATTATTTACTTCCGGATAAGCGTTCTCTTCCAGATCATATACCGGCATTTCCTGAACTTCCTCTTCTGTCTGCTGTTCAGCGGCAGCCAGTGCGGCAGCTTCTGCTTCTTTTTCGAGTTTATCTCTCTGATTTGCATTAACTGCAACAAACACCGTTATTAAAACACATGCAATAAGGATTGCAGGCATTACAACCTTGCGATGATCCAAAATCCAATCCTTACCCGTCAGAAGCTTATCCTTGACCCCCTCAAGTCTGCTCTGATTGTTTTGATTCATAATTACCATCCTTTTAACTACTACACATATACCCAAAGTGATGTAAATGCACCCGACAGGAATCGAACCTGCATTAAAGGCGTCGGAGGCCTTCGTTCTATCCGTTAGACTACGGGTGCATACGTGTTAGATTATTGGCAGCTGTTCCATACTTCACAGCTACGATTATTACAAAATTGTTACATCACTTTGAATATATTATCATAAGTCTCAGCGATTGTCTAGTAAATAAAGTGCATCTTCCTTTTTATTATAAAAAAATACAGAATCTGCCAATACATCTTCTTCCGGAACCTGACTGTGATTAATCTCTGCAACGATATCCAGAAAGGCACTCTGATTCAGATCCGGCCTTTTCGGAATCAGAATCATTTCATGCACAGAGCTTGGAAGTATGAATAAG
>CAVHRK010000046.1:0-10549 GCA_963638365.1 Anaerobutyricum sp. | reverse complement strand
GAATAAGTCGCTATCCATTTTTACTGCAAATGATTTCAACTCATCACGATACAGAATGCAGGATGCTCCAAACAACTTTTCACTGTTAGTAAGTACATACATGGGAATCAGGTCCTCGAACAGTTCCGGTGGAAATATTCCACCAAGAGCTTCATTCATATTTTCAATTCTGGACGGAAGCATCTGCGGTGCATTCATACAGGCTGCCTTATACAGTTCCACCTCTGTTATATTCCAGGTATCCATGTGCCCCTTCCGGATAAGTACTGTTGCCTTTCCCTCAAAAGGAGCCTTTTCGATCAGATAAAAATATACAATAGACAGGTTAAAGAAGGGACGGTTTGGAATATCTGCCAGCAGTTCTTTGTTCTTTTCGGTATTGATCAGTTTAAAGGAAAGCCTCGTTTTTGCTTTTTCAAAGTCAACAAAGCCGCTTAAATCTACCGGCCGTTTCAAATCAGCCAGCCGAAGCCGGTCCGCCATTTTCAGCGCAATCCCCTGTACCTCCTCCTCTTTGATGTCTTCACGATAATAATCATCAATATATATGGTAGGAAATGAATTAATATTTTCTCTCCTTGCGACAATTCCGGTAAGAGTGACCCCGTTATTCTTTGTTACCTTACGCGGAAAAACATGATATCCGTCCCCTAACTGTTCCTGAAGGAGACAAACAACCTGACTGGTAAATGATGTGATATTCATAGATAGATTTCCTTTCGATTAAAATAGATTTCCCTAAAATAGATTTTTCTTAGATTAATTTTTGTAAAATAGATTTTCCGGCAGACGTGGAAACCCCTTTGATGCATATCAAAAAGAGACAATGAAATTCATCATTGTCTCTGGCTTGTCCTTTGATAAATATAAAAACACACGATTATACTCTGGAAAGATATTCTCCGGTTCTAGTATCAATCTTGATTACATCGTTCATATCAACAAAGAGAGGTACGTTAACAACTGCTCCTGTTTCAACAGTAGCCGGTTTGGTTGCACCTGTAGCGGTATCGCCCTTGAATCCGGGCTCTGTATCTGTAATCTGAAGTTCTACAAACAGAGGGGGCTCAATTGCAAATACACTGCCGTTATGGGAACAAACCTTAACCATTTCGTTCTCTTTCACGAACTTTAATGCGTCACCTACGGTCTCAGCATTTAATGCAATCTGATCATATGTTTCAACATCCATAAAGTTATACAGATCTCCATCGGAGTATAAATACTGCATATCTTTTCTATCAATACGTGCCTGTGGACACTTTTCAGTAGGTCTGAATGTCTTCTCCACTACGCCGCCACTCTTGATGTTTTTCAGCTTGGTTCTGACAAAAGCTGCGCCTTTACCAGGTTTAACATGCTGAAACTCGATAATCTGGTAAACGTTATTATCCAGCTCAATCGTAATACCATTTCTGAAATCACCTGCAGAAATCATAAAAATATTCCTCCTAATAAATTCACGTTATAATTCTTTTACAGTTTAATATAAAAAAGAAGATTTTTCAACCCTTTCTTATCAGATTCGCAACTTTTTCCATTGCTTCGAGGTATCCTGCAAGTCCGTGTCCGTAAATCTGTTCGTTGCAGACCGGTGCCGTTACAGAGATTTTGCGGAATTCCTCACGTTGTGTAATATCCGAAATATGAATCTCGATCTTCGGCATGGTGACACTGGCAAGTGCATCCCGGATCGCATAGCTGTAATGGGTAAACGCACCCGGATTGATCACAATGCCCTCTGTTCCGTCAAAGTATGCATCCTGGATCCGGTCGATGATGGCTCCCTCATGATTACTCTGGAATACCTCAGCCGAAACATCAAGCTCCTTTGCCTTATCGGAAATCATCTGCAAAAGATCGTCATAATTCTGCGTTCCGTAAACTCCTTTTTCCCGAATTCCAAGGAAATTTAAGTTGGGTCCGTTGATCACTAAAATTTTCATATTTTTCCTCCTGTCCTGCCCTGTCTTTCCTGTATCTGCGCCATCTTACAGATAATTTCATCCGCAATGAGCCATTTGTTCTTACCCTCAACGGTGATAATTTCATCCGCGCATTTTTCATACCACGCATCACGCTGCTGCAAAAGCTCCGTAATCCTTGCGTAAGGATCCTCTGTCTGTAAGAGGGGTCTTGTCGTATCCCCCTTTAATCGCCGGTAAACCTCTGCGGGCGTGATTTTCAGATAAAACACATATCCTAATTCCGCTAACAGCTCCCGGTTCCGTTCCCCACGCAGAAGGGCACGCTGCCGCACCGCTTCTTCTCCATAAAGATTCCCACCGATCGGAAGTCCTCCTCCCAGTGCAATGACCATGGCTTGCTGATTTTCGATCAGTTCACGCAAGGCTTCCGTTTCCATATCCCGGAACGCCTCTTCGCCCTGTGTGGCAAAAATATCGGATATGCTCCTTCCCTGCTTCTGTTCAATATAATGGTCGGTATCCAAAAGCTCCTGTCCACGCTTTTCTGCCAGAATTCTTCCGATGGTGCTCTTTCCGCATCCCATAAATCCGGTAAGAATCACCTTATTCTTCGCCATAGCATGCCTCCTTAAGCTTCTCATAGACGATGGCTGCCTGCTCTTCTGTGATCTCCACCTGATTCCATAATTCAAACGCAATAATTCCCTGATAAAGAAGCATTTTAAGTCCATTATAGGCCTCTCCGCCATGCTCCCTCACAAGCTGCATGAAACGGGTATCGGCCGGCCGGTATACGAGATCATAGCCTTTCGAAATTTTCTCATAAAAGGCAGGATCTTCGATGACTGCCTCATGGTCATGGGGCGCTAAACCTACGCTTGTGGACTGGATCACCAGATAATCCTTCCCCGGCAACATCTGATAGCCCGAAAGCTCCATTGCCGTCATATGCGTGTACCCGGTCTTCTCTGCAATCTCCTGTGCAATAGCCTCTGCCTTGGAAACCGTGCGGTTTAACAGATACACATGGGAAGCTCCCTTCGAAGCGCATAAAAAGGCAACCGCCCGCGCCGCACCTCCGGCTCCCAAAATCAGGACCTCACGATTTGCAATCTCCATACCGTCACTGCACATGGCGCGGTAAAGCCCCGGCATGTCCGTATTATAGCCCTTAAATCCATCCTCCGTGCGCACCAGCGTATTCACTGCACCGATCTTCTCTGCCAGTTCATCAATCTCTGAAAGAAGCGGTATCACATCACTCTTATAGGGAACGGTTACATTCATTCCATGAATATGTAAGGCAAACGCCCCCGGCACCGCCTCGGCTAACTTTCCCTGATCCACAAGAAACGAACCATAGACCAGCGAAATCCCGGTCAGCTCTGCAAGGGTATTGTGAATCAGCGGTGATAACGTATGTGCGACCGGATTTCCAATGAGTCCGCACAGCTTCGTATGTCCATCAATCTGCATCTCGATCCTCCTTATATAAAAAGGTTCTCCCCTGCTTCCTGCAGGTTCTCTTATAGGAAACAAGTACAATCTTTTCCAGATATCGTTTTAATACAATCTGAATCTCTTCATGCTTCGCAATCGGCTGTACCAGAATCGAATAAATTCCGCACCGTCTGGCTCCCCAGACATCCGTAAACAACTGATCACCGACAAACAACGTGTTCCTTACATCACATCCCATCTTCTGCATGGCCTGCTCATATCCGGCCTTTCCGGGCTTTCCAGCCTTAAACAGGTATTGCACCTTAACCGCATCGTTAAACATCTTCACCCGCGGCTCCTTGTTATTCGAAAGCAGCATGATGTGGAATCCCAGCTCCTTCAGATGCCGGAAAAGTGCGATACTCCGCTCATCCGCAGGGGCACCATGCTCCACCAGCGTATTATCAATGTCAAAGATAATTCCCCGGTAGCCCTGCTCATAAAGCCGGTCAAAATTGATCTGGTAAGTGGATACGATGTATTTATCCGGATAAAAACATTGAAGCATGTGATTTCTCCCTTGGTTTGCATTCGCTAAGTATCTCTACTCTACCTGCTGCACTAAATTCGACCTGCGCTTTCGCTTGCTCTCATTAAGTGCACAGGTATGGTTCGCACTAACCTCATGCTGCGTCTTTCAACTTGCATTCGCTAAGTGCTCTACTCAAAAAATACCCCTTACATGGAGCAAGGGGTATGATTCTTTACGGATTCAAAAGTGTTTCCTTCCCTTAAAACTTGGGAATCACAACACCATCTTCTGACTGGAATGCAAAATTCTGTGAGCTTCCAACAAAATACTGGTATTCCTGTAACACTTCATCTTTACGCATATCAGAGACAGCCTTCATAACATCGAGATTCTCCAGTCCGCTCTCGCTTCCCAGATAGTCAAAGCTGTCTGTTTTATTAAAAGTAAGAGAAATGTTCTCAAGATCGGCTGCTTTTGCTCTGCGATCCTGCGCTGCAAGGTCTGACATACGGGAATAATCCTGGGTACTCTGCTGCAGGGCTGCCTGCTGCTGTTCCTGATCCTGGCGTCTTACTTCCTCTTCGCTGACCTGCTTAATCTCCGGTCTTTGATAATTCGAATAGGTTGAAAGACTTCCCATTCCCTGATAGATCTGTATGCCCATTACTCTCACCACCTTCCGAAACATTGTTATCTTAATATTTTACTACGATAACCTCTGTTTTGCAACAATTCCACTGAAATATAGGAAGTAAAAATTCTCATTTACTTTAAGTTCCATTTACTATATCGGACATTTCACGCAAAACCTCAAGGGTGAGTTAGAAAATTCCGGCGGATTCAAGTAATTTCTTTGTATATGGATCCTTCGGTGCAAAATAAATTTCTTCGGGCGTTCCCATTTCCACGAACCGCCCCTTCTGCATAATCATCACACGATTACACATCTGATAAACCACACGAAGATCATGGGAAATAAACAAAATGGATAAGCCCATCTCTTCTTTCAGCTGTTTCAGAAGATCCAGTACCTGGGCCTGAATGGTTACATCAAGGGCCGATACCGGTTCATCTGCAATCAGGAGCCTGGGTTCCTGCATCAGTGCCGTACCGATACAGATTCTCTGCCGCTGTCCGCCGGACAACTGATTCGGATAACGGTCGATCAGCTTTTCATCCAGGCCTACCCGGTGCAGCATGGCGATTACCCGTTCCTTACGTTCTTCCGGCTTTAAGAGTTCGCCCCCCTGCGGTCCACGCAGGCGCAAAGGCTCTTCCATAATCCAGCCGATGGTCTTCGACGGATTTAATGAGCCGTAAGGGTCCTGAAAAACCATCTGCGGAAATTTCGAAGCATGAACAATTTCTCCGGTATAGGGAATAAGCCCCAGAATTGCCTTGGCAAGCGTCGATTTTCCACAGCCGCTCTCCCCAACCAGTCCTAAGATTTCGCCCTCCCTCATTTCAAAGGAAACATCCTTAAGGACATGCTGGTACGTCGTTTTACTGAATATATTCTTTTTCTGATTTTTGTAGGACACATTCACGTCCCTGACCGTCAGAATATTATTTTCCATTTCTTTCCACCTTTGGTATCGCTGCAATCAGACGCTTTGTATATTCTTCCTTCGGGTTTGTAAAGACCTCCTGCGTCGGCCCGGTCTCCACGATATAGCCGCCCTTCATCACAAGTACCCGTTCACAAAGCTGCTTTACCAGACTTAAATCATGGGAGATAAACAGAATTGACGTCTGTTTCTCCCGGTTCATCCGCTTTAACAACTCTACAATCTGTGCCTGAATCGTTACATCCAATGCCGTTGTTGGTTCATCTGCAATCAGAATCCGGGGATTGCAGATCATGGCTGCCGCAATCATCACTCTCTGGCGCATGCCACCGGATAATTCATGCGGATACTGCCGGTAAAGCCGTTCCGGATCCGGAAGCTCCACTTCCTTCATCATCTCAATTGCTTTCTGATAACGCTCTTCCTTATTAAGCTCTGTGTGGATCCGCAGTGATTCTTCGATCTGCCATCCGATTCGTTTCACCGGGTTTAAGGAAGTCATTGGTTCCTGAAAAATCATACTGATTTCATTTCCCTGAATTTTACGGAGCTGAGAACGCTCACAGGTTAACAGATCCAGTCCCTCAAACAGAATCTGTCCTTTCTTACGCATATCCCTGCGGCTTAACAACCCTGCGATCGCAAGTGCGCTCATGGACTTGCCGGATCCGGATTCTCCCACCAGACCGACAATCTCTCCCGCTTTCAGTTCCAGATCGAAGTCATACACTACCGTTTCCGGAATCAGATGGTCGTGGAATTCAATATTCAAATCTTTTACTTCCAATAATAAAGGCTCTGCCATTTCAACACCTGCCTGTTTCTTATTGCATTACTGAATAGTTACCTTATTTCTTCTTGTCGCCTCTACTCCTTCTTCAGTCCGTCACTCAGCAGACTGAATCCAAGCACCATCAGAATAATGGCGCATCCCGGTCCCAGTGCATAATTCGGCACGCGGAACAAAAAACTCTGCGCCTCGGAAAGCATGCGTCCAAGGCTCGGTGCCGGTGGCTGCACGCCAATTCCCAAAAAGCTCATTCCGGCCTCAGCCAGAACAGCATTATTAAATCCAATCATAATCGAAGATAACAGCACACTTACCGTATTCGGCAGAATATGCACGAACATAATCCGCAGATGGGATGCCCCCTGCAGACGCGCGTTCTTCACATAGTCCATATTTTTGTATTTTAAAAATTCGCTTCGTACAATTCTCGAAAAACTGGGAATAAAGGCAATACCAAGCGCAATCACGACCTGATAGGTTCCCGTTCCGAGAAGCGAAATAAATACCAGTGCCAGTAAAATACTCGGAAACGCAAAAACAGCATCGATGATCCGCATCAGGATTTCATCGATGGTTCCTCCAAAATAGCCGGTAAATGCCCCGATCAGGACACCAAACACCGTTCCGATCAGCACGGTTCCAAGTGCAACAAGAAACGTCGTTCCCGCGCCCTTCATCACTCTGCTTAAAATATCTCTTCCGAAGTTATCACATCCAAGGGGATGTGCCAGGGAAATCCCTGCAAACTTATTTGCAGCGTCCATGGTTTCCGGATCATAAGGCGTCCAGAAAAAACCGGTCAGAATCAGAAGAAGCATCACTGCGGTAATCGCCCCGCCAAGAATTAAATTGTAATTTTTCTTTACATTTTTCATTCTTTCACCCTACTCTACTGTAATTCTGGGATCAATCAGTCCATAGATCAGATCGACAGCCATATTCACCACAAGTACCAGAACTGCAATGCAGACAATCACAGCCATGACAACTGGATAGTCTCTGTTTGAAATGGACGTCAGCAGAATTCTTCCAAGTCCCGGAATGCTGAAAACCTGCTCAATAATAATACTTCCTGCAATCATGTCCGCAAGTGCCATCCCTAAGAAGGTCACCACCGGAATCAACGCATTTTTTAATACATGCTTATATAAGACGTCATTCGTCCGGTTTCCACGGCTGTATGCAGTACGCACATAATCCAGCTTTGCTTCCTTAATGACGGAGCTTCGAAGGAGCTTGACTGCCATCGCGGCCTTCGGAAGTGCAATCGCCACTGCCGGGAAAAAGAGGTAACCAACAAAGCCTGCAAAATCCTTTTCATAGGATACATAGCCTCCCGGCGTAAACAGCTTGAAAATCCTTCCAAATATTAACGTAATCAGAATTCCCGAAAAAAACGGTGGAATCGCCATAATAATCTGATTAATAATGTAAATCACCCGGTCCACAACACCGCCCTCGTGCTTTGCCGTGTAAATACCAAGTGGAATCGAAATCACCACCATCAGTACAAATGCCATCAGAGTCAATGTAATCGTCACTGGAATCTTATTGGCAACCATTCCGGTAACCGGCATCCGGTAACTGTAAGAGGTTCCCATGTCTCCATGAAGAAGTCCTGCTACCCATCTTCCATACTGGACAAGCACCGGGTCGTTTAATCCAAGCTCTTCCCGCAGCGCGGCAACCTTCTGCGGCGTTGCTTCCGTACCGAGCATGGAGGAGGCCGGATCCCCGGAAATGACGTGGAAGGACAGGAACACGAAAAACGTCACTGCTAACAGTGTCAATATCGTTGTCAGTATTTTACGAACTACATATTTCATGGTCCTGCCTTCCTTTCCTCAAATCCTGTTTTTATTTTAAAAACAAATTTATTTATTCATCTGCCAGACGGATCTTCGCAATATCCTGAATATAAAGCGGATAGAACTCATATCCGGTATACTTCTTATTTAATGCCACGAACTCCGGTAAGTCCTGAATATAAACGTTGGCTGCCGTTTCGGACAGAATCCGTTCACATTCCTTATAATAGGTAGTCTTTTCATCATCGTCGGTACTGCTGATTGCTTTTTCAAAAGCAGCATCATAATCGGCATTGCTGTAGTTGATAAAGTTCTTCGCATTATCGGAGGTAAATCTCTGTAACATGGCAGAACCGGTAATGTTGGACGCATCGACACCAACAAGAGTAGACTGGAACTGTCTGTTCTGATAAACATCACTTAACCAACTATCCCATTCCACTAACTGGATCTGGGCATCGACACCGATTTTCTTGAACTCCTCCACAAGTACCTGTGCGGTATCAATGTGCGGCTGGTAGTTGGAAGGTACGGTAATCGTAAAGGAAAATCCGTCTTCATAGCCTGCCTCTTTTAACAGTTCTTTGGCTTTTTCAATATCGGTGTTATAGGTATCATTCAATTCCGGCATAAAATACTTGCCGAATGCCGGGAACATACTGCTTCCTACCTCAGCACCCTTTCCATCGGAAACCATCATCATAATTTCCTGTGGATCAATCGCATAGCAGAGAGCCTGACGAACCTTTTCATTGTCAAACGGAGCTTCTGCATTGTTGAGGTATAACGCCTGCACGAGGTTCATGGTTCCCTCTAATACATTAAAGTTATCGGATAACTCTGCTGCCTGGGTAGCGGTTACTCTTGCAAACATATCAATGGAACCGCCCTCTAAATCCATCACGATGGTATCAGCATTGGCACAGATCTTAAAAGTTACATCCTTAATATAAGCAGGTTCACCCCAGTAATCGTCAAAGCGTTCCATCACGAAGTTTTCCTGTGGGGAACGGGATACGAACTTATAGGGACCGGTTCCGATCGGGTTGGTGTCCGGATTCTCATTGGATGCCGGGATGATTGCCGTTGTCATATAGGCAAGAAACTCGGTATCGGCTTCTTTCAATACCACCTGTACGGTCCTGTCATCTAAAATATTGACACTGTCAATATTAGAAAACGCCGCTACCAGAGGTTCACCAGCACTGGTATCGGCGCATTTATCCAGGGAAAATTTCACATCCTCTGCGGTTACCGTGCTTCCATCATGGAACTTTACGTTATCTCTTAAGGTAAAGGTATAGACCTTACCTCCTTCGGTTTCTTCATACGAGCTTGCTACTGCAGGGATAAAATCACCATCGCTTGTAACCTTTACAAGTCCTTCAAAAATGTTGAACAATACCTCTCTTGTTCCTGCCGCCACCATCTTGTGGGGGTCAAGACTGTCCTCTAAGTCCTGAGGTATTCCGATCGTGATTTGAGAGGAACTGTCTCCTTTCTTATCACCTGAGCATCCGCCCAGTGCAATAGTAAGTGTCGTCAACACGAACAGTAAAAGAACTGCTTTAAAGCTTCTCTTCTTCATGTCTTTCATTCCTTTCTCACTTTCCATATTTAGTTTTAGTGGGTACGTTAAATTTTTAACGCTCTTACATTCTATACAAAAAGATAAAAAAAATCAATAGTGTACGAAAATAAATACACTATTGATTCTATTTCCTTATTCCAATACCTTTTTCAGTTCATCCATAAAGGTATTAATGTCCTTGAATTCCCGATATACGGAAGCGAAACGGACATAGGCAACAGCCTCTAAATCCTTCAACTTATTCATGACCAGTTCTCCGATCACACGGCTCGGCACTTCCTTCTCTTCCATGCTGAAGATCTCGGTTTCCACTTCGTCCACAAGAGTCTTGATCTGATCGGCACTGATCGGACGCTTATGGCAGGCACGCAATACCCCGGCTTCAATCTTGGTACGGTCATATGCCTCACGATTATTATCCTTCTTTACTACAATAAGTGGGATCGTTTCAATCTTCTCATATGTGGTGAAGCGCTTATCGCATTCATCACAAACACGGCGTCTGCGGATGGAATTATTTTCCTCGGCAGGCCTTGAATCAATAACTCTGGTATTCTCGTGACCACAAAACGGACATTTCATACGATTGTTCCCCCTCTGATTTGCTTATTATAGTATAGGACAAATTTTTCATTATGTCAACCGAATTATGGTAACCACCAGGTAAACTCAGTAACAACTCGCCTTACTTATTCACCAATTGCTAAATCACTCCAATTTACTTCGTAATTTTCGAAAGCAGCATCACAATCAACATGATTAAAATAATGACCGTAAAGATTCCAAGCATTCCTTTTCCCATTAATTCTAAGGATATCCAAAAATTTTCCATATCTTTCTCCTCGTATTATAAAGTAGTAGTGTTTATAGACCCTCTCCAAGGTCTGTATGC
>CAVHRK010000045.1:95096-104130 GCA_963638365.1 Anaerobutyricum sp. | reverse complement strand
CCTTATTTCATTGAGGATCTTGATTCTCTCGCCCAGTTTCCAAACTCCCTGCCGATTGACCTCCATCACCAGCACATTGGCATGGCAGGTACGACACAGGGATACCGTACCTTCAGGCTTCGCAGAACGGTACACTAAAAAATCCGGATTGATTTCCGTAAGCACCCTGGTGATTGCCTCCGCAAACAGCTCGCTCTGCACATCCAACACGATTCTTCGCATCTTGCTCTGTCACCACCCTTCCTGTTGCTTTCCGTGAGGCTTCCGCAGATTGGCTCTCTATCCCGCATACATAATTTCTCCGAAGAGGCTGTTCTCTGCCTCCCCGTTGACCTTATAGGGATAATCCGATCTGTCTACCGTTACGCGATAGAAGGTTCCGTCCGGATCGGCGATCTTTTCGATATTCTCCGTAAGATGATGCTCCCATTCATCCTCTCCCGGATTTTCTATGTAGGAAATGTCAATGATCTGGAGATCCGCAATCGTTACTCCGTCCGTACGTACAACGGCCAGATAGCTTCCGGCAGGGATGATTGCTTTCCCGTTCCCGTTTCCTGCCCGATCCACGGTATCGCATTCGATGTCCTTGAGCGCCCTGAATGCAAAGTGGCTTCCGGAGGCATAAAGCGTATCATCGGTCACCGGATAGCCGTTACTTCCGACGCTGCAGTTCAGGTAGACATGATACGTGCCGATCACATCCACCCCAAACCCGATTTTAAACTCGGACGGATTGGTGAATGCAACGCTTCTCACAATGCATTCATAGGAATCCTCTGTATCGTTGCTTTCGTACTCTTCCTTCAGGCATGCTTCGACATTTTGCTCATCGTCAAGGACCTTCTCTTCAGTATCCACTACGCTCAGATACGTCCAGTCGTTTTCCCCGCCCTGAAACGCATAAATATAATTTTTTCCGTTCACATGAACAAGATAGGCAGTTGCACCGAAGCAGTTCCACTCAGCTTTCAGCGTTGTATCTCCGATGGTGTATACCATTTTATAAGCGCCAAAGTAATCCACATCATATTCATTCGAATCGACCAGCTCCACGCTGATTTCCTCGCGCCCGCCGGAGGCCGACGGAATGCTAAGCGGCTTGCGCTCCGAAATGGGGAGCACATAATCCTCACAGGCCATGGTATAGCGCTCCTCGAACACCTCCGGTGCTTCGTCAAAGTAGATGGTGACCGCCTGCTCGCCGTGTGCGTACGTGCCGAGACGATAAGGCTCGAAATAGGCCGTGACGCCCATGGGATCGATCGACCAGAGGATGCCCTCATCGGAATCGAAGTCGCATTCCTGAAGCGCCTCCCCTGCGTTTTTAAGCGTATCGTATCCGTCCGTATCGCTGTAGGCCTCGACAAAGGCATCCGACACAAGCTTTATGAAGGCGTCCCTCTCCTTCACCACGTCGCCAAGCGTGAGCTTCTTTCCGGTTTTTGCATCGTAATTCATGCCGTAAACATAAGAATATGGATGTGCACCGCCAAGTGCCGCATCATATTCGCATAGAAGGCTTACAACATTACTGTCTGCCCTCAGCGCCCTGGCCGTTATTTCAATGGACATTTCATGCCATGCATCAGCATCTCCTGAATTTTCTGTTGCTTCTTTATAATTCTTCTCAAGCTGCTCCAGTACTGCTTCCTTTTGAGAGTCCATCTCACTGTTATAGCTCTCAAATACCTTGCTGAGCTCCGGGTATGCATTCTTATCTTCTTCGCTCAGATAGAATTTCGGGTACTCATAAATTTCGCATCCCCGCTCTTCCGTGAGGATGTCCGTCACATCCTCGATGGTGACCGCAATGGGAACCGCCGGCATCGCGGCTTCTTCGCCCTCCCCGTTCGTCGTTTCATCGGGAAGTTCTTCTGAATTTGCAGCCTCTTCTGTTTTCTCGGCGGAAACTTCTTCAGAGCTTATCGCTTCTTCGGTTTTGTCCGAATCTGCCGGCTCCGCACTCTGCATATTCCCGCAGCCGGAAAGCACGGCAGTCATAAGGCAGACTGCCATCACAACGCACAGAAATCTTCTTTTCATTTCGTGAGCTCCTTCCTGTTCTCCCTTATTATGGATGACTTCCTTTCAAAATTCCCCCACCGATTGGATAGGGTTTCTCAGGTTTTCTAGAAAAAACGCTGTCCATGACCTTTGTCAATCGACAACGATCAGGTCTCCCGGCCGAACGCCTGCGGCGTCCGGGGAAAGAACCATGACTGCCGGAAAACCCTCCGAAATTCCATTTCTTACGTTATGAAAACAGAAATCCCTATCCGGATTGCGCAGCAAAAACAGCGGATCTCTCTCCTCCGGAATCGCACCTTCCTGAATCAGCAGCACGGTTATATCCCGCGTTGTATCGCCGTGACGAAGCCCCGCAAGGTCGCCCTTATGAAATATACCAAGCCGCACATACCCATAGACTGCGATTGCGTTTTTGTAACGTATGGCATTCGGAATGTTCACACGGAACGGATTGAGCTTGGGCAGCGGATACACCAGCCTGACCTCAAACACATTTTCGGCGCCGCCGAACGACGCACGAAGCTGCTCACGGTAAGCGTCGATCGCAGCAAGCTCCTGCCTCACCTGCTCCGCAGTCAGCTCCAGAACGGGATAGACATTTGTATACGGACTGCAATCATTATAATCTGTGCCATCGTCGGATCCCGAAATACTATCATCGTACTTTGGGTTGCTTTCTATACGTATGGGATATTTACATTGCAGTGCAGCGGCACAATCCTTGCAGATGATTTCTTTACTTCCTTTGAGAAAAAAGAACTTGCCTGGTTTCACATTTGCGCCGCATCCGGCACAGATCCACTGTTCTTTTCCTTTTGCTGCCATACGTTCCTCCTTTTTTGCCCCGGTATAATGATTTTTTGTATTGTGGATATTTTAAAGAGCCAACATAAACCATACTGACAGTACAAATACGGCGACTGCCCCGGCTGCCCAAAGAAGCCCCTCCTTTGTTTTTACGGCGGCGGTGGCTTCGGTCTTGGAAAGAAAGGAATTAAAAATCGTCATTCTGCGTGCCTTGGGATCGCCGACAAGCACACGCTCACCGTTTTGCGTCCGTTCGTAAATGAAGGGGTGGTCATATGCCTTGATCCGCATTGTCTGCATCAGAAATAAAACGCCGAGCATCACCGTAAAAATGAACCAGATGCTGCCGCCGCGAAGCTCAAGTCCCGCAAGCTCTGCCGGCACGCTGCGGCCGTTTGCGATTGCCGTCGCCGCCGCTATGGCTGCCGCCGCAACGATGGGTGCAAATATCAGTGCAAGGCTCTGTACCACCAAAGACAGGATGCGCTGTGCCGGCAAAAACTTATATTCTACCGCAACCTCCCGCCCGTCAATATTTTCATAGAACAAAGGCGTACACGGCGGTGACGACGATTCGCTCTGCGATAACAAGAGTTTGCCGTCCCTGCGGCGTGCACGCACTTTCTCACCGCGTTTTATGACACGCGCAGCGATCGGCGCACGGTCATACCCCATACCGACAAAAAATATCAATCCAAAAACCGTTCCGAATACGGCAGCATATCGCCACGAAAAGGAAATGATCGCACACAGCAGCAACGTGACGGCAATGGTATAGACAGCCGCCTCCACCGCCCAAAACGGGAAAGGTTTTTTCTTTTTGTCCTTCAATGAAACGGCAATGCGCCCCGTCTGCCCGTTTACAACGGCAGAAAGCCGCCCTTTTTTCAGCACATATACCGGCAGCATCGCCGACGCCGAAAGCAGCTGCTCGGATGTGACCTGGACGCGGATATCGCTGTCATGCAGGGTCTTCTGTACCGTCGGCAGATAGGCCTTTGCGACCTGACGGCGCACGCGTCTGTCAATGTCATTGTCGGACAGATCGGAGATCAGAGCGCGATGCCCCGCAATATACCCGTATTCAAATGGGACGGCTGCATCAAGGTCAAAGGGACCCGCCGCGTCGAGCAGAGCCGAATCCATCTCACGGACGCAGTTTGCTGCAGTGTTTTCTATGAAGCCCCGGCACAGGTAAGTACGGGAAAGCCCCGCCCGGTTTGCCTTGACCTCCATGGGGCCTCTCACGATCTCATAGGGCATATAATAGCCCTGAATATCCTCCGAAGAGCTGCTGACCATACGGGCTTCAGGCGTTTTCGGATGGTCTGCCGCCCATTCGCACAGGCGATTCTTTGCATCTTCCTTGGTGAGCACGAACGGAATGACCAGATCGGGCGCAAAACCAAGCTCCTTTACATCGGCACGAACGAGCCTGCCGCCGCAGAAATCGCAATTGCTGAGCGCTTCTCCCTGCGGAAAACCCGTTTTTGCTCCGCAACCAGAGCAGGTCGTTGTCTCTAATTCTGCATTTTGAGCATGTAGTTCCTCCTTGTGCAGCTCGTGCAGCCTGACCGTTTCCTGCCGTGTCTGTTCAATTCCCGATGTTTCCCCGCACATCGGACAGCGGTATGTCTGGCGCTCAATATCAAAAGTCACGGGGTAACCGCAATTTCGGCATATAATACGCAAAGGCGATTTGACTTCCCTCATCGTTGGAAACACCTTTCCTTCCTTTTTGCCATAGGCTGTGTCTGCGGCTGCGCAGTTTTCTTCGTATCAACAATAATGGGCGAAACAGTATCACTCTTCCCTTTGTGTTTACATCATAATATATTGTTACAGATAATGCCCCCACCGATTAGATAGGGTTTGCAATTATTTTCTCACAGGCGGAAGGTACATTGCCTTTTTTATACCTGCATGGTATCATAATAAAAATAGCGCTTGCAGAACGGAGAAGATGATATGAGCAGGGAAACACAAAAAAGCATACTCGCGGCGCTTATTACGCTGCCGCTTATTGCGTTTGCTGCAAGTCTGCAATATCTTACGAAGATCGGTGCGCTCCACCAGAATGCTTTGCTGCTCCGTGGCGCGATCCATATCTGTCTGCTTACGGCCTGGGGCGTTTCAATCCGCACTCGCATCATTCAGACGCAGGTGCAGCGGTATCTGCTGGCGATCATAGTGATGATGGCATTGTGGCTGCTGCTTAAAATTATCAAGCATTCCATCGGTAGCATGGACATCAAGCGCTGGCTTTGGTATTGGTACTATTTTCCCATGCTGTTCATCCCGGTTGTAGCTCTGTTTGTAAGTATGTCGCTGGACAAGGCGGAGAATTACCTGCTGCCGCTTTGGACGAAGCTTTTTTATGTGCCGTCGGCGCTCCTGCTCCTCCTTGTCCTGACGAACGACCTGCATCAGGGCGTATTTTCTTTTCCTTCCGGCGTTATGACGGATATTGACTATTGCTATGAGGCAGGCTATTACATCGTTCTGATATGGGTAATGCTGTGCGCGTTTGCTTCTTTCGCCATAATGCTGAAGAAATGTCGCATCCCGCAAAGTAAAACCGTCCTCTTGCTGCCGCTGATTCCGCTTGGTCTGTCTCTGATATATTGCATTGCATACATATGCGGCGTCCGATTCGTCCTGCTGCTGGCGGGTGACATGACCGCCACACATTGTCTGCTGATTTTTGCCGCTTTTGAGGGATGCATCCGGTGCGGTCTGATCCAGTCCAACATGGGCTACAATGCACTGTTTGAGGCAACCATGCTGCCGGTTCAGATCACAAATGCGGACTTTTCTCTGCGGCATATCTCCGCCGCGATGCGTGAGCCGATACCCCAAGATACGCTGCGGCAGATGGGTGCGGATACCGTCGAGCTGGATGCCGACACCCTTTTGAAGCGGCATTCGCTGCACGGCGGCTGGGTATTCTGGGAAGAGGATGTTTCCGAGCTGAACCGGCTTCATGAGGCGCTGAAGCTGACACATGATGAGCTGCGTGACATGGGCAATGTTCTGACGGCAGAAAACGCTCAGCGCGAAAAACATCTGCGGCTGTCGGAGGAAAACCGCTTGTATGACATGATGGAGGTGCAGACCTCCCGACAGATCGCAATGCTGCGGGGGCGCCTTACTGCGATACAGAGGATGACGGACGAGAACTTGGCCAGAAGGCTTCTTGGGCAGACTATCGTTATCGGAACCTATATCAAACGGAGAAACAACCTGATTTTTGTCGGCGCACAGCGCGGTGTTATTTCGATGCAGGAGCTGCGGCTGTGCTTTAACGAGTCCATAGAGTGCCTGAACCTGTACGGTGTGGAATGCAGAGCACTCATAGACGGGGAAAACCTGCTCGCTACGGAGCAGGCGGCACAGATTTATGACCTGTTTGAAGCAGTCGTGGAGATGGGGCTGGAATCCTTGGAATCATTGCTGATCTCTGTTGAAATCAGGGATTCAATTGAGGTTAATATCTGCGTATCCTGCAAGGAGACCCTCTGCGGATTAAAGGAGCGACTTCCTGCGCTGGAATGGATGCAGGATGAGGACGGTTTACAATATATTATCCACAAACTTGAAAAATCAGGGAGGGTAGAAGCATATGGACAAAATCAAGGAGAGCTTTGACCACCTTCCCATTGCAGTCTGTTTTTTTGATACAAACGGTATTGTGCGACTCATCAACCACCGAATGCTTGCCATAGCAAGCTTTTTGCGAAGGAGTGGTGTGCAGACGCTTACGGAGCTGGAAACCGCCCTGAAAACGCCGCCCGAAGGTATTTGCTGTTTGGACCCACAGCTCCGGATTTTTCGTTTTCCGGACGGCAAGGCACTGCGCTTCGCTCAGAAGCAGATTACAACAAAAGCAGGTCTCCGATATACCCAAGTCACCGCTGCCGATGTGACGGATCTGATGGGTCGTCAGGCCGAGCTCAACGAGGAAAATGCAAAACTTGCCCAAGCCAATGACCGGCTGCGAAGGCTTTTTGAGCAGCTGCCGGAGATCATCCGCGAAGAAGAGACGCTGGAAATGAAGCAGCGCGTCCATGATGATATCGGACACAGCATTCTTGCTGCACGACGGGCGCTGTACCGGCAAGGCGGACTCGCGTCATTCAAAGAAAGTGCGGCAATTTTTGAACAGGCCATTTCAGTACTTTACCGTTCCAATCAGATACGTGCTGAGACTGACTCGTTGGAAACGACTATCGGCAAAGTCAGCGAAATGGGTGTCCGTGTGCTGACAGAGGGGAAAGTTCCCGATGCGCCGGGTATACGCTCGCTCGCAATATTGGCAATTACCGAATGTGCGGCAAACTGTGTTCGCCATGCCGATGGTACAGAACTGTATGTGCACTTTGGACACGCAGAGCTTATTCTGACCAACAACGGTGCACCGCCGAAGGAAGAAATTCGTGAGGGCGGCGGGCTTTCCATGCTGCGCCGCCGCGTGGCGGAAGCAGGAGGCACAATGGAGATTCAAAGCATCCCACGCTTCAAGCTTATCCTTACACTGCCGGAAAAGGAGGTAACTGAGCATGAGAGTCATGATTGTTGAGGATCAGCCCATGATTCGCAGTCTGCTGGAAAGCTATTTTCCGGTCGAGGACAGACATCAGATCGTCGCGTCCATTCCGGGCGCAAAACAGGCTGTTGAGATATGCCGCGTCACCCCGGTTGATCTTATCTTGATGGATGTGCAGACACAGAATCGCGAGAACGGCCTGACTGCTGTCCGAAAGATCAAGGCCGTACATCCCCAAATAAAAATCATCGTTGTGACCTCACTGATTGACAGTGCGGTTCTGGAGAAAGCAAAATCAGCCGGGGCGGACAGTCTGTGGTACAAGGATTCTGCAGAAAACCGCCTGATGGAGATCGTGCGGCAGACAATGGCCGGCGAGCGCATTTTCCCCGACGCACCGCCGCCGGTCCGGATCGGCATGGCGAAAAGTACAGAATTTACAAAAACAGAACTGAAGGTGCTGCGTTACCTGCTCCGGGGTATGTCCTACCCGCGCATTGCATCGGAGATGGGCATTGAAGTTTCCACAATCAAGTTTCATGTGACCAACATGCTGCAAAAAACCGGGCTGGAAAACAAGCTTCAGCTTGCCTTGGCAGTCAGCGAGGTAAAAATGATCGCCGATTTAGACGAGAAGTAGGTGCACGCAGCGCATGGATTATCTCTCAATGTCGATCCTTCTCTTTGCTGTATTACGAGTTGTTTTCTGATGACGTATGATAAGCTGCCGCATCTGCCGTTCTTCTTTGTCCTCATTCAGCAGGCGTGAAGTGTCCTGCTTGGCGTTGAGCAGCATACCGAGAGACGGCTTTTTATGAAGTGATTCTTCCAACCGCTTTTCTGCTGCTTTTTCCTGCGCAGGACGAATAGTCTGCCGTGCTTTGTACAGCTCCACACGGGCAATATCTGCGGCATGCGTTTTCAGCTCCGCATATTCTGCCAGCGCCTTTTCCAACTCGGCAGAATACTTCTGCTCCTGCGTCTCCATCTTTTTCAGACCGGCCTCCATGGCGGCAATATCCTTGCGGAACGTCTCTGCGCCTGCATCCTCCGCATACTCGAATTTTTGCAGAAGCAGCGTCTTTTCCGAACGCAGTTCCTCCAGATCTTCTGTCAGTTCCGCAATACGGACAGCCAGCATCTTGTGTCGTTTCACATGATATACCGGCAATTCCTTTTTCTCATCGACCAACGCCTTGCGCTCCTCACTTTTTTCTTTAATTTGGTGTACCAGGCCGGTATACCGTGCCAACTCCGGCTTCCATACGGCAAGGGATTTCTGAATATGCGATTTGCCGCTGCGAATATGAGAGATCTGATAACAGAAGATCAGCACTCGGCTGCGCAGTTTCTCCAGTCCTTCAGCAATGGCAGGAACAGTACGGGCCACTAAAGCGGTCAGCTTCTTGATTTCAGCCTTCAGCTCCCGCAGCAGCGCATTGTCTGCTTTGATCTGTCGATTCAGCTCACAGCGGTCGGAGACAAAGCCTTTGCGCTCCATCGCCCGCGCTGCCACGCCCTCATGGATAGTGGGGATCTCGTCAATTCCCTGTGCAACGTTGCTGCGGTGGTTAATGCGTTCCTCCCGTCCGGCGCGTTCCAGATACCGGTTGGACACGTCAGCCCATGCCGCTCGCCATGCCACAAGCT
>CAVHRK010000045.1:0-94849 GCA_963638365.1 Anaerobutyricum sp. | reverse complement strand
CTGCCACTTGCCCTGCTCATCCAGCGGGCGCACCGTCAGCAGAATGTGAGCGTGGAGATTGTGACCATCGGTGTCATGAACGGCGGCATCGGCGCACATCCCGTCCGCCACAAACTGTTCTTGGATGAACTCTTGCAGCAGTGCGATTTGTTCCTCGCAGTTCAGCTCTATAGGCAAAGCAACAACAAATTCCCGTGCCAAACGGCTGTCCCTGGATTTTTCTGCTTCTTCAATGGCGTTCCATAGCTGCTCCCGACTCTGCCATTCCTGCGGGGCATATTCCGGCAGGAATACTTTCTGCCAGACAAGCCCCTGTTTTCTTGTGTAGTCGTGCTGTATCCCGTCGTAGTCGTTATAGAGACGGGAACAGCTCAAATATGCGGAGGCGGCCACGGCGGAGCGTCCTGCACCCCGGCTGACCACCTTCGCTTCCAGATGATAAATTGCCAAACGATCTCCTTTCTGCCTGCAAGGGGTCATTGAAACAGTGACCCCTTTGGGCTCAGTCTCCGTGTACCTGTTTTTGTTTCTTTTGCCGCTGTAAAAGAAAATGACCGTCTGTTAAAATGACGGTCATAACTGCGGTAAAGCTGCCGGTGGCAGGTTTGCGCAGGCAGGCGGCAGGGTGGGATGAAACATCCCACCCCAACAAGCACCACTGTGGTTGTGTTTTGCCGTCTGCACAGGCAATGACAGCAGCACAAACATGGGCTGTGGCATTGTCTGGAGGCTGTCGCAACAGCCGCAATCCCTCTCGGAGAGCGCACGAGCCACGCAGTGGATACCACTGCCGCAAAAGGGCTCCCGCAAAGTCGCAAGACTTTGTGGGAAAAGGAGGCACAACGAAATGGATGAGACCTGCCGCTTGCGGCGGGGCGAAGGATATGGAGTTTGTGCCGACGCGGTGGTGAGTAAGTGCGCCCTTCGGGAGAAAAAAGAGGAAGGCCCCCGGTTTCCCGGAGACCTCCCAATGGATTCAAATGTGTTCCAGCTTCTGTGTCAGGTACTCCTCCAGCTCTGTCAAGGCTATCGTCCGGACCTCCGGCAGCAGCGTTTCCAGAATTGCTCCCTCCTGAATGAGTCTGCGGGTTCGCGCGTTTCGTTCCTTTTTCCGGTCACGCATCTGTGCTTCCTCCAGCCGGTGCTGTGCCTGCAGCAGTTTCTTTTCGTTTTCAGTCATGGTCTGCATCGTCAAATTCTCCCTTCGTGATAGTAAAAACCGGCTGTCTGCTACCAATCGTGATAGCAAACAACCGGTTTTTGATGTTACAATGATTTCAGATTCCTTCTGTAGTAGCAAACCTGCCTGAAATGGTATCGGCATTGCTATCAGATCAGGTGGATTTGGTATCAAAAGCTGTCCGCAAAGTCCAGCGCGGCATCAAGGTCTTCGCTATTCTCTGCTTTCTGCGGTGTGGCTGCCGGTGCTGTTCCCTGCACGAGCTGCATCCATGGGGCAAAACTCATGGGTACAGCTCCCTGCAAGCTCTCCCGGATGGTATCCCGAATTTCCTGAAGAAAAACATCCTCCTTCTCACGGGTCTCCAGATAAGGATCAGCGGCAAGCTGCTCCTGTCTGCAGAAGAAGGCGTTGACAGCAGCAATCACTGCGCTGTTCACAGAACGGTACTGTGTCTTGTCCAGCCGCCGCAAGTGTTCCCATGCCTGCCGGTCTGCATCGTTGTTCAGGTTCAGCCGCAGAGTGGTCGTGTAGATGTTCTTTCTCATACAATGCCACCTGCTTTCTTCATCTTGCTCTCCGCCAGCAGCTCATAGCCCTTGGCGGTGGCGCAGATATCATCATTGAAGATGACGCGCCCTGTCTCGTACTCCCCGAAATTCCGCACAAGACAGCTTCCACCGCCTACCACATAGAGCCGCATCAGTTCCGGGTCGTACTCATGCTCCCGCAGCCTGAGGAAAATACCAGCCACATATTCCGCAGCGGTCTCGCGGATGGCTGTCAGGTATCGTTCCCCGATTTCTGCCGTACCCTTGCGCAGCACACGCTCGATGGTGGCATCGTCCAGCGTTTTGCCGAACTGCCGCAGCACGCTCTCCCGGACGGCCAGCATGCACTGATGTGTCCCAAACTTTTCCGTATAGCAGCGGCTGAGAACCGGTCTGCGCTCGTTGATATACATGACGTTCATGGTGCCGTTGCCGATGTCGCAGAGCATATTCGTTTCCCTGAACTGTCCTAGATTCCCGGCGACGGCGGCAAAGCCCTGCGGGAAAATATCCGCTCCGTCAAACTCCACATGATAATCCACGCCTCGGAAGTTAAAATTCGCGCTGTCATTCTGGAGAAGGTATGCCTTAAAAGCATCCTTCTGTTCGCTGACCCAGGTGAGAGGAAGTCCTGCCGCAATATGGACACGGGCAGAGGTGAGATGGCGGATGTGCAGTTCCCGCCCGATAGCGGCAAGGGTCAGAAGATAATAGTCGCTGTCCGTCATTTTCTCGGCGGCAAACTCCTTATGTCCCTCCCCGATGGTGTAGTACCTGCCGTCGTAAATCAGCAGGTCATTCTTGAAGGTCGGCTCCTTGTCATGAGCGGTCACGCCGGTGGGGAAGCAGGTGCGGGCGGTCTTGATGTTTCCGTAGCCATGGTCGATGCCAATGATGATGGGTTTGTTGTTCATATAATTCATAGTCGTTCCTTTCTGCCGCTGAGCGGCTGTAAAATAGTTTTTCGTGTACGGCAGCGTACAGAACAGGTGGCTGATGTACATCTCCGTACACAGGTTTTGAAGAAAGATTCTTCTAATTTGCATCAAAGCACTTCAAAGCAAGACGATTTCTCGGCTTTTGAGCCATATCTGGTAACATTGGACATGAAAATCTGTTTTTAGAAGTGGAATCAAAAACAGCCGTACAGAGTGTACAGCGTGTACGGCACATTTGAAGTTCGGTTGTCATTTTCAATAGGGCAGCAGGCTTAGCACCTCAATGCCCACAAATCCGCGCACCCACTTGCCGGCGAAATAGACGTTGTTAGTGGCCTCCACATTGTAAAGACGCTCATTCTGTGCCAGCTCGGAGCTGATGCGATTCGCGGACATTGGTTTCTGAGCGTTGTCATCACACCAGCGGGTATAAGCTTCATAGATTGCCTTGGAACTTGCTTCGCTGTCTGCCTTGAACCGGATATAGCCCTCGGATTGCAGGAACTCGATCACATTGTTGCTGCTGCGCTTGACCGTTTCCATGTTCTCTCTGGCTTGGCCCGAAATGCTGAACTGATAGTTGTTCCCAATCAGCCGATGCAGCCCTTCCAGACACCAGAGAAAGATTCCCTCCTTCTCTCGCAGCAGCTTGTCCACAAGAAATGGGTCATCTGCTCTGTCTGCGGGCCGGTCTTTGGTGGTCAGCACGATCTGGCGGCGAAAGAAGCCATCGGACTTGTCGTGCAAAGCCGTCAGCGCACCGTTTCCGAAGCAGAGAAGGCGTACATAGAGCTGGCTCTGATAACTCTGAATGCACTTGCGTTCCATGTTCATCTTGCACTCGGACGTAACGATGGATTTGATATAGTTGGTCTTGGGCAGGGCACTCATATCCATATCGTCGTCTACCATCAGAAGCTTGTTTTCCAAATCCGCGCGGCTGAACCGGTTGCTCTCCACCTTCTGAATGCTGGTGGTATTCATACTGTCGCCCAGCAGGGAACGCATGACCAGCCCGATGCGGCTCTTGCCCTCGCCGCCTTTGCCGATGAGCATGAGCATTTTTTGGCCCTTGGTGGTGGGCAATAGGCAATAGCCGAGGAACTCCTGCAAGGTGGGAATATCCTCCGGTTGCAGCAGCTCAGACAGAAATTGCAGCCACTTTTGGGGCGTCGGCGCATCAGGATTGTAGGAAACGGTCAGGCGGTTGTTGCAATAGCTTTTGTCGGCGGTGAAACTGCCATCCATGAAATACGTTCCGTTGGCAACATGGATGCGGTCGGTTTCAATGGGCAGCGGCGGTGAATACGCTTGCAGTTTGATGCTAGCAAGCAGGTTGGTGACGAACTTGGAGAGACCGGACGTCAGCACACCGGAGACTTCCTCCAGAATGAGATTGCCGATTTGCCCCTCATCCTCAATCAGCCCGTCCACGGTGAACAGCCGCCCGCGCACACATTTCATGGGGTACTTCTCCAAAAACTGACGGCAGAACAACACCTCGTTGATGTGCCGACCGTCGTACCAGTCGGGCCAAACTGCCTCAGGCGGCAGTGTCATAGCTTCGATATTCGTTTCGTTCATAGTCTTCCTCCTCTTTGATAATTTTCAGCCGTGATTTGAGGGTGCTGATTTTATTGCCTGACAGCCAGTCGTTGATTACTTCATGCCGCTCCTCGGAATCACCAGAAGTGAGAATATCCAGCCAATATTCCACCTCATCGAGCTTGTGACAGGCTTCCGCGAACCGCGTGTGAACAGGCTCGTCAGGTGACTGCGGCGCATACCGTACCTTCCAGTCCCGCAGCACATGGACATAATCGCAGAGAACAGAAAAGCACAGCCGCTCTTTTTCTCTGAGCTGCTGTGCTTCTGTTCGGATACGTTTTGCGTGGAGCGCCGCTGCGTTGGGCGGCTTGTCCGGGTCAAGGTGAAAATCTGCCATCAGCTTGCGTGCCGCATCGTAGGGCGAGAGCTGGAACAATCTGCCTACAAAGTCAATCACATCCCCATGCGCTCCACAGGCAAAGCAGTGATAATGATCGTCCGCTACAAACAGGCTGGGGGTGGCGGTCATTGTGAAACGGGCAGAGGGCTTTGCCGTACCGGCTTACATCTACTCCGTACAGCTCCACTGCTTCCCGCAGTTTGACGTTTTCTTTTACGATTTCAAAAATACGCATGATACCTCCATTTCAGCGCAAAAACGGCGGCCTGCCCGATATGGTGCAAGCCGCCGTCTGCGTCTTTTCTTATTCTGTTGTTGGTTCTTCCTCGTTTTTAGCCTCTCGCAAGGCTTTCTTCCGTGCGTCCTGCCGCTTGATCTGCGCTGCATACCGGCAATCGTCGGAGCAGTATTTGACGCTGCTTCGAGTTGCAGTGAAAACCTTGCCGCAGCTTTCGCAGGTACACTCCCGGCTGCGGCGCTCTGCCGCCTCCTGACGGTAGAATTTCGCACGGCAGTTGGGGCCGCAGAACAGGGTGTTTGTCCGCTTGGCTTCAAATTCCCGACCGCAGCATTTGCAGGTCAATTTGAACGGTTGGCCGACCGTGTGTTCGCCGGCCTTGATTTTCTGATACCGTTCCCGGCTTTTGATACGGTGCCGCTTGAGTTGCTCCTGCCGCTTGATTTCTTCCTCGGTCAGATCCGGCGCTGGAAGCTCGAACTGCCCAATAAAGCGAAGGTGAATTTCCACCTCCTGCACCCGGTCGCCGTCGATACGCTCCGGGGCGTGGACGATGATTTTCTCAATAAACTCGTTGATCATTGTATTGGTCAGTTCCGAGAAGTCCGTGTACTTCCTCGCCAGATCCAGGAACTGCTCTACACGGGCGGTGTCCTCTGCGAAAGCGGACAGCTTTTCCTCCGCTTCTGCGACAGAGGCTTGCAGCACTTTCTGCTCGGCTTCGTATTCTGCCAGCAGGCTGTCAAAGCGTTCCTCGGTAATGCGACCGATGGCAAAGGATTCATATAACTTTTTGATGATGGTGTCCAGCTCTGTGATGCGCTTTTTGTCCCTGTTCAGCCGTCGCTTGGCATCTTTGGCGGCTTCCGCCTGCCGCAGCTGGGAAGCAGAGCGCACTTTTTCCATAAACGCCGCCTGGTTGGAAATCGCAAAGGTGCTGACCGTGCGGATGGTTTCTAAAATCAGGGCGCGCAGAGCCTTGGTTGTGATATAATGCCCGCAGCAGGCTGTCGTTCGTTTCTGCCTGGCAAGGGTATAGGAGGAACAATCGAAATAGTCAGATGGATAGGGATTGTTCTCCGTGCCGCCTTTGGAACGGTGATTATACATCTTTTCGCCGCAATCGGCGCAGTACAGAAGTCCGGTCAGCGGATTCGCTTCACCCAGCGTGTCGATGCGCTTGGGTGTCTTGCGGAGCTTCTGCGCAAGCTCCCATGTTTCCTTGTCCACGATGGCCTCATGGGTGTTCTCAAAGATCAGCCACTCCTCTTTTGGATTCATCACGGGACTTTTATCTTTGTAGGATTTTTTGTGGGAGCGAAAATTCACCGTATGCCCCATATACTCCGGTTTGGAGAGAATCTGCCCCACGATATAGCCACTCCAGTTATAGGGATTTGGGAATTCCTCTTTGCTTTTCCAGATACCCTTGCCCTGCTTACCAAAGTATACGGCAGGCATATCCACCTTATCATCGAAGAGAATGCGAGCAATATCGTATGGGCCTTTGCCCTCAATGGTCAAACGGAAAATACGCCGCACCACGGCGGCAGCTTCCTCGTCGATCAGCCAATGGTATTTGTTCTCCGGGTCTTTCTTGTAGCCGTAAATGGCACAGTTGGTGGTAGGCTTGCCGGATTCTCCCTTGACGCGGATGGCGGTTTTCTGCTTGCGGCTCAGGTCGCGCAGATACCACTCGTTCATGATATTGAGGAAGGGGGCAAACTCGTTGCTGTTCTGGTCATCGCTGTCCACACTGTTGGCAATCGCAACAAAGTGGACGTCGTGCTGGCGGAAGAACACCTCTGTGTAGAAGCCGGTTTGCAGATAGTCACGCCCGGCCCGGCTCATATCCTTGACAATTACATGGGCGACCTTGCCTGCTTCAATATCCGCAATAAGCTGCTTCCATGCGGGCCGCTCGAAATTGCCGCCGCTCCATCCGTCGTCCGTATAGTGCCGCCAGTTGGTATAACCTCTCTGCTGGGCATAGCTTTCGAGGTATCTTTTTTGATTCACGATGGAATTACTATCCCCGGCGTTGTCATCATCACGGGACAACCGTTCATAGAGGGCTGTGATCTTGCTTTCAGTCTGTTTCACGCTCATGATGCGCTCCTTTCAGACTGTCGGCTCATTTGTGGCAGCTCCATTATATCATAGGTTCCGTCGTTTGTAACCATATCATTGCGTACAATCCGCAGAATTTTATCCTCCATGGTCTCGCCGCCGTTATCGCTGAACACGACTCTGACCTTGTAGGTGGTGCCGCCGATCCGGCGGATAATAAACTGTTCCCGCTTGTTTTGCTCCATCTTGTCCCTCCTTGAAAAATCCTTTGTTCCCTGGTATACTGATTGTGGTTCCGGCGTGTGTAAGCCGGAGATGTCATATATCTTTGTCATAGCTGTTCTGCACACTGTGCTCCTCCTTTCTTTGAACAATAGGCAGAGAAAGTAATCTTTGTAACCAACACTGCAATTACTTCTCTACTAATAGGAGAAATACGGGGTGTAAATCGGAACCGTTTTTGAAAAAAAAGAAAAATATTTTTTCGGGGAGGTGAAGCTGTCGTGGAACCATGGGAGGATGAACTGCTGCCGGATGATATTTTTTCCGATGAGGAAGAAGATACCGAGGAGCAAATAGAGGAACCAGACCTTGAAACAGATGAGGATGGCTTTGCCGATTGGGAGGATGCGTCTGACGGGGCGCTGGAGGATGCGCTTGAGGGGGAACGCGCTTTAGAACTGGAATGTGAGCTGGAGCAGGACGAGCATCCCAGAGACTACAATGCCGAGCTGGAGAACGAAGAGGAAGAAGCTGCGCTCACCAGCGAGAAGCGGCTCAAGCGTGAAATTCTTGCGGAGGCATTGAAGCGTACGGAGGATTCTGCCCAGACTTTGGCGGATTTTCAGAAGGTCGTAGAGGAATGGAATCGGCTCGACCGCAATCGGGAGCGCAGGGAACGAGACCACGAAAACCTGCGCGGAGATGTTCCGCTGGAGTTTCAAGCTGTGCCCGATCCGAAGATTGCCCCGCTGTGGATGAACATGCCGAGGTTCCGCCAGCTCTGTCAGGGAAACTTCCTCGACATTATCTTCTCCTGTCCCTACGAGCTGCACGAGCTGACTGCGAACCGTTTTCTCTCCAGGCTCTTTCTCAGTCTCAGTGACGAGCAGAAAGAAGTGCTGTATTATCTGTTCATCAGGCAGTACAGTACCGCAAGGCTTGCCGCCATACGCGGGCAGTCCGACCGGAATATCCGAAAGCTGCGGATGACCGTTCAAAAAAAGCTGCAAAAGCAAATGTACGAGCATCTCAGCGAAAAGCAGGAAAATGGTCTCAGTCTTACTCTGCGGGAGCGTGAGTTTATGAAGGAATATGGGGCGCTGCTGCAAACCATGGGTAAGGATGCCGTGATCCGCCGAGAGAGCAAAACAAAGCCGAGAAAAAAGAAAACCGCCCTTGACGATGACAAGGACGGTTGATACAATAGTAATATAGTTAATATATAGATGGATTACGATTTGAGGTGAACGGCATCATGAACAACCTGTTTGCACAGTCCCGTTCCCATTGGGTACGGTATGACCGCTATGAGATCAAAACCGGCAAGGACGGGAGGCGCTATATCATTCCGGAAAAGACAGCAAAGCCCGATGTATATAACCCCCTGAAGGATTCCTCTGAGTTGGTATTGGAAGCCCTGAATGTGGGAATGCTGATGATGAACCGCAGTCCGGAAGATAAGGTAGAAAGGGCAATTATGGCCTTTGTGACTCACTACGGTCTGCTGGGACTCATGACAGCACTTCCAACAACGCCGTCGTTTATGGAATATGAGGCAGTCTATCTGCCAAAAAATCACTTCATCAAGGAAGAAAGCATGGCAACAGAGGATTACCTTGCCTTATTCTATCCCTTTGACAGCCTGGATATGGTGAAAAAAGGCGTAGAATCCAGTTGGAGCGTGTCCGGGGATAATATGATGGTTGCCCTGACCATGACCTTCCTGGATGAGCCGATGGCAAAAAACATGAGCTTTCAGCGTGAGTATGCCGAGCCATATGACTGGGTGGCGCAGCAGTTCAAGGATTGGGCGTTCACGCTGGCATCCTCCATCCTGTACTATAACGATTATGATACGATAGACGAGGGGACGCGAAACCTCTATCGCAAAGCTATGGCCGCCTTCGGCGGCATTGCGCCAAGCTATCATATTGAACTGCTGGATAAACCGACGATCTATTGGGACTTTCATTCGCTGCTATTGGGTATCCAGATGATGTTCAGCTTTATGCTGGTGGATGATGCGAAACCTCTGCGGCTGTGCAAGCATTGTCAGAAGGTATTTCTCGGCAGTCGGGCCAATTCCGCCTTTTGCAGCGCAAGATGCAAAAATCAGTATAATGTCTATAAGAGCAGAGGGAAAAATAAGGGACAGGACGGTGATGAAGATGCCTGAGAGCCAGAACATTGAATGGAAAAGCAAGTGGAAAGACGAATATCTGGAATGGATCTGTGGCTATGCCAATGCGCAAGGCGGAAAAATCTATATTGGCTGTGATGATGACGGCAAAGTAGTTGGTCTGCCAAATGCCAGAAAACTGCTGGAGGATGTGCCAAACAAGATTCGTGATGCCATGGGCATTATTGTCGGTGTGAATTTGCTGGAGAAAGACGGATTGGAATATATTGAAATTGATGTTCCTTCCTATCCCATCGGTATTTCCTGCAAAGGTGTCTACTACTACCGCAGCGGCAGCACTCGTCAGGTGTTGACCGGCCCTGCGTTGGAAGCTTTCCTTATGCGCAAACGCGGAGCTACGTGGGACAATCTTCCTTTACCTGCCTTTTCAATAGCAGATGTGGACGATAGAGTTGTTTCCAAGTTCAAGAGCCTTGCCGTGAAGAAAGGTCGCATGGAAACAAGTTTGTTGGAAGAACCAAAGGAAATTCTGTTGGATAAGCTGCATTTAAAGAACGGCGATTACCTGACAAACGCCGCTATGCTGCTGTTCAGCAATGATCCGGAGAGATATCAGACAGGCGCATACATCAAAATCGGCTATTTCGAAAATGATGCTGAATTGCTTTATCAGGACGAAATCCACGGTTCCATCTTGGAGCAGGTGGATAAGGCACTGGACATTATTTATTTGAAGTATATGCGAGCCAAGATCCGCTACGAGGGTGCCCAGCGCATTGAACGGTACTTTGTGCCGGAGGCAGCGCTCCGGGAAGCTCTGCTGAATGCTATCTGCCATAAACAGTATCAGTCTGGGATTCCGATACAGATCAGCGTATATGAAGATCGGCTTTATGTGGCAAACGTCGGGAGCCTGCCGGAGGATTGGACATTGGAAAATCTGATGCAGAAGCACGCTTCCAAGCCCTATAATCCGAATATTGCGCATGTGTTTTACCTTGCCGGCTTCATTGAGAGTTGGGGGCGCGGTGTTGAAAAGATTTGTCAGGCACTAAAAGCGGATAATCTTCCGCTTCCGGAATATACCATTCACCCCGGCGATATTATGATCAAATTCACAGCCCCGGAGGATCGGATCGTCCGATTGAACAAGCAATTTACAGATAACTTATCTGATAACTTATCTGATAAGCTGACGGACAAGGAACAGAAAACGCTTGAGCTTTTGCTGGAAGACCCGGGATATACCGCATCGCAGCTTGCCCAAAAACTACTTGTCAGTAGGGTTTCTGCAACAAAATATTTAAAAGCACTGAAGGAAAAGGGAATCATAGAACGAATCGGATCAGATCGTAGCGGGTACTGGAAGATAAATCAACCTACTTGAACTTACCACAGGAAGCTCTTCCTTCAACACAGAAATGCCCCGCAGTAACCAGTAAAGGTTTGCTGCGAGGGCATTCTTTATGGTATTATGCGTACACAAGTTCAAACAGAACAATTTCTTCTGCACGGCTGTGGATATTGTTCATACGGCGTATCCATTCCATTTGGTCGTCGGCTTTGAGCGCTTCAGTCACACCTTCCTGCTTTGCCATATCGGAAACGATGATTTCCATACGCTCGTTGCAGGTTCGGTCAATCTCGGCAAGGTGACGATGCAGCGTTCCGCTTGTGAGCAGATTTGCATAGAGGACAGGACGATGCTCTTTCAGATAGCGGCGACGCATACGCCCGTACTTGCCAATCGGGTATTTCGGTTCGTCCGGCAGCAACAGATTGGGAATGAGATAATCTCCCTCTTGGCGGTATGTGCCACCCATTTCTTCAAATATAGATTTCATAAGATTCAGCTCCTTTTTGTGTTGATTTTCAGCGGTTATAAGACTTTTTGACTCCTTTCCTACAACTGCTTTTCCATTCACCACAAATGAGCCGCAGTCATATGTATTAGGTGGGAGAAACCACCCTTTACATATTAACTCTTGATTGGAGATTGAATTGGATTCACCCTGTAACTCGTCATCGTGGCTCAGGCGCTCATACAGCGCGGGATGACGCAATGTTTTCTTTGCCACTACTCATCACTTCCTTCCTGAAACTTCGGAAAACACGCTCTGCGAGTTTTCCTCGTTGTCGCGGCATTCGCCAAGGTCTCAAGCAAGCTTGGACTTTGGCTCATTGCTCGCGCAAATTGAAAATGCTGGTAGTTTTTCAACATCCCATCAGACTGATGGGGTACTAAAAAACTATCAGCATTATGTAACACCTGCGGCAAGTTTATACTTCTTATACTGCCTTACCGCAAAATGGTTCGGGTTCTTCTGCTCCAGCTCCTCAAACAGCAGGTCAATCGCATTTTTGAAGTCCTCATCATCTTCCCTTGCTTCACTGGCATCCACCAGATCAATCAGCATGGAAAAATTCTGTTCTTCCTCCGGTGCTTCATACCAGATATATGCGATCAGTGCCGTGTAATAGAGCTTTTCGGCTTTCACCCAGAAATCCTCAGAGGCTTGCTGTCCTTCCCCTTTGGTATTTACAATGATTGTGTTTACGAGTTTCAAAATGTCCTTTTCGCTCCGGATGTAAGCGAAAGGGTTGTAATGCATTGATTTTGCAAAGTTAATGGTATTAAGCACCTTAATCCGGTAATCATTCTTAGACAGCATCCTGCCGCATTCGACCAGCACAGTGCCTTTCGGATCGGTGACCACATAGGAACTGTGCATCTGCATAAGGTTCGGCTTCACAAAAAAGCGTGTCTTACCGGAACCTGATCCGCCGATTACAAGAATATTTTTATTCCTTGCATACTTCGGCTGCTTTGGTCTGCCGGACATCATAAGACGCTCCGTTGCCGTTAAAAGCACGTTGTTTTCAAATACCGGATCGACATAAGGCTCTATGTCTTTGGCAGTCCCCCACCTTGCCGAACCGTATTCTACTCCCTGCCGGAATTTCTTTGCATTTTTCGCTTTATAATATACTACCATACGAAATCCTATCCCGCATCCCACGCCAACCAGTAAATCCCTCGGCATAAAACTGGGAAACGGGTTTGCAAACGCACCTCCCATCCCATTGATTGTGTCCAACACCTTCTGTAACGTGTTATCTCCTGCCTGCTGTCCATACAGCCATGAAACCTTATTAAAGACATATCCAAATATCACATAGGGAGCACATTTGAGGGCAAGCTGTTTCCCATTTACCCCTCTGCACTTTTCTTTGACAGTTTTCGGGATTGACTGCAAATCCTTTACAATCCCGTCAATGACCTTGCTTATAGGATCTGTCCCCTGTCCTTGTTTTTCTCTCTGCTCCGCTCCCTGTTCTTGTTCTGTGCGATCATCTTCTGAAGTCCTTTCAGTTTCTGCCGTAATGACGGACGCTGTTGCTTTTTCTCATTAACTTTTACAAATTCCTTGAACGCCTGTGCAATCACATCGGCATCCTTACCCTTAAAAAATATAAGGTATTTTGGCGGCTCCGTGGTCTTATCCCGCTTCACAGCAAAATCTACGTTGTACTTTCTCGCCACACGTTCAAAAGCCTTAATGTTATCATCCGTGACCTCTATGGACTTCGCCCCCGCTCCCTGACCGACCAGCTTTTTCACCGATATTTTCCCGTGGGAAGGCTCTTTATGCTTCTGATGCTCCAGATACATCTTCATCGCCTTCTGGAGAACACTTGCGGTCAGTTTGGATGTCTTGATTGCAAGGGCAATCGTTTTTTGTGTTGTTTCCTCCTGCACAGTGTACCTCCTTCCTGATCTGTCCCTCTCCTATCAGGGTGGAACCAACAGCCTGTGGAGCTGTATTTTCATTCCCATATCTACAATTCCTCTCCTTCCTCATGTTCCCTGTCCCACCAGTTCAGTTCTTCCTCATAAAAATTATCCAAAGCAGACCTGAGTTCTTCCTCCTGCTTTTTTGCCTTTATGACATCCCTCACTACCTTTACGACAACTGCCCCTACTGCAATCGCAATCAATAACTTCTTTCCATTTTTTCTACTCATTTTTTCTTCCTTTCCACTTCTGGACATTGTGACCAGAAGTTCCATAAATACAAAAAGGCAGACACAAAATCTTTCGATCTCATATCTGCCTTAACGCTGTTACTTTTTCACTATCCTATAAAAATTGTATAGAGCTTAGCTTCCACCTCTCCGTCCTGTAGTACCACATCATCCAGCAACAAACAATGTGCCAACACTCTTACATCTTTCATTTCCATAAGCTGATTCACTTTAACAGACACACCGTGTCCCTGCTTTGCCTGATTTGTAGCAAAATCTCTCCTTGCTTCCCTGCAATACTTATAAAGTCCCAAGATATATTTATTCGATAACACAAATCCAAATGTATCTTCATCCTTATATCGCATCCTGCATTTTTCCCACTCATCCTCTGGAAGTGAGAAAATACACTTTGCTGTTTCTATATAGCAATCCCCATCATAATTTGGCTGTAACTTCTTTTCCTGTCGTAACATCTGATGATATATTTTTTCCCTGTCAAAAATGCTCCTTGCCCTAGTGAAATCCGGCGTATTCATTCGCATATAAGTATACACATTATTTATAACCATCTTATTTGCATAGATCTTATATTCTCCTACCCTGTGAAGATATTGCAACACCTCAAGAAATTTTTCTCTTGAAGTAATCTCCTGATAGCAAGTTTCATCAATACTGATTTTTTCAAACCGGAGCGGTGTACTTCCCTTTTTGATTTCTTTTTCCATAATCCGCCTTGTATCACGCATTGATTCCATACTCTCTCCTTTCCACTTCTGGTCACAATGTCCAAAAGTAAAAAAGGGCAGTTACAAGATTTCTCCCATAACTGCCCTACCGCTGTTCATCTCAATGATTCAATTTCTGCCGTTTTTGCAAAATATGCTTTCCGGTCTGTAAGTGCTCTTTTCTCCTGTTCGGGCAGACATTGGAATATCTCACTATATCCCATCCCCTCCATCGGCGTATCCTTTGCCAGTAAAAATAGCTTTGTATCAAACCACTCCTGCCACAAATTTTCAAACATGCTCTGACTGTCTGTGAAGGTAATTACATCCTCAAACCCCTGTGGCGGTCTATAATACTGCAATTTGACAAACCCATATCTCCCAGCATCCAGCACCAGTATATTTTCAATTTCATACAATTCGGCAAAGGCATTTGCAACTTTCTGGCATTTTAGCTGCTCATCCTCTGTAATATATATTTCTTTCACGTTATGAAATCCTCCTGTCTCCAAGCTGCTTTTACAGTTATTTCATTTAATATCCTTATTTTTACAATGTCCCAAATCTGAGTTTTGTATGTTTTATGGTGCATACACGCACCATATTATTATAAGTATCCTGCCTTTAAAATACAAGGTAGGAAAGGAGTTGCCTGCATGATTAAATACGATCCGCTTTGGCAGACGCTCAAAGCAAAGAATATCAGTCAATACCAGCTCATCAAAGATTATGGCATTGACAAGGCTCAGCTTCAACGGCTCCGGCAAAATATGGTGGTAAAAACCATAATCCTAAACAGGCTGTGTCAGATTCTTGACTGCCGGATTGAAGATATTATGGAATATGTTCCAGATAGCAAGTAAAAGGTATTGTGTATTGAAAATGACAATGCCTTTTTTTGTTGCCTTTTTCAGTCACACTTTTGGACATCGTGACCAGAAGTGCCTGCAATCATCTTTATTATCTCCACAAATACTGCGATCATCCTTGCAATTACGATGATACCACCTATCAGACCACCAATGATGCCGTTAAATGCCAACACCCCAATGCTCCCAGCAATTCCAAAATTTTTAGGTATGAGGAACATACACATTTTCCGAATCCCATAGGGAAAACCTACCATAATCCAGAAAAGGAAATAATCAAATCCATTTTCCTGTTGGCATACCGGATAACACATCAGCATCCACAAACCAAGTATCAGTACCGGAATGATAATCTTAAACAATACCCTTTTCATGCCAGCCTCCCCCATACATATCATGCTGCACTTCCTGCTGATAATAATGATTTATTGTTGATGGTGCATTATACAGTGCTGTAACCATGTATGCCTTGATGTTTGAAATTTTTGTTGTTGTGTCTTTCATACAGCCCATCACATACTCCAGATGATTGCTTCTCAGCTTTAAGAATTTTGACTTTACAAGCTCATAGGGATACTCCTCCCCTGCAATCCGTATCGTAGTCCGCTTTACACATACAACCTCACAGATCAGTTCAAATAACTCATCATACAGTTCCCTGTCATTTATTCCGTCATACTTCATGTGATGATCGTACTCAATATTTTCTTTGATAATCTCTATGTACGCATCTGCTCCACCCATCCTATCATCGGTCTGTTTTCCTTCACTGGATGGATGGATTGGATTGGTATAACTCATATCAGTATAATTTATATCAGTCTTATTATAGTTAGTATAAATAGGGGCTAAATCCTGAACTTCTGCAAGTTCAGTTTCTGAACCTCTTGAAGTCTGCTTTTTATACTTCTGGCGGTTCAGATTCTGTACCTCCTGAAGTTCAATTTCTGAACTTCTTGAAGTATCAATATTAGACTTCTTGAAGTTCAAATTTTGAACTTCTGTGGATTTTCCAGTATTCTCAGGCTCTTTTACCTCCTGTTCTGCTGACATTGTGGCAAAGTTTTTCACATAGATAATATCCGGTTTACCAAGACCTCTGCGCTTTTTTTCAATCAGTCCAATCCCTTTTTCGGAATCCAGCTCTTTCATAATCTTGACACAGGTTGCTTTCGCACATCCCAAATCTTCCATAATCGCATCCACCGTATAGATGATATACGCCCTGTTTTCCTCGTCCAGCCATCCATTTTTCATAGACAGTGACATCCGATCGAGCATCAAGCCATACAGGAGCTTGGCATCGCTGCTAAGCCCCTTGAATCGCTCATCCTTAATCAACAGCCGGGGGACACGATAAAAAGAGAACTGGTCTGCTTCAATTCCATAGTAGTAATCAAATTTTGTATTCTCGTCCACTTTTTCATGCCTCCTTTGCTGCTTATTTCTCACTATTTGAACTATTCCACTCATCCAATAGCTGATAGATAACATTTTCAATCTGTTCATTGGAATAATCTTCCGGAAAATATCTGCTGATCTTGTCTGCCTTGATGGTTACTTTCCGCTCTTTCGGTTTCGCTTCTGTCAGGATCAGCCTTACCATTGGCAATGTCAGCTCATCACTTTTTCCATGCTCCTTCAACTTTGATGCCTGTGCTGTTGAAATAATCACTCCAGTTTCTTCAAGGACAACCTGCACCCACTCCTGTTGCTGTTCTGTCAGAAATGACAGCTCTACACCCTGCACGATTCCAATTTTCTTTTTATCGACCATATCTAAAAGTGCACCCGATAAGCGGGCAAGGTAAATATACCTTTGTACTGTTTTTGCACTCTCTCCGGCAGTTTCCCCAACCTCATCCAGCGTATTCTTACCTGATTTCTTTCCCTGATGCTTCATGGCTTCGTATTTCATCTTATAGGCTTTTGCCTTTTCACTCGGTAAAATATCCTCTCTTTGGATATTGGAATCTACCATGATAATCGTAGCTTCATCATCGGAATAGTTTCGGACAATAACCGGCATTTCTGATTTTCCGGCTCTCTGTGAACCACGTTTTCTGCGATGCCCGGAAATCAGCTCATATCCTCCACCAGTTCTCGGTCTTGCAATTCCCGGTACAAGTACGCCATACTGACGGATACTCTCTGTTGTTTCCTCCATCTTTTCATCATCAACCACACGGAAAGGATGATTTTTGAAATCGTGCAATTCGGCTAACGGAGCATTGATAATCTGTTCCGAACCTGCCGTCTGCATCTCACTACTGCCAAATAAATCATCAAAGCTGTTCAACTTTACCTTTGCGGCACTTCCTGTCTTACTCATCGCCAAGCACCTCCTCCGTCAATGACTGGTAGGCACTTGCTACCTTTCCATTCGGATCGTGCTTATAAATACTCACACCTTCCGCTGAAATTTCCGCAGCTCTTACCGACATTGGAATACTGTTTTCAAATATCCTTACTCTACTTCCATAGTTTTCAATCAATAGATTGCTGATGTCCTTTGCATAATTGGTACGGTTATCAACCATTGTAAGCAAAATTCCCTCAATCTCCAGTTTCGGATTGATCTGTCGCTTTACCTTTCCAATGGTTTTAATAAGCTGTTCCAGCCCCTTTACTGGCAGATATGCCGCCTGTACCGGAATTAAGATACTGTCCGCACAGGTAAAAGCATTTATTGTAATCATGCCGAGTGACGGCATACAGTCAATCAGAATGTAATCGTAGCGGTCTTCCTGCTGTTCTATGTAGGTACGCAGCACCGTTTCCCTGCTCATAACATTCACAAGTGAGGTTTCCAAACCGGAAAGCTCGATATTTCCCGGCATGAAGTCCACACCCTCCTCATGTCTTAAAATGCCGTACTCTGGTTTTATTTCCTCATCATTGATAATGTTTGCCATAATGGTTGCAAGTGTAATTTCCAGTCTGTCCGGCTCCTGAATGCCAAGACTTGCCGTAAGACTCCCCTGTGCATCTGCATCTATCAGTAAAACTTTCTTTCCCTGCTTTACCAGTCCGATTCCTAGGTTACTTGTTGTGGTGGTCTTTCCAACTCCACCCTTCTGATTTGCTATTGCTATTACTTTACACATGATAAATTCTCCTATTCTCTACTATTTTGCTTTTATTTGCTTTTATTTGCTGCTACTTACATTGCTTTTCTGCACTTCCGCATAAGCCCTGTAATATTTGTTTGTTCCTTTATTGCTATAAAGCTCTGATATCTCCAGAACTTCTACTTTTGGATGACGCTGTAAGATTTTCTGAAACCATACAATGTCATTCTTCGTTCCCATCAATCTGACTTTTAACATTAGTCTGCTCCTCCAAATAAGGCATACAACTCCCGGTTATAAGTCGCATACTCCAGATAGCGGATCTGTATCGCCTGCCAAAAGAAAGGTGCATAGGCACAGCAGAACAAGTCCTCTACTGTATACTGCCTGCACTCGTTTACCTGTTCCTCTGTTTTTGTGTAATCATCTACACTCGGTGTGCCGTTGCAATACAGGTTAAATGCCATTCGCACCACCTTCATACTGCCACTGGTCTGCCAGCCTTCATGCAGACACTCTGTTTTTACACATCCCGTCTTAAAATCATAGATGCTATTGATATTTCTTCTTGTATCATCGCTGATACCAAGGCAATAGCAAAGTGCCTTGTGGTACACATCCTGATAACGTACCTCTTTTAATTTTTCATAGTAGAATTTTTCATGTGCTTCGCTGATAAAACTGATTGTCTGTTTCTTTTTGTTTTCTGCTCCTAACGCTGTGTTGTTCATATTCTTATCCTCCAATTCTTATTTTTGACCATAACAAAAGGACACTCCCAAATTTTCACTTGGAAAGTGTCCTTGAAGTACAAAATATAAAATTGAACGTCGCACAAAACGTATTATTAAGTATTATTCCGTATCATGCGTAGCAAATTTGTAGTAAATTTGTAGTAAATCGTAATCTACACGGCTGAATTTCTTTTACTGATTTTTGTTTCTTAGTACAGTTTTGCACCTGCTGGAATATGATTATCTACCATCAGAAGATGAAGTTTTTCTTCTCCCTCTTCATTGTGGATTGCGCTAAGAAGCATTCCACATGATTCGATTCCCATCATAGCTCTTGGTGGAAGATTTGTGATAGCAATCAATGTTTTTCCAACCAGTTCTTCCGGCTCATAGTAAGCATGGATGCCGGAGAGAATTGTTCTGTCAACACCTGTTCCATCATCCAACGTAAACTGTAACAGTTTCTTAGACTTCGGTACTGCAACACATTCCTTAACCTTTACTGCTCTGAAATCAGATTTTGAGAAAGTATCAAAATCTACAGTTTCCTCAAACAGTGGCTCTATCTTTACATTTGAGAAATCAATTTTTTCTGCAACTTTGGTCGTAAGTTGGTCGTAAGTTTCTGCTGTATTGCTCTTGGATGCCTTATTTTCCTTGCTTCCACCGTCCAATGACTTCATTGTCGGGAACAATAACACATCCCTGATCGCCTGGCTGTTGGTAAGCAGCATCACCAGTCGGTCGATGCCGTAGCCGATACCACCTGTCGGAGGCATACCAATGCTCAGTGCATTTAAGAAGTCCTCGTCGGTATGGTTTGCTTCCTCATCACCGGCTTCAAATGCGGCATCCTGTGCGGCAAAACGTTCTCTCTGGTCGATCGGATCGTTCAGTTCGGAATACGCATTACACATTTCCCATGTATTGATAAATAACTCGAAACGCTCTACCTTGTTCGGATCATCCGGTCTCTTCTTGGTAAGCGGAGAAATTGCAAGCGGATGGTCGGTAACGAAAGTAGGCTGGATCAGATTCTCTTCACAATATTCTTCGAAGAACAGGTTCACGATATCGCCCTTGGTATGACGGTCTTCAAATTCAATGTTGTGCTGCTTTGCAAGTGCCTTGGCTTCTTCATCGGTTGCTACCGCATCAAAGTCCACACCTGCATATTTCTTAATGCAGTCAGTCATGGTAATCCGTTCAAATGGCTTGCCAAAATCCAGTTCAATGCCATTATATTCAAACTTGGTTGTACCAAGTACTGCTTCTGCCAGATAACGGAACATGGACTCGGTCAGCTCCATCATTCCTTCGTAATCGGTATAAGCCTGATATAATTCCATTAAGGTAAATTCCGGATTGTGTCTGGTATCAACACCTTCATTACGGAATACCCGTCCGATTTCATAGACTCTCTCAAGACCGCCAACGATCAGTCTCTTCAGATATAATTCCAGAGAGATACGAAGCTTCACGTCTTCATCCAGTGCATTGTAATGGGTCTCGAACGGTCTTGCGGCAGCACCACCGGCATTGGATACCAGCATCGGGGTTTCCACTTCCATGAAGTTTCTGCCATCTAAGAACTTACGGATTTCCTTAATGATCTGGGAACGCTTGATGAACACCTCTTTGCTGTCGGCATTCATAATTAAATCGACATATCTCTGACGATAACGGGTATCGGTATCGGTCAGGCCATGGAACTTCTCCGGCAGAATCTGCAGACTCTTGCTAAGCATGGTCATTTCCATTGCATGAATGGAAATCTCACCGGTCTTCGTACGGAATACATATCCCTTAATACCATAAATATCGCCAATATCGGATTTCTTGAAGTCGGCATAGGATTCTTCACCGATGGCATCCTTTGCCACATAAACCTGAATGGTTCCCTTCAAATCCTGAATATTGCAGAAGGAAGCCTTACCCATGACACGCTTGAACATCATACGTCCTGCAATGGATACCATAATCGGATCTGCATCCATGATGGCTCTTCTCTCATTGTAATCGGCATTCAGCGCTTCCTTTGCTTCTGCTTCGTCCATGCCCTCTACATTGGGAGCTGCATGTCCTGCAAGAAGCTTTTCTTCATGCGCAATATATAATTCCTTCGCTTCATCGGTATGATGCGTCTGATCATACTTGGTAATCCGGAAAGGATCCTTGCCTGCTTCCTGTAAAGCTGCAAGCTTCTCTCTACGAACCTTCAGAAGCTGATTGACGTCCTGCTCCGGCTTCTGATTATTTTGTGGTTGCTTATTCTGTTCTGCCACGATAACACTCCTTATCTATTCCTTAATTGGAACGCTGGATTTCCAATACTTCGTACTTTAAAATACCTGCCTGGGTCTCTACTTCAACGATGTCATTTACTTTACGTCCGATCAGGGCTTTGCCTACCGGGGATTCATTGGAAATCTTTCCCTTAAGGCTGTTTGCTTCGGTAGAACCAACGATCTTGTAATCCAGATCTTCGTTAAACTCAAGGTCACGAATCTTTACACGGCATCCGATGCTGATCTTATCCAGATCCACTTCATCTTCATCAACAACTTCGGCATTCTTAAGGATCTTCTCTAATTCCTCAATTCTTGCTTCGATGTCTCTCTGCTCGTCCTTTGCTGCATCGTACTCTGCATTTTCGGACAAGTCGCCCTGCTCTCTTGCTTCCTTAATCTTCTGTGCGATCTCACGTCTTCTGACTACCTTGAGATCATGAAGCTCTTCCTCATATTTACGAAGACCTTCGTAGGTAAGTATGTTTTTCTTTTCTTCCATCACAATCGCCCTTTCGTTCTCTCTTTCTATTTGTAACTACCCATAACGCAGTCCTGAATAGTTATATACACCTTATATTTCCATAGTGAACTAATGTATTATACCCATTTTTCACCGTAGCGTCAAGGAATTTCCATGCCTGCGCCCTGCGGATCACCACCGCACCATCCGGAATCTTCCGGTCAAAAAGCAGAATCATTCCATATTCTTCATACAGATAATTCTGAAGGCTCTCCGAAACCGTTCCTTCCTCCCCTGTCCAGACCACATTTTTAAGCCTTGGCAGATAAGGAATCAGCAGCTCCATCAACTGCTCCGCATCCTGCATTCCCTGATTCCATTCCTCCGGAAGATAAAGGGTGTCAAACGGCCGCTGTGCATAGAGCCACGCCTGCAGCACACAGAAGGGAAGATCCTGTGCTGCCACCGGCCATGCTTTTTCCTGAAACTGCGCACTATAAAGCATTTCCCAACAATCGTAATCGCATTCCGCTTTTCCTTTAAGTTCTTCCAGTTCCTTTTGCAGATCGGGAATTTTCCATTCTTTAGGCTTCTTACGGAACAGGCTCTTCTTCCGGTACTCCGGCCAGAGTGCATAATAAACGGAAACGCTGCCGGAAGGAATCGGAAGCTGCCTTTTCACTCCATAAATCTCTATAGGCTTTTGATAAACTCCATTTTCCTGCATCATCAGGTAAAAGATATGATACTGTCTTTTTGACATCAGAGGCTCCTGTTCGCCAGCAGGGACAAAGCTTCCCGGACATAACGGTAACGCAGTTAAGCAATTCCCTCACTTATGAATAGCGTATGCCGGTTATCCTTAAATTAGAAGTCCGTTCTGCCGGATTGGATTACTCTATAAAAATCCGCTGTACCGTTTCCTTAAGGGTTTCAAAATCTTCAATTTCATTCACCTGTCTGCGCAGGGCTGCCGAGCGGGGATAGCCTGCCGTGTACCAGGCAATGTGCTTACGCATTTCACGGACAGCCGTGTATTCTCCCTTCAGTTCGAGCTCCATCTGTGCATGACGCAGAATCGTATCACATACTTCATCCGCAGTGGGGCGTTCCAGAACCTCTCCGGTATCCAGATAATGATTGATTTCCCGGAAAATCCATGGATTCCCGCGGACGGCACGCCCGATCATCACGCCATCACAGCTGGTCTGCTTCAAAAGAGCTGCTGCCGACTTTCCGTCCGTCACATCGCCGTTTCCGAATACCGGAATGGACACGGCATCTTTTACCTGTGCGATGATGTCCCAGTCCGCTTTTCCGGCATAATATTGTTCCCTGGTTCTTCCATGCACCGCCACGGCTGCCGCGCCGCTCTGCTCGGCAATCTTTGCAATCTCCACGGCATTCACATGATCCTCGTCAAAACCCTTACGGAATTTTACGGTAACGGGTTTGTGAATTGCCTTCACCGTGCGGCTGATAATCTCTTCCACAAGCTTAGGATTCTTCATCAGTGCCGAACCCTCACCGTTATTTACCACCTTCGGAACCGGGCACCCCATGTTGATATCCAGAATATCGAATGGTTTTTCTTCAATCTGCTTTGCCATCTCACTAATGATTTCCGGGTCCGAGCCAAACAACTGCAAAGAAACCGGATGCTCTCCCGGATCAATCTCCATGAGTTCCTCGGTGTTCCGGTTCTTATAATAAATGGCCTTGGCGCTCACCATTTCCATACAGACAAGGCCTGCGCCCTGTTCTGCGCATAACACACGAAATGGCAGGTCGGTTACTCCTGCCATCGGTGCCAGTATCGTATTATTTTGAAGAGTTACCTCTCCGATCTGTATTTTTCTCATAAATAATTCGAAGTCCTTCCAATGTAAGATCCCGGTCATAAATCTGGATCTCATCCGTTTCGTCCGCAATAATTCGTCCAAGTCCGCCGGTCGCAACCACCTTCATGTTGTCATAGCCGCTTTCCTTACGCACCTGACGAATGATGTATTCGGTCTGTCCGATCTGTCCGTATACAAGACCTGCCTGCATACTGCTGATGGTTTCCTGTGCCAGAATGGACTTCGGCTTCTTAATCTCGATCTCCGGAAGCTTCGCCGTATCCTCCCAGAGCGCCTTTGCAGAAATCCGGATTCCCGGCGCGGTAATTCCTACGGAAAAGGAACCGTCCTCTGTGACAAGATCATAAGTCGTTGCCGTGCCAAAATCAATGACAAGGGCAGGGCCGCCATACTTCACATAGGCTGCCACCACATCCACAATACGGTCTGCGCCAATTTCACGCGGATTTTCAGAGGTCACACGGATACCGGTTTTTACTCCGGGGCCGACAATCATCGGATTCTTTCCGATATATTTCGTAATGCCGTTAACCAGGGAATGCATGACATTCGGCACAACGCTTGCCATGATGACTCCCTCGATTTCTTCCTTCTTCACTCCGTTCGTACGAAGCAGCTCCCGCAGCGTAATTCCGTACTCATCAGAGGTTCTGGGCTGTTTGCTCATCATCCGGAAGGTCGTTTTTAAATTCTTTCCGTCATAAACACCCATCGTAATATTTGTATTGCCAACATCTACTACTAGCAGCATATTTTTCCGTTCCTTTCTTAATCCGCCAGTTGTTCAGAGCCTTGCTGAACTGCTTTCTGAAAATACCTTCATTCATACAGAAGAGTCATGATTCAGCCAGTCTGATTACGAGTCCTCCTCATCCAACAGCTCGCTCATATCCTCATGCAGCACAACTGCCTTGTAATATAAGCTTAAGGACTCAAACAATTCCTGCCGTTTTCTTCTCACTTCACTGATTAACAGGCCGCTTCCGATATCGTCATAGAGATAATCCTCCGGTGCATATTCCGTCCGCAGCTCCACATTTCCGTTTTCATCAAACTCAATCGTAAAAATGCCGCCGATCTCTTCCGTAAAAAGCACACAGATAATATGAAGCTCTTCCTGAATCGAAGCAGGAATTCCCTTAAACAGTTCATTAAAGTAATATTTTTTATCGTACGCATTGGCTCCGCAGAGCACCACACGTCCTTCTTCCGAAACGTCCTGTCCCGGCTTGTTTTCTTCAGACATACTCATACAATCCTCTCACCGATACCTCTCCTGCATAAACAGGTACGATACCATTCTCTTTTGTTTTTACCAGAAGCTGTCCATGATTGTCAATCCCCAATGCGATACCCTCGAACTCTCCCTTCGGATCAAGAACCCGTACCGGCTGATCTAAATTAATCAGATGGGAAATATAATCTTCCCTCATCAAAGACAAATCCTGTGTCTTTAAAAACTGCTCATACCGGATGGCAAATGCTTTCAGAATATCATCCCGTACCGCATCGCGTACATCCTCCGGGCGTTCCTCCGTATGCTTTTCCTCATCCATCTGCCAGTGCATGCCGCTTTCGATAAAAAGAGACGTTGCCTTGTCCGCAATCTCTTCCGGAAATTCCTTCTGGTTCACATTGATCCCGACTCCACAGGCAAGAGCATATGGATGTTCCTTCTGTGGCTTCCCTTCCGGAAAAGCCACATCCTGCTCTAACATCGTTGCTTCGGTCAGAATGCCGACCACCTTTTTCTTATGATGCACGAGGTCATTGGGCCATTTGATCTGACAGTCTAAGCCTGTTGCCTCTTTAATTCCTTCCTGACAGGCCAGTGCCATAATCAGTGTCAGCACCGAAGCCTGCTCCATTGTCACGTCCGGGCGGAGCAGAAGCGTCATGTATAAATTAGAACCGGCAGGAGATTCCCAGGCTCTTCCCCTTCTTCCCCTGCCGCTTATCTGGCGTTCTGCCTGAACCAGTGTTCCTTCCGGTGCACCGGTCTTTGCCCGACGGATAACTTCAAGATTGGTAGAATCAATCTCTTCCCGTTTATCAATCGTAAATTTCATATCTGCTCCCTGTTATAACGTAGCTGCCATAATCGCCTTGATGGTGTGCATACGGTTCTCCGCTTCGTCAAAGACTACCGACTGTGCCGATTCAAATACTTCGTCTGTCACTTCCATCTCTTTTAACCCGAACTTCTCGCCGACTTCCTTGCCGGTTGTAGTCTTCAGATCATGGAACGCGGGCAGGCAATGCATAAAGATCGCCTGGGGTCCGGCATTTTCCATCACGGCACGGTTGACCTGATAAGGACTTAAGGAGCGGATCCGCTCATCCCATACGGTATAAGGCTCGCCCATGGACACCCACACATCTGTATAAATGACATCGGCACCCTTCGTTCCTTCGGTAACATCCTCGGTGAGGGTAATGGTTCCGCCGCTCTTTTCTGCAATTTCCCTGCACTGTGCTACCAGTGCCTCATCCGGGAAATAACTCTTCGTGGTACATGCCGTAAAGTGCATGCCAAGCTTTGCACAGACTACCATCAGGGAATTTCCCATATTGTAACGGGCATCGCCCATATAAGTAAGCTTTACGCCTTTGATTCTTCCAAGCTTTTCCTTGATTGTTAAAACATCGGCCAGCATCTGTGTGGGATGGAATTCATTGGTTAAACCGTTCCATACCGGAACTCCTGCATATTTCGCCAGATCCTCCACGATCGTCTGCTCATAGCCACGATACTCGATTCCGTCAAACATTCTGCCTAACACGCGTGCGGTATCGGCAATACTTTCCTTCTTACCGATCTGGGAACCCGACGGATCCAGATAGGTCACCTCCATACCAAGATCGTGCGCTGCCACCTCAAAGGAGCATCTGGTACGTGTACTGGTCTTTTCAAAAATCAGTACGATATTCTTGCCCTGATGCATCTCCTTGGTAAGGATGCCCTTTTTCTTCTTGTCTTTCAGCTCTGCTGCCAGATCCACCAGATACAGAATTTCTTCCGGTGTATAGTCCAATAACTTTAAAAAGCTTCTACCTTTTAAGTCCATCTGCCTTCTCTCCCAGTCTCTTGATTTCTTTCTGTCTGTTCTCTTAATGATTCATTCCATCATTTCTTATCCGCAGTCTTCGATCTGTTTCTGCGGCTTAGTCGTTCTTAATAATTTCCTTCAAAGAAGTCGCAAGTCCTGCCACACCCTGAATTTCGGAGGGGATAATGATCTTGGTTGCCTTGCCGTCTGCTGCCTTTTCAAAGGCTTCCAGACTCTTAATGCGAAGGACTGCCTCATCTGCTCCTGCTTCACGAATCATACGGATACCGTCTGCGGTTGCCTGCTGTACCTTTAAGATTGCTTCTGCTTCACCTTCTGCCTCGCGGATCATCTTTTCCTTCTCGGCTTCTGCACGGAGAATTGCGGACTGTTTATCTGCTTCCGCTTCCAGAATGGCTGCTTCACGCTTACCTTCTGCAATCGTAATGCTTGCTTTCTTCTCACCTTCTGCTCTGGTAACAGCTTCACGACGTTCACGTTCCGCCTTCATCTGACGCTCCATGGCGTTCTGAATCTCTGCAGGAGGAATAATATTCTTAAGTTCGACACGGTTTACTTTGATACCCCAGGGATCCGTTGCCTCATCCAGGGAAGCTCTCATCTTGGTATTGATGGTCTCTCTGGAAGTCAGGGTCTGATCCAGTTCCAGTTCACCGATGATGTTTCGAAGTGTTGTTGCGGTCAGGTTTTCAATCGCCATAATCGGGTTTTCCACACCGTATGCATAAAGCTTCGGATCGGTGATCTGGAAGAACACAACGGTATCAATCCGCATGGTTACATTATCCTTCGTGATTACCGGCTGTGGCGCAAAGTCCACCACCTGCTCTTTTAAATTGATCTTGCGTGCCACCTTGTCAAATACAGGAATCTTGATATGAAAACCAACAGACCATGTGGACTGATAGGCTCCCAGACGCTCCACAACATAGGCATAAGCCTGTGGCACAATCTTAATACTGGATGCTAAAATCACCAGAATAAAAATAAAAAACAATAAAACCAATACTGCTAATGCTCCCATTTCTTTCTCCTCTCCATTTAAAAAGCTGCTGCTTTTACTGCTTTGGTGTAACGATCAGCTTGACTCCGCTGACACGTTCTATAACAACCACACACCCTACCGGAATGGTTGCTTCTTCATCGGTGCTGCGGGCACTCCACTCCTGACCGTTCACAGTCACCTGCCCGATTCCCTGAAGATTATTAATTTCGCTGATTACAATCGCCTGCTGTCCGATCAGACTCTCTACATTCGTTCTCACACGATCCTTGTTAAAATATTTCACAGCGACCGGACGTGTAAAGAACAGTAACAGGGCTGATACGACAAGGAACAGCACAATCTGAACCCATAACGGTGCATGGACCGCTGCGGCCAGCGTTGCCACAAGGGCACCTCCTGCAAACCAGATTGTGGTAAGTCCCATCGTGATAATCTCGATGATGACCAATACGACAAACACGATCAGCCAAATCGTAATCATTGAACTCATACTTGCTCCCTCCCCCTGTACTCCCAGGGTCTTGTGCTTACCAGAAGACGTGATCTCCGATGACGTAGCCGTCATGGCGTCCGGCTCTTCTAAAGTAGGTTGCTCCCCCTACCGAAGTTTCGCCATTGATCGCAGCCTGTGCTGCCTGAATGCAGGCATCCGGAATGTTTCCTTCGTAAACCCTTGCCACCTTTCCTGACATGGCAGGCGTAAACTGTCCGGAAGAATAAATGACTCCGTAAATGCTTCCCGGATAGGCCGGACTCTTCACACGGTTCATGACAACCGCTCCGACACCGAGCATTCCCTCATAGGGCTGGTTGCCAGCTTCACAGTAGATCAATGCTGCCAGAAGTCTCGTTTCATCTGCATCTGCCGAAACAGCGCCACGATTTGCGGTTCTCTTCTTCTCTGCCGCCTCCCGCTCTCTGGCACGGACCACTTCAATCGTCTCTCCTTCATCAATATGAAAATTAATCTGAATGTATTCCGTTCTTACATAGCCGATCTCACCTTCGTAGTCGATGCTGACCCAGTCATCGTTTACAATCTCGATAAAGTCTACCGCATCATCCTTTGCAAGGTAACAGATCGTTTCTGCTTCTTCGTCCGGTTCCACCCTAACACGTACTGCTTCTGAATTGAGCTTCACAATCCAGTTCCCGACATCCTCTGCCATCTTCTCGGCTTCTTCGCCAAAAACGAGATATTCGTCCTTCGCCCAGCCGATCACATTGCCGGATTTGATCTTCGTCCAGCCGTTCTCCTGCTCTAAGATTGTGCCTCCACAGTCCTTATACAGGAACCCAACCTTCTCTGATTTTTCATTCGCCTGTGCACGGACATTCAGCGCATTCTGGACATTGGCCATGGCAAGCTCCGTTTCCATACGCGCCTGCTCGGCTTCAAACTTCTGATAGATGTCCAGTGTCTCCTGCAGCTTCTCCGGTTCGTCCACGGTGAAATCATTGGGATCTAACACAGTACCCACGCCGGAACACATGAAGTTATGTCCTTCCTTCTCTCCGGCCTGGACGGTTATTTCCTCTGTCAGTAAGAATCCCATGCAGATACCTAATCCTGCAAGGCATACCAACAGCCTCTTTCTCCGATCCATGATGTTTCCTCCACTATACATGAACAAGATGTTACAAACTTGTTACATAATATGTGGATAATATTAACAAATGGTCTAATTCTTGTCAAGTTTGCGGGATTACCCATCCACTAAATTCGATCTTCGCTCCGCTCGCTCTCATTAAGTGTTCGGGTAGCGTTCGCACTAAGCTCAAACTTCGACTACGTCTCGTCTTTGCTAAGTGCTCTACATCTTTCCACACAAGCCCGCACTGCCTGTATCACACTACTACGGAATCCACGGTCCTCCAAAACCTGTACGGCATCGATGGTTGTGCCCCCCGGAGAACATACCATATCCTTCAATTCTCCCGGATGTTTCCCGGTTTCCAATGCAAGGGCCGCGCTTCCCATAATGGACTGTGCAGCAAACCGGTAAGCCTGTGCTCTCGGCATTCCTGCCTGTACTGCTCCGTCTGCAAGTGCCTCTAAAAACAGGAACACATATGCCGGTGAACTTCCGCTCACACCAACTACGGCATCCATCAGCTTCTCCGGTACTTCCTCTGCCAGTCCGAAACTCTGTAACAGGGAAAGACTCTGCTGCATCTCGTCCTTGGTTACAAGTTCATTACAGCACACACCGGTGCATCCCATTCCAACAAGTGCCGGGGTATTCGGCATACAACGGACGAGTTTTAAGCTTCTGCCAAACATTTTCTTAAGGCTGTCCATGGATACGCCTGCCGCAATGCTGACAATCACCGTATCCTCCGAAACCGCATCCTTAATCTGTTCAATCACCTGGGGCAGAACCTGTGGCTTCACTGCAAGCACCAGAATCTCCGCAAAACGTGCCACCTGAATATTATCCTCACCTATGAGAATACCCCAGTTTTGGGAGGCATATTCTTTGGAAGCATCACTTTTTGCACATCCCATGATGTCCGTGGCAGGCACTACTTCTTTTTTGAGAATGCCGCCAATCATTGCCTTTGCCATATTACCAAGTCCGATAAATCCAAGCTTCATGTCAATCCCTTCTTTCCCACTTATGTATTATCATTTATATGTTATTTCTTATATGAATAATCCGTGCATAAACTCACATGTTCATGCCTCATGCTCCTATTCTGCCTTCAACAGATACATGTTCATTAATTGGACACCTCGTACATCAATAACGCTGCTGCCACTGCTGCATTTAACGATTCCAGCTTTCCCTGCATCGGAATCCGTATGTATTCATCCGCAAGTGCAGCCGTCTCTTCTTTTAAACCGTTGCCCTCGTTTCCGATCAGAAAGGCTGCCCCTTCGGCATAATCCGGTTCCCGGTAGGATTTCGTTCCTTTAAGGTGAGCCGCATAGACGCGGATCCCGGCTTTCTGCAGTTGTTCTATGGTCTGTTTGAGGTCCCCAGTATACAGGAACGGCACGCGGTACAGAGAGCCCATCGTGGAGCGAATCGTCTTCGGATTATAAATATCCACGGTCCCCTTACTCATCAGAATGCCATCGACTCCGGCGCCTTCCCCTGTGCGGATCATCGTTCCTAAGTTTCCCGGATCCTGAACATCTTCCAGGATAAGAAACAGGGAACGTTTTCCTTCCTGTTCCTTCCGTTCGCCTGCTTTTTTAAGGAGCACCGGCAGGTCATAGGTCATCTTTTCCATGAGGAAGAAAAGGCCCTGCGGGGTCTGGGTATCCGACAGCTTCCGGAATACCTCTTCCGTCACGGTTTCCACAACGGTTCCCTGCTTCTCACAGGTCATGATCTTTTCGTAGATTCCCGATAATTTATCAAGAGGAGCCTTTCGATAAGACTCCTCCATTTTCTGCCAGACATCCTCCCGGCAGTATATTTCCCTGATTTTTGCAAGCGGTGCTTCCTCAAACATCTTGAATCCTTCCGCTACGAAAAGTCCTTCCTCATTCCGTGTCCGGCTCTTTTCCTTTAACTGGATGGCATGCTTGATCCGCCCGTTATTCAGACTTGTAATCATAATTATCCCTTCCAATTTCTCTTACTGGGAAAGCAGACGGCTTACCTGATACTGGTATTCCGGAATTTCTTTCTGCATGTTTAATGCTTCCTCAATATCGAAATCCTGGAACTCCCCGTGACGGTAGCCTACCACACGGTTGGTCTTTCCTTCGCAAAGGATATCTGCCGCATAAGCTCCCATAATGGAGGCATAGAAACGATCCTTACAGGTCGGTGATCCTCCACGCTGCATGTATCCTAAGATGGTTGCTCTGGTTTCCATTCCGGTTGCAGCCTCGATACGACGTGCCATGGAAGTGGAATGTCCGATTCCTTCGGCATTGATGATGATATGATGCTTCTTGCCGCGCTTACGGCTGTTAATAATATTGTTGATGAGCGCCTGCTCGTTATAATCGTACTTTTCAGGAAGCAGAATGTCCTCGGCACCGTTTGCCACACCACACCACAGCGCAATGTAACCGGCGTTACGTCCCATTACCTCGATGATACTGCACCGTTCATGGGAAGATGAGGTATCACGTACCTTATCAATTGCCTGCATCGCGGTATTAATTGCGGTATCAAATCCAATGGTATAATCGGTACATGCAATATCCAGGTCGATCGTTCCCGGAAGTCCGACCGTGTTGATGCCATGTCTGGAAAGTGCCTGTGCACCGCGGTAGGAACCGTCGCCGCCAATGACTACCAGTCCGTCAATTTCATGCTTCCGGCAGATCTCCGCTGCCTGCTCCTGAACCTCTTCCTGCTTAAACTCAAGGCATCTGGCTGTTCCGAGAATGGTTCCGCCACGTTGGATGGTATCGGAAACATCCTTCTTCTCCATATCTACAATCTCTTCATTCAGAAGACCCTGATAGCCTTTCTTAATTCCTTTTACTTTCACACCATTACAAAGTGCCTTACGGACCACCGCACGAATTGCCGCATTCATACCGGGCGCATCGCCACCGCTTGTAAGCACTCCGATTGTTTTCACCTGACTAGCCATAATTCTCCGATCCTTTCCATGGACAGCTTCTGCTGCCATTTCCTACCTATATGAAATGTTTCGTAACTGTTCAGTACCTTCACAGTTACGATGCAAAATCCATTCCAAATCGGCTTCGCCGATGGGATTTTGCATTACTGAATCATGTTCTTACGGTCTCAGCAGCAAATGCTTCGACCTGTTCTGAATAGTTACAATGTTTCCATATTCTTCCTCTTATGTTCCGGACTCCGTTTCAATGCTCCGGAACAGTTTTATTGTACTGGTTTTCTTTTCCTTTTTCAATCTTTTTTACGACTCTTTCCGGATATCCCATACAATTTTAATATTGTCTTCCCCATATTTTGCGGAAAGCTGTACCTTCAACTCTTCATCAGCCTGCACACTATAGCTTGGGGGAAGCTTTTTCATTGCCTTTGCCTCCTCGATATAAATCACCACGCTGTCATGTCCGTCGGAGGTCTGCAGGGTCTGCAGCAACTCATTGGAAGAAGCCTGATAAGCCTCCATGGTCGGGAATTTAATCCACAACTTCTTCGGAATCTCGTCAAAAGCGGTAATCCGCTCACAGATCACCTTGCCATCACGGTCCTCTTCCAGGGAAACATGTCCCCTGATAAAGACTTTATTATCCTCTAAAAGCTTCATGCTGTTCTTCTCATAGTCCCTTGGGAAAACAATGACTTCCACCGTTCCAACCAGATCCTCGATCTGTAAGAACGCCATAATTTTATCATTTTTCGTATATTTAATCTTCTTATTGGAGATAATTCCACCAATCGTACAGGGGGCATTGTCCCTTACTCTCGTTTCACCGGATTCCTCTTCCAGCACAAAATCCGCGGTCGTATTGGTAATTCCTCTTCTCCAAAGATCCTCGAACTCCTCTAACGGATGGCCGCTGATGTAGATTCCGAGCACTTCTTTTTCAAACGCAAGAATCATATCCTTGGAATACTCTCCAACATCCGGAAGCTGCACATCGTAACTGGATTTCTCAGATTCGTCCACAATATCAAACAGGCTCATCTGCCCGGCCATATTGTTCTTCCGGTCATGTACAATGTGATCCACGATCTGCACATACGCACTCATAAACTGCTTCCGTGTTCCACCAAGACTGTCAAGTGCCCCCGCCTTGATAAAGTTCTCAATCGCCTTTTTGTTGATTTCTTTATCTGCCATACGGGTAATGAAATCCTGCAGATTCGTGTATGCACCGCGTTCCTTCCGCTCATTGACCACCGCATCAATCACCGGCCGTCCGACACTCTTAATCGCCGTCAGTGCATAGCGGATACTGTTGCCGTTTACGGAAAACCCGCTTTCTCCCTGATTGATGTCAGGCGGCAGGATCGTAATACCCATGCTCCGGCAGACCATAATATATTCTGCCACTTTTCCCGGATTATCAATCACGGAAGTCATCAGCGCCGCCATAAATTCAACCGGATAATAATATTTCAGGTATGCCGTCTGGTAGGAAACCACCGCATAACATGCCGCATGGGACTTATTGAACGCATATTTCGCAAAGTCCATCATTTCATCATAAATTTGCGAAGCCACGTTCTCGGGAATGCCGTTTGCCACACATCCGGGCACGCCCTCTTCCGGATTTCCATAGATAAAGTTGGCACGTTCCTTCTCCATCACGGCCTGCTTTTTCTTACTCATGGCACGGCGCACGAGATCGCTTCGTCCGAGCGTATAGCCGCCCAGATCACGCACAATCTGCATTACCTGCTCCTGATAAACGATACAGCCGTAGGTCGGCGCCAGAATCGGCTCTAACTGCGGACACAGATAAGTTACCGTTCCAAAATTGCTCTTTCCCTTGATATACTTTGGAATAAAGTCCATCGGGCCCGGACGGTATAAGGAAATTCCGGCAATAATGTCTTCCAGGTTCTGCGGTTTCAGTTCCTTCATGAAATTCTTCATTCCGGCACTTTCCAACTGGAACACACCATCGGTTTTGCCGGTTCCGATCGAAGCTAAAACCTTTTTATCATCAAAATCAATCTGATCGAGGTTAATCTCCTTTCCGGTGCTCTGCTTCACAAGCTTCACAGCATCCCGCAGCACCGTAAGGGTACGAAGTCCAAGGAAGTCCATCTTCAAAAGTCCAAGCTCTTCGATCGTTGTCATCGTAAACTGGGTTGTAATGGAACCGTCGGCGCCCCTTGACAGCGGCACAAGATCCTCTGCCGGCCGGGAACAGATAACCACACCTGCCGCATGCATGGAAGTATGTCTCGGAAGTCCCTCAAGACGGCGGCTCATGTCGATCAGTTCCTTCACCTGCTCATCCGTTTCATAAAGCTTACGCATGTCCGGATTCATCTGAAGTGCTTTATCAATCGTAATATTCAACTCATTCGGAATCATTTTCGCAAGGGAATCCACATAGGCATACGGAAGATCCATCACCCGGCCCACATCACGGATGACACCTTTTGCGGCCAGTGTACCGAAGGTAACGATCTGTACCACCTTTTCCTGCCCGTACTTACGCCCTACATAATCAATGACTTCCTGCCGCCGTTCGAAGCAGAAGTCAATATCAATATCCGGCATGGATACACGTTCCGGATTTAAGAAACGTTCAAACAGCAGGTTATAACGGATCGGGTCAATATTCGTAATTTTAAGACAATAGGAAACAATACTTCCTGCTGCCGATCCTCGTCCGGGTCCTACCATAATGCCATTCTGCTTAGCATAATTAATAAAATCCCAGACAATCAGGAAGTAATCCACATATCCCATCGTCTGAATGACATTCAGCTCGTAATCCAGCCGTTCCTTCAACGTCTGCCCGGTCTCTCCGGCCGGTGCATTCTCATCCCCGTACCGCTCCTTCAGACCGTCGTAACACAATTTATTTAAGTACGTCCAGGAATTATACCCCTCCGGCACATCGAATTTCGGCAGCTTCGTCACGCCGAATTCAATCTCCACATGGCACCGGTCTGCAATCCTCTGGGTATTCTCGACTGCCTCCCACGCATAGGGAAACAATCCCTTCATCTCTTCTTCACTCTTCACATAATACTGACCGCCCTCATAACGCATACGGTCTTCATCGGATAATTTCTTTCCGGTCTGCAGACAAAGCAGGATATCATGCGGCTTCACATCATCCGCATAGGTATAGTGCACGTCATTCGTCACCACCATCGGAATATCCAGTTCCCTGCTCATCTGCAAAAGCGTGGTATTGACCAGTTTCTGCTCCGGCAGTCCATGATCCTGTAATTCCAGAAAGTAATTGCCCTTTCCGAAGCAGTCCTGATATTTCAGCGCGGTCTTTTTCGCTTCATCCACAAGTCCCTTCTGGATATAACGCTGCACTTCGCCCGCAAGGCAGGCTGACAATGCAATGATTCCCTCATGGTATTCCCGCAGCAGCTCCATATCGACACGCGGCTTGTAATAATATCCTTCCGTAAAACCGCGGCTCACAATCTTCATCAGGTTCTCATAGCCCTTGTTATTTTCCGCAAGCAGTACCAGATGGTAATAACGGTCCTCCCCGCCGGTCAGTTCTTTATCAAACCGGGAATTCGGCGCAACATAGACCTCGCATCCAAGAATCGGATTAATGCCCTCTGCCTTGCACGCCTTATAAAAATCAATCACACCATACATGACACCATGATCCGTGATCGCCGCACTGTTCATGCCAAGCTCCTTGACACGTTTCACATATTCTTTTATTTTATTGGATCCATCTAACAAGCTGTATTCAGTATGGACGTGCAGATGCGTAAAAGCCATGGTGTTCCTCCGGAATTTTGTTGCTTCATAATATAGTTTATCTCATATAGTTACAGTTTACCCTTTATGGTGAGGTGTTGCAAGCAAGGAATACTCAAAAATAGAGTTAATATATAAGTCTGATTGGATCAATCACCTATACATTAACTCTATTCTTTATTGCAGATTGCAGATATTTGTAACTATTCAGAACCCCATTCGTAAAACCGTTGCTTCGCAACTCAAGTTTTACTCAGGTGGATTACAGGTACTTCTTCAATACATCCACCTTATCAAGCTTCTCCCAGGGCAGATCCAGATCGTTACGTCCAAAATGTCCATAAGCAGCGGTCTGCTTGTAGATCGGACGGCGAAGATCTAACATCTTGATGATTCCTGCCGGACGAAGATCGAAGTTCTCACGAATTGCTTCAAGAAGCTTTTCATCAGAAACCTTTCCGGTTCCGAAGGTATCAACCATGATGGAAGTAGGCTGTGCGACACCGATTGCGTAGGAAAGCTGGATTTCGCACTTGTCAGCAAGTCCTGCTGCAACAATGTTCTTTGCAACATAACGTGCTGCATAAGCTGCGGAACGATCTACCTTCGTGCAGTCCTTTCCAGAGAAAGCGCCGCCGCCGTGACGTGCATATCCACCGTAGGTATCTACAATGATCTTACGTCCGGTAAGACCTGCATCACCGTGAGGTCCACCGATTACGAAACGTCCGGTCGGGTTGATGAAATACTTGGTGTTCTCATCCAGTAATTCCTTCGGAAGGATCGGATCAAATACATACTTCTTAATATCTTCATGGATCTGTTCCTGTGTAACATCTTCATCATGCTGGGTAGAAAGGACAACAGCTTCAAGACGAAGCGGCTTGCCGTTTTCATCATACTCAACAGAAACCTGGCTCTTGCCGTCCGGTCTTAAATACTTTAAGGTTCCATCCTTACGAACCTTGGTAAGCTGTAATGCCAGCTTGTGTGCCAAAGAAATCGGATAAGGCATATATTCTTCAGTTTCGTTGGTTGCATAACCAAACATCATACCCTGATCGCCGGCACCGGTATCTAAATCATCCTTAATTTCTCCCTGCTTTGCTTCAAGGGCCTTATCAACACCCATCGCAATATCGGAAGACTGCTCATCAATGGCAACTAAAACAGCACAGGTATTGCCATCAAAGCCGTATTCAGACTTGGTATAGCCGATTTCCTTAATGGTATCACGGACGATCTTCTGGATATCTACATAAGCGTTGGTTGTAATTTCACCGGTTACTAATGCAAATCCCGTACATACTGCGGTTTCACATGCAACACGGCTCATCGGATCCTTTGCCATGCAGGCATCAAGGATGGCATCGGAAATGGCATCGCAGACCTTGTCCGGATGTCCTTCGGTTACTGATTCGGAAGTAAATAATCTTTTCTCCATTTGGTTTCTCCTTTTTGTTTGAAATAAGAAAGTCCGCTTAACTAAGCGGACCTGACACACGATAATCAAATCCTCTTATTGTTCGATCGCCATTAGGCTCGCTGCTCGCTCAGGTAGGCACCTTCCTTATAGGGGTTGCCGTGGCTTCATAGGTCCTATGTACCTCCACCACTCTGAATAAGAGATTCATCACAATATTGAATTTTCATATCTGAGTTTAGGCTACACCATCCCCGATACTTTGTCAATGAAAATTTGAAGTTTATGTTCTTACGCAGCCTGACAGCAAGTGTCTGGCTGCTGTTTGAACTGTAACGCCACACTTCCTTATATCGCGCCTGTTTATTGACATGGCTTCTTCATTTGTCTTATAATATAAAGGAAGCATTGGGGTGCTTTCAGGGGGACATATGAAACGAGTCAATACATCCGATCTCGTTCCCGGCATGGTTACTGCCGAGGACGTATACAATTTCAATAATCAGCTTATTTTACCTCGCGGAATCATTCTCACAGACTCCACGATTACGAAGCTTGCCTTTTATTCGGTTCTTACTGTACGTGTGGAGGATGAACTTGTGATACAGTCTGCCCAGACGGATGATTATACCACATCCTATGCGGACAGGATCAAACGCAGTCCTGAATTTACCAAATTTCGCACAGAATTTGAAAATGATGTAGATTCCTTCCGAAGCGCCATGAACGATGTCGTAGAAAAGGGATCTCCTTTGGATGTCAATAAATTAATGAACCATACTCTGAACATTCTGGACCTTGCGGCAACCACACCCAATGTCTTCGATATGCTGCACTGTATGCGCGAATACGATGACGAGACCTATGTGCACAGCATGAATGTGGCACTGATCTGTAACATTTTTGCCCGCTGGCTGCGCATGGATGAAGAAGAAATTGTGAAGGCTACGACAAGCGGTCTTCTCCATGATATTGGTAAGATCAAGATTCCCGGCAGCATTCTGAAAAAACCGGACAAGCTTACCAAACAGGAATTTAACATCATCAAGCGTCATCCCCAGGAAGGTTACCGGCTTTTACTTGACTCCAGGCTCGATCAGGATGTATTAAATGCCGTACTGATGCACCATGAACGATGCGATGGAAGCGGTTATCCCTTAGGTCTTATGGCGAACCAGATCGGAATCTATGCCAAAATGGTAGCCATTGCCGATGTTTATGATGCAACCACCTCTGCCAGAGTTTACCGTGGTCCCTTATGCCCGTTCTCTGCCATCTCGATTTTCGAAGAGGAAGGCCTGCAGAAATATGATCCCAAGTTTGTCATGACTTTCTTAGAAAACGTGGTAAATACCTACCTGCTTAACAACGTCCGTCTCACAAACGGAACTACAGGCACAGTTGTATTTATCCATAAAGACAAGCTTTCTTCGCCGACCATCAAGACAGCAGGCGGTTTTGTAGACTTAAGCACACAGTCCAATCTGCAGATTGAGGCACTGATTTAGCGTACCAGACCTGCGTTGCTCCTGTACTCTTCATTGAGTTCACGCAGTTCCTTCTCTCCATTGATATATGGCTCATAAAAGGAATCTACGATGCCGCCACCCAGGTTATCGCATCCGTTACAGAAATCGCAGGCGCCGCCGCACTGACTAAGCCCTTCCTGCACGATGCGTATCCGCTCTTCTTTTGTCGTGTCCTTTATTAAGATACTTCTTATTTCCATTGCTGAATTGCACCTTTCCTAGTTTAGATTTTAACTATTTAAAACTTCATTCGTCATATAAATGCTACACATAATCAAAAATTCCCTGAACAGCATCTGAGACATTAACTACCTCAGGCATGGATATTCTTCCTATTTTTTTATGCCCGCGAATCGACAGATCCAACAGTGCCAGTTTCTCACATTGAATGTATCCCTCGATCCCTTCATCCACGCTTGTCCATATATGAAGCGGTCCCGGATTAGAATTGCTTATAATAGGGCATCCTATTATCTCACCGCTCAGATTAAAAAAATCCTTACTCACAACCAATACCGGGTGCTTTATCTTCTCAATTCTTAGGATATCTCCCTGGTGTAAATACTCCACTACCATATCTCCCTTCCTACCGGATCACCCCAGTCGTATTCTCCGTCCAACATTAGTTTTCCGTCATATTCCGCTGCTCTCTCTTCCAGTGTTTTGTGATGAAATGGTTTCATCAATGTAATTACACCATTTGCTACCGAAACATCCAAAATCTCATTCAACTCAATTCCCGCGCTTTTGAGTACATCTTTTGACAATCTGATTCCCTGACTATTTCCCCACTCTTTTACCTGTGCCTGCATACACATATCCTCCTTCCTAATGTATATCCGTAGTATATACCAAAAGACAAAAAATATCAATCGAAAGATTCCAACGGAAACAAAAAAGACCATCGCTTCCAACATACAGAAGCAACAGCCTTCCACCATTTCCTGAGAATCCTGATCAGCCTGTCTTCAACCGGAACTTCTGCAACTCCCGTTCCGTACTGATCTTATCAATCTGAGCCCCGAGAGATGCAAGCTTCAGATGAAAATCCTCATATCCACGTTCAATATATTTAATATCATCAATCGTCGTAATTCCTTCTGCAGCCAGAGCTGCAATTACAAGTGCGGCTCCTGCCCGGAGGTCCGGTGCACTGATGCTGGCACCCGTATACTTGGGAACTCCGTCAATGATTGCCGTATTTCCTTCAACCTTGATATTCGCTCCCATTCTGGTAAGCTCGTCCACATACTTAAACCGGTTCTCAAAAATACTCTCGGTCACAATACTCGTTCCCTTGGAAAGTCCCAGTGTCACCGTGATCTGCGGCTGCATATCCGTCGGAAATCCAGGATAGGGAAGTGTCTTTACATGTGTATGGGTAAGAGGCTTCGATGCCACAACACGTACGGCATCGTCCGATTCTTCAATTTCACATCCGATTTCAAGGAGTTTTGCACTGATAGACTCCAGATGCTTCGGGATGACATTCTTAACGATCACATCGCCCTTTGTTACTGCTGCAGCAAACATAAAGGTTCCTGCCTCGATCTGATCCGGAATAATCGTATACTCTGTGCCATGAAGTCTTGAAACACCCTTGATACGGATCACATCCGTACCGGCACCCTTGATATTGGCACCCATACAGTTTAAGAAGTTTGCCACATCAACAACATGTGGTTCCTTCGCTGCATTTTCAATAATTGTCTGTCCTTCTGCCATTACAGCTGCCAGCATCACATTGATCGTTGCTCCAACTGTAACCACATCCATATAAATATGACTTCCCGTGAGTTTCTCCGCTTCTGCAAAAATTAACCCGTTGGCAATCTTCACGTCCGCGCCGAGTGCACGAAAGCCTTTGATATGCTGATCGATGGGGCGCAGTCCGATGTTACAGCCACCGGGTAAAGAAACCTGTGCCTTCTTATACTTGCCAAGCAATGCACCCAACAGATAATAAGAAGCACGGATCTTCTTAATGTAATCCCCTTCGATTACAAGATCCTTGATATTTTTGCCGGAAATCCGGGCGGTGTGACGGTCTACCCGCTCCACCGTGCCGCCAATGCTTTCAATGGCCTGCATCATCACATTGGTATCACGGACATCCGGAATATTCTCTATTAATACGGTTTCATCCGTCATAACAGCTGCCGCCAGAATCCCTAAGGACGCATTCTTTGCGCCTCCGATTTCGACCTCGCCGACCAACGGATTTCCACCTCTAATTGCATACTGTTCCATAGCATACCTCGAAATGCGTTTGATATATTCCATCCAGTATTCATCTTCATGCGTATATAATTTCAGTTATTGCGTAACTGTTCAATTTCTTACAGCTACGCTATTTTATTCACTTAAACGGAATTTGGTACGAAAACCCTTTTATCATTATAACATAATGTAAAAGTCTGTAAACCCAAACATCTGTTTAGGGCTAATTCAGGTATTTCAGCGGATTCACCTGGGAGCCGTTAATCAGAATCTCAAAGTGCAGATGCGGCCCTGTGCTGACACCCGTATTTCCACTCAAAGCAATCCTCTGTCCCTGGGAAACCGTCTGTCCCGCAGAAACGAGCACCTTGCTTAAATGTCCATATCGTGTCTGTCTGCCATCCGGATGATTAATGTATACGCAATATCCGTATCCGCTTCCCCAGCCGGCCTTTACGACCGTACCACCACAGGAAGCATAAACCGCCGTTCCTGTCGGAGTTGCCCAGTCAACGCCCTTATGATAAGAGCTCGCACCTCTCGTCGGGCGATTACGCCGTCCGAAATTGGAAGAAAGACGTCCGCCGGAGATCGGCTTGATATAGGTCGGCGGAATCTTCGTTCCACGTTCCACAATCTTCGGAACTGCCACATAAGTAATCTCTTCCTTGATGATCTCCTCTGAAACCTTCGTATTATTTTCAAAGGAAACAACCGCAACGACTTTACGGTGTCCCGCAGATGGCTGCTGATGCACTTTGGTTTCTGTTGTATACCAGTCATCATTATCAATATAAATCACATCCGCGTCATAATCTTCTTCGTAATACATTTCTTCCTGACGCAGCACAGCAAGCATCGGTTCTTCTACCGTTACAATCAGCTCCTGATCCGGACGAATCATCGAATTTTCATCCTCTAAGGAATCATTCATCTCGATCAGCTTGTCCAACGGAACATTCGTTTTAATGGCAATTCCGGACAGTGTATCACCGGAAACCACCTTATAAATCTGATTTTTCTCTTCATCGCTTGTCACTTCATTGATGGCAAGGCTGATATCCGTCAGCTCGTTCTCATCCAGATAAGCCTCGGCTACCTCTATATCATCCCCGAAACTCATGGAAATTATACCAAGCTGATAGTCCCCAAAATCCTTCTCGACATCCGGCTCAATCTGGTCAAACAATGCTGTCATATCCGCCTGGAATCCGGCTTCCAATGCCACAGCCTCTGCTGCTTCTTCCTGCTCTTTCACTTCTTCACGCGTTGCAACAGACGCACTCATAACCGGAAGTTCTCTTGCCGGATCAAGCTGCAGTTCCACCTGATAATCTTTGGCTTCATCATATTTATTTACCGCTGCCTGTAAAAGTGCAACGACTTCATCCAGATTGGCAAGATTGATGATTTTTTCATTGATTTTGACAACATAAGACTTAATCATGGATTCCTTCATATCGGAGGAATAAACCTTCTCCATGTTATTGATGACAAGCTTCGGAGAATCCACTTTTCCCCATAACACTTCCTGTCCGACGGTTTCGATCTCACTCTCCACCAGAACCAGATGATTGCTCTGGGAAGCTACATTTCTTCTTGCTTCCACCGCATAACTTTTCGCACTTTCGACCGAATCCACCACGCCGACTTCCTGTCCGTTCAAAAAGACCGTAAACATATTGTCTCCGGTTTTCACGAATTTCACAAAAGACGGCATGAAAAAAATACTGACAAAAACTGCCAGCAATGCAATCTTTAAAAAACGCATTTTTAACCGTTTATAATGTGAAGAAAAATGTATCATAAATTATTCCTGTTCTGTTTCCATATCCAAAAGGTAACGGCTTTATTTTAACAGTTCTAAATTTACTTGTAAAGAGCCTGTTCTTTCCATGTATTTCCGTTTATAATAAGAAAAAAGGGGAAGGGGAGGAACCATGGGCAGCGAAACCATTTTTCATATTGATGTCAATTCTGCATACCTAAGCTGGAGTGCCATCCGCCGTCTGCAAAACGGTGATCCGCTCGATCTGCGCACCATTCCTTCCATCATCGGCGGTGATCAGGAAAAACGGCACGGCATCGTTCTCGCCAAGTCGATCCCTGCCAGGAAATACGGCATCCAGACTGCCGAGCCGATTGTTAGTGCTTTCCGCAAATGTCCCACCCTCGTCATGGAAAGTCCGGACATGCATTATTACCACCAGAAAAGCGAAGAGCTGATGAATTATCTTCGTTCCGTCTGTCCCGATATCGAACAGCTAAGTGTAGACGAATGTTTCATGGATTATACGCCTATCCAACACTGCTACACTTCTCCCATAGAAGCGGCTTTCCATATCAAAGACGAGATCCGAAACCGGTTTGGGTTCACCGTGAATGTGGGCATTTCCGATAAACGTGTGCTTGCCAAAATGGCTTCCGATTTTGAAAAGCCCGACAAGGTACATACCCTTTATCAGCATGAAATCAGGGAAAAGATGTGGCCTCTGCCTGTTTCTTCCTTATATATGTGTGGCAAATCCAGCGTGCAGGCCCTTCACAATTTAGGAATCCGCACGATTGGCGATCTGGCCACAACCGATGTGTCCATTATTGCCTCCCACCTCAAAAGTCACGGAGTCCTCCTGTGGCAGTATGCCAATGGCATTGACGATTCCGGTGTGACCTCCGTACCTGCAGAAGCAAAAGGAATCGGTAATTCCACTACCGTTGCAAAGGATCTTACTACCGCCAAAGAAGCCTATCCGATCCTTTTATCCTTATGTGAAAATGTTGGAGAACGGTTACGTCATGTAAGCCAGTCCGCTTCCATGGTGAGTGTTGAAATCAAATACGCCGACTTCCGGAATGCTTCCCATCAGAGAAATCTTCCGGAGCCGACGAATGCAACCACTCTCCTGTACCGAAATGTCTGTCAGTTATTCGACGAATTATGGAACGGTTCGCCCATCCGTCTGCTTGGCGTGCGCACTACCAAATTAAGTGATATGGATGCCCCGGTGCAGTTAAGTTTATTCGACCAGATTTCCAGCCAGCCGGAAAAATCTGCAGGTCCATCCCGCGAAAAGCTCGATGCCCTTGATACTGCCTTAGATGCCATCCGCAATAAATATGGCAAGGATGCGATTGTGCGTGGAAGTCTCTTACCCCCAAAAGAAAAACGATAGAGTCCTTTCGGATCCTACCGTTTCTTTACGCTATAGCCAAATGTCCCAAGCTTTTCTCCGAGCGTGTAATATGTTCCGTGTGAATAAGCAATCGGATCTGCCTTTTCAAGAGAAAACTTTCCATTTTCATCCATATACTTTTCATCCGCATGTACGGATACAACCTTCGCCACAAACATATCGTGCGTCCCAAGCCGGAGCACCTGCGTCACCTTACATTCAATGTTCACCGGGCTTTCGTCTAAAAGTGGGGCACCTACTTCCTCTGCGGGGCTGATATGAAGTCCAAGTTCTTTGAACTTGTCCACATCCCTGCCGCTCTTCACTCCACAATAATCCGTTGCAAACGCCAGATCCCTGGTTGTCAGATTAATCACAAATTCTCCTGTCTCCTCGATCATATGATGGGAATAACGGGAGGGCCGGACGGAAATCGATACCATCGCCGGATCGCTGCAGATGGTGCCTGCCCATGCCACTGTAAAAATATTAGGGCTGCCGTGCTGATCCGCTACAGTAATCAGAACCGCCGGAAGCGGATAAAGCATATTCCCCGGTTTCCATGTCTGTTTTGCCATATATCCTATACTCCTGCTGCTATTTTAAAACACTCCAAGTAATCCAAGAACACTTACAATCAGATTCAGTGCAGAAAGAATCAGCGTCACTAAGACAAGCGGGAATAATACTCCCGACTTCTTCTGTGTCTTCTGCAATTCTTCCTTCAGTTCTCCTGCCCGGCGGTCCAGTTCCTCTACCATGGAGGCCTGCACATTACGGTATACCTTCACATTATCCGTATGAAGAAAATCTTCCAGATTTTTAATGACATTCTCGGTCTTGTTCTGGAGCTCGTTCACCATCTCCGCAATCTGCTGGGTATTGTCTGCATGTTCCTTAATTTCTGCAATCTTCGCAAGACTCTCATCAATCGCCTTCTGAATTCCTGCTATGGAAAGATCTGAGGTTTCTTTAATTTTGGAAACCGAAGCAGCTTCTACTTCTCCGGCTGTTTTCCCAAGATGCTGTCCCATTTTGTCAGCTAACTGCTGAACATCCTGTGCCGTCTCTATATTCTTCAGATTGACCTGACGCATCTCCTGAAGGCAGTTGTCATATTTCTCCATCTGTTCTTTAAACAGGGTAAGCTGTTTCTCAAGACTTTCAATCTCTGCCGCATCTGCCGCCGCATTGGCCCGGATCATCTCCTGCGGAGTAAATTTCTGTACAATTTCGTCCATAAAGTTATCCATACCTGTCCTCTTTTCACCAAAACAAATGTCTGTTTATAATCGCTTTATTATATCATAACTCTTACATTTTTACAATTACTGTCATTTTTGTGCATATTGCATAGATTTTATCTTTATTTTTTTACATCGTTGTAAAAATTAACAACAATTTCATAGCTTGTTCATAATTTGTTCATATTTGTATTGTACTATATATACATAGCAACGGAAACATGTAATGTTTTTCATTACACACATAGATAAATTTTTTCATAATAGCCCAGGCGCAGAAATGTGTCTGGGCACTCCTCATTTTACAGGGCAAAATTTATGGGACGAAAAAGACTCAAAATGTGATATGATCTTATCTAATAACATACATAAGATAATATGACATTCTGAGTCTTTCTTATTTTACTCATTCATAATTTTTTTATGGTCTTACTAGTTTCTTTCAAAATTTCTTAACTTCCCGTATTCTTTATCACTCGGCCTCCAGGTTGTTCATGCTTAGGACTTCATCATTTAACGATAGCATCTTATCATCGAGTGCTGCCACCATATCCGCACATTCAATCAGCTCTCTCTGAATGTGCTCCGGTACGTTTCCTTCGAACTTATAATGAATCTTATGCTCTAAGCTTGCCCAGAAGTCCATCGCTACCGTCCGGATCTGGATCTCCACCTTCGTATCCACGATCCGGTCCGATAAGTATACCGGAACGGTCACAATCATGTGATAGCTGCGATAGCCGCTCGGCTTCGGATTCTTCAGATAATCCTTGACCGAAATCACCTTGATGTCACTCTGATTGCTGATCATGTCGGCAATACGGTAAATGTCCGACACAAACGAACAGATCACGCGGATCCCCGCAATATCATTGATATATTCGACCATATTGGAAATCGTCGATTCATAGCCATACCGTTTTAATTTCTTAACGATACTCTCCGATGTCTTAATTCTGGATTTAATATGCTCAATCGGATTATAGCTATGTACGTGCTGAAATTCATCGTTCAGAATCTCCAGCTTCGTACCAATCTGTTTCAGAGCCGAACTATAAATAAGAATAACTTCTTTCCAGTTATCCACATCGCCGTCGCGTCCTGTGATAATATCCATAAGTAACCCTTCCTCTCCCTTTCCAGGAGTCCCCATACTCCACTTATATAATAGCATATTTTCACAGGAAAATGCATGTTTTTATAAAATTTTTATACATTTTTCATAATAAAGATATCGACCCTTTTCCTTTATTCATTCCTGATATAGAGTTCATAATGTTCGCTTTCGCTAACCCGCGCGAAATGTTCCTTAATATAAGCCGTATCCACCGCACCATAGCCATAAAGTGTCGGCCACTCCGGAATTTCCTTCGTATCGTCATAGATTTCTTTCGGAATCAGGACACACTGCGCATCCGTAATTTCCACTTCTGCCAGTTCCTGATCATAATAAAATTTCAGCACATACTTCTGATAATCATCTACCGCAAAGCAGGTCTGCAAGTCCTCCGTATGTCCTCGGAAAACATCCGCAATCTCTGTTTCGCGCTCTGCATACTGGGAATGATACGAGGGTCCGTAAAGTTCAAACAACGCAAACCCCAAAAGCAGCAGACAGCAGTACTTTCCTGCAACAGCCATCGTATCTTCCGGAAATCGGAACACCAGCTCCACCAGACACTTCAGCAGCCACACCAGCATCAGACTGACCGGAACAGCAAGGAATGAAAATACCCGGTAATACGGCTGCACACTCTGAATCACCAGCATCACCGGAACCATCACCACGGATACTGCCAGATAGACCTGGAAGAACCACGAATCCTCGTCCTTTTTGCGCGAAAAGCATGCACTCACGATGGCAAGCACGCCCCCGATGGCAAGGATTACCACAAGCGCCGCGCCAAGTCCTGCATAGAACAGATTGAACACGCCCGTAAGATAATGGAACAGCTCCTTCACAATATAGCTTCGCTCATCCCCCTGAATGTACGGAGTGGCCAGCATGTATTCCATGCCGGTGCGTAATGCCTCAAACGGGGTTTTCAGAATGATTTTCACCTGATAAATTCCATAATAAATGCTGGACGGATCCTTCGACATGAGATTTGATCCGATCGCAAGCCAGATCACCGCATACAATCCCACAGTCAGAACGGCTGCCACAACGGAAGCCGCAATCAGCTTCCACAGCGTTTTGTACTTTTTCGTAAAAAGAAGGGTAATTCCACCCACAATACAGACCGGAATAACCCAGAATGTTGAGCTTACCAGCGTATACAGTCCCCCTGTCAGGGAAAGTGTGTAAAGGATATAATCTCTCCTCAGCGCCTGCTCCTTACAGATCTTAAAAAGGCTTAACAGGGCAATCAGATAACAGGTTGCCGCAAGCGTATAACCGCGTCCCTGCACCGATAAATTGTTGACCTGCCAGACCGCCACATATAAGAATACGACGCCCGCGGAAAAGAACCGGTTCAGGAACTTCTTGGCAAGCTGATACAGAAGAAGCATGTTGGCACAGGATGCCAGAAATGAAACTCCCCGAAGTCCGATATAGGGATTTCCCAGATAATCAAGGAATGCCGACAGCACCGAATAAAAGACATGATTATTCGGCACCGGCCAGTGAATCGCCGCATAGACCGGCCCCCTTGAAATAAAGGAATAATAGGTATACAGCTCGTCATACCACGGCTTGATTACGAACATACTGACCGCATAATAAATTGCCATAGCCAGAAAGAACAGGCTGAATAATTTGTTTTCCAATATAAATGTTTTGATCCTTTTCATGTGAATTCCTTTTCTCCCCAATATAGACAATAAATGTTGCTATTCTGTATGAATACAGGCATTCCCGGAAAGCAATGACACTTAGTTCCGGACACTTACCAGATGGTAAACATTAAAATAATACCGCTCCAGCAGATAGGTTCCCTCTTCGGTATAAGCAATTCCTTCGGTCTCCCATTCCTTCAACAGATCCTCCCTGCTGTTAAAGCTGCCAAAGAAATAAACATCCTTTTCCTGCACAAGCTTTGGAAGCTCCGTAATGTCCTCCAATCCCCGACACTGGGGAAGCAGTTCCGCAATCAACTCTTCCGGATTACTTCCATATAAATAGATCGCATTCGAATCCTTCAAATAACAGGCTGTCACGGCCTGCACGTGATCGAAGTTGCAAAGCACCACCGCATCTTCCGGAAAGTCTGACAGAAAGCTCTGCGTTGCTTCCATCTCTACGATCTTCTTATTCTCTTCCCCGTAAAAGCCCTGCATATTCGAATGTCCTGCCAGAAGAAATGGCACAAATAATAAAATACCCCAGTTCTTCTCCACAGAATCCCACAACACCACTGCGGCTATCAGCCACATAGCCCCAAGGCAGGGGATGAGATACCGGTATACGAAGATCGGACGGTTCAGGATCGAGCATACAAATCCTACAAACGTGGTAAATACTGCAATCCATAATCCGGTAAGCAGAAAGAAACGTTCCTTTACATCCTTTCTTTTCATAAGGAAGGAATACAGGAATGCTGCACCAAAGATTAGAATCATCACACAGGCCAGCACGTAATTCTTCTTCACCGCATAGGAAACCGGCAGGAAAATGTATTTCATGCATCCAAAAATGCTTTTCCAGGTAAGCGGCTGGATCCAATAGCTGCTGCTTACCGTCCGTACCTGCGAGAAAAAGAACGGAAGCCACGGAAGATAGGCAAGTACGGATAATCCGGCGCAAAGTAAGACCTTCCCTATTCCATTCCGGGCACATATCCTGTTTTGTTCCTTTATTGCTACTTTGTTCTGTATTGCTGCTTCGTTCTGTATTGTTTTTCGGTTTTCTGCCTGTTCCTGATTTACCTGTCCCTTTTCACAAACAGATTTTCCTGTTTTGTTTTTACGTGCCATAACAGCGTAGAATACAAACACCGCAATATAGATTGCAATCACCGCTACGCAGGCATAGTACTGGGTATATGCCGTGAGGATCCCATAAACCCAGAACAGAAGCCAGTGTTTGGTTGTTCCTGGTCCTACGGTTCCTTCTCTCAATGGAAACGCACGGACCAGTTCACAACTATGTAAGAAAGCCGCTGTAATAAAGAACAATGCCAGAGAGTACATCCGGATCTCCACCGTATAGTTGGAGATCTGCGGCATCGTCATTAACAGAAACCAGAACAATCCTGCAACATGCAGTCCGAAATTCTTTCGTATCATAGTCAATGTATAAACAAAGATTCCCACAAACGGAAGCATCGATGCAAGCTTGCACAGTACAATCGGGGAAGCCGCAGGCACCAGTACCTTCCCAATATCATGAAAGAGCTTCAAGTACCAGTAATAAAGCGGCGGATGCACATCCTTTCCTGTCAGGACTGCAATTTCCTTATAACTATGCTGTATAAAATTCACGGAAAATACTTCATCATACCAGATGTCCTGTCCGAATGCCTGAAACAGACATACAAAAAAGGAAAGAATTCCCAAAATCAGAAAAAGAATTCCACAACCATTCTTCCATTTTTCTTCCGGTGTTCCAAAAATAAGCTTTTGTATTGTTTTCATTCGAAAATGCTGTTACCTTTACTAATTTTATGTGATTTTTCGTCTTTCTTATGATACCATGTCTGCCTCTAAAAACAAAGTTATTGCCAAATATTTTTTCTTTCTTTATAATGAAGTGAATCTATTTAAACGAATAAAAGACAAATCCATATGGATTACCTTCAGTGAGGAATAGTTTATGAACACAAAAGCAGCTACCTTTTTCAAAAAAGCAGATCAATACCGTATCGCTATCATCATCGGCATATTCTTTCTGTATACCGTATTCATGCAGGCAAACCCTTCTCTTGCTGCCCTGTCCCATGAGTATAAAACCGGTCTGTTTGTTGCAATCCTGCTCCTTTATCTGGCAGGATGCTTTTTCATGGCAAAGAAGAAACGTCTTACCACAGACGATAAAGTATTTCTTCTGATTACCGGCGGCGTAATTCTGCGGAGCTATTATGTGATCTGTACCGGCGTGGTTGACCGTCAGCATGACGAAGGATATTTCTCCGGATTGTCCGATGATCTGATTAATCCCGGCCACCTTGGCTATATTGAATACCTGTGTAAGTTCGGACATCTTCCGGATTTCAGTCCATATAAGCTGTTTTCCTATTATCATCCGCCCTTTCACCACATCCTTTCCTGTCTGTTCATCGATCTGCAGATGCTGTTTGGTGCCGGTGACCGTCTGGCGTTTGAAAACATCCAGGCTCTGACGCTTTTATATTCCAGCCTGTGTCTCACCGTCGGATATGGCGTTTTAAAGAAAATGAAGTGCTCCGATACCTGTATGGTACTCGCTATGGCACTGCTCACGTTCCATCCGGGCATGATTTATATGTCGGCCAGTGTGAACAACGATATGTTATCGACATTGCTCACCTTTACCTGCTTCTACTTCGCCCTGTGCTGGATGGAGCATAAATCTCTGAAAAATCTCATTCTTATCGCGTTATCTTTGGGCTTTGGAATGATTACCAAATTAAATGTTGCCGTAATGGCATTCCCACTGGCGGCCGTTTTCCTGATGCATTTTGTAAAAGAGTGCAAAGCCGGACGCGTCTGGAAATCCATCCGTGAATTTGCCATTTTCGGTGTTCTGACTGCCGGGATCGGGCTTTCCTGGGTAATCCGGAACCTCGTTTTCTACAATACAAATCCGGGCGTGCCGATTCTGCCTCCGGAATCCGAGCAGTACATCGGTAAATTTTCCTACTGGCAGATTTTCGGACTTCCTGCCTCTGCGGAGCTTGCTTATCCGTTCCATACCATCAACGGAAATACCATCTGCAACACCTGGCAGATTTTGTTCCGGACCTCCATCTTTGACGAAGTCCGTCCGGAATTATCCGATTTCCTTTTACAGTGCTGCCGTGTTGCCCTGATCCTTGCAGCAACGCTTGGTATTTTGTTATTTGTCATCAATATTCTCATGGCAATCCGCGAAATCCGCAAAGGGAACCGTGAACTGGGCGTATTCCTGCTGGTTGGTTACGTTCTCGTTGTCCTGACCTTTATTGCTTTTATTATTAAGTACCCTTATACCTGCAGTGCCAACTTCCGCTATGTGGTGGTCGGACTTCTGTTCTCCGTTATCGGACTGATCCAGTTCTGCGACCGCTCCCGTATGGAAAACAGGGTACATAAGGTCTGTGCAGCTATACTGGAATATCTGGTACTTTCTTTCGTCATCATCGTCACGCTGATTCTGCTTACCTGGAACCAGTGGTAATTATAAGGAGATCCTGAAATGTTTCGTTTATGGGCTAAAATATTCAAAGAAAATCATTTAATTAAAGACGTGGTGATCTGCAACGATCAGGAAGATACCCGTACCCATAAGGTGTTTCAGGCCCTGGATGAGGCCTGCTACGAACTGGATCTCACCCGTCCCATCTGGCTGGACCTCAATATCAAGGACTTCAAACGCCATTCCAGGACACGATTTACGAAAGACAGCTTCATTGAACATATTGATTTTGATTATCTCGAAATTCAGGTCATTGAAGAAGATTAAAATTCGATTTTAAAGGGTCTGTGCAGGATAAACCGCACAGGCCCTTTTATATTTGGAATATCTCTAAATCATTTTTGAATAAAACAATTGACACTGCATATCTTATGTAGTAGTATTTATTTATTCCTAATGTAGTTTTAAATACTACGTGTTGTTATTAAAGGAGGTTTTATTATGCAAATTACAATTCGTGAGCCCGGAAGCGCTCTTACCCATTTTATAGCAATGTTACTGGCAGCCTTTGCTGCTACCCCGTTATTAGCCAAAGCAGCCCGCTATGCCAGCAGGGAATCTGTTATCGCACTCAGCATTTTCTGCGTGAGCATGATTCTTTTATATGGAGCAAGTGCAACCTACCACTCCTTGAATCTGTCCGGACGCCCTTTACGCATCTTCCGTAAGATCGATCACATGATGATCTTCGTACTGATCGCTGGTTCCTATACCCCGATCTGCCTGGCTGTCCTTGGCGGAAAACTCGGCTACACCTTACTTGCCGTTATCTGGGGTCTTGCCCTGTTCGGCATGATCCTGAAAGCCTGCTGGATCACCTGTCCGAAATGGTTTTCCTCCGTGATTTATATTGCCATGGGCTGGGCCTGCGTTGCCGTATTCGGTCCACTCCTTCAGGTACTCCCGACTGCGGCATTCCTCTGGCTGCTTGCCGGCGGCATCATCTACACTATCGGCGGTGTGATCTACGCCTTAAAGCTCCCCTTATTCAATGCAAAGCATGAGTTCTTCGGCTCCCACGAGATTTTCCACCTCTTCGTCATGGCCGGAAGCTTCTGCCACTTCATCTTCATGTATTGTTACGTGGCATAAGGACTCTGGAAAGCTGTACCATTTTATTTTAAGTTTTTAAAAATTTTATTATATGAAAAAGAATCCTTACGAGTCCTTTTTATATTCATAAGCATTCTATAATACTGTTAAGAACAGCTTTATTATATTAATTAGAAAAATTGCATCAGAAGCCCAAACATACTTGGTTCATGTTCCTATGGAGGGACTTAGAAGTTCTTCTATTTCGTCCATAAAACAGCAATGCCCGGACACGGATGTCCGGGCAAAACGCAATCGAACCCGGATGGTTCGTTGCGTTGGTTGCGTACCTTATCAACAATCAACATCGAAATAGTTAGAACTTCTTAGTTCCGGAATTCCGAACATGAACAAGTATTTTGGGCTTCCCCAACCCCCTTCCTATTGAATCACTTTGCATCCGCATATCCATTAGGATTCATACTCTGCCATCTCCAAGAATCCTCGCACATTTCCTTAATATCATACTGTGCTTCCCATCCCAGTTCTCTCTTTGCCTTATCCGCATTGGAATAACATGTGGCAATATCACCGGCACGGCGCGGTTTAATCACATACGGAATCTTCACACCAGTAGCCGCTTCGAAGTTCTTCACAATATCAAGAACGCTGTAACCCTTACCGGTTCCAAGATTGTAAATTTCCAGTCCGACCTTCTCATCCAGCTTCTTAATGGCTTTTACATGGCCGATCGCAAGATCGACAACATGAATATAATCACGTACTCCGGTTCCGTCCGGGGTATCATAATCATTACCAAATACACCAAGCTCTTTCAGCTTACCAACCGCAACCTGTGTCACATACGGCATAAGGTTATTCGGAATACCATTCGGATTCTCGCCGATCAATCCGCTCTTATGTGCGCCAATCGGGTTGAAATATCTTAACAGAATCACATTCCATTCCGGATCTGCTTTCTGCATATCGGTAAGGATCTGCTCTAACATGGACTTCGTCCAGCCGTAAGGATTGGTACACTGTCCCTTCGGGCACTCTTCGGTAATCGGGATCACAGCAGGATCTCCGTATACCGTTGCAGAAGAAGAGAAGATGATGTTCTTCACGCCATGCTTCCGCATGACATCTACCAGTGTCAGTGTTCCAGCGATGTTATTCTCGTAATATTCCCAAGGCTTCTGTACGGATTCCCCAACAGCCTTAAGACCTGCGAAATGAATACAGGAATCAATGCTCTCTTTTTCAAAAATCTGATTCAGCGCCTCACGGTCAAGAATGTCTGCTTCATAGAAGGTAACCGGCTTTCCGGTGATCTTCTCCACTCTTTTTAAACTTTCCTTACTGGAATTGCTTAAGTTATCCAAAACAACCACTTCATATCCGGCATTCTGAAGCTCTACTACAGTATGACTTCCGATATATCCGGCACCTCCGGTTACTAAAATTGACATCTTTCTCTCCTCGCTTTCCTAAAGGACTCGTTACCTTTAAAACCAAATGTCTTCTTTCGAGACCTGATTTCTTTTTCTTTAGGCTCATTATATGCTTCCCGAAACAGATTCACAATACAGAAATGTTACCCTTATCTGTCAAAATGTTGTCTTGCGGCAAACCCGAATTCCTACATCCGGGCAATTATAATTCAATTCCATTTAATTTACACAACTCTCTTGCGCTCTCCACGGAATCCACACCAGTTGCATTTTTGATGGGTGCAAACTCTTTGCTGCGCTCTACCTCAAACGGCAGACAGTTCTCCATTTCATGGATCATGTCCAGCACAAGCTGTTCAAATTTATATCCGTTGGGAACTTCCGGCTTCACCTTTTCTCCCTGTTCATTCAGATAAGGTATCTTCTTTTCTACCACATGCAGGGGAAGATTCTTCTCGCGGATCTTTTCAAGCTCTGAAATCCGGAACAGGTAATTCAGAATGACACCGAAATTGTAGGCCGGATCTCCTGCCTCATCCTTCGCATCACGCATTTCTTCTGTCAATTCATAGTATTCTACGATAGACGGTCTGCCATCCTCTAAGCACATGACACCCACCTTTTCGTCCGGCGTTACCTTCTTTACCACCTTGGAACCTGCTACACACTGATTTTCCAGAACAGCACCAACAAAAACCGGATCTGCAATCCGCTGTAACACATTATCTACCGCAAAAATGTTCAGCCATTCCACACCATCTTCCATTGCTTTCTGTGCAATGCCCCATTTATGCATGGACAGATACCAGCCGCCGTTTCCGTTCGGAGATGTGGACATCTTCCACTTTTCTTCGAGATAAACCTTACCTTCATAATCGGTTGCAGGTGCCATCTCCTGCATAAAGAAGGTAACATGATCCGCTGCATAACCGAAGTAATCATGCTCTTTCAGAAACGTAGTCGTTGCCTGATGATTCTTGTCACTGGTCATAATATAAAGCGGAATATATACCCCGGCTTCCTTCACGACATCCATCAGGTTTTCAATGAGACGCTGGAAGATATAAACCTCCTTTGTAATACCAATATTAAACATTCCCTTCGGATTGTCGGACCCCAGCCGGGTTCCCATTCCACCTGCAAGCAATACCGCTCCAACCTTGCCTTCACGGATCGCCTGTAAGCCGGTTTCCTTAAACTGCGCCCTTTTCTCTCCGATTTCCTTAAGCTGCATGGCGGCAAGAGGAGTAATCACCCCCTTCTGCGGCTCCTTCTTTCCATCCTTCACGGCATCCAGAATCGAAAAATCCGTATCCTCAATCTGCTTTAACAGTGCTTCCTTCTGTTCCCCGGAAAGCTCCTCATAATATCTTAAAACCTGCTCCTGGCCTGCCTTGTGCAGTTTGTCCTTTGCTTCCTGTAAATTCATACTTTCCCCTCCTTCTCTTACATTCGATTATAGAGTATTACCCATGATTATGCAAATATTTACCGGTCTCCCGGACATTTGTTCCTATAAATCAACTATTATTTCTTTACATAGGAAAGAATGGTTTCCATCATCTTCTTTGCATCAAGGGGCTTGGATAGATGCTCATTCATGCCGGCCTCCCGGCTTTTGCGCATATCATCATCAAAGGAATTTGCCGACATTGCAAAAATCGGAACCGAGGCTGCATCTGCGCGGTTCATCGCCCGGATTGTACGCGTGGCTTCCAACCCGTCCATTACCGGCATCATGATATCCATCAGAATAATATCAAAGTCTCCTTCCCCGGAATTGCGGAAAATTTCAACTGCCTCCTCGCCATTTCCTGCTTCTGTAAGTACCGCTCCCTTTTCGTTAAGCATAAACTGCGCAATTTCCATATTGAGTTCATTATCTTCCACCACAAGAATATGAATTCCGTCAAGGGAATCACTTTCCTCCACCTCTGCTTTACCGGCCCGGTAATATTCCTGATCTACCGCAAAGCTCATCGTAATCGTAAAGGAAGTCCCCTTCCCCACTTCACTTTCAAGCTCAATCTCACCATGCATCAGATCCACAAGCTTTTTCACGATGGAAAGTCCGATACCGGTTCCTTCGTAATCCGTCCGTGAAGAGCTGTGCTCCTGTGTAAAAATGTCAAATGCCTGCTTCTGGAATTCCGGGCTCATACCAATACCGGTATCCTTACAGCTAAGCTCAAATAATGCATACGTATCATCGCATGACAGCTCCCTGCAGCCTACAACGATAGAGCCGTTTTCTTTATTATACTTGATTGCATTGACAATAACATTCTGAATGATCTGCTGCAAATGCGTCGGACTTCCGATCAGATGACTATGCTCAATAACAATATCGTCACTACGGAATGTGATTCCACGCTCTACCGCCTGGGACTCCATAATCGCATTGGCTTCATCCAGAAGATCCTTCAGATCAAAACTCTTTTCTTCCAGACGAATCCTGCCACTCTCTAACTTGCTCATGTTGAGAATATTATTCACCATATCCAGCAGGAAATCCGAGGATCTCATAATCTTGTCAAAGCAGTCCATAACCTTCGAGCGATCCTCGACCGAAGCCCTTCCAATATTGACAAGTCCACGGATGCCGTTGATCGGAGTACGGACATCATGACTCATACGGCGCAGGAAATCGGACTTGGCTTCATTGGCCTTCTTAGCCTCCTGGGCAATCTGCCGCAGCTCTTCCTGATAAGCCATCTCCTTTTTCTTCTGCTGTGTCACATCACGGATAACCAGAATCACCTTTTTCAGCTTTCCATCCGTGTTATTCGTAGCCGGAATTAACAGCATCTGTGCATATTCATGTTTCACATTTTCATAGCTGAAACCGATAAACTTCTGTGACTTAAGCCTCTCTTCCATGGTTTCCAGGCAGATAAATTTCGAAAACTCTTCCTGATACGGTTCCAATACTCTCTTCAATTTATAATTTTCCAGCATATCAATTGCATTTGGAAACGGCTCAAGAATCTTCTTAAGCTCCTTTAGATCAAGAATAGCCTCCCAGGTTGCATCCTCGAGGGAAATCACAATATTGACACGGTAAATACTGCCGATTGCATTAATCAGATGATATTCCCGTTCCATCTGCCGGAATCTCGACTTCTGCAAATACTGCCATAAAATCCATGCAAACGCCACAATTATGACATAAATACCACCGGTAATCATCAGGATCAGCGGTCGGTTCTGAAATACACTTTGGGAAGAATAAAAGGCATACAGATAATACTGCCGGTACAGAGTATGCTCTCCATACCAGTCATCCGCACCGTTCTCGAGCCGGATCATCTGACGATCGCTCCACTGTCCATTCTCCGCCCATGCATTTCCATCCGGAATCGGGCAGTCCTGAACCGCCAGTCCTACCATTCCGGCATTGTTGGATGCCAGAACCTTGTCCCCATCCGTAATTGCAACCATTGCATTATACTGGAAATTATCGTGTGCAAGCAGGGAATTCAAAGACAGTTCATTCACATCATTCATCAGATTCGTAATGTCCTCATAGCCAATCAGAATTCCATCCTTATCACGCAGGGAAAGAATGGCATAATTATATTGACAGCCTGCTATAGTTGCCTGATCCGCATAAATTTTCTTCGGATAGCGCAGGATACTATCTACATTGCTTTCACTTAAGAGCATATCCAACAGTTCCTGTGCATTATTTCCTCTGCGATCCGCATGCGCAACAACTTCTTTTTCCTTATTCAGTACAAAAATTCCCGTCAGGTTCTGATTCCTGGCATATGACAGCAAATAGGCGTCACTGGTAATCTCCTTATACTGACCGTAATCCCGGATTACCCTCACCTTACCGATTGTACTTTGGAAATCTCTTGTTGTATTTCCAAGCTGGTAATCATCGTATCTCTGGCAGACAGACTGCAGGAAATCAAGCGTTTCCCCCGCATTCACTTCCATGCTTCTTCTCTCTGCCCTTGTCACGATGTTATACACGCCAAATATCACAAGAATTCCAAGCACCACCAGGAGTATAATAAGGAAATACGTATGAATCCGGAACCTGTCCCGCCGCTCACTTTTCATTCGCTATTTCCTCCGTATAAATATTCTTCTCCACATCCAGACCATATTTGGCAATAATCTCTCCGACCGTTCCATCCTCCGTCATCTCATGCAAAGTCCTGGTCAGTTCTTCTGCAATCGCAGCATCTCCCTCTTTGGAAAAAGCAACACCCAGCTTCGACCGCTCAACACTCAGATTCAGATAACGATACTGATCCGGATATTCCTGCGTGTAAATGAGAAGTGCTGCCTCATGTCCTGCAACTCCATCCACATACCCCTTGCGCAAAGCCGTAAATGCCTGTCCCAGTGTACGGTAACTGTAAATCTGTTCCACCTGACTGAGCTCCGTTATAGTCTCATTCAGAAAAACAGCTTCTGAAGTAGAATTCGCCTGTACGGCAACGGATTTATGTTTAAGATCGGATAACTGCATGATTTCGCTTTCTTCAGGAACAACCACTACACGACGTGTATACAGATACGGACCTGCCCAGAGATAATCTTCTTTCCGCTCTTCCATGGTCAGACAACTCCATATACAGTCAATCCTTCCATCTTCGAGAAATTGTTCTCTCTGCTCCAGATCCAATTGTAAAAAGACAGGCCGATAGCCCATTCTTCGAAATGCTTCTGTTGCAAGTTCTATATCAATCCCGGTATATTCCCCATCAATCCTCTGATAAAAATACGGCTCATAAATCACGCCGCCAACGGTTATGACCGGAAGCTCCTGCATGCTTTCGCCTTCAGACTTCTGCCCGCATGCGCAGCAAAGGAACATACTTATCAGAAATAAAAAAAGCAGTAACACTCTCTTTCTCATAGACTACCTCCCGGAAACGAGATCACTGTTTTCACATTCGTATCTGATAATTGATTATAAAATTAAACCTATTCTGCGTCAAGCAAATGCATACAAATTATTGATGGAATCTTTGCAATAAAAGAGCAAAGAGATGCCTCCGTCATGGAAGCACCTCCAGCAAATACAAAATCCAGCTTTTTCCCATGATGAAAATCATGTCTTCTTCTGCCATGCCGCGCTGCAAAAGGGCTGCTGTCACCATTGGAATCTGCGCATGATTAAGAAGACAGTCATCCTTCTGTACCGGCGCTTCTTTTCCCTGCAATCCGGCACGCGCTTCGTCATAAGAATCGCACAGATCAAAACCAAACCCGACATGTTCCCTGCCAATTTCCGCAGTCTCATATTCGATATGCTCACATATTCTTATAAGATGACCGCCTTTTAAGGATCCTGTGATATACCGGCACCCGTTCAGCCCCATCACACCACCCTGTTTCGCCAGCTTCTGCATCTGTCCATCCGTCAGATTACGGTAATTGTCATATACCGTCCTGCTATTGGAATGCGTTGCCACAAAAGGACGGGTGCTGATCCGGCAGACATCTGCGAAGCCGTCATCGTTTAAATGACTCACATCCAGAAACATGGATAACTCCTCCAGTCTCCGCACGGCAGCCATTCCCTTTTCGGTAAGCCCTCCCGGTATCTGACGATGCTCCGAAGCCTTGCAGCAGCCGGTAGCCAGTGCGTCTTTTCTACTCCAGGTAAGTGCTGCCCCTCGGATTCCCTGTTCGAAAAGTTCCTCCAGTTTCCAGAGATCGCCACCAATGCAATCCAGACCTTCCATATAAAGTAAGATCCCCAATTCATTTCCTTCAAGCACCTTCTTAAGATCCCCACGGCTGCGAATGAGGCGTACCCGTTCATAGGTCTGCTCCTCATGATTACACCGGATCTCCAGATTGCAGGTGACAATTTCTCCCTTAATCAAAGCAATCTGCATTCTGGCATTTGCCCACGCATGATCCAGATCACAGCCTGCCACATAAATCGAAGAGGCTAACACCCGGAGGCCTGCCTGATAAAAATTCTTAAGATATCGGTGGTACAGGACATTCTGCTCGCCCAGTTCATGCCTTAAAAGCATTTCTCCCGCAAGATCCAGATGCATATCCACAACCGGATACTGCCTGTGCAGGCGCATTGCCTGTTCTAAATACCGGTCCCCGATTCTCATATCTGTGTTATTCGTATGACCTATACCTGCTGCCATGCTCCATTCCTGCTTTCCATATCCGCCTTCTGTTATCAGCATATGCAAATATGGAGCATTTGGTAACTATGAAACACTGAGATACTGCCCTGCCTGTGCTTTCCACATTGCGGCATACCTGCCGTCCTTCGCAAGAAGCTCCTCATGTGATCCCTGTTCCACAATTCTGCCCTGTTCAAGCAGATAAATCCGGTCTGCCAGCCGCGTCGTAGACAATCTGTGGGAAATAAAAATGACCGTCTTATTCTCGGTTGCTTCCAGCATCGAATGATTCAACTGATATTCTGCAATCGGGTCCAACGCACTCGATGGTTCATCCAGAATAATCAACCCGGCATCCTTGTAAAAGACTCTGCTGATAGCCAGCTTCTGACTTTCTCCACCGGAGAGGTTGACACCATCTGCTGCGAATTCAGTCGTCAACTGTGTCTCCATTTTCTCAGGCAGACTGTCAACTCTCTCCATCAGGCCACTCCGTTCAAGGGCGCTCTCTGCCTTTTTTTCGTCTGGTTCTGAATTATCCAGAATAATATTCTCAGCAACCGTTCCTGCAAAGATTTTAAAGTCCTGAAAAACTGCCCCGATAGAATTACGGTATTCTTCCACCGCATATTCCCGGATCGAAATACCATCCACCAGAATATCCCCCTGTATCGGATCATACAGCCGCATCAACAGTTTGGTCAACGTGGTCTTTCCGGCTCCATTATATCCAACCAATGCGATCTTCTCTCCCGGTTTAATATGGAAGGAAATGTCCTTTAGAATATCTTCTCCATCCTTCCGGTAAGAAAACGATACGTTTTGAAATTCGATCTCCTTGGCCTGTTTCGTCACTTCCAAATTCCGCTCACTGGTAACCCTGGATTCTGTATTCAGAAAATCGAGAATCTTCTGTACATACAGGCTGGTTTCGCATGCATACGGATAAAGGTCTGTAAAGATTCTCAAATTCCACTTAAGATTTCCAAAGGAATTATACAGGATCGCCACACTGCTGAAGGAAAGCACTTTTCTCGCTGCTGCCTGATACACCAGATAGGAAATATAAATCACATCACTGATAAAATCATTCCCGATGTATTTTTTTAAAAAGCTTAAGAGAAACCGTTGCCCGGCATACTTTCTTTCTACTTCATAAACTTCTCCATTTGCTTTCTTGAAATCCTCAAACAAAATCCGGGATACATCCGGATGCAGCCGCATTTCCTTTGCATAATCATTCAGATAAAAAACTCTTTTTACATATTCCCGTTTCCGTTCATACGGGTTTCTTTCCACCCGGATCCGATAAGAGAGCTTATTGTACAACTGATTGAACATATATGCGATAAGGAATGCTGCAAGTGCCAGCAAAATTGAAAATTTATCCTTCACCAGAAAATAAATGCCTACCGACAGAAATTCCGTAATACCACAAGCCACATTTTTCAAAAAGAGAATACACCGGTCGATCTGACGATCGGCTTCTGCTATGGCAAGAGTCAGCTCATTATAATAATCCGGATCGTCATAGCACTGCAGATCCAATGTCCTTGCTTTCTCATAAAGCATCATTTTCACCTTACGGCGTATTTTAGGAAGCTCCCTTACCTCAAAATAATTACTGACCAATGCAGAAAATATCATTCCAAGGGTAATCAATACTGCAATCGTAATTAAAAAGACTGCCACATTCCGGAACGGATAACCAAATTCCGCCGCTTCCAATACATAACCAATTCCGTAGGTATGTTCGAGAAAAATAAAAAACTGTCCCCGGATTGCATCCAGCAGATAGGTGATCATGTAAACCGGAGAGGCCACAAAACACAGCTTTAGCAAAAACCAGTTATTTTTCCATACCTGTGAGGCAGACTGTCCGACCTCTTTCCCTGGCTTCTTTTTCTCTTTTGTCATAATGCCACCCCCTCGACACTTTCTACTGCCAGATAATTCATTGCCTGCTTTTTATACATTTCTGCGTATCGTCCATCTAATTGGATCAATTCCCGGTGCGTCCCTTCTTCAATCAGTCTTCCCTGTTCCAGCATAAAGATCCGGTCGGCGTCTTTCACCGAGGACAACCGGTGTGAAATGAAAATCATCGTATGGCTCTCTCCATCTTTCATAATGCTGCTAAACAGTTCATATTCCGCAATCGGATCCAGCGCACTCGATGGTTCATCAAAAATCCGGATCGGAGATTCTTTGGCAAACGCTCTGGCTACCGCTATTTTCTGTCCTTCCCCTCCCGAAAAGACCACGCCGTCATCCTCAAATTCTCTGGTTACCACACTATCGATTCCTTTCGGTAAAGCTGCTGCTTTCTCATACATTCCAACTTTTTTAAGTACTTTGATAACAAGCTGCTCTTCCTTTTCCGGATGCTTTCCCATAAGAATATTTTCCCGGATGGTCATTCCAAAAAGCTGATAATCCTGAAACGCGGTCGCAAACAACTCCCGATATGCCCGTAGATTATATTTCCGGATATCAACCCCATTTACCCGGATCGTTCCCTCTGTGGGATCATATAAGCGTAACATCAGTTTAATAATCGTTGTTTTTCCGGCTCCATTATGTCCCACCAGTGCAATCTTCTCTCCATGTGTTATCTGGAAAGACAATCCCTGAATCGTTTCTTCATCTTTATAGGAAAAAGAAACATTTTCAAATTCCAGACTTTCCAGTTCCTTCGATGGCAAAATGCCATCCTGATCCTCCGGGATGTTCTCTTCATACTCCAGAAATGTCCTCAGATTGCAGATAAATAATCCATTTTTCATTGTCTCCATTACACTGTTAAATAATCCGATCAATATCCAGGTAGCCGCCACCATCAGACTGCTCATGACCGTAAGATCTGCCAATGACATACTTCCAACAACCAGATTCTTATATATGGCAAACAATAACACGCCTTCAAACATGACGGTAAAAGTGAAAAAATGCCACAAAACATTCATGCTTCCGATACGCCATGCATATTTTCCGGCAAGAGCTGATTTTTCATCCGTTGCCTCATTATACTGTCGTTTCAACAGTCGAAATACTCCGGATAATCGTATCTCCTTTGCATAGTCCGGCAGATACAAAACACGGTTCACATAGTTAAGCACCTTATCCTTCGGCGCTTCCTCCTGATAGCGCATATACTCAAATTTATTTTTCAGATTTCCAAATAAAAAGTTTCCGATAAGAGGACAGAAGACAAACAAAACCGACACCGGATCAATGCTGTACATCGTCCACAGCACCAGAAACGATGCCATAATCCCTGTCACGACTCCCCATATGTTATCTGTAATTGCGGTTACCCTCTCCACCGCATGATCGGCTGCCATCGTATACCGATTGTAAAAATCCGGATCCTCATAGCACCTTAATTCCACGTTCCTTGCCTTTTCATAAATCTTCTCATAGATTCCTCCGTAAATTGCAGGCTCTGCAAGCGGAACTACAACATTTTCAATATAACTTTGATAAATCGCAAGCAGAAAGAACACAACTCCGCATATCAAAATGAAAGCAAAAATTTCAGAAAATTCTTTTCCCTGCTCTAATTGGTCAACAATGTACCTCATGAAAAATCCGCTGAAAAATACCCATTCCAGATTTCCGATCAATTTTCCAAAGAACGAATGGATCACTCTGCTTTTGCTTGCAGATGCAGTCAGACGGACTGCATAGATATTATTTACATACACCTCGTGCAAAGATTGTTTGTTCTTCTCCATGATTTCCCCCTCTTGGAACTTTTCTTTTGTAACTCCGGATGACAGACCGGTTATCCACCGGACCTGCCGTGTAATAGGTACATTATACTACCCCCCCCCGAAAATTTGTCCACTATATTTAGTATAATGTTTTCCCTTAGGTTACTGTCAAGAATTTTTGAGATCTTTAAATGATACATTTATTCGACTATATTTATCTGAATTTTAAAATTTGTTATTGCTTTCATTTCTTTTTCATGCTATTTTATAGAAAAGCATACAACTTCTGTGGTATCTAATTAAATTCTTTTCAGGATTCCAGGCATATACTCCAAGTATGAATTTGAAGATTTAAATGATTGCAGCGTGGATCTCTGCGACATTTATATGTCGTACTTATGATCTGTGTTACGATCTGCGATCTATTCAGTTTTATTTGCGGTATCTGTTTTTCAGGAATTCCCAGCCACCCATTCAGAAAATCTATGCTTTTAAATTCCATTATTTTTTATATTTAAAGGCAGTGGATTTTGATTTCCGTCTGACTGCATCTGAAAAGGAGGACCAATGGGAGAAAAAGATTATACCCAGAAAATGCTGATTGGATGCCGGGATGTTTTTGCTGAACTAATCAATGTCTTAGTCTATTCCGGCGAAAAAGTTTTGAACGAGGCCGACCTGCTGGCCGGACCAACGGAAACCTTCTATGTTGGAACGGACAGGCAGACTCATCAACAGTTTCGGGACTGTAGCATGTATGAACTGCATGACGGAGAGATTCATGCACTTTATAACCTTGAAAACCAAAGCACCATAGATACCTATATGCCGCTTCGCTGTGCAGGCTATGATGGTGCTGCTTACCGATCGCAGTATCAGCACTTGGAGCGCGGCGTTTATCCGGTTATTACACTGGTTTTGAATTGGAGCAGGAAACCATGGAATACTTCCCGCTCTCTTATGGAATTATTCCGATATAAGCCACACCCTGCTGTAAATGCCTACATCAATGCTTCTTCGCTTCATGTATTTGATATGTGTTTTCTTAAAAAGGAACTACGTGAACTGTTTCAAGGAGACCTGCGCATCATCCTTGACTACTTATGCGATCGCGAAAGCCTGTTGAAGCGGAACCAGACTATGAAGCACCCGGAAGAGGTGATCCGGATGCTCCATGCCCTGACCGGCGATGATCAGTATTTAGACTCTATTCCATTATTTACCTCACCTGCTAAGAAAGGAGTATCTACTATGTGTGATTTAATTAATTCTTATTATACCAAAGGAGTAACCGAAGGACATAATTCTGGACTGATCGAAGGTCGGAACCAAGGCATCCAGGCCCTGATCCTCGCCTGCAAGGACTTTGGCTATAACTTTGAAAATACGCTCACTCGTATCAAAGACAGCTTTTCTTTATCCGATGACGAAGCGTTAGAAGATATGAAATTATACTGGTAAATCCTTCGCAGCCGTGAACCTTTCATAGACCTCCTTCCAGCACTCCTCCGGAATCATGGGCCATTGGCACGTGCCATACTTCCGGGTACACAATTCCATGGCCTGTGCAAGGAGGCTTCCATGTGAGGAATCAGCTCCCCGAAGCATCCCTTCCGTAATTCTGGTCCAGTAAGGGGCTATTTCATATAAATGCTTCCGGTGCATCTCCCGGATAACGTCCTCCACATCATAATCAATGGTAAGGAATTCCGGTATCCAGGAGCCTCTGTCACCATGAAGAATCATGATCTGTGCCCCTTTTGTGCCATGGACCGGAAGTCCGACCGCTCCGGGATTGAATACAAATTTTCCATACTCTTGAAAGTTGGTCATGCGATGTGTATGTCCGCTCAAAATATAAGTCTGCTTTATCCCCTTGAAGATCTCCTCATTCTTCTCATTATGAGCATAAAGATCTTCCCGGACATTACGTGGCGAGCCATGGCAAAGCATCACCTCCGGCAGACCATCTATTTTTACGATTCTGCTTACGGGCAGACTTTTAAGGAAATCCAGATCCTTGGACTGCAGCTGTGTTTTCCCATACCGCAGCATCCCCACCGTACTGGGGTAGGCATCCCACTCAGGATGCTCGTCCACAAGACTGCCCAACTGATACTCTTCCTTATTACCGCGAATGATATAGCAGCACTCTTCTTCCATGAGCCGGTATAACATATCCATTGTATGGCGTATGCCCGGAAATTCTCCAATATAATCTCCCAAAAGACAATAGGCATCTATGTCCTGCTGTTTAAGATAGGAAAGACACGCTTCAAAAGCAATGTCATTTCCATGGATATCTGATAAAACTGCCAGTTTCATTTCTTTCTCCTTTTTCCTGCTTATTTGTAACTGTCAAATCCCTTCACAGTATAATTTATCTTTATTATAAACATTGCCCTTACGTCAAGGTCAATAGAAAACGACAATCAGATATTGAAAAACACCCCCATAGCTTTCATGAGGGTGTCTGACATTCAACATCTTATCTATTGGTCTGATCTTTGTTCCACAAATCCTACTTTTCCAGATCCAGTGTTTCCAGTAATTTCCGGATGTCCTCCACACTGAGCCATTCGGTGTTGTTACCGGAGCTGTAGGAAAAACCGTCTTCTACCTTGCGTCCACTTTCGTTGATCTTCTGCTTATCATTCCATACCACCTGCGGATATACGATGAAATGCTTGTCGTATTCATAGGTGGTAGCAGAGTCCTCGGTGGTTACCATGATTTCATGCAGCTTCTCACCGGGACGGATACCAACCTCGGGCATCTTACATCCGGGAAGCATTGCTTCTGCCAGATCGGTAATCTTGAAGGAAGGGATCTTACTGATGAAGGTTTCTCCACCGGTTGCTTCCTCGAGAGCCTTGATCACAAGCTCTACGCCTTCGGTCAGGCTGATCCAGAAACGGGTCATACGGTAATCGGTAATGGGCAGTTCGTTGCCGCCATTTTTAATGATGTTATGGAAGAACGGAATAATGGAGCCTCGGCTTCCTGCCACATTTCCATAACGTACGATGGAAAAATTGATGTCCTTGGAACCGGCATACGCATTCGCTGCAATAAACAGCTTATCGGAAACCAGCTTCGTGCCGCCGTAAAGGTTCACCGGATTCACAGCCTTATCCGTAGATAACGCAACCACCTTCTTCACATCGGAATCCAGTGCACAGTCAATAACGTTCTGGGCGCCATGGATATTCGTCTTAATTGCTTCGTTCGGATTGTATTCACATGCCGGAACCTGCTTTAATGCTGCGGCATGAATGACATAATCCACACCTTCAAAAGCACGCATCATGCGTTCCTTATCACGTACATCACCGATAAAGAAACGGAGCTTGTCCGCATATTCCTTAAATTCATTCGCCATGATAAACTGCTTAAATTCATCTCTGGAGTAAATAATAATCTTCTTCGGATTATAATGAGTCAGCACATATTTCGTAAAACATTTACCAAAAGAACCGGTTCCTCCGGTAATCAGTATGGTCTTGTCGTCCAATAACATAATTTAAATCTCCTTACTATTCGCTGTACATGCATTTATATCTTATCACATATCTGCAATAACTTCAAACGATAACTGATTTAAGCCCCGCAAATCTTGGTAATCCATTACTTATCCATGATTTCATAGATCGTCCACATATTCTTCCGGGCAATTTCTTCATACGAAATACCCGTAGAAGTATCCGATCCCTCCGGAAATTCCGTTCCAAGAAGCCGTTGCAACTCCTCACCCTGATTTTCACAGTCTGCCATATAAACAATGTATTTCTGAGACTCTGCACCATTTCCATTCAGGAAGTTCTCACTGGTAAGAATCTCTCCCTCGCCCGAAATGGAGGCAAGGTAAATATTCTCATACTCACTCAGTTCATCCAGAAGCCACCAGATATGTGTTTCGGAAGCTTCATTATACAACACAATCACCGGCGTTGTTTCATTCTGTTGGACGAATTCCTGTACCTTGGCTTCCTCCGGATAAAGGAAAAATACTTTATTACCGGTCAGATTCAGTGCTGCCATCAAAACTACCACCAGCACTGCCGCTTTACCTGTGATTTTCTGCCTCTTATCCGGTACACTCTGTTTCCCCATCTCTTCCTGTGGCAGATTTTCGGATGCTGTCAATGCTGCGATCCGTTCAGCAGCCTCTGCATTTCCCTGTTCAATTTCTTTCTGCACCATATACAGGCTATATACCAGCAGCAGAACCAGTACTCCGTAGATCGGAAGTTCATAGCGGTTCGAAGTTTCCCCAAGCAACAGTGCGGTCTTCGCAACCGTGAAAAAATATCCTGCTGCGGTAAGTAGAAGAAGTCCGACCGGCAGTGTCAGAATCCTCTCCCGCTTCTGTTCTCTCCCTGACCTTTTCGCCCTTTTCTGTAAAAACCGGTTGGTCATGGCAATCAGACAGATCAAAAGGAGCCAGAGTGCCAGACTACCGCCCATCATATATTTATCAAACAGGCCGACAAAAAACTGTAATCGTTCCAAGGTATTCGCTGCATTGGCAAACTCACCGACCGCTTCCGTTCCACGATATCCCCTGAAAATATGGGAAAGCGCCGAAGGATAATAAACAAGCGTTGCTCCAAAGGCTGCTGCACACGTTCCCACATAGGCTATGAGACTCTTCCACTTCTTCTCTTTCAAAAGATACAGACAGAATCCGGCTCCCAGGAAGAAGTGAAAAATAATATAATAATATTGCGTCAAAAATCCAAAGAATACGGTAAGGGCAAGCAGCAGATAAAAACTCCGGCTCTCCTTTTTCCGGACAATGGCACGCAGATGAAGGCACAGACACAACAGTACAAACACGGTCAGCCACTGATACATCCGTATAAACATCACGCCAGAAATTACCGCAGCGCCAAAGCCCCACATCGCACAGACGGTTCCGGCAAGGATGTATCCCCTTTTCCGGTAAGTCTGCTTCTCACTGTCAGAAATCCCAGGCTGCATGCTGATCGGATATACCGCGGTAAAATAAGCGGCATAGGCAAGCAGTATAAAAGAAATCACAAACCCCAGGAGATTTACGCTGATTCCCTGCCATTTGCTGAAAACTCCGGGTGTGAGGGAGCATACGGTATGCAGCAGGTAATAATAAAACGGAGGATGCACATCCCAGGACTGCATCTGCTTTACCACTCCGTACCGGAACTGCTCTCCCGGCAGCACCACAAGCTCATTGTGGAAGTTCTCACCGGTTGTCCATTCCCTGTCATTTACGAATAGGCCCGCTGTTTTATTGGAGGAATAATAGGAATACAGTTCATCCTCATGGTATCCGGCCTTGCGGCTTCCATAGTAAAACAGCACGATGATCTGTAAACAGAGAAGTAGTACCATTCCTATGAAAAAAATCTTTTTACTCTTTTTCTCCACGCGAATTCTCCTCTTGAATCTTGTTTTTCCGCAATGCCCAATGCACCTTTCGTACCAGCTTTGGTGCCGTTCCGAGCAAAAGAAGATAGGTTTTATTCTTCTTTGTCAGATAAGGATTCTTCCGGATATCCTTTTTATGCCTACGAAGGTATTGCTTCACCTGCTGATAAAATTCATTATCAGAATTCATCATCGAAATCGGAATATGCAGCATATAATCCAGCCGCTGAAATAACCCGAACCGCATGGCTTCCTGTGTAAGAAGCGGGTACTGCTCCTCCACAATCTTCGAAACACGGTCCGCATTCCTTACAATATCCGTAAACACGGGAGGAAAATAATTTTCATCATGCGTTCTGGAATTGCTTCCGTAACGATAAAATACATGATAGTCCTGCTGTGGCAGTACGGCAATCTGCGGAACCTCCGGCAGCATCTGCACCAGCAGATAAAAGTCCTCATTCAGTTCTCCTTCCGGGAATTTCCGGTTTTCAAACAGGGACCGGTGCGTCAGTCTAGTGCAGAAAGAGCAGTCCCCACGATGAAGCAGCAGTTCCCTCATAAGAAACTGGCTGTCCCGGATCTCTGCTTCTTCCGGCGGTTCACAGACATTCGGAAGACGATTTCCCTGCTCGTCAATTTCATCCCGCGAACACTGTACCATCAGCAGATTCTCCTGAACTGCTGCCGCCAGAAGCCTCTCGTACATCTCCGGCTCAATATAATCATCACTGTCCACAAAACCCAGATACTCACCCTTAGCCTGGGCAATCCCTAAGTTTCTCGCAGAGGAAGAGCCCCCGTTTTCCTTATGAAAAACACGGATCCGCTGATCCTCAAGTGCCATCTTTTCTGCCAGTGCGCCGGTACGGTCTGTTGAACCATCATCCACCAGAATAATATCAAGGTAGGGATAGGTCTGCTTCCGTATGGAGTCCACACATCTTGGCAGGTAGTCAAATATATTATAAACTGGCACAATCACGCTGATTATTATCGGTTGATCCATCTCAAAATCCTTTCTAAACTCATACCTTTTCAAGGCTCTTACTATCACTTAGCTTCTTTAATTCCTGAATCACTCATCACAAGCAGACATCATATAGCTTTATTTACAGCCATTACTTTATGCCCTACTCAAAGGTCCTTCCTTTGCAGGCACAAGTTTTCCTGTCCTCTGCACTTCCTTAATCACCCGCAGCAGCTCCGAGGCTGCATGCTCCGCATTCCAACAGGTCGTAATGGTTTCATTCGCTGCTTTTGCCATACGCATCCGCAGCTCCGGATTCTTCACAAGCTCTGTCACTTCCTGCAGCAATTCCTGATAATCCTTCTTGAAAATAAACCCATTTTCCCCATTTTGAATCAAATAGGGCACGGCTCCCGCCTGTCCACAGGCAGCAACCGCACAGCCACTGTTCATTGCTTCATTCACCACGGCTCCCCAGCCCTCTAAGTGGTTACTCGGGAACACCATAATGTGACTCTGTTCCATCCGGTCACGTACCGCTGCCGGAGACTGGAAGCCATAGAAAATGACCTCATCTTCAACCTGCAGCTCCTTCGCCATCTGCCGCAGCTCCTCTTCCATCGGCCCGCTTCCTGCCATATGAATCCGGATCGGAGGGAACGCTGTTCCTGTACTAGCCTTACTCTGACCATCTTCCCACAGTTTCTTAAGGTCCGCAGCCAGCCGGATCATATATTCCGGATGCTTCAATGGAATAAATCGTCCGGCAAAAATAATATCGATCCCGTCGTTCCGCTTTTTCTCCCAGAGGGTGTCCCCTTCGTAAGTACGAAGCTCCGGGAAATATCCGAATTTCAGCATTTTCCCCGGGTAGGCATGAATCAGCCGGAAATCCGATGCCACATAAGCCCCGGCACAAAGCAGATAGGCCGGTGCGTTCCGGTATCGGATATGCTCTTTATATTTATGGTATAACCCTTTCGGCGAAATGGCTTTCCACTGTCCCTCACGGTAAATCCGCTCGGTGACGCGGAAGGTCAGTTTCCCGGCATTCAGTCTTTGTTCGATCAGATCCTCCCTGCCGCTCCAGCCGGCAAGCACACAGTCGCTCTCCATGATCTTCCGGATACAGAAGTCTGACTCCTCATAAAGACAGTGCACATAAGGAATCTTCTCTCCATCAAGGGACCAGCCCATGTTACGGCGTTCCTCTTCCATCGGCTCTGTCTGGATAAAGCAGTACTCCTCCCCCAACTGGGCATACATCGCATTGGAAAAGGGAATCTGGTGATGATTGATATAATTTGAAACAAACGTTATGGTCATTCTAAAATCTCCCGGTATATTTCCAGTAACCGCTCATAATTCTTATTTCCATCATGGATATGGGATGCGCGGATACGTTCATGTGCCGACAATTCCTTCACCAGCGTCTGATCAGACCAGATCCGGTCAATGGAATCTGCCAGATCGTCGGCATCCTCATTATGAAACAGAAGCCCTGTCACGCCATCCTCGACCATACTCGGAATTCCTCCCGTCCGGGAAGCCACCACCGGTACTCCAAGAAGCATTGCCTCTCCAATTGTATTGGGGGAGTTTTCCATTACTGACGGACATACGAAAACGCTCGAACGCAGGAACTGTGCCTTCATTTCTTCGGCAGACAGCTTCCCCAGTACAATGACCTGATCCTGCAGCTCATATAACTGAATCAGCACAAGCAGGTACTTCCCATATGCGGAAATCTTGCATTTGTCCTTCGCCGTTTCATGGGAAATAATACTGTTTCCGGCAACATAAAGCTTCAGATCCGGATAACTTTCCTTCAATCTTCCCATCGCCTCAAGCAGAAAATGCATTCCCTTAAGCGGATAGTCGCCCTGCCCTAAAAAAATACTGTGACGCTCAGTCTGTTCCAGCTTCCATTCGCCATCGTAAAATTCCTGGCGCATGGTTTCATTCATCGAATAATAATTGGCACGCGGATTAATCTTCGCAGTCTCCGCACGGTCAAATTCCGTTCTTCCTGTGATATGATCGGTAAGAAGAAGCGCCTGCCGCTCATTCTCGGCCCGCTGATAAAACTTATTCTGCTGCTGAAGCATGGAATCCTGTCTTATCACATCGCGGAAGGATGCCTGCTTAAACACATTTTCCGGAAGCCCTGCACGGTAGGTCTTTGCAATCTCTCCACACAATCCCTGTATCCCGATCAGTGTCTTCTGTGGATTGTGAAAGGCTCGTACTGCCGCCAGACAATGTGGAAATTCCGTCCCGAAAATATGAATCATATCCGGTTTTGCATCCTTCAGGATTCCCTGGATCCGTGCTTCCAGTCCCGGATCATAGTTTTCCGGCCTCGTTAAATCCTCCTCAAACGCATAGCACGGCGTCCGGAATCCCTTAATCTTCAGAAATCCGGCGTTCGTTCTGTTCTTCCCACTTCTTCCGGTTCCTGCTTTTTCCTCTGCTTCTGCTGCATCGCAGTTGAGAATACTCGTCACCGGTATCTTTGTCAGATCTTCCTTCCTCATCGGAAAGCAGACCATAATCTCAAACGGGACTTCGCCCTGCAGCGTCTTTTCATAAATTCCGGATAACCATCCCTCCCGGTTTGAATAGGGCATCCCCAGTTCCCTTGCAATCGCCGGAAGCATGATGTTACAAATCCATAAGACTTTCTTCATCTGCCAATCCCCCTTTTCCTGATACTTTGTATCCTTATTGACATGCGCTGTCATTCCTGTCTGTTCTCTGTCAAACTCACCTCCGATAAAGTGCCGACTTCAGCCTGTTATAAAGTGCTGCCGTCTTCTCATTCTTCGAAATCCAGGTCCGGAGAGGCGCAAGCGTCAGGCAAAGAATCAGCCGGTAAGTAAACCGCTGTCCGAAAGACAGATATTTCCGTACAATTTTCTTATGTTCCTCTTTCGAAAGGACAAGATTCTTCTTCGTTTCCGAAAATCCACCGCCTTCATAATCTGCAACCGTAATCCCGGTATAAAAAGGATTCGCCTTCGCTTCAAAAAAACACCACAGAAACTGCTCATAATCGGCCCGTACCCGGTATTCGAGTTCAAACGGATGCTGCAAAAGCAGCTCCCGTTCATAAAAACACGCCTGATGGCACGGCACATTCCGGTAGCATCCAAATGCATCAAGCTTCGGGTTCGAAGAAACAAGCTGACCTGTCACACGCTCATACACATCTCCATAATAAATCATGGATTGCGCTGCACCAGTCTGTTCCCTCTCGGCAATCCGGTCATGCATGTTTGCAAGTACCTGCCCATCCATGAACCGGTCCCCACAATTTAAAAAGAAAACAAACTGCCCCTTTGTCTCCTGCACCGCCTGATTCATGGCATCGTAGATTCCCCGGTCCGGTTTCGTCACAACATGTAAACCGGGCTGATCGGAATCTAACTTCTGTAATGAGCCATCCGTTGAGACACCATCCTTTATAATCACTTCATAATCCCGGAAAGCCTGCTTCTGAATACTCTGCAGGGTTTGCAGCAGCTTTTCACCGGGATTTAAGCATACCACCACGATCGAGAAAAACGGTGTCATTTCACACCTCCTGAATTTATACTGTCCTTTAACCCTACGTTACGTCTGATAAAATCGGCACCATCTCATGAAACAGGAAGGTCTGGTAGGGCAGAATACGAAGCCCGTTCTCTCCTGCTTTCATCAGAATAAACACGGCAAAATACAATATTCCCGCCAGAATCACCCCCACGCGGCATAGCTTCTTAAGCTTCTCATTCTCAATTCCATTCACCAGTGCCGGAAGAAAGAAGATGTGGGTAATCGTCAGATAATATCCGATTCTTGAAATAATCGGCAAAAACGAGCAGCAGACATACATGACCAGTGCGCCCAGATTACAGTAAAAGTAAAAGCGGTTCCTTGCATTCTCCTTCACACACTTCTTATAACAAAGCAGCGCCAGAACAAGCACGCCTGCACAGCGCAGAATATTAATCATGCTGGTTCCGCCCTCTAAATACTCGGTATCCTCATAGGTCGGATATAAAAATACAACAAGCTTTAAATAGAAATCCTGCAGGAAGAAAAAGGTCGAACAGAACAGTGCTGCAAGAACAAGCTGCCACTTTTTCCAACACAGGGAAGCAAGGAAATAGAGCGGAAGTACGACAAGCAGCGACTTATGCATGGTTGCCCCAAGCAGAATCAGCAGAATGAATTTGCCCCACTCTTTACGAAGGACATAGGGAATTGCAAACAGTGCAATCGCAAGTGCCAGATAATAACGCACGGTATTAAAGGTCTGGAAATAATATCCCAGTGCCATAAACAGGAAGAAGCTGAACGGAAACGAATCCGCCTGCTGATAGATCGCCTTTAAAAACAGGTAAATGGTTGCAAACGCAAACACGGCAAAGACGAGCAGATAGTTCTCAAATCCGCTGATTCCGTACAGAATTTTCACAACCCAGTTGAAACCAAACTCCGTAGGAACCATGGCGTCACACCGGATCAGATGCATAAATTCCACGTACTTTGCATAATCATTTCCCACATTCAGACGAAGGGCAGACACCAGAAATAAAAGCAGAAAAACAGATACCAGACAAAGCCTGTTCAGTATCTGTTGGCGTGTATATAAAAATCCTTTGTTTTCATAATGATTATCGACCGGCAATGAAAGTCCTACCGCCAGCACTCCTACCAAAACATATAAAATCATAAGCGCCCTCTCCGCCTATCGCAGCTTTCCTTCCCGGATTCCCCGCTTCATCAGCCTGTAAGCCGAGCGGAAATCCATTGTGGTAAGCATTTCTTTCCGGTTGCTCCACAAAAAACGGATGGAAAACGGCTTCGCCATACATCCGTAGAGATCGTGATACAATACTCCTCTGTCAAGGAAGAACTTCTCATGGTATCCTGAAAACCAGGTGGACTCCCGATATACCTCTCTGCCTAATAACGCCGTATCTGCATAAATCCGCAGTCCCTTTTTCAGACAGTCATGCAAAAACAGGCTGTCCTCTCCGTTGCTGTATTTCGCGCCGCCGCCATATAGCAGGGAATATGTGACGTTAGCCTTCCAGACAGCATCCTTACGCACAGCAATCGCATACGCCGGATATCTGCCATAATTATACCAATGAACCCAATGCCCGGTTTCGTTATAATAGGTTCTTCTACGTTCGTCTACTTCAAAGTTGAAGGTGATGACCTGTGCTTCCGGATGCTGTTCAAATGCCTGCAGCACCTTCTGCTCATAATCATCCTCATATACAAGATCTTCATCCGAAAACAGGAGAATATCTCCGTCCGCACGCATCAGTGCCGTATTACGGCTCAGTCCAACGCCGCGCTCTGCCATCGACAGGCACCGGATGGTACATCCCCTGTATTCATATTCCTGATATCCAAACCGGTCGCACTGATTCACAATCCATGCATCCGTCCGGATATTCATACGCTCCGCCAGTGTCTGAACCTCCTCATTCACGGCCGATACCAGTAATTGAAGCTTCATAACTTATCCTGCTTTCCGTGCTTGTTTGTGACGGTTCATGCTATGCGAAGTACCGGTTCAGATACTCCTCATCGGCTTCTGTCACGATAATGCCGTAAACGTTGCAGTCCTGATTCTTTAAGAAGGTCAGCATTCTCTCGGTCTTACGACTCACATCATTTCCAAACGGGATCAGCAGAATCACCCCTCCGTTCTTACGGATGGTTTCACATTGCTCTTCTCCCATGTCACTTTCATTAAATACGGTAATATTCCATTCTTTAGGCTCGGGAAGAATATCTTCGTCCTCCTCGTCCTCATCATCCTGGCGGACATGCCATACCAGTTCGCCACCGATATCCTTATCACCGCCAAGGGTTCCGCCCTCTTCCCAGTTTAAGAGTTTATCCATATCAGCCTGACGCAATTCTCCATGATTATCCATGTCCAGCAGCAGCATGTCCCGGGAGTTCCCCATCACATACAGAAGATCTGCTTTCAATTCCTTGACAAAAGGCTGTAATCCCTTCTGGTTCCGCGTCATAATCCCCAACGCTTTATAGGGATATCTGCGTTCCACATCAGCTTGCACATATACCCCATCATCCAGTACATACATAAATCCGAAAACAAGGAACCCAATAAGCCCAAACAGAAGTGCCCCTGCAATCAGTGCTTTGGTGGTATCGTCACTCCAGTATATACGCTTCGGCATATCCGACCGGATGGTGACAATCCTGCGAAGCTCCTCACTCTGGTCCGCATAATCGGCCAGTCCCTCTTCCACAGCCGCCTGAATTTCGCGCACCATCTTCTCACTGTCACCCTTCACGGTTATGGTAAGCAGACGGATATCGGACAGAATCTCTGCGGAAGTTGCATTCTTGACTTCCTCTTCCTCATACCCTGTGAGGTGATTCATAATTGCAATCAGAATGGGATCGGTATCCAACAGTTCATTCCAGGTGTAACCATTATAGTACTGGTACACATCCCCGTTTTCATCCTGGTTAAAGGTAATGTACAGCTTGGAAACACTTTCATATTCCACAGGCATCTTCATAGTCCGGATCATCCGGTACGAAATTGCACCGATCGTTCCGCCCACAAGAATAAGCAATAAAATAATCCATATTTTTTTCTGAAAATACAGGGTGAAGCGTTTCAGATCCATTCCCCGGTTCTTATAATCTTCGTTCATGTGTGTTCACTTTCCTTTATTTGCGGTCTTCCCCGTTCTTCATGGCTGTTGTCTGATTACTGTCTACTCCCTCGGTACTTTCCGGCTTAATCAGAATCTTTATCGTTAACAGCATGAGCTTTAAGTCAAGCCATAAGGAATAATTCTCAATATAAGACAGATCCAGCTTTAACTTGTCATACGGTGTCGTGTTATATTTGCCATAAACCTGTGCGTATCCGGCAAGTCCTGCTTTCACCTTCATACGAAATACAAATTCCGGCATCTGCTCCACGTACTGCGCAATGATCTCCGGTCGTTCCGGACGCGGTCCGATAAAGGACATGTCCCCTATCAGAATATTAAACAACTGCGGAAGCTCGTCGATCCGCACCATACGGATGAATTTACCGATCGGTGTAATCCGGCTGTCATTCTTGGAAGCGAGTCTTGCTACACCGTCCTTTTCAGCATCCACCTTCATACTGCGGAATTTCATAATCTTAAATTTCCTTCCGCCACAGGTACACCGCGTCTGCTTATACAGAACCGGTCCACCATCATAGCACTTGATACAAATGGCCGTAATCAGCATAATCGGTGATGTAATAACGGTCAGTATCAGGGAGAGGACAAGATCGATCATTCTCTTTGCCATGCGCTGCTCGACAGTAAGCGCATATTCTCTCGTTAAAAAAATCGGCGTATCGAACAGATGAAGCTGATCGGCTCCGGCAACCAGTACATCCGGAATCTTCGGCATCATATAAACACGAATAGACCGGCTGTAACAGTATTTCAACAGCTTATTCCGGTCTTCGGTAGAAATATCCCATAATACAACGGCACGGAACCCGGAGTCAATCTCTTCCTGAATCTTCCAGATTCCTTCCTTAATATTCATGCATTTCGTAATACGGTACTTGTCCTTGCGGGACTCGAATTTCCGTAAAATATCTTCAATGCTGCGATGTCCATGTACGAGCAGCATCTCCCTTGGTGGAAATACCCTGCGGTAAACCCAGTTACAGAACGCCGTCCAGATTCCAGATATCAGGAGCTGTACCACCAGAGCCTGCGCAAAGTATACCACCGGCACAAGACGGTTGCTCATCAGGGAGATCTGGAAATAAGTAATCACATCTACAATACACAGGGACACCAGTTGGGAAAGAAAGACATCCCCCGGCTTCAGATATCCGATTTTCAATCCGCCATACGTGCTTGTAAAGAAAAATAACAATACAAAATAAATGGCAACAATCAATAAATGTCCCTTAAAGAAGAATTTCAGTCCCAGATTAAAACGGTTTACAATCGGATAATAATTCCGGAACCAGATATAAGCATAAACTGCTGTTTCAAACAGAAGGCCGACAAGGCTCAGCCATAATACACATACGCGCTTCAGCGATTCCAAACGTTTCACGTCGCACCTCACTCACTTCTATTCTTTTCGTAACTATATATCTTCCTTAATCAGATAAATCGGTCTGCGTTTTACTTCCAGATAAGTCTTGGCAAGATACTGTCCAAGAATGCCCATACAGAAGAACTGCACGCCGCTGATCAGCAGGATAATGCACACAAGCGACGGCCATCCGGCTGTCCTGTCCCCGAAAATCATGGCCCTTACCCAGATAAAAATAAGGAATACAAATGCCAGAATACAGAACAGAACTCCCATCAGGGCTGCCAGTGCCAGAGGAGCCGTCGAAAACGAAGTAATTCCTTCAACGGAATACACGAACAGTTTCCAAAAGGACCACTTGGTTTCACCCTTCTTACGTTCGATGTTCTCATATTCCAGCCACTTGGTCTCATAGCCAACCCAGCCATAAATTCCCTTCGTAAAACGATTATATTCGGGCATGGAAAGAATGGCGTCCACTACCTGTCTGGTCATCAAACGGTAGTCTCTGGCACCATCCACAATTTCCGTCTTTGAAATTTTGTGCATCAGCTTATAAAAGCATCTGGCAAAGAACGACCGGATTTTCGGCTCGCCCTTTCTGGTAACTCTTCTCGTTGCAACCGAATCATATCCCTGCTCGATATAGGTAAACATCTCAGGCAACAATGATGGAGGATCCTGCAGATCGGCATCCAGGAATACGGCATAATCGCCACGGCACTTCTCAAGACCCGCATAAATTGCCGCTTCCTTTCCGAAATTACGGGAAAAGGACAGGAGATGCACCCGGTTGTCTTCTTCAATCAGCTTCTTTACCTCTGCAACCGTACGGTCTCTCGAACCGTCATCTACATAAATCAGTTCAAAATCCAGATCCTTTTCTTTGAAAAAGGGCTGATTCTTTATAAACTCGTCGTAAAAGTCCCGCACATTTTCTTCTTCATTGTAGCATGGGACAATCGCACTCAATAATTTCATGGTCTATCCTCAGTTATTTCTGTAAGAGTATTACAGTAATTATTCAGAGCACATTCACAGAACCTTTGCTCCATAGCTTTTCTTTTACTCATATGGTTACAGTGTACCACATTTTTCTCTTTCCTACAACACAGGAACAGGTCAGCCGCGAAACACCGGACTGACCTGCTGCTGTGTGCATCATTACATTCTATTTAACACTTCTTCCGTGAGAATAAATCTATTCTACCTTATTCACCAGTTCCTCACCACGTTCGTAAGCTGCGATGTTTTCGAAGGTAGTCTCTGCAATATTCTGTAAGGCCTCATTTGTAAGGAATGCCTGATGGGAAGTCAACAGCACATTCGGCATGGAAACCAGCAGTGCCAGAACATCATCCTCGATGATCTCATTCGAGCAGTCCTCATAGAAGTACTCGGCCTCCTCCTCGTATACATCAAGACCTGCTGCCCCGATCTTCTTTTCCTTTAATCCACCAAGCAACGCCTCTTTCTTCACCAATGCCCCTCTCGATGTATTAATCAGCATCACGCCGTCCTTCATCATCTGAATGCTTTCTTCATTAATAATATGATGGGTCTGCGAGGTCAATGGACAATGCAGGGAAATGATGTCACTGTTCCGGAACAGCTCTTCCTTTTCCACATAGGTTACAGGAAGTGATGTATCCGGATAGGGATCGTAAGCCAGTACCTTCATGCCAAAGCCCTGACAGATGTTGATAAAGGTCTTACCGATCTTACCGGTTCCGATGACGCCGACAGTCTTTCCATGAAGATCAAAGCCAGTCAGTCTATTCAGTGTGAAGTTGCCTTCTCTTGTCCGGTTATAAGCCTTGTGAAGCTTCCGGTTCAGACAAAGCAGCATTCCCATCGCATGCTCGGCAACGGCATATGGCGAATACGCCGGCACACGCACAACCTGTATCTTTCCTGCAGCTGCCTTGCGGTCCACATTGTTAAAGCCGGCACAGCGTAATGCAATCAGCTTCACTCCATGCCTGCAAAGCCGGTCAATGGTGGGCGCGTCAATCACATCATTCACAAATGCACACACCACTTCACAGCCTTCCGCCAGTACCGCGGTTTCATAGCGCAGCTTCGTCTCAAAATAAATAATTTCATACCCTTCCGGTTTCTTCTTTTCAAACCATTCCTTGTCATACGGTTTGGTATCATACATTGCAATCTTCATGCCACATTCCTTCTTTCCTGCTTCTACAGATCAGCCGGCTGTCTTTCCTGTGTTACTTAGCCGGCTGCCGGATATTCATATCCAGTATCTAGTATTGCCCGACTCTGCTGTTGTTATTTAAAAAACGTAAAGGCCTGCAGTTCAAACAAGGTTTTTTCTTCAAAAAAGGCTCTCGTCCATCCTTCAACCGGAAGTTCGGTAACAAGATACAGGGCATGCCGTCCGGTTACTGCCTCGCAGCGGATCTTATAAACGCCATCCGAAAGTCCGATCTCCCCGGATCCGATCTCCGGTCCGTCTTCGGCATCGATATGGACATGCACAACAGAATTGCTGCCCGTCCCCTTAATCTGTAAGGCAAGAATCATGGTCTTCGTGCCATAATCCTGTCCAAAGTCAAAATATTTATATCCAATGACATTATCTGCCTTAATATTCGTAATTACCCGGGTAAAGGCATCCTTTTCAATAATGTAGCCCTCTCCCTTTAACACACAGGCAATCTCGGCCGGAATCAGCTCATACGGATTCAGGGCATCCTCAAAACCAAGGGATGTCATCTCGACCGGTGGAATCGTCCCGTCCGGCAGAATTTCAATTTTTTCCACACAGGCACGTCTCGACATGATGGAATGGTTCGTCATCCGGTGATAAAAGACATACCACTGTCCATTGATGTTGCAGACCGAACCATGATTGTTGCCTGCCGGATAGTCCACACCATTATCAATAATATAGCCCCGGTAGGTAAAAGGTCCTGTCGGGCTCTCTGAAGTGGCATAAGCCAGCCTGCTTCCTTTTCTCGGAGAATAAATCAGATAGTAAAGTCCATTGATTTTCCGTGGAGAGCTGGCTTCATAAAACCGGATCTCCTCCGGAATGCATTCCCGGTCGTCAATGACCGGCTCCTTAAGGCTTCCGTCAAGAATCTCATACATGTTCTCCGGATTAATCTCATTCATATGCGAATGCTCAAAGCCATAATAGCAATATACCCTGCCATCATCATCCACAAGGACGCCGACATCATTAAAGATTCCCTCGTCCCCTTCATTTCCGGGGCGGTACTCATACTTAGACAGCAGTTCGAACGGTCCCTCGGGATGATCGCTTACGCCAACGCATCCTTTGGCACCGAAAATATACATATATAAATAATACCTGCCATCCTTCTCGACACAGTCCGGCGCATACAATTCGTGATCTGTCCACGGTGTATTCGAAGCATGATTCGCCGTATTCCTGGTCTGAAAGCTCGTTCCGTGACACTGCCAGTGGTTCAGGTCATTGACCGGAGCCGACCACACCTTCAGCTTATAATCACAGAAATATCCACAGCCCACACGGTCATGGGAGCCGTACAGATACACCCGGTCTCCAAACACTCTCGGTTCGCCATCCGGAATATACTCCCAGAACGGTAAAATAGGATTTGCCATAAGTCCGTCCTCCTTGCAGCCTAATTATTGTTCTCTTTCTTTGTCTTAAGAGAGATAATCACGTCTGTCTCTTCGGATTTGTAATAAAACAGGAACAAGAAAATCAGTACGAATACCGTAACCGTCACATAACAGTCTGCCACATTAAACTTTGGAAAATCAATCGGAACAAAATAGATAAAGTCCACTACATACCGGTTCACCACACGGTCAATCAGATTTCCGACTGCCCCGCTGATCAGAAAGACGCCACAGATCCGGATCGGGTTGAATCGCGGATTATCCGGCAGGGTAACCAGCTTATAAACCACAAATGCAATAATCACAAGCGTTACGAGAATCAACGGAATCTGCAGTCCACGGAAGGATCCGAATGCTGCCCCCGTATTTTCAAGGTAGGAAAATTCCAGCACCCCTTTAATCAATACAAAGCTTTCCTTTCCCTTCAATGCTGCTACCGCCCACTGTTTCGTCAACTGGTCCAGTCCGATTGCAATGATCATAACCAGAATTCCAATCAGAGTCTGCTTCTTTTTCATGTCCTACACTCCTTAAAACCTTTCTCATCCTAAATAAGTCCTACTTTTATATTCTTCAAGGTCAATCGCATAACTGCTTTCATATAATTTCCTAAGTGCTGTATCGGAATTAAATTTCTCATTCAGAGCAAAATCAAAGCTCCAGGTCATGTACCACAGCCACGGAACCTTTTTCTCCATAAGGACCTCCGGATCCGGCAGAATACCGATTTCTCCGAGAGCTGCGCCCTTGTCCTGCTTCGTTACCTTCAAAAGCTCCTCATACTGCTCCTCATAGGCCCCGTGCACATGCGGTTCCGTATAAAGATCCCTGGAAATAATATCGCAGTATTCATCCCCGACATAGCCTTCCGGAAGTGGGGAATTCCACACCCAGATCAGGTTATCCAGATGATGATGCCGGGTGTAATAACGGAACATGAAGCGGAACAGTTCCGCCGCCACTGCCGGCCCCTTTGCTCCCCACCAGAACCATTCACCTTCCGATTCATGGAAAGGACGCCACAGAATCGGGATATGACGGTCACAGAATGGCTGCAAAATACCTGCCATATGATCGAGGTCATGGCACAGTGCTTCGTGCTCCGGTGTCCCTTCGATCACAGCTTGCGCCGCATCGTAGTCCGTCTTTTCTGCATAAAAGGACTTATCTCTTCCTCCCATCGGGGAAAACCAGTGCCAGGTAAAGGTCAGCAGTCCGCCACGCTCTGCCCATTCCCATGCCTTTTCCAGTGTACCGGTGTTCTCGTCCACTTCCTTTAAGCATTCTTCATCTGCGGTTTCCCTGCGGATATTCGGGGAATATGACAGCAGCTCAAAGCCACAGATTGCCGGAAGCTTTCCAGTAATCTTCCGGATTCTCCAGATCTCCGGTTGTTCCATCGTCTGGGTGTGCTGGCCGGTCAGAATTCCTTTTCCTTCAATTTGTGACAAATACTCCAGCACTTCCTTTACTTCCGGCTGGGCATTGGGATTACAGGGTATCGTTCTCATGGTTGTCCTAACTCCTTAAGGCTCTGCACCAGATCAAGGTCTGACTGCTGCACTCTGATGTTCGTTGTAACTGCTTCTTCACCGGGACGCTGGATCGATACTTCAATCACCGTGCCCTCAACAATTTTGTTTGCCATCACATTTTTAAGAAACGCCTCAAACTTCGGATGGTTCTTCGTAAATGTATTTTTCGCCTGCATGATCTTAAACATTGCTGCGGGATTCATAGCTGTTCCTCCTGATGCTGTCTGATTTTCTCTTCTTTATAACTCTTACCGGATGACCTTCGACCAGTCGCTGATGCCGATATACTGCTTTGCCCAGTCCATATAAGCGGCCTCTTCCTCTGTGCCAAAGCTGTTAAAGGCTGCCCATCCACGCTCAGACAGACGTGAGTCCACACCATCCCCTAAATTATCCAGATAAATAACCTGGGTGATATACGGATTCTTTTCAAAGGAATAGAAAGCTGCACACAAAGCGGCAACCTGTACGTCCTCACCCTGCGTTGCACTCACACCGAATTCGTTTACAATGATGTCACGCACCTGTCCGGAACGGTTCGCATATTCCGGCTTACTCATAAAGTCGGTAATAACCGTCACATTCTGGAAGGTTACCATATGATTATTAGACACCTGGGAACGGCAGTATTCCGGTGTCTCCACCGTTACGCCGGACATATCCCAGAACTTTGCATAGGTAAGCGGAACGGTATAAGGATGAATAGCAAGACACCAGTCAATATTTCCGGTGCTGCTGATGTTACTGTTAAACTTAATCAGAAAATCCTTTACATCAATATAAGAATAATATTCCGGATGGCTGGTCGGACGGTTCCTGTCCCAGCACTGGTCAAGGCTCACATAGACATTGGCCTGTGCGTTCACACTCTTGATCGCCGTATAGCATACCCGGAATGCCTGTGTATACTCTCTGACAAACGTATCCCAGTCAGTCCAGTTCATGTAGTTCCATTTTCTTTCATTCACTTCGTTGCCGATGATAAAATCCTGCGCTCTGGAATTGGCTGCATAATTCTGCAGGTCCTTCACCAATCCTTCAATTCCTTCATCATTGGCCGCATTCAGCATATAGTAAGTATGATCCCACGGATGCGGATCCTTCACTTCATCACTCGCTTTCGGATGCGTTACAACCGTTCCTGCCCCAACCAGAATCTGTGCGGTACGATTCACATGAGTCACCGGAACATCACCGGTTCCGCTTCCGTTGATGATAATGTTGGTCGTTTCAATACCCTGCGTGGACTTTGCGGGCCGCTGCACACGATGGGAGGATGTCGCCATCATTTCCGGATTGCTGATGTACTGCGGATTACCGATCATTACCTTTTTACCGCCCTGTAATACCACCAGGGCAAACTTCGCATACAGTCTGCCATTCGATGCGGTGGAATCCAGCGGAAAATGTATCACCGTATTCAATGACTGCTCACAGGATGCAACAGGAGCTGCCTCATCCGGAATTGCATACTCATAAGTTTTTAACTGATACAGATAGAACATTCCATCATCGGAAGATGGCAGGGTACTGAAAGCAGCCAGATACTCAATCGTCTTGCGGTCAATCAACTGGCAGGCCTGCGACGATACGCCGCCTTTCCCTGCTGCCTGTGCTTCTGTTCCCATGGATGGGGATAAAAACAATACTGCTGCCGTACATACTGCAAGCAATGCACTGATTCCCCTTTTTAATGTGTTCCTTGAAAAGATTGATTTTTTCACCTTTTCTCTCCTTTCGCATCCTTTAGACATTTTTATCTTTCATTCTTCGCGGTCTGCCGGTAATTTCCGGAAGAACCCAATCGTAAACGGAATACAGATCAGACCGGTGAGTACATCCGCTGCTGCCTGTGCATACTGCACTCCGGCAATTCCAAAAGCATACTGCATGATTAAAATGAGCGGGATAAAGCATAACCCATTCCGCAGTGTAGACAGGAAGGTCGCATTCAGCTTATATCCGATACTCTGGAACATCATATTGTTACACACACTGAACGGTACGAAAAACAGTGCCAGACACTGTGCCCGCATCGCCGGAATTCCAATAGTGATAACCTCCGGATCATTCCGGAACCATGCCACAACCGTTCCTGCCGTGAAAAAGCCCACCAGTGCAAATGTGCCCAGCATCACCGTTCCAAAGATCCACGTAAAATAAAATCCTTTTCTTACTCTCGAAAACTTTCCGGCGCCATAATTAAAGCCCGCAACCGGCTGGAAGCCCTGGCCGATGCCAAGACCGACACTGAAAATAAACATGCTGATCCGGTTTACAATGCTCATGGCGGCAATCGCCGCATCCCCGTAAATGCCTGCCGTATGATTCAGCACCATCGTGGAAATGCTGGCAAGCCCCTGACGTGCCAGACTCGGAAGCCCTGTAGTCACAATCTCGCCAAGCGTCTTAGCCGTAAAGCTGATATAGCGGATTGCAAAGGTCGTCTGCGTCTTTTTCCTCAAAAACATACTGAGCAGGACTCCGAAGGAAAGATACTGGCTGATCGCCGTTGCCAGTCCGGCTCCTCCGATTCCCATATGCAACACCCGGATGAAAAACGCGTCCAGAAAAATATTTAAAAATCCACCGCTCGTAAGACCGATCATGGCAAAAAATGCCCGTCCCTCGTACCGCAGAATATTATTCATCACACAGCTGCTCACCATGGCAGGTGCCGCAAGCAGAATATAAAACGCATATTCCCTTGCAAAGGGAAGAATTGTATCGGTACTTCCAAGCAGCCGCACCAACGGTGTCAAAAAGCACAGTCCCAGAACCAATACCAGCATACCGGAAATCAATGCCGCGTAAAAGCTCGTTGCCGAATACCGTCTGGCATCCTCCACTTCTTTAGCTCCAAGTCTGCGGCTGATAATACTTCCGGCTCCATGTCCGAACATGAACCCGAATGCCTGCAGAATCGCCATCAGTCCGAACACAATTCCGGTCGCCCCGCTTGCAGAGGTTCCCAGTGCCCCGACAAAATAGGTATCTGCCATATTATAAAGATTAGTAACCAGCATACTGATCGTTGTCGGCAGACCAAGCTCCAAAATAAGCTTTTCCACCGGCTGCCCGGTCATCCGGTCATACTGTGACTGCTTTTCCCTGCTCATACTGCTCCTCTTTGTAACCGTTAGACACCTCTGCAAATACTTCTCTATGTATTACTGCACAATCTGCCTTGCAACATAAACACCGCTTGCAGACGCATGGGACAACGAGTGGGTTACCCCGCTGCCGTCACCGATAATATACAGTCCCTTATGGCAGCTTTCCAGATTTTCATTGAGCTCCACTTCCATATTATAAAACTTCACCTCAACACCATAAAGCAGCGTATCGTCATTGGCGGTACCCGGCGCAATCTTATCGAGAGCATAAATCATCTCAATAATGCCGTCCAGAATACGCTTCGGAAGCACCAGACTCAAGTCACCCGGTGTTGCAGAAAGGGTTGGCTCGACAAGTCCCTCTTCGATTCTCTTTGTGTTACTTCTTCGTCCTCTTACCAGATCCCCGAAACGCTGTACGATAACACCGCCTCCGAGCATATTGGAAAGTCTTGCTATACTTTCACCGTATCCGTTGCTGTCCTTGAACGGCTCGGAGAAATGCTTGGATACCAGCAGGGCAAAGTTGGTGTTTTCGGTCTGTTTATCTGCGCCCTCATAGCTGTGTCCGTTTACGGTAACAATACCGTTCGTGTTTTCATTTACCACGATACCATGCGGATTCATACAGAAGGTCCGGACCGAGTCCTCGAACTTTTCCGTACGGTACACAATCTTGCTTTCATAAAGCTCATCCGTCAGATGGGAGAAGATTACCGCCGGAAGTTCGACACGCACACCGATATCGACACGGTTCGATTTGGTATTGATCTGTAAGTCCTTACAGATCTGCTCCATCCACTTACTTCCGCTTCGTCCCACGGAAATGATACACTTATCGGAATAATAAGAGCCGCTTTCACAAACAACTTCATACCCTTCGTCCAGTGCCTTTACCGTCTGAACCGGCGTATCAAAGTAGAAGTCCACCTTATCCTTAAGCTCTGCATAAAGATTTCCCAAAACAATGAGATTAATATCCGTTCCCAGATGGCGCACGGAAGCATCGAGCAGATTCAGCTTGTTCTGCAGACAGATCTTCTTAAAAGCCGTACCGGAGGTCGAATATAACTTCGTCCCCTCACCGCCAAACTTCATATTAATATCATCCACATACTTCATCAGATCAATCGCCTGACTTCTTCCAATATATTCATATAAGGTTCCGCCGAATGCGTTGGTAATGTTGTATTTTCCATCGGAAAAAGCACCGGCTCCTCCGAAACCGCTCATGATCGAGCAGCTCTTACAATTGACACAGTTCTTTACCTTTACTCCGTCAATCGGGCAATGACGCTTATCCAAAGCATGGCCCGCCTCAAAAACCGCAATCTTTACATCTTTACTGCGCTGTACCATCTCATATGCCGAAAAGATTCCTCCCGGCCCTGCTCCAATGATGATTACATCGTATTTCATTCCTGCTTTCCATCCTTTCCATATATAACTATGCAGTTACTCTGAATAATTACGTTTGTTCAGAATAAAAGTTTTCTTTGCTTTGCAGCCGCTTGTTTCTTGTGCATTTCAAACTCGCATGCCCGTGCTTCGCACTCCCTGTCGTACTTCGTCCGACGCATGCTCGTTAAAGAGTGCAGAAAAACAAATGTCTGCTTTGCAGCCGCTTGTTTTTCTTTGCACTCTTTACATTATGGCATAAATTTAAGCGGAACACAATTCCTTATCGACTTCCGGCTTGTGAAATGCGCAGAAATCAACTATAATCAGACTGGTATTGTTTATTATTTATCATACGAGGTACTTGATCATGATTATTCAGGAAATTCATACCATGGATGAACTGCTTCACTTCGTAAGCGGCCTGAACCAGAAACACGGGCTGAAGCTGTGGTATCGTGGCGAGGAGAATTCGGAACTTTCCTTAATTCCCTCCATCCAGCGAAGCCAGAAGCGGATTGACGTGGAACGTTACATTACCAATGAATTTTATATCCGGGCGCGACAGATTATGAAAAATCCCCCGGAAAAACATAACTACGCCGCATGGGTTTCCATTATGCAGCACTACGGACTTCCCACACGGATGCTGGACTGGAGCCAGTCACCGCTGATTGCCTCCTTCTTTGCAACCGAAACCTATAAGGTACATCCCACACTGGATGCCTGCGTATGGGTTCTGGTTCCTGCCCGTCTTAACGAACAGGAAAGCTTCGGACACTGCATTTATCCGATTGATGCGGATACCACACAGGAAATGCTGCTGCCGGCCTTCAAACACAATCACCATAATCCGGAGGTTGCCGACCGCATCCTCGCCTGCAGCTCTACCGACAACAACCTGCGTATGTATGCGCAGCAGTCGAACTTCACCGTACACAATTCTCTGCAGAGACTCGAAGACATCTGCGATGAGAATACTTTATATAAAATCATTATTCCATGTGAGCGCAAGAAATACTTCATCGACAGCCTGCGTGTGTTCGGCATTACCGAAGGATCCATTTATCCGGATCTGGATCACATTTCCAGCGACTTACGAGATTCCTACGGGATTTAAGAAAAAGGGGGACCCTATGAAAATTGTATTAGAGCACTTAACGAAAAGATTTCCTAACCGCAACAAAAAAATCCGCGAGGATGTGATTGCCGTCAACGATTTTTCCTTTGAAATTCCGGACGGCAAGCTGATCGGACTCCTCGGTCCTTCCGGCTGTGGCAAGAGTACCGCTTTGAACCTGATCAGCGGTCTGTTAAAGCCAAGTGAAGGGAAAATTTTCTTCGGAGAGGATGAAGTCACCAATCTTCCTGCCGAAAACAGAGGCGTCGGACTCGTGTTCCAGAACTATGCCCTGTATCCGCATCTGACAGTAAAGCAGAACATCCAGTTTCCTCTCGAGAATCTGAAAGGAAAGGACAAGCTCTCCAAAGAGGAAATGAACCGGCGCGTATTAGAGGCTGCCAAACTCGTTCAGATTGAAATGCTGATGGACCGTAAGCCCAGTGAGCTTTCCGGCGGTCAGCAGCAGCGTGTTGCCATTGCCCGTGCGTTAGTAAAAATGCCGAAGGTCCTTCTGCTTGATGAGCCTTTATCCAATCTGGACGCCAGACTCCGTCTGCAGACCCGTGAGGAGCTGCGCCGGATCCAGTGCGAAACCAAAATCACAACGGTCTTCGTTACCCACGATCAGGAAGAAGCCATGAGCATTTCGGATATGATCATTGTCATGAAAGAGGGCGTGATCCAGCAGATCGGAAAGCCGCAGGAGGTTTACGACAATCCTGCCAATCTGTTCGTTGCGAAGTTCCTCGGAACTCCTCCGATCAATGTTTTCCGCGGACAGGTGAAGGATCACACTTTATATATAGGAAAGGATGCTATTTTTAAGGTAGGAAATGTTGCAGATCAGGAAGTCTATGTCGGCGTTCGTCCGGAAGGCTTTATCCTGAACGAAAACGGTGCGCTTCACTGTGATCTGAACCGTCTTGAAGTCATGGGACGTGACGTGAGTGTCGTTTCTACCAAAGAAGAGTCCGAAAATGCCACCATCCGTTCCATTATCAGTGCCGAAAACTCCGTAGACACCAGCTCTCCGGTTGTTTCCTTTGATTTGAAACCCAATAAGGTCTTTTTGTTCCACAAGGATAACGAGGAACGGATTCCTTATGAAATCAGCAAGTAAAGGAGGCCCCCGCCATGATGGAAAAAAATAACCTCAAAGGGTGGCTTTACCTGCTGCCCGCGTTCCTGTTTCTGGGCGTGTTTATGATTTATCCCTTAATTGATGTATTCGTATATTCCTTTGAAGAAGGCTATAATTCCGCTTCCCAGACCTACTTCGGCGTCGGACTTTATAACTATTCCTATGTATTGCACGACACTTATTTCCTGCAGGCTGTGAAGAATACCTTTCTTCTTGTCATTATTACCGTACCGCTTTCCACGCTCCTTGCCCTGTTTATTTCACTGGGGTTAAGTTCGATCAAGCCCTTAAAGGAGCTGTTTGAAACGATCTATTTCCTACCCTATGTGACGAACACCCTGGCTGTCGGTCTGGTATTTATGATTCTGTTCAAAAAGACCGCCTACACAGACGGTATGGTGAATCTCCTGATTCAGGCTTTCGGCGGGCATTCTGTGGATTTCATTGACGGTCCCTACTGGGCGAAAATGTTCGTGCTTTGTTTTTACACGATATGGGTGGTTCTTCCCTTTAAAATCCTGATTCTGACAAGTGCACTGGCTTCCGTGAACCAGACCTATTACAATGCCGCCAAGGTAGACGGTACTTCCCGTGCGAGAATCTTCCGCAAGATCACCCTGCCGATGATCTCTCCCATGATTTTTTATCTGGTCATCACCGGATTCATCGGCGCATTCAAGGCCTACAGCGATGCCGTTGCGTTGTTCGGTACGGATCTGAATGCTGCTGAAATGAACACCATCGTTGGCTATGTTTACGATATGCTTTACGGCAACAGCGGTGGCTATCCTTCCTATGCGTCGGCAGCCGCCATCATCCTGTTTACCATTGTTCTGACCATTACCTGCATCAACCTTCTGGTCAGCAAAAAGCATGTATATTATTAAGGAGGACACTGCCATGGATTACGAAAAGATTCAAAAATCTGCCAAAGTAAAAGGCATTGTCAGAAACGTTGTGATTTATACCCTGCTGATCTTCTGGGCGATTATGGTTCTGTTTCCTTTTTACTGGATGATCCTGACCTCCGTAAAAAGCTACAGTTCCTACAACAGTGAATATGTTCCGTCGTTCTTTACCCTGTCACCGACAATGCAGAACTACATTGATGCATTTACCACGGTTTCTCTGGGCAGATACTTATGGAACACCCTGATTTTTACCGTGATTACTACTGCAATTATGCTGGTTGTGATTACACTTGCGGCATTTGCCTTTGCAAGACTGGAATTCCGCGGCAAGAACATTGCCTTTGCGCTGTTCCTGTCCTTAATGATGATCCCGAACGAGCTTGTGATCATCACGAACTTTGTCACCATTACAAACCTTGATCTGCGGAACAGCTTTTTAGGACTGATTCTGCCGTCCGTGACTTCGGTTTTCTACATCTATCTGCTGCGTGAAAATTTCGCACAGATTCCGGACGAGCTTTATTATGCTGCCAAAGTGGATGGCACTTCGGATCTGCGCTACCTGCGTAAGGTCATGATCCCCATCTGCCGCCCGACGCTCATTACCATCATTATCCTGAAGGTCATTGAGTGCTGGAATTCCTATGTATGGCCGCGGTTGATTACCGATGATCCGAACTACTATCTGGTATCCAACGGCATTCAGGAAATCCGTGAAAACGGCTTTGGCCGTGAAAACATCCCCGCCATGATGGCTGCGGTTGTGGTGATTTCCCTGCCGCTTATTGTATTGTTCCTGATTTTCCGTAAAAAGGTCATGGCAGGCGTATCGAGAGGAGGTACAAAGGGATGAGAAAACATACCATTTCAAAATTACTGTTTACTTTTTCCCTGATGGTCGGGGCTCTCGGACTTACCGGCTGCCACGGCTCCAAGGGTCAGAGCGATTTTACCGTTCCGGAGGACTTCGACACCTCCCGGAATTATGAAATTACCTTCTGGGCCAAGAATGATACGAATAAAACCCAGACGGAAATCTACAAGAAAGCGATTGAAGATTTTGAGGATCTGTATCCCAATATTACCGTAAACTTACGTCTCTACACCGATTACGGCAAGATTTATAACGATGTCATCACGAACATTGCAACGGACACCACGCCCAATGTCTGCATTACCTATCCGGATCATATTGCTACTTACCTCACCGGAAGCAACGTCGTGGTTCCGTTAGATACTCTTTTTACCAATGAAAAATACGGACTGGGCGGATCGGACCTTCTGTTTGACGGGCCTACACAGGAAGAAATCATTCCGCAGTTCTTAAACGAATGCGAATTTAACGGTCATTATTATGCGCTGCCTTATATGCGCTCCACCGAGGCCTGCTATGTGAATAAGACTTATGTGGAACAACTCGGCTATACCCTGCCGGAAACGCTCACCTGGGATTTCGTCTGGGAGGTTTCCGAGGCTGCAATGAAGCAGAATGCCGATGGCACCTTTGCTTTAAACGGTCAGAAAGTCATGATTCCTTTCATTGATAAGTCCACCGACAACATGATGATCCAGATGTTGAAGCAAAAGGGCGCCGGTTATTCGACCGATAACGGTGATATTGAAATTTTTAACGATACCACTACAGAGCTGCTTTATACCATTGCTTCCCATGCGAAGACTGGAGCCTTTTCCACCTTCAAGATTTCCAGTTATCCGGCGAACTTCCTGAATGCAGGACAATGTATTTTTGCGATCGACTCAACGGCCGGAGCTACCTGGATGGGAACCCACGCTCCGCTTTCCGACATCAGCGAAGATGCGCTCGTTGACTTTGACACGGAAGTGATGATGATTCCGCAGTTTGATCCGGAGAACCCGCAGATGATCTCTCAGGGACCTTCCGTCTGTGTCTTCAATAAAAAGGATTCGCAGGAAGTGCTTGCTTCGTGGCTGTTCACCCAGTATCTGCTCACCAATGACGTGCAGATTGCGTATTCCGAAACCGAAGGTTATGTGCCTGTCACTTCGAAAGCACAGGATTCTGCCGAATATCAGGATTACTTATCCCGTGCCGGTGAAGACAACAACGTGCACTACGATGTGAAGATCAAGGCTTCCAAACTTTTGCTTGATAACACCGATCACACCTTTGTAACTCCGGTATTCAACGGTTCTGCTTCCCTCCGTGATGCTGCCGGTCAGATGATCGAGAATGTCACGAAATCCACCCGCCGGAAACAGACGGTAGACGATGCCTTTATGCAGAAAATGTTCGAGGATGTGACCTCCCTTTACCGTCTCGACCAGAAGAATATGAGTTCCACCGGCAAGACGGATTTAGGACCTTTGCCCCAGACAGCAGTGATTTTACTGGCTGCTCTTGCCGTCACGTGGGCAGGAATTTTACTATATGTTATATCCGAAGCGATGAAAAAGCGAAAAAATAGGCAAAATCACCATTGATTTATCAGAACATTAAGGTATAATGTGAATTGCAGTTAATTGATAAAGTTTTATCAACCTTATCAATTACAATCAGAAGTTCTGATACACCATATGAGAGGTATTGTATACAGAACTTTTACTAATGAAGTTATCACCAAGTGTGATATCACATCTATTTAGGAGGAGTTTATTATGAAAAAATCATTACTTGTAACACTTGCACTTTCTCTCGTACTTGTAGCAGCAGGCTGCTCCAACACTACAGAGAGTACAACAGAAGAAGTTGCTACAGAAGTAGAAGACGCAACCGAAGCTGTTGAAGAAGATGCTGCAGAAGCAGAAGATACCGCTGAAGCTGATACAGAAGCTGACGCTGAAACCGCAGACGCTGCTGCTACCGAAGGCGTTATGAGCTACGCTGATTATGTTGCTGCTGATGTTGATACCGAAGTTTGTGTTGAAACTTATGTACAGGCTAAGCAGGCTTGGTGGGAAGACAACGGTGTTGGCCAGGCTACTTTCTACACCCAGAATCAGGATGGCGCATTCTTCATCTACAACCTGCCTTGCTCTCAGGAAGATTATGACAAGCTTGTTCCGGGAACCAAGATCAAAGTTACCGGTTTCAAGTCTGAGTGGTCCGGCGAAGTAGAAATCGTTGATGCTACTTATGAAATCGAAGATACCGATACTTTCGTTGCTGATGCGAAGGATGTTACCGATTTACTTGGCAAGGATGAATTAATTGATTACCAGAACCAGTTCGTATCTTTCAAGGGTATGACCGTAGAAGCTGCTAACGATGCTGGTGATGCATTCCTTTACAAGTGGGATGGTTCCGGTACAGAAGGCGATGACTTATACTTCAACGTATCCCTTGACGGAAACACCTACAGCTTCACTGTTGAATCTTATCTGTGCGATAAGGACAGCGATGTTTACAAGGCAGTTCAGAACCTCAAGGTTGGCGATGTTGTTGACATGGAAGGCTTCTTATACTGGTATGAAGGTGTTAACCCTCACATCACTTCTGTAAGCGTTCAGTAAGTAAAATGAAATAGTGATATGAAGTGGTAAGCTAAAAGTAGACACTATCCAAAAATTTGTAAACAAGTAGTATA